>CAZLMM010000074.1:0-32281 GCA_964560495.1 uncultured Caldilineaceae bacterium
GGTTTGCGTTGGCCGGCATCATCACCGGTTTGCTGATGGGCGGCGTGATCACATTGATGATTTTCGGCACGTTCCCGATCTTCACTCTGCCCATGCTGGTCTTTGCTGGCTTGGCGATCGCATCCATGCTGTCTTTTCTGCGTTGAACGATCAACCGTTGACCGCCGACAATTGACCATTGATCACCCACCGTGCTATCATCACAACAGAATAGAACTTACGAACTTCACCACTCAAGCTTCCTGGAAGTTCAGAACTTCCAGGAAGGTGTTGCAGAAGATTTTGTCCTCAGTGCAAAGGATGCTGCCCTGTGATGACCACCGCAACCTTTTTTCACAGCCGTTTGACGATGATTTGCGCCATTGCGATGCTACTTTTTGTGGCGGTGGCGTGCACCCGCGAGCGTCCCGCATCCGAGGAAACGCCAACGGCGGCCGTAACCGAAATCGGCCTCACGCCAGGAGCCACTCCCACACCCGCGCCAGTCGATGGGAGCGGCGAGCCAGAGGTGACCGCAGCGCCTACACTGGAGATAGAGGCTGAAGGAACGGCAGCGCCCGGTGAGACGACCACCGGCGAGTATGAAGTGCAGTCGGGCGATACGCTCTTTTCTGTGGCGCAGAAATTCGACACTACACCGCAGACTATCCGCGAACTAAACTTCCTGGTGGGCGACATCATCCAGGTAGGCCAGCGGCTCATCGTACCCGTTGTCCCGTTGGAGCCAACGCCCACGCCAGCGCCCTTCATTCACGTGGTGCAGGCCGGTGAAACGCTCAGCCAGATTGCACAACGCTATGGCATCTCGCAAGTCGACATCATCCAGACGAATCAGATCGTCAACCCGAATACCCTTTCCGCCGGCACAGAATTAGTGATCCCCGGCTATCAGGCCACCCAACCCGCTGCTGAGAGCAGTTCAGAGACAGGAAGCGGGGCCGCTGCCGGCAACAGTCCAGCAGACGGCGCCGATCCCTACTCCCACATCGTCCAGCCCGGCGAAACCCTCTCAGAGATCGCTCAGCAGTATGGGGTGGACGCCAACGCCATCGCCAATGCCAATAACCTTGCCAACCGCAACCAACTACGGGCAGGCCAGGCGCTTGTCATCCCTGGGTTGACCCAGGCCCAGGCGCGTGATCTGCGTCAGATTCGTCATACGGTCAAGGCAGGCGAAACGCTATTGAGCATTTCGCGCGAATATGGCGTGGAAGCACGCGTTATCCAGACAGCCAACAATCTGACTGACCCCAACGCCATCTTTGTTGGGCAGGTTCTGCTCATTCCGCAGGAATAGACGACAGACAGCTATCTTCTCAAGGAGTGGTGGTGCACTGATGAGGATTTAGCAGGCAAAGCCAAACAAACAGGGGAACGGTCAATGGCGACCGCTCCCCTTTCTCTTTCACGATTCTGTAGGAGCCTGTTTGGGTGTTTCAGGCTCTAAACTGCGGTTGCTTTGAAATCAGGAGGGTTCACAGTTCAAAAACCCCTGGTTTCAAACAGAGCGAAGTATAAAGAGTACTTGGTGCGACGCTATTCAGGCGTAATGTACGCAGCGGTGATACCGCCGTCCACCACAAATTCTGTCCCGGTGACAAAAGACGACTCGTCCGAGGCCAGATAGAGTGCGGCATAGGCCATCTCCTTGGCCTCGCCAAAGCGCCCCATGGGGATGTGGACCAGCCGACGCTGGCGCTTAGCCTCAGTGTCGAGGAATCTCATCAACAACTCTGTACGCAGCGGGCCGGGGCAGAGAGCGTTGACCCGGATGTTTTCGCGCGCGTGGACGATCGCCAGCTCGCGGCTCAAGGCCAAGACGCCGCCCTTACTGGCGGTATAGGCCAATTGCGGCGTGGCCGCTCCCAGCAGGGCGACGAACGAGGCCGTGTTGATGATAGAGCCGCCGCCAGCTCGACGCAAGGCGGGGATGCCGTATTTGCAGCCGAGGTAGACTCCCTTCAGGTTGATCGCCATGGTCAAATCCCACACATCCTCTTCGGTGTGAATGGCGTCGTCATCCCGGCTGTGCATGATGCCCGCGTTGTTGAAGAGCACATGCAACCTGCCAAAAGTCTCTTCGGCCGCACGCACCATTGCTGCGCAATCGGCTGCCAGCGATACGTCTGCATGGACAAAGAGCGCTCGCCCGCCCGCTGTTTTCACCATCCCCACTGTCTCTTGGCCGCCGGCGTCGTTGACATCAACGACAACGACGGATGCACCCTCTTTGGCGAAGAGCAGCGCGGTCTCGCGTCCAATGCCGCTGCCGCCGCCGGTGATCAATGCAACCTTGTTGTTCAACCGCATGGTTCTACCTCTACTTCGTTATTCAGTCAGGCCATCACGTCATGACGGGCCTACTTCAGATTGGGGCGCGGGGAGGGCGGCGGCATGATCTCTTCCTGAATTACACTCTTCACAACCACCCTGCCGCCTGCACCAGTGCATCGAAAAGTCGTTGCTGAATCGGGTCGTGGCCGGCTGTCAGTTCAGGGTGCCACTGGACGGCGATCAACCAGGGATGGCTGCACAACTCGACGGCCTCCACGACGCCATCGGGCGCACAAGCAACCACCTCCAGACCATGCGCCACGCTGCGAATCGCCTGGTGATGCCAGGATGCAACCTGCGCGACCTCAACTTGCAGAATGGCGCCGAGCCGCGACCCCGGCGTGATGCACACCAGATGATGCGTCGGCCCAGGCGGGTCGCTACGGTGGGAAATCTCCCCGTTCGTCTCGTCGGGCAGGTGTTCGATGAGCGCGCCGCCCAAAGCCACGTTGATGATCTGCGCGCCCCGGCAGATGCCCAGGGTGGGGAGTCGATGGGCGATTGCCAGGCGCACGAGAGCGATTTCCCCCAGGTCGCGTTCGCAGTCCACCTCATAAATGGCTGGGTGATCTGCGCCCTGATAGAGACCGGGGTCCACATCGCCGCCGCCTGCCAGGAGCAACCCATCCAGCCGAGCGATCTGCTGAGCGGCGTCGTCGGCGTGAGGAAGGATCACCAGCGGCGTCCCACCAGCGCGGCGCACCCCAGCAACGTATGCCAGCGGCGCAATGTACCCACCCTGGAGATCGCGCCCCTCGGGCGTGATGCCGATGACTGACCTCTTCATGGTCACACGCGCTCGAAGTAGCGTCTGCGCTCCCAATCGGTCACTGCGCTGTCGAAGGCTGCTTGCTCCACCCGAAAGAAGTGAGCGTAGTGCTCCACAACATCCTGACCAAAAGACGCTTTGGCAAACTCGCTGTTTGCGAAACGCTCTGTGGCGTCTCGCAGCGTCCTGGGCACATGGGGCAATTCCTGAGCCTGATAGATGTCACCCTCAAAGACAGGGGGTGGCTCGATCTGGTTGCGCACTCCGTCCAGACCAGAGGCCATGGCCGCAGCATAGACGAGGTAAGGGTTGCAGTCTGCGCCAGGGATGCGCGATTCGATGCGCAAACTGGGGCCGTGACCCACCACGCGGAAACCGGCCGTGCGATTGTCGTAGCTCCAGGCGATGCGCGTCGGCGCCCAAGAGCCGACCTGATAGCGTTTGTAGGAGTTGATTGTGGGTGCGTAGAAGACCATCATCTCTGGCGCATGTTGCAACCACCCGCCCAAAAACCAGCGAAATGTGTCGGAACAGTGTACAGGACCAAATCGCTCGCGGCCAGCGAACGCGTTCTTCCCATCTTGCCACAGGCTGAGGTGAATATGACTGCTGGACCCGGCGGCGTTGTGTGCAAACTTCGCCATGAACGTGACGCTGATCCCCATCTGATCAGCCACCTCTTTCAGGCACTGTTTGTAAATGGCGTGACGATCAGCCATTTCCAGCACATGGGCGTAGCGCACATTCAGCTCATGTTGCCCCAGTCCCCATTCTCCCTTGGAATTCTCCACCGGAATGCCCGACGCCTTCAGGTGACGCCGCACCGCGCCGTTGAAGGCCTCTTCGCGCGCGCCCTGGAGCATATGGTAATCCTCGATATACCAGCCGGCCGGTCGCAGATTCTGATAGCCAGAGGCATGGGCGGCGCGGTAGGAATCGTCGAAGAGATAGTACTCCAGCTCCGACGCTGCCAGAGCGGTGAAGCCTAGATCGGACGCGCGCGCAATTTGCGCCTGGAGAAGGGAACGGGGCGCAACGGTCACCGGCGCATGGGATTTTTCATCTTCCACATGACAGATCACCAGCGCAGTGCGGTCGAGCCAGCTCGCGATGCGCAAAGTAGCGAGATCGGGGATAAGGTGAAAATCGCCATAACCTCGCTCCCAGTTGGCGAAATGGTAGCCGGGCACAGGCTCCATCTCCATATCCACGGTCAGAAGATAGTTGCAGGCGTGTGTCCCGTGATGGGCCACATCATGGACGAAGAACTCTGCATCAAAGCGTTTGCCCATGAAACGACCATAATGATCGGTGAACTGAACCAGAACCGTATCGATGGCGCCCGCCTCGACCTGAGCCGCAAGCTGTTCGAGAGTGAGCATTCCAGGCACGTCAGACATAGCTTCCGTAAGGATATCCGCAGGTCAGTAGGGGCCTTTGACGCCCTGCTCCGTGACTGGCTGCTTGAGAGTAGAGATCACTCGTTTTGCATAGCTCTCAATGAAGCCAGCGTCGCTCTGAATCGTGACAAACCGATAGCCAAGATCGATCATCCGCTGGGCGAACTCCGGCGAGCCGGTGTGAATGCCAGCGGCCACCCCGTGGCGACGAGTCGCCGCAACGATCTGCTCAAGTCGTGCAAACAGTTCTGGGTCTGAATAGTCAAAAGAAACCTTGCCCGTTAGGGACAGGCTCAGATCGGCTGGACCAACATAGATGCCGTCCAGACCAGGCGTGGAAAGGATGTCGTCCAGGTTGGCCAGAGCCTGCGCCGTTTCGATCATGGCGAAGGTGACGATGGTGTCATTGGCGCTGCTGGCGTAGTCCGAGCCGCCATAAAGTCGGGCGCGCGCTGGGCCAAAGCTGCGATAGCCTTGCGGGGAGTAGCGACAGGCGCCCACGAATCGTTCGGCCTCGGAGCGGGTGTTGATCATGGGACAGACGACGCCGTAAGCGCCGCCATCGAGCATGCGCATGATGCTGGCCGGGTCGTTCCATGGCACACGCACCAGCGGCGTCACATTCGTAGTGGAGATGGCCTGGAACATGGCGATGACTGTCTCGTAGCCCATGACCCCATGCTGCATGTCCACCGTCAGGCTATCGAAGCCCTGGTGCGCCATGACTTCCGCAGAAAAGGAACTGGGAATTGCCAACCAGCCATTGATCACAGGCGCGTTGGCAGCCCACTGTGTCTTGAGTTGATTTTGTCGCATGAGAGTTCTCGATTGTCAGTTTGGCGCTTGCTTGAGTAGGTATGGTGTGCGTCGCGATGAGTGAAACGCAGTCCCATGAATGCAACTCTACCACAGCGAACCTGACGCGTCAAACACGTTCGCCATGTGGGGGTATACTTCACAGTTGGGGAGGGTGCGCCCCAAGCGGCGCGGTGGATGTCGGTGTGTCCCAAACGCAGGTGCGCCGCGCAAAAAGACGCGTCCAGCCCCAACCAGCCTCAGAATTCCGGTTGATCCCCCTTTGTGTTGGCGTTCCCTCTGCGATGTGATATGATCCCACCAATTTGTTTGATGGACGAAATGATAGTGCAGCAATTATGAATCCACGAACCTTGCAGGTTCTCGAATACGGCAAAATCCTCGATCGCATCGCCTCCTACTGTGCGTTCAGCGGCGGCGCCGAACTTGTCCTTGCCCTTCTCCCCAGCGACGATCTCGTCACTGTGCAGCAACGACTCAGCGAGACGGCCGAGGCCGTCCGCTTGCTGGAACAGAAGTACGAAGTGAGTTTTGGCGGTGTTCGCGACATGCGCCTGGCGGCGGACAAGGCCACGCGACGCGCCATGTTACTGGCGCCCGAACTGTTGGACATTCGCCTGACGCTCCAGCGCGCCCGCGTGCTGCGTTCCATGCTCATGCGGCTGGAGAACGCCTTCCCTAACCTGGCCGCCATTGCTGTCAACATTGAGCCTTGCGACAACGTCATCCAAGAGATCGGGCGCTGCATCAGCGACCGCGGTGACGTGGTGGACAGCGCCAGCGATGAGTTGGCGCGCATTCGCGCCGAGCTGCGCAGCGCGCAAGATCGTCTGCTCACCACGCTGGAGCGGCTGGTGCACAACGCCGACATCAAGCCTTATCTTCAGGATGCGCTCGTCACCCAGCGTCAGGGCCGCTATGTCATTCCGGTGCGTTCCGAATACAAGGGCAATGTGGACGGCATCGTTCATGACCAATCGGCCAGCGGCGCGACGCTCTTCATCGAGCCACTCAAGGTGGTCCAGCAGAACAACGCGGTGCGCGAATGGGAGCTGCGGGAAGAACATGAGGTGCGGCGCATCCTGACGGAGCTCACCGAATTAGTGGCCGACGAAGCAGATTACATCCGCCGCAATGTGGATGTACTGGCAGAGTTGGATTTCACCTTTGCCAAGGCGCGCTACGCGCTCGACCTGGAAGCCACCATGCCAGAGATGGTCAACTTCCGCAAAATGAAAAGCCCGTTGAGCAAGCGCGGCAGCGAGCAGCCCAGCGCTCTGCCCAGCGATGAACTGTTGCATCCCGGCTCCGTCATCGACCTCCACAGAGCGCGCCATCCCCTGCTCGACCAGAAGCGGGTCGTGCCTGTGGATGTCTATCTCGATGATGAGACCTTCATCGTGGTCGTCACCGGGCCGAACACTGGCGGCAAGACGGTTGCCCTCAAAACCGTGGGCCTGTTGGCGCTCATGGCCCAATCGGGCTTGATGCTGCCGGTGGATCCTGGCAGCAAGCTCAGCGTCTTCGAGGGCATTTATGCCGACATCGGCGATGAGCAGAGCATCGAACAGAGTCTGAGCACCTTTTCCAGCCACCTAACCCACATCATCGAAATCCTGGAAGAAGCGGACCCCAAGGCGCTGGTCTTGTTCGATGAGTTGGGCGCGGGCACGGATCCGGATGAAGGCTCGGCGCTGGCGATTGCCCTGCTGGACAACCTGCGCGAGCGAGGCATTACCACCTTCGCCACCACTCACTACAGCGATCTCAAACTCTATGCCCACAACACGCCGGGCGTGGTCAACGCGTCGGTGGAGTTCGACGTGGAGACCCTCAGCCCCACCTATGAGCTGAGCATCGGTCTGCCAGGCCGCTCCAATGCGTTGACCATTGCCCGCCGCCTTGGCCTCAATCCGGTCATCGTTGACCAGGCCGAGACAATCGTGCGCCCGGATCAGCTCCAGGCCGACGCGCTGCTGGATGACATCAAGCGCGCCAAACAAGAGGCCATGCAGGCAGCGGAGCGAGCGAAAACGCGCGAACGCCAGGCCCAGGCCATCGAGGCCGACCTGCGCTATCAGCTTGCCCGCATCGAGGAGGCGCGGCGCACAGTGATCGCCGACGCGCGTGAACTGATGGAACGCGAGCTGGAGGAACTGCGCCGAGAGATCGATCAGACGCGACGCCAGCTGCGCAGCTTGCCTTTCAGCGGCGCAGGCAGCCCGGCCGCGCACGACGAGTTCCTGGCGCGCGCCGAGCAAGAGGTCGCTCGCCGGCAGGCGGCCGACACCCACATCGAACGTAAGGTCATCACGCCGGGCAAAGCAGAAGAACGACTCGTTGGCCCCATAGAGGTGGGCGATCGGGTGTGGGTCGCCAGCCTGCAAACCAGCGGCGATGTACTGGCCCTTCACGAACGCGAGGGTGAAGCGGATGTACAATTGGGCAATTTCCGTCTGCGGCTGCCCATCAAGCGGCTGGAGCTGCGACAAAAGGCAGTCAAGGACGCGCCAGCCCCGCGGGTGAATGTCAAGATGGGTGCAGTGGATAGCCCCGGGCTCGAACTCGACCTGCGCGGTGAGCGGGTGGAAGAAGGGCTGGATCGGCTGGAGCGCTATCTGAACCAGGCCTCTATGGCACGGCTGCCGTGGGTGCGCATCATCCACGGGCGCGGCACGGGCGCCATGCGCACGGCTGTACGCGACGCGTTGACCCAACACCCCCTGGTCGGCTCCACTCGTTCGGGCGAGGCGAACGAGGGCGGTGATGGCGTCACTGTGGTGAAGCTGGTGAGCGCGTAAACGCGCAGCCGGGTTCGCCAATCACAATCCACCGTCTGCAGTTCGCCATTCACAATTCGTCATTTTCAATTCACCATTCTTACAATCGTCGAACCGGAATCCATGTCAACCACTCAGTCGACCATTGTGTGTAGTGTGGGCGTGACGGCCTACAACGAAGAACAAAATATCGGCCACCTGTTGGAGGCGCTCCTGGATCAGCATTTGCACCGAGTCCAGATCGCTGAGATCATCGTGGTGGCAAGCGCCTGCACCGACCAAACTGTACCTATCGTGCGCGGCTTCATGGAACGGGACGAGCGGGTCAAGCTCATCGAACAGCCTCGGCGCGAAGGCAAAACGAGCGCCATCAATCTCTTTCTGGCCGCAGCGCAGCATGATATTTGCGTCTTGGAAAGCGGCGACACTCTGCCTCACGAGTATGCCATTGAACATATGGTGCGCATGTTCGACGATCCCAATGTAGGCATGGTGGGCGCGCAAAAAGTGGCAGTCAATACTCCTGACCACGTCGTTGGTCTCCTGAGTCATTTGCGCCTGCGCATGGAGCACGAACTGTGCCTGGAGATCCCCCGCCTGGGCGAGATGATCGCTTTTCGCAAGGTCTTCGAGCGCATCCCGCCGGATGTGGCCATGGATGAGGCCTTTGTCGAAGCGCTGGTGGTTAAGCACGGTTTACAGGTGCGCTATGCACCCGACGCTGTTGTCTATAATACAGGACCTACGACAATTAGTGACTTTATCCAGCAACGACGGCGCAATCACGCCGGTCATCTCTACCTCAAACACAAATACGGCTATGCTGTGAGCAGCATCCAGAACAAACGGGTGCTGCGCGTCGCCCTCAAGGAAGTGTGGGGCATCATCCGCCTGGCCTGGGTGCTCTTCTTGTTGGCGGCGGTCGAGGCGTACAGTCGCGCCCTGGGCTGGTATGATTTCGCCATCAAACGCGACCGCCATGTGGTGTGGACTATGGCGTGGAGCCAAAAGCAGGATGTTCAGACAGTGCGTCATATCAACGAAGGGCATAGCGAATCGTTGACGGTTAGCACACACACCCAGGTGGAGCGCAAGGTGTAGGTGGGTCTTCCCGGCATGAGTCGTCAACGTCTCATCACCTTTCTCAAGTTTGCGGTAGGCATCGGGCTGATCATCCTCCTCTTCACTCGTCTGCAAGACCCGGTCCAACTGTGGCGGCAAATGGTCGACGCCAACAAGTGGTTGTTGGCGCTCGGCGCGCTCTGTTATTCAGCCGCTGTGGCCCTGAGCGGTCTCAAATGGGGCGTGTTGCTGCGAGCGGTGGGCATCGACACACCCACCCTGCGCCTGCTCTCGTATCAGTGGCAGGCGGAGTTCTTCAACGCTTTTTTGCCGGCGCAAGTGGGCGGCGACGTGGTGCGCGGCTATGCGGTTGCGGCGGAGACTCACCGCAACGCCGACGCCGCGGCCAGCGTTGTCATCGACCGCTTCATTGGCCTATTGGTCTTCATGGCCTTTTCCATGCTCTTTTCGTACGCCATGCTCCTCTGGGGACGGCCCGACGGCGCGCAGTTCACCGCCGAGCAGTTGTTCGTCATGCGCGCCATCGCTTTTGGCAGCACGCTCTTCACCCTGGCGCTGCTCGTTGCGCTGGCCGCGATGTTCAGCCGACGGCTGAAATCACTTATCGAACGGCTCTTTACCTGGCTGCCCTTTTCCAATCGCACGACGCCCATCTGGCGTAGCGCCAGCCAGGCTTTTGACCGCTACCGTCATCAGTATCGTGCGCTGATCATCGTCGCCCTCAGCAGCATCCTGATCGTCGTGCTCACCTCGATCAATATCTGGCTCATCGCCGCAGCCATCCAACCGGGCGAAATCTCCCTACGCGAGGTGTTGTTCATCAACCCCATCATCGTCTTCATCGGGTTGGCGCTGCCCCTCTCGCCGGGCGGATTGGGCGTGCGTCAAGGTGCATTCGTGGCGACATTCTTGTTGATGGGCGCTGACGCCGCCCTGGGATTTGCCGTCGGGTTGATGCAACAGTTCATCGGCTATCTGGTAAGCCTGCCTGGCGGCGTCCTATGGATGCGCAGCGGACGACATCAGGAAGCCAAATCCAGCCCAACTGGTTCCCCATCTCCTGCGCCGCCGCCGCATGTATGAGCAAACAACCACGATGTCTGGACAGGTTGACAGGGTTGGCGGGATGAGACCCCCGCTTCGCATTCTTTGCCAAAAACTTGGCGGTTCAGCACCATGAGTCGCGACTATCTTACTGACGAAGCGGCGCAGGCGCTCTATGCTCATGGCGATGCAGCTCATGACTTCGACCATGTGCAGCGCGTTACCCACCTGGCCTTGCAAATCGCCCAGGCCGAAGGCGCTGACGTCGTGGTCGTGCGTCTGGCTGCCCTGCTCCACGATGTTCCTACGCCTGCAAACGGCGACAGGCGGGAGGGACATCATCGGGCGGCGGCGGCTTTTGCCGGAGAGTTGCTTCGTAGTCGCGGCTTGCCAGACGGGCAGGTGCAAAACGCGATGCACTGCATCCAGGCCCATCGCTTTCGTGATCAATCGGTGCAGCCTGAAACATTGGAGGCAAAGTGTCTGTACGATGCAGATAAACTGGACAGCATCGGCGCCATTGGCGTCGGCCGCGCCTTTGCCTACGCCGGCGCACATGGCAGCCGGTTGTGGAACGCCCCTTTCGATGACATTTTGGCGCAGCCGCTGCCCGGCGGAGCGGAATACACGCCTGTTCACGAGTATGTCTTCAAGCTGCGCCGCATCCTTGCGACGCTCCACACTCCCACAGCCCAAACATTGGGTCGCCGCCGCCATGCTTTCATGGAGAGTTTTTTTGCTCAGCTCGAAGATGAGATGAGCGGCAGGTGTTGACGATGATGCAAAGATTTCTGGCTCCCCTTTCCACACTCTTAGTTGTCTGGTCGGTTGCAGCGCTGTTGACAGTCAGCGGAACGCCGGCGCTCGCTCAGGAGATTGGCGCGGAAAAAGCGCCCGCTGCTCTGGTGAACGAAGTCGCCCAACCATCGCCGGACTTCGTCCCTGGCGAAGTGTTGGTGGGCGTACGCGCCGACCAGGTCAACGCTGCCGCAATGCTGGCCGGGCTGCAAGTGCAAGAGAGCTTCGACGCCGGCAGCCCTGAAGATGGCGTGACGACTCTGCTGCTCAGCGCGCCCGTGGGCGGCGAAGCGGCTGTGATTGCCCAATTGCAGGCCGATCCGGCAGTCGTTTACGCTGAGCCGAACTGGATCGTCCATGCCGCCAATGAGACGGCGGGCGCAGATGCGGGCGTGGAGGAACCCTTCCCGGTGAACGATCCCTTCTACGCCGGCCAACAGTGGTATCAGCAACGCATCGGCATGGCGCGCGCCTGGCAGCTTGCCCAATCATTTGGCGGGGGGCTTTCGTCGGCGGTCGTGTCGGTCATCGACAGCGGCGTGGACGCAAATCACCCCGAGTTTACGGGACGCATGTTGCCGGGCGTGAACTATATCTCGCCTGGAAACCCGGTGGTGGATGACTGTGGCCATGGCACCCATGTGGCAGGATTGATTGCAGCCCGGCTAAACAATAGTCAGGGCATTGCCGGGCCAGCGCCCGCGTATATCGAAGCGCGCAAGGTGCTGCAGGCGAGCGGTCTTGGCTGTTCGGGCACGATTGCCAATGTGGCGAAGGCAATCCGTGATGCAGCCGACGCCCAGGTGGATGTGATCAATCTGAGCCTGACGCTTGCCAGCAACAGTGAAACGATGCGTCTGGCGGTGGAATACGCCAGCGCAAAGGGACTGTTGATGATCGCCGCAGCCGGCAATGCCTCGGCCAGCGTCGTCTATTATCCAGCGCGTTATCCCCAGGTGATGGCGGTCGCGGCGCTGGATCGCAACGACGGTCACGCACCCTACAGCAACACCGGCAGCGAGATTGAAATCGCCGCCCCTGGCGGGCTTGCAACGCCCACAAACCCCGCCACCCATTATCCCCTCTTTTCTACATGGTCCAGCGCAGCCATTTCCCGTTGCACCGACGGTTATCAGTTATCGAATGGGGCGAGTTATTGTAATTCGACGGGCACGAGCATGGCGGCCGGTGTGGTCAGCGGCGTGGCCGCGCTGACATTGGCCATCGCCCCGAATCTATCGGCCAGCGAGGTGCGCGCTCTCCTGCGCAACACAGCGACTGCCCTGCAGCTGCCAGCCAACCAGGTAGGCAACGGTAAAGTCAATCCAACGGCGGCGTTGCGGCGGCTATTGAACAGCGACCTGGCGGTTTCGCCCACAACCTTTCACAGCGTTGCGGCTTTTGGCAGCGCGCCCTATACCCTGACGGTGCGCCTGGAAAACCCTAGCCTGGATAATCTGGATTGGCGAGCGGCTTTGCCCGTCAACAACTGGAGCAAACTCGTTGGGAGCGCAACCAGCACCCTCAACGGCTCTGTACGCTTTGGCGAGCCGGATTTTCTGACAGTGACCGTCTCGCCCACTCACCTCATCACCGGCGCCTATGCGACGACGTTGGTCGTCACAGGGACGAGCGCCAATGGCCGCAAGATAATCCAGCAAGTGGGCATCTTTCACACTGTGGGAACGGAGGATGCGCGCATCTATCTGCCGTTAGTGCATTCTGCAACGGGAGAAACGCCTGCGCAACCGGTTCTGCCGTTTCGTTGGGAAACGCCGGCGTCCGCCAACGACCGCATTGGTTACGGAATGACCGATGACAGTAGCCTGCCTGTCTCGTTTCCGCCCACTTTCACCTTCCCATTGGGGGGGCAGAGTTTCGACAGCCTGCGTCTCCACTCCGACGGCTATGTGACCTTTGCGTCCACCGTGCTGACCAACACGCTGCCGGGCACATGTCTGCCCCGCACGAATGCGCCCAACCAGGCAGTCTTTGGCTGGTGGGCCGATCTCGATCCTGGCGCCCACGGCGCCAGGATCTCCACCTTCCCGGTGGGGAGCGACAGCTTCGTCATCGAGTTTGTGGATATACCAGCGTTGGGCGCGTCGCAGCCCTACACCGTCAGCTTCCAGATGGCGCTCTATCGAAGCGGCGACATCGGTCTGAATTTCGCCGAAGCGCCCGAATTCGTCGGCGCGCCCGCCCCGGCCACCGTCGGCGTTTCCAGCAGCAGCGGCCTCTTTTACAATCTCATCGCCTGCGCGACGGCCAGCAACACCCTCGGCATACTGCCCTCGGCGCAGCAATCGTTCTTGATTAAGGCAGGAGACATTTTCTGATGGGAGCGCAAGAGCATCGTAGCCGGGCGGCGGCCCAAGGAAGCGTGCCGATCGCCATCGTCACCGTGAGCGACACCCGCACGCCCGATACTGACGAGAGCGGGCGCGCGATTCGCAACATGGCGGAGGCGGCGGGTCATTCTGTCGTGGGCTATCGTATTGTGCGCGACGAGCCAGAGGAAGTGGCTCAGGCGTTGGATGAGTTCACCGCCGGGCCGGCGCGTCTGATCATCTTCAACGGCGGCACGGGCATCAGCCAGCGCGACCGCACCTTCGATGTGATCAGTCGCAAGTTGGAAAAGACGCTGCCCGGCTTTGGTGAGCTTTTCCGCATGTTGAGCTATGAGCAGGTGGGCGCGGCGGCCATGTTGAGCCGCGCCGTCGCCGGCGTCTATCGCAATCGGGTGGTCTTTTCCACGCCCGGTTCGACGTCGGCGGTGCGCCTGGCTATGGAGAAACTCATCCTGCCAGAAATACAGCACCTGGCCTGGGAATTGATTCGCTAACCGCAACGAGTTATCCACTATGACTCAAGCTTCAGCCCACAATGCAGTGCGGACCACCGACTCGATCCCCACCACGCGTTCTCGCGCCCGCTATTGGGAGATCGACGCCTGGCGGGGGACGGCGGTGATCACCATGATCATCTATCATTTGAGCTGGGATCTGTGGTTCTTTGGCGCGCTGCCTGGCGTCGATCCTTTTCATGGTTGGCTGCGAGCCTTGCAACAGTTCACCGCGGTGAGCTTCATCACATTGGCCGGGCTGTCCGTAACCGTCACCGATCAACGTTTTCGACGCGACCACATTCCCCGGCGTAACGCATTCATCTATTTTCTGCGTCGGGGGGCGATCATCTTTGGCTGGGGCATGGCGATCACTGTCATCATGGCCCTGTCTGGCGTGGGCGTCGTCCATTTTGGCGTGCTCCATCTCATCGGCTTCTCGATTGTGGCCGTCTTCCCGTTTCTGCGTTTTGGCTTGCTCAACATCCTGTTCTGGGCGCTCTTTCAGGCGGCGAATTTTCTGATTGCGCCCCTGCGCGTCGAGTCCCTCTGGTTAGTGTGGCTCGGTTTCGAGCCGCCGGGTTATGGCGCAGTGGACTACTTCCCTTTGATCCCCTGGTTCGGTGTGGCGCTCCTGGGCGTAGGGCTGGGCAATTTGCTTTATACGACCAATGGGTGCATCATTGCTCTGCCAGATTGGTCACGCATTCCTGCCGTGCGGGGGGTGCGCTTTCTAGGGCGTCATTCGTTGGTCATTTATCTTATCCATCAGCCTGTGCTCTTTGCTTTGCTCTGGCTGGCGGGCGTTGCACGCTGATCGCTCCTCGGTTCTCACTACTCTTTCTATTTTCTGGCTTCTATTTTCTCGCTACCGGAAACAACGCCATGTCTGACACCCTATCCACCTATTCACCGGTCATTTTCGTCATGATCGATGGGCTGCGGCCCGATGTGTTGAGCGTTGCCAAGTGTCCCAACCTGAACGCCTTTCGCCAGCGCAGCGCGTGGACTTTGAGCGCCCGTTCGGTCATGCCCTCCATCACGCTGCCCTGTCACATGAGCATCTTTCACAGCGTGCCGCCCACGCGCCACGGTGTGACCACCAATGTCTATCAGCCTATGGCGCGTCCACTGCCCGGCCTGATCGACCACGCCAAGAACCGCGGCAAACGCTGTTCGGCCATCTACAACTGGGAGCCGCTGCGCGACGTGAGCCGCCCGGAAAACATGGAATACTCGTGGTATCGCAACGCTTCCTACCAGCACGATGGCGATGACTTGGTGACCGACGCCGCGATTCGCCACCTGACCGAAGATCGACCGGACTTTGCCTTCGTCTATCTGGGGACGGTGGACACTGCCGGTCACTATTATGGCTGGATGAGCGAGGGTTATCTGCTTCAGGCGGAGTGGGTGGATGGCTGTTTCGGTCGTCTGCTGGCCGCCCTGCCAACAGACAGTCACGTGTTGGTGCAGGCCGACCACGGCGGCCACGAGCGCAGCCACGGCACGGAAATGGCCGAGGATATGACCATTCCCTGGATGGTTGCCGGGCCGAGGATACGTCCCGGCCATGAGATTCTATCGTCCGTTTCGCTGCTGGATACTGCGCCCATGTTAGCGGTGTTGTTAGGGATTCCCCCACATGGGGAGTGGGAGGGGCGTGTGATCAATGAGGCGTTTGGAGCGGAAGGCTGAGGAGTCGACAACAACTACACATGGTCAGCTTCCCTCTGGATGTGAGGGCCGATTCACACGGATAAGCTGTCCAACGAACGTGCGCCATGTTGTAGATGCCGCCGGGCGGCCAGTTTTGCGGCGCTTCCAGGATCAGCACAGGCTCGGCAAGCTGCGCCATCATCTGATAACGCGTCTGCACAACCTGCGCCTGGTCAGCGTCCTCGATGACCAGGAAGAGGTCGATGTCGCTCAGCGCATCGGCGTCGCCGCGCCCCAGCGAGCCAAAGAGCCAGGCGGCGCAGATGCGCGCGTCTTGCTCCACCATCCGCCGCGCACGCTGCAATAGCGCGTCCCGTTCAGCCTGGTGCGCAACCAGGCTGCGCCGCCAATTCATTGTTCTCCCCGTTCGATGAAACAGCCTGCTGGACATCGCCAGCGAAGATTATAACACACGCTAACCCAACGCTGGTCGATTCCAGCGGCTTCGTAACCGACGTCAGGACGGCGCGGCAGGATGTCGGTGTCGGCGCACGTTTGGCCTTTTCCGTCTTTGTTGACTACAATGACGACAGGGAATCGTGTTCGTCAGTGTGACGTAAGGCGGCGGAAATGGCTTTTTTGGATCAAGCGCGCATACATGTAAAGGCAGGCGGCGGTGGAAATGGGGTGGTCTCGTTTCGCCGTGAGATATATATCCCGCGTGGCGGACCAAACGGGGGCAATGGCGGACGCGGTGGACATGCCATCCTGGTGGCTGACCCTGGGCTGAATACGCTGTTCTCCCTCCACAATCAGGTGCATTTTCGCGCAGAGCGCGGCGGCCACGGCGGCGGCGCAGACAGAAATGGCGCCAATGGCGCTGACCTCCTGATCCCCGTGCCGGTTGGCACGGTGGTGCGCAACGCAGAGACAGGCGAAACATTGGCCGATCTGGCTCACGCCGGGCAGCGCGTGCAGGTGGCGCGCGGTGGGCGCGGTGGACGCGGCAACGCTGCGTTCAAGAGCGCGCGCAACAAAGCGCCCCGTCTGGCTGAAAAGGGCGAACCAGGCGAAGAGCTTTGGTTGGATTTGGAATTGAAACTGGTAGCTGATGTGGGCATCATCGGCGCGCCCAACGCCGGAAAATCCACACTGCTCAGTGTGCTCAGCGCGGCAAAGCCCAAAATCGCCGATTATCCCTTCACCACGACAGCGCCAATTCTCGGCGTGGCGGAAGTCAACCATCAACAGATCGTGTTCGCAGACATCCCTGGGCTGTTGGAAGGCGCCCATGAGGGGGTGGGCTTGGGGCTGGACTTCTTGCGCCACATCGAGCGCACGCGCATCGTGATCCACGTGCTGGCTGGCGACAGCCCTGACCCCCTCGGTGATTACGAAGCCATCAACCAGGAGTTGGAACTCTTCAATCCCCAGTTGATCGCCAAGCCCCAGATCGTTGCCTTCAACAAGATGGACCTGCCCCAGGCGCGCGCCATGTGGCCCACGGTCGAGCAGGCGCTGACTGCGCGCGGCATTCCCGTGTTTGCTATCAGCGCAGCTGCCCGTCAACATGTCGATCAACTCCTCTACGTTGTAAAGCAGATGCTCGACACGTTGCCCCAAGAAGAAGCACCACGCGCAGAGCTGCCGGAGATCGCCCCGCCGCCGGAGGAAGGTTCCTTTGAGGTGCACCGCGTGGCTGACCACAAGTGGTATGTCGAGGGCGTCGCCATCGAACGGGCCGCAGCCATGACAAACTGGAATTACTATGAAGCCGCCATGCGCTTTCAGCGCATCCTCCAGGCCATGGGCATCACGGAGAGGCTGCGCAATGCAGGCGTGCAAGAGGGGGACACGGTGCGCATTGGCGAGACGGAGCTGGTGTGGGGCTATGAAAATGCATTCGGGGAATAAGCATGGAACAAAAAGCGTCGGGACAAGGTGGGACTTCCCAACTGTTGGTCATCGCCATCGAATCTGATACAGTTGGCGACCCAACGCCACTGCTTTCCCACCGCCGCCGCGTTGGCGTTTTTGGCGGCACCTTCGATCCAATTCATATCGGTCACCTCATTCTGGCGGAAGAGGCATGGTTTCAACTGAAGCTTGACTTTGTCTACCTTACACCGGCCGGCGACCCACCACACAAGCGCGATCGGGGGTTATCGCCGGTGGAGCACCGCATCCGCATGGCGAAACTGGCGTGCCAGGGGATCGACTACCTCCATGTCAGCCGCATCGATGCAGACCGCCCGGGTCCCCACTACACTGCGGACATGGTGCGCCTGCTCAAGCATCGTCTGGGCGATGAAACTGATCTCTTCTTCCTCATGGGGATGGATAGTCTGCGCGACCTTCCGACCTGGCATGAAGCGGCCTGGTTGGTTCACAACTGCACGCTTGTTGCTCTCAGCCGCCATGATGTGGCCTTGGATTGGGAGAGCTTGGAGCGCAGCCTGCCGGGCATTCGCCAGCATGTGATCATTCTTGACATGCCGGAGCTGGAGATAGCCAGCCACACGATCCAGGAACGCGTGCGCAACGGACAACCCATCCGCCATCAGGTGCCGAAGACCGTGGAGGAATATATCTACGAACACCACCTCTATCGCGAAGATGAACGCTCGCCTGATCCTAACAAGTAAGCAATGTCGCACGCGGCCAAAAATCCATCTCCCTGGGCCACTCGCTCCGGGACGTTGCGAACTGCCTCAAATGAGCGTCCTGGCCCAATCCGCCACGCGCCGGAAACGCCGTGCGCCGAAGGATGATTCCTTCGGCGCACGTACTTTTAGGGGTATGATGTTATTCGACTTCTTTGTCTACGTTCTTTGTTAACTGGCGGTGAACGCCGCTATGCGTTCACATGAATTTTTTTACCGATCGCCAGTGTTCATGGTCAATTCGCGATTTTGAAAGACCCTCTGATATCCCGTCCAAACCTTCCAATCGGCCATCCAACTGGACAATTTTGCGCTCCACCCTGGACGAGACGCCCGTTGCGCCTTCCAAATGCGATGGGCGTAGCGTTCTCGTTCTGCGTCGCGCAGTCGCTCTTCGTACAATTCGCGACCAAGAGTCGTGGATTCCCAAACCATAAAGTTACCCTCCTGGTTCGTTTCTGACTCTGTCGTTTCTGTGAGCTACGGTAGTTTTTCCGGCCTATTGAACCGACTGCTTTCGCTCAAGATTCGTTTGTCAGAGACGAACAAATTGAATCGGCGCACCCTGGAAGGGAATCGATTGCGCATTGTATGCCAGAGAATCGATGTGCGGTCATCCCGCCGATACGACATTTCTGGCGCACAAATCTCAGTTGATGAATCTTCTGAATCTGCTCCTCCGATTCCTCTCACGAGTGCGTCACATGGAACCATTTCCATGTATGTGTATATATTACACCAATTTGCGCCGCCTGCAAAGTAAGCAAGCGCCCAATGAATTTTAGCGCCGATTGTGCAACTTGTTGATTATATCATCCAAAACGGTGGTCGCTGCGTCAACCCTCACCCGACCCACGCTGGCAGGATCATCGATCGCAGACCAGCCGATTTCCGGTGAGTTGTCCATGACTGAGGAGGTTGTGGAGCGCTTTGGGGGAGGTGCGAGATGCTGTAACGCAGGAGGTCATCACGGTGCGCTTTTAGTCGGTCACCGTCGGACGCTGCATGAACATCCAGCGATGCCCCTCGCAATCCTCTGCTCGATAACGCCGACCGGGAAAGCCATCTTCCAACTCAGTCAAGATGCGCGCGCCGGCAGCTTTTGCGCGCGCAAAGTGTGCAGCCACATCATCCACATAAACCAGCGCGCCGTCGATCACCCAGGGGGTTTCCGACCAAGCGCGAGCGGACGCGCAGGTCTTGCGGTGATTCTTTGGATTCTCGTAGGTAGGGATCGGCGTTGCCAGCATAATGCGGCCGTTGCCAGTCAGCATCTCGCCATGCTCTAGCACGCCTGCGCCGTTGATCCATCGCACTGACTCCTCGAAACCAAACGCAGCCGCGAGCCAGTCCATGGCCGCCGCACCATCTTCATAGCTGAGCATAGGAATCACGTCGGACGACGCAGTGGGCGTCGGTTCGACAAATGCAAAAGTTGTTGCGACCACGCCGGGCAATAGCTGATAGATCGAGCACCCGATGATCTGCTCGAAGTGGCGCTGAATCTCGAAGAGACAACGCCACTTAGTGTGCACTGTCGAGTTGACCCCGTGTTCGGCATAGCGCATGAAGACATCGACCAACCGTTTCTCGATCAAGCAGAAACCCTCGGCCTGGGCCAGGGAATCGCAAAGTTGCAGGAGCAGGTCATAGTCGTCATAGGCGATGCTCAGCAGTGTGTTGCTCAACAGCATGAATTCTTCAGCGGTGCAGTCCCATGCGCCAAAGACGGCGTGTGGATTCTGATAGGGAAACGAGTGGGTAAGGCAGATACGCGCTGCTCCATCAAAGCCGAGCTTTTGCAGATAGAGATAGCCATCGATGACATGGCGCATACCTGTCTTGCCCTCGCGCCGTCCAATGTCGTGGAGCAGACCCAGAATGTACGCCCGGTCGGCGTCCAGTCCTGAGTGGCGCTGGGCAATCAAGCGCGCGGCGCGAGCCACATTCACTGAATGGGCCACCCACGGCCCGGGATTGAGCCTTTCCGCTTCGGCGAGCAGGGCCTGGGCAGTTTCGAGCGATGGAATGTTCACTCAGCCCTCCCACCAGCGCAAGATGCGAAGCGCTCGCAACGTATTCCAGCGGCTTGGCCCGCCGATCTTTTCCATATCGAAGAAAACTTTGCCGCTGTACTTGTTCTGCACAGGCCATAGTCCATCCTGCCGTCGCCGCTGATGCAACAGATCGATGGCATCGTACAGACGGTCATCGCGCAGGGCGTTGACCCGGGCAAAGTAATCCAGTCCGCGCAGCACATCGTAGTGCCAACGATGGGGAAATGAGAGCAAGGTAAACTTTGGATTGATGACTTCGCCCGATTTATCCGACTTGAAGAGACGATGTTGCAGCACCAACTCCAGCGCGTTTTGCTCGGCGGCCAGTGCTTTTTTCCGCTGTGTTCCATCATAGAACTCGATGTAGTCGCGCAAGCCATCCAGCACGTTGAAAGTGGTGTGAAACGAGCTGTGGTGCGGTCTGGGGCGCGCCAGTCGGCGGCAGTTCCAGCCGCCATCTGGCATCATCTCAGCAAGCAGATTCTCGACCATCGCCTCGATGCGCTCGTCATCGATCTGGAAGTAGACCGACAACTGCAACAACATCCCCACGATGCAGCGGTCACATGCTCTGACCTTGTGATGAAAGGCGGCGTCGCACGTCGCGCCGAAAAACGAATCCAGGAGCAGCTTTGCCCCAGCCCGAGCCGCCGGGCAGGCGCGTGGAACGCCAATGGCGCGTAGGGTCAGTAGCGTGTAAGTTGTGGATGTCCACTTGGGCGTGTAGAGACCGCCGCCCCAGCCGCCGTTTTCGTCCTGCCGCTTCAGCAGCTGCGCGCCCCAGCCGGCCTCCATCGTGCGCTGCTGTTCGGCCTGCCATTCCTCGACCGGCGCAGCCAGGAGGTCGCGCATGGTTTGCCAGCGAATCGCCGGGTCGCCAGCCATGAGCCAGGCGACAACTTCATCGGTTGATGTCATCATGACGACCCGAATCAAATGTTGTACCGCTGTCGAAAATCAGCCATGTGGTGCAGCTCGTGGCCGGCGATGATGTGGGCCAGGGCGCGCACGCTCACTGGGGAATTGGAGGCTGCGCCCCGGCGCAGCCACGCTTCGGCGCTCAAGGTGCGGAACAGAGCAAGCGTGGCGCGGCGCACCACGGTGAACTCATCAAGCAGGTCGGCCAGGGTGCGACTGGAAAAATCGGCGTTGGCGACATACAGGTCCTGGTCGAAGCTGGCGAGGGGAGTGCTGTCCCCGCGGGCGATGCGCAGCGCACGATAGGTGAAGACCCGTTCGGCGTCGGCCACATGGCCTATCACTTCAAGGATATTCCAGTCGTCCGGATTGGGACGGAAGTTGACTTGTTCCAGGGAAAGGGGCGTCAACAGGGCGCGGGCGCTCTCAAGCTGACGGGCAAGCTGGTCGCAAATGTCGCCGTCGGGAACGCGCTCGATATATGACGCATAGTAAGCGCCGTATTCGTCCGCCCCTGGACGACCCGGGTTGCAGTTGGTCATGATTCCTCCTGATGGTGACTTGTATCGCCGCCAAAATGCAAAGACGCCACGAACCCCAGCGGGTTGTTGCGCGCCTTTGCGTTCTGGCTGTGCATGTTGGTCTCGTCGCTGCTATCGTCTGTTTGCGTCGAAATAGGACCAGCCATCCAGTTCGGGCGGCTCGATGCCCAGATGGGTGAGGATCGCCATGATCTGGCTGCGGTGCTCGGTGGCGTGATTGACGGCCTGGGTCAGCAAGATCGTCTTGGGCACGTCGATGAATGTCCCGTCCCAATCAATCTGCACCGCGTCTTCCGCCTGCACTTTGGGCGACCACTCGATCAACCCCTGACCGCTGGCCTGCGCCCATTCTTGCATCTCGGCAAGGGTGAGGGGCGGCGCTCCTTCTGGGCGGCGAAAGGGTTGGCCGGTGCTGATGCGCGAGAAATATGACCTCTCCGCCGAGACGATGTGCTGCAAGGTGGCGCGGATGCTGCCATAGCCGCCGATCACAGCAGCATCGAGCTGTTCACCGTTCAAGCCAGAACAAAGCTCGATCATCTTCAAGTTGGCCCACAAGTTGTGACTGAAGATCGTTGTCAATGTGTCAGTTGGATTCATGTGTCTCTCCTCTTCATTCAATTGGTTTCCATCGCGGCATATTTTGCCGCGATCTTCTGCACAGTTGTCACGTTGCGCGCGGTCGCCTCGCTGCCAAGCGCCTTTTCGATAGCTGCGCCCGATACTTTGGATTGGTGGACGCTGGCATGGCAGAGCCAATAGAGCTCGCGCGCGTGGAAATGAAACTCGTTGAGGCCATCTTGCAGCGCCATCAATCTGCCGCGCGCTGCCTCGTCTGGCGCGCGACGCAGAAAGACGATGTAGAGCGCATGGGCGGCGGCAATGCGCGGCTCAGCAAAGGGGCGATAGCGCGCAACAGCAGCCAATTCGTCCGGCGTGCGGATGAAGGTCGCGACTTCGTAGCCCAGAGATTGGCGCAGATGAACTTCAAGAGCGCGCTCCATATCTCCACTCTGGTCGGGTGAATCGAAGATAACATTGCCGCTGGCGATGAAGGTCTCGACCGCTCCAAGCCCCACCTCCTCGAAGATCTGGCGCAGACGATCCATCTTGACGGTATGTCCGCCCACGTTGATGGCGCGTAAGAACGCAATGTGGCGACTCATCAGGCTCCCGATCCTCCCGGCGGATTCGTCGCCTTCATGTGCGCCGCCGATTGCACAACTAATTCCTGCAGCACATGGAGATCGATGTCGCTCAGTCTCTTGATATACAAACACGAACTGCCGGTGGTGTGCTTGCCCAGGCGTTGGAGCAGAGCGTCATATTGCTCGAAGCCGGCCATGATGTAGATCGTCAGGTTCTGTTTGCGTGGCGAAAAGCCGGTCAGCGGCCAATCAGCCTCGCGGCCGTTGGCGTACTTGTAGCGATAGCTGCCAAAACCGACGATGCTGTCGCCCCACATCTTTGGCGTCTCGCCGGTCACAGCGCACATCAAATCCAGAATGGCGAACGCATCCTGGCGCTTCTGCGCATTTTCAACGGAGTTGAGAAACGCTTCGACGCTGGCGTCGTTGGGTCTGGTTTTGGGTTCGGCCATGCTATACTCCTTTGGCAACGCCGTTCTGATTCAGTAGAGATTCATGTTATCATCACAAGAGTTCACAGTGAATTGAGGAGGAATGATGTCGCACCCTTTTCCCGGGATGAACCCTTGGCTTGAGAATTCTGCATTGTGGCGCGGTGTCCACCAACGGCTCATCAGTTTGCTGGCCGACAATTTGGCGCCGCAATTGGATCCGCGGTATTTCGTTGATGTGGAAACCCACACCTATATCTCCACTGCGCCCACGCTCCCTATCCGCACGCGCTATCCCGATGTGACCATCATCCAGCGCGGAGAGATGCCGGTTATCGCATCGGGCGCAGGGCTGGCGACTATGCCCTTTGTCATCGATCTCCCATTGCCCGAACCATACGAAGAACCCTATCTCGAAGTGCGCACTGTGCCCGACGGCGAAGTTGTGACGGTGATCGAGCTGCTATCGCACAGCAACAAGCGCGCCGGGAGGGATCGGGAAAGCTATCTGGATAAACGCGCTGCGTTTATCGATAGCGATATCCACTTCGTTGAAGTCGACCTGTTGCGCGATTACGACCCCATGCCCTTTGTCGAACACCTCACGGCCGACTACCGGATATTCATCCATCGTCGGGAGATGCGGCGCAAGGCCCATCTCTATGCTTTTTCGCTGCGCCAGCCGATTCCCACTTTTCCACTGCCCCTGCTGCCAGACGACCAGGAGCCGCTAGTCGATCTCGGCGCGCTCCTCCACGAAGTCTATGACCGCGCCCGCTATAGGCTGATAGTCGACTATAGCAAGCCACCCGTTCCGCCCCTCAGCGATGAGGATGCAGCCTGGGCGGCGGGCCATCTGGAGAGCGCCCTGGCGTAATTGAACGGCACGGATCTCTTTCTGGAGATCTATCGCTTCACTCATTTTACCTCACCGCGACGAATCCGCACAAATGTTCTTTTTTCCGTGAACAATTATCGGTCACTGAATGACCAGAAATTGAGCTTGTACGTTGGCAGTCGTCGCAACTATACTTGGACTGTCAAATTGTAACGGCGGCTATGTCGTTTCCATTGCAAAATTCACCAACACAGGAGCAGTCACATGAGCAACCTTCTTGCTGCCGTCAACGCAATCTATACTGCATTTAGCGTGGGCGACATTCCCACGATTTTGAGCTACATGGCCGACGATGTTCAATGGGAACAATGGTCGGACAATCGCGCACAAGCCGCGGGCGTGCCCTGGCTGGCGCCTCGCAGCGGAAAGGCTGGCGTCGTGGAGTTTTTCCAGGCGCTTGGAACATTGACGCAGGTGACGGACTTCCAGGTGCTCTCCATGATGGTGGGAAGCAACCAGGTGGCTGTCGAGTTCGTCATCGAATTTGACCTTCCTACGCTGGACGCCCACCTCCGCGATGAGGAAATTCATCTTTGGACATTCAATGAGGACGGCAAAGTCATCCGCCTGCGTCACTATGCGGACACCGCCAAACATATTGCCGCGGCAAAACTGTCATAGTCATTGGGGCGTCGTCGGTCATCTTGCCGCCCGTAGATACGCTGTGATCAGTGGGTGAGGATGACCGACGTTCGAGCGCATCTGCGGCAGAAAGAGCGTTGCCACAAAAAAACGATGAGCCGGCAACTCCACAACTCGCAGTTCGCCGGCGCTGTCGAAGCCAGAAAAGCGCAACGCTCCGCTGCGAAAATTCTCTGCAAAGGAGCTGTTGAAGCCGTAATTGCAACGGAACTCCTCCATTGCCTCGCTCTGACCGTAAATCGTCGCCACTTGTGAGCCGGGAGTGAAGCGGACCAACTGAGTCTGACCGACCAGTGAACAGGAGAGGCGATTGATGAGCAGCGTGGCTGCCTCTGGCGACGACTCCTCGTGTTCGGCGTCGACCAAACCAAGAACGTTGCGTGCATACTCTACCAGAGCATGTTGGAAACCGCCTCAGGTGGCAAAAAAGGGGCGATTTGCTTCGCGGGCAAAGCGGATCGCACGGATCGCCCCATCCATGTTCGCATAGGGGCTGCCGGGCGAACACCACAGGCCATCGAAGGTGTGCAGAATATCCACACCCTCTTGCGCAAGTTCAGGCGTGGGAATCCACGTGCTTTCCACGGCGCTGCCCAGTGCTTGAGCAGCGTGGACAATTGCCTTGTTGGTGGCCTGGTGCGTGATGTTCGATGACTTGAAGTCGCCGATGATGGCAATCTTGAGGACTCGATCTTGCTTGCCCATTGCTCACTTCCCTCGGATCAGGTTCAGATCAGGTGATAAACCGTCTGTCGTCCCGCTAATGGGCGGCAGCCCGCCTCATCAAAGACGACCACCTCCTCCAGCGGCAGCCGCACCTCTTCGCCATCCCATTCTGCCACCGGCGCCTGCACCGAAAGTTCCATGGTGAAGCAACTGTTGTAGGCCAACGTCACGTCGCCGCGTCCCGCACAACGTTCCTGCTCCCACGGCAGCCCGATGAGCGGCCCAGGCTCGTGCAGGAACAACCCAACCGAGTGCGAGTAGACGCGTGGATTGGGGATGCCCGCCGCACGCGCACTTGCCAGGATCTTTGCCAGCAGTTGATTTCCCGTCAGCCCCAACTCAAAAGACGCCATGTACACATCCTGTAGGCGATTGCCCTCGGACAGAAGGGCGCACAGCCCAGGGGGCGCATCTTTTTCGCCGGGCAGCAGCACATAGGCCATCTGCTGATGATCCGAATTCAGGCGCAAATACTGAAATCCCACATCGCAATGGAGCAGATCGCCGGCGCGGATCACCCGGTCCGTCGGGTCGAAGCGAGCGCGCAGCCCGGGCCGGCGCAGGATGCGGAAAGAAGGTTTGAAGGCCATGGACAACCCCAGATCGGCGCAGCGCTGCCAGTAGGCCCACACGAGATCATCCAGCGTCGTGTAACCGGGGATGATGGTCTGGCGGCTGTAACATGCAGCGATCACGCCATGGGCGACCGTGCAGACATGCTCGTACATCTCGATGTCGCTGACGGTCAAGGTGGAGAGCCAGCGCGTCGCCAGCGCCTCCGCCGAGACCAACCGCTCGACGAAGCGCGCCGGCATCTTTTCGACGAGCTGCTGATAAAGGTTGTACGTCAATCCGCCAGCCGCCCATTGGGTCGCACCGATGTTGAGGCCGATGTGCTGCGGGTTGCGCTCCTCGATCATGCCAATGAGCAGCGCCCACTGTTCTGCTTCGATCTGACCAATGTAGGGTCGCTCATAGAGATCGTGCGTGGCAGTGCCCGAAATGTTGATGCGCTCCAGTCCAGCCTCCCCCCGGTCTACAAAGAGCAACATCTGCAAGATTGGGCACCAGGTGTCCATGGGAATCATGGTGGTGAAGACCGGGTCCAGATTGTCCTCCTGGCATAGGATCAGCCAGCAGTCGATCCCACTGGCGCGCATGGCAGGCAGCAGCAGCTCGTCCAGGCGGCGACGCAGCAACTGATGGATGACCCGTGCGCGCTCGCGCATGAGGAGAATTTGGGGAAAGAGAAGATGGTCGCCCATTGAATACTCCTCGCAAAATTGCTCACAGCGGCTGTTTGCTTGTGCAGAGATATTTGCCATTCTACCCCAGCTTCAGCTATACTATCCAATCTGTGTCCCATGAACAACGGGTTCGGGACGAAAAGGCGAGTTCTTTCGCCATCAATTTGGGCTGAGAGTGCGACTTGGCTCGATGAAGTCAAGGAGTACTTCAGTGAATTTTCAACAATTTTCCCTCGACCCGCGCATCGACGCGGGCATCACCGCCGCAGGCTACACCACGCCCACGCCCATCCAACAGCAAGCCATCCCAATCATTTTGGCCGGGCGCGACGTGCTTGGGCTGGCGCAGACCGGTACAGGCAAGACAGCTGCGTTCATGTTGCCTATCCTCCAGCGGCTCACAAAAGGGCATTTGCGCAAGGTGCGCGTGCTCATCGTTGCGCCCACGCGTGAATTGGCCGAACAGATCGCTCAATCGAGCAATGCGCTCGGTCAGAGGCTAAAGGTGCGCACTGTGACCGTCTATGGCGGCGTGGGCAAGACGCCCCAGGTGGAGGCCCTCCGCCGCGGCGCAGAGATCGTTGTCGCCTGTCCGGGCCGGTTGCTCGACCTCCTCGACGAAGGTAGCATCGACCTGTCTGCGGTGGAAGTCCTGGTGCTGGATGAGGCCGACCGTATGTGCGATATGGGTTTCCTGCCCGACATCCGCCGCATCCTCAAGCGTGTGCCAGCCCAGCGTCAGACGCTTTTCTTTTCGGCCACCATGCCCGAAGATATCCGCGCCCTCTCCAGCGAGATCTTGCGCGACCCGGTCACCGTGCAGATTGGCATGATCGCGCCAGCCAAGACCGTTTCGCATGCGCTCTTTCCTGTGGCGGATGGGCTGAAGACCCGCCTGTTGTTGGCCATGTTGCAGCAGACGCAGACGGAGCGGGTGCTCATCTTCACGCGCACAAAACATCGGGCTCGCAGCCTGGCCGCCAACTTAGAGGAGCGTGGCTATCGCGTGGCCGCGTTGCAAGGCAACATGGCCCAGAATCGCCGTCAGCAGGCCATCGACGGTTTCCGCAGCGGTCACTACGACATCCTCGTGGCAACCGACATCGCCGCCCGCGGCATCGACGTAGCCCAGGTCTCCCATGTCATCAACTACGACATGCCCGACACAGTGGACGCCTACACCCATCGCATCGGTCGCACCGGACGCGCGCAGTTGACGGGCGAAGCCTTCACCCTGGCAGTTCAGGATGATGCGCCCATGGTGAGAGAAATCGAGAAGGTGTTGGGCGCGCCGGTGGAGCGACGCCATGTCGACGGATTCGACTACAAGGGTCATGTGGTGATCGACAGCCAGCCCAGGTCAAACCAGGGCGGCAACCAGCCACGACCCGCCAGAACACCTTCTACGCGCAGCGACGCGCCCAATCACACTAGCGCGCAAAATGGCGCGGTGCACCGTACACCGGTTGCGTCACTGCCCACCGCAACAGCCAGCGACGATGGGGCCAAGAGCAAGCGTCGGCGCTCACGTTGGATGCGCCGCACGAACTGACGCATCTTCCAGGAAGCTTTCAGCTTCCTGGAAGATGGGGCGCAGGATGTCGCCGGCGCCGTTTGGTCCGCGCCGGCGACGCTCACCCTACGGCTGCATCTTTATCGCGATGTCGCCCACGCGAATTGCGCCGGGCTGCACCACCCTGGCGTTGACCCCACGCAGGCGCAACTCTTTGCCTACCGGCGAGTTGACAAACTTCATAGCATCCAGGCCAAAACGCGCCGTAAACTTCTTGCAGCCGTTGTGGGGAATGGGGGTGATCTCAATGACGGCCTCGCCCAGCGCCAACTGCGTCCCAGGCGGCAGGTTGTCTGTGCTCAAATCCAGGTCGATGTAGAGCTGATCGCCGGCCAGGGGCCAACGTTCTTTCTCTTGCGCCACGAGGGCAGCGGCGCGTGCGTTCATAATGTTGAGCTGCATCTCTGGGTGCGCCGAGCCATCGGCAGTGCTGGAGCTGCCGCGGCTCTGCCAGTTGTCGCCCACCAACCCCTGGTGGAGATCGAGATAGCCTTTATCCAGCACCTCGCGACCATCAACCTGTGGGCGTCGGACGATCATCTCCAGCCGGCCGCTGTCACCCGGCGCCTCACGAATATGGGCCAGGCCCGCCTCAAGCTCCTCCATCGTCAACTGTCTTGCTTCCATCATGGCCCCTTTCACTCCCGTTGTCGATCCCAGTGTGCACTGTTCGTCTGTTCACCATTCGCCGTACTGCTTCGGCGCCTGTCCTTGCTTCTCCAACATTTTCGCCTTCTTCTGGCGTGGGTTTGGCGGGTCGATGCGTTCCAGCGTTACGACGAATTCCCAATGATCGCCGAAATCATAATTGTACACCATGCTCTGGCCCACAGCCAGCGGCAGGTCGCCAACGCGCACCTCGTCGGCGAAGGGGCCTTCATCCATGTAGGGGTGGACGAACTCGACTCGCACGCCAAAACGATTGGTGCAGATGAAACAGTAGAGGTGATCATCGTCGAACCGATAGGCATCCAGGATTGCACTGCTCAGTGAATGAAGGGCCGCGTCGGCTGAGATCGCAATGCGTCGCCACAGGTCTTTGCTCAGCCCCGCCTTGAAGACGAAAATGCCAGCGCGAAACTCTGTGTTTGTCAACACCAGATTGTGCTGCCAGTCAGGGAAAAATGGTTGGAGCGTGGGCTGCAAGACGCCAAGCGGAATCTCGTCTTCCTGGCGATTCCGAAACAAAAACCACAATCCCTCATCATCGGAATCTCCGAAGAGTGAATGTCGCAATAGAGTGAGTAGCGCAGCGCCAAACTCGGTGCGCCGCAGCGAAATGATGCGTCATGTCACGCCATCGCCCCCTGGCGCATCCTGCACATGGACAAGGCTGAATAGCTCCATCAGCGCCAGGTTGTAGTAGCCGGGCAAATATACCAATGACTGGGCAAGCTCGCGATCGATTGAAAGACCGTCATCGGGGATGCGCTCGAAAAGATTACTTCAGTCGATCAATACGCGGTTCATGCCAAATGCGCCGTTCTCATCGATGATCTCGGGAGTAGCGTGAACCAGCCAGATTTCCAGCAGCGTACGATAGCGTTCGGTGGGATTGAGCATGGTTCAGGAGCGGCCAGCAACATTTCTTGTGTAGTAGTCAAACGGGTTGGTAGATGCGAGTGATGGTGCACGGGTCAGTTCTCATATCGAGTCGAGTCTGGATAGCAATGCCCCAGGTTCAACACTGTCTGTCCCTCAGAATACCAAAGACGCACTTTGTCGGCAACTTGATGCAACGCCACCCAGGAATATCAAATGGGTGCATTCAAAGTTCGTTTGCTATAGGGGCTTGAACGGCGGCGAAGTCATCGTTCTGTCACAGCGAGGCTTTGCGGCCGCCGTTCAAGCCCCTACAGAATGACCACCTGTAACTGATTTGAATACACCCATATCAAATTGACGCCAGAATGAACGCAAGTTTGGCAGGATCTACCAGCGCGTCACGCATGGTGTCAGCTTCAGGGAGGCCGTTGCGCCTTCTTTGGCGCAGGCTGTCTATGCAGAGTTGCGGCCAGCGAATCGACAGGGGCGTCGCTATGACTCGACGCCGAGGGTGACTTTCACCTCACGTAACATCCTGGCCTCTGCGAGAAAGAAGAGTGTATCGCCAGCTTCCAGTTGCGTGCTGCCGTGAGGCACGAAAAAAACGCCATTGCGTCCGACCAAGACGAGCAACGCACCGGCGGGCAGGCCAAGTTCAACCAGGCGTTTGCCGACGCCAGGCGAAGCAGCAGGCAGGTCGAGCTCCACCAGGTCGCCCCGCACGTGTTCTGTGGGTTCAAAGAAGATGGGCGAACGGGGGCGATTCTCTTCTGGCGCGTTGACGCGCAGTTTTCTTGCCACGAAGGGAATCGTGCTACCCTGCACCAGAATAGAAGTCAAGACAACGAAGAAGACGAGATTGAAAATGCTATTTGCTCCGTCGATGTTCGCCAGCAGAGGAAAGGTCGCCAGAATGATCGGCACAGCGCCCCGCAACCCAACCCAACCGACCATGAGCACCTTGCGTCGGTTCATGCGAAAAGGGAGCAACGTCAGAAAGACGCTGAGCGGACGAGCCACAAACATGAGGAACGCCGAGACCATGAGGCCAGCCCCCACCACGGGGAGCAGTTGTGAAGGAAAGACGAGCAACCCCAGCGTCAGGAACATGACGATCTGCATCAGCCAGGCCATCCCGTCAAAGAAATGCATCAGACTGCGGCGATGGATGACGCTGCGGTTGCCCAATACAATGCCGGCCAGATAGACGGCAAGAAAACCATTTCCGCCCAATAGAGTTGTCGCACTATATGTCACCAACACCAGGGCAATCGCCACCACCGGATAGAGTCCGTCATAGGCCAAATGCAGGCGATTGATGGTCGCCACCATGGCCCGTCCGGCCACATAGCCGGCGAGCGCGCCGACCGCCAACTGCTGAAAAATGGTGGGAACAAGGTCGGCTACCGTCTCCCCTGGAATTGTGATCAAGCTGATGATGCCCACAGTCAACAGAATCGCCATGGGGTCGTTGCTGCCTGACTCCAGTTCGATGAGCGCCTGCAAATTGCTGCGCAACCGGACGCCCCGTGCACGCAGGATGGCAAAAACCGCCGCCGCATCCGTCGAGGAGACCACAGCGCCAAGCAGCATCGCCTGGGGCCAGGGAAAGGCCAACACATATACAGCAAAAAGAGCGACAAGACCGGCGGTCAAGAGCACCCCTACCGTAGCGAGCGTGATTCCCGCCGGCATTACCCTGCGAATCTCCTGCCAGACCGTATCGAAACCACCCGAAAAAAGAATGAAGACCAAGGCAACGACGCTCAATGATTGGGCCAGCCCGACGTCATCGAAATAGATGCCGCCGATCCCCTCTGAGCCGGCCAACATGCCGATCACAAGGAATAGCAAGAGAGCCGGCATTCCAAGACGACCAGACGCCTTGCTTGAAATGACGCTGATCAAGAGGAGAAATCCAGCGATCAGCAGAACGTAATCAAACCACATGGGTCACATAGAACCACTGAAAAACTCTGACCACCTGTCTCATGCACGGGATGCATCATACTGCCATACCTGTCATTTCTAAAGTAAGGTTTTGCAACATTGTTCGATGCGCCAAAGGGCGGGCGCATTTTTGTTCACTCAATCCTGTCATGCGGCCATCACCTTTGCGCTTGTCAAAGTATTACGTCGCACCTTCCAGGAAGCCCCGCGCTTTTTGGAAGGTTGGAAATGGGAATTTTTTCTGGGTGGTTACTTTGTTGACGCAACAACATGGAATGCACCAAGTTGATGCGCCTCTGCCATGTGAGCTACATCCGTGCAGCGCTGCGCCCGCGCTGGTTGCTGCACACGATGGAGCCTACAGTGTAATCACCTTGACGGCGCGCCGCTGCGCTTCGATGATATCGGTCATG
>CAZLMM010000075.1:0-32104 GCA_964560495.1 uncultured Caldilineaceae bacterium
CCAGTTGCAGCGGCAACATTGTCACCCGGCCCTCGTTCCCTTTCGAATCGCGCAAGGTGATTTGGTATCGTTCCAAGTCCTTTACCCGGAGGCGCAAACATTCGAGCAGCCGCATTTCCGTTCCGTAAAACAGCTTTTTTGTAGCAGATATTCTGGCTCATGTATCTGCGGCAGTTGACCGTACAACAAAGGCACATAGGCATTGACATGGCCGGCTTGGCCTTGAGCGTGTCTCCACGGCCAGACCCAGCGCTCTGTCCGGCCTGCGGCGAAGGTCGACACTGCATGAGCATTGAGATTTTCCCGGGTTGTACGATGGTTTCGACTCACAGCACCGCCCTACCCAGGCTGGTGAGCGGATGCAACTCTGTGTGTCCAGCGGTTGGCTGAAGGGGGAGCAATCCCCATAGACACCGTCTCGGCCGGCCTTCGTCCAACTCTCCGTTGCAGCTGCCGGTCTCTCTCACGGGGTACAGCCGAGAGTCAGGGGATTTTTGGGGTTTGTTGGCGGCAGCTTGACTTCGTACTTAACTACGCGTTCAGGGATAGACAATGCAACTGCATGAAGAAGGTATACACAGAACATGTGCGCAGATGAGATCTCGCAAGGAAGTATGGTAAAATCACCTCAGACAAAAATGAAGTAAAATCTGAGGGAAAACACATGCCTCAACCTGATTTATTCCATCCATCGGTCAAACAAGCCTTGATCAAAGATGGCTGGACGATTACGAATGACCCGTACTACATCGAGTATAAAGGGTTACGCCTATATGCCGATTTAGGTGCAGATAAACCATTGGCAGCGGAAAAAGGTGACCGAAAAATTGTCGTGGAAATCAAAGTCTTTGGTTCCGCTTCGCAAATCACTGAGTTAGAGAAGGCCGTCGGTCAATACAGCATCTATCGGAACATCTTGCGGAAAAATGATCCTGAAAGAGTGCTTTACCTTGCCATTGCTGAGGATATCTTTCATGATTTTTTCCAAAAACCTGCGATCCAGGACATTATAGCCGAGCATGAGATCGATTTGTTGGTCTTCGATCCGGTTCAGGAGGTGATTGTACAATGGATCAATTAACGAGTTATCGCAGTATTGTCAAACGGATTTTGGCGGAACATGCCGAACAAGTGCCTAGTCATGGCAGAATCGAAACGTTGCCGCTTTTCGATGATTCGCACGATAATTATGCAGTACTGGATTTGGGGTGGGATCGCCTGGGGCGGGTTCATGCGGTGATTCTCCATGTCCGTTTGAAGAACGGTAAAGTCTGGGTCGAACAAGACGGTACGGAAGAAGGGGTTGCTAGCGAGTTGGTAGAGGCTGGGGTTCCTAAAGAAGATATTGTCCTGGCTTTTTACCGACCGGAACGTCGAGCGATTACCGAATTTGCGGTTGCGTAATCTTCCTGGTGAAGTAAATCAGGGTATTGCCACAGGGCAATTGCGGACAACGATAAAAATGTGGCTATTTTCACATTGGTGTCCATGCCCCGATGGGGCGCAAGCGGCAATGAAGATCCTTCGCGTTTTTGCGCCTTCGCGCGAGCTATTTTCAAGTCAGTGTCCATGCCCCGATGGGGCGCAATCGGCAATGAAAATCCTTCGCGTCTTTGCGCCTTCGCGCGAGCTATTTTCAAGTCAGCGTGGCGGGTAGGGAGTCTGCGGACTACCGGATCAGTGCCCCGCTGACCACGGTTGTCCGTGAGGGCACGGCCGTGCTTCGGTTGAACAGTAACCAGCATTTACTAAGGATGAGCTCGTGACCAAAACGAATGAGCCCGGCGCATCGACAACGTCTTCAACCGGCCACGTTTTATCTGAGGGCACGTACCTTGATACGCATTTTGCCGCTGTGCGCACCGAGTATGAGGCAGCAGCACGGTTTGCTGGTTTTCAGCCGGGTTGGTCCATCCTTGATGCCGGCGCGGGTGGGGGTAGTTTTCTGCCGATTCTGTCCGAAATCGTTGGTGCACAAGGCGCGATTGAGGCAGTTGATATTGACCCACAGAACATCCAAATGATTCAGGCGCGGGTGCAATCAGGCATGTTTGGCTGTCCTGTCACTGCACGCGTATCGCCGATCACCGCTCTGCCCTATGCTGACAATCAGTTTGACGCGATCTGGTGTGCCAATGTGTTTCAGTACCTTAGTGCTGAGGAAGTCACACACGCCGTGGGAGAATTCAGGCGTGTTGTACGTCCCGGCGGATTAGTCGTTGTCAAGGATGCGGACCTTTCAGCGCATCTCGTGGGCAGCGTACCAACGCTCATTTGGCATGCGATAGAACAGGCAAGCGCGCATCCGAATATGGGTGCGCATTTCCGCAACCTACTGCGTATCCCGCAAGTACCACATGTGTATCGCGCGGCAGGGATCGCGGTCATGGGGTATAAGACCTTTGTCAGTGAGTGGCACCAGCCACCGCACGCAACCGATAGACCGTATCTCGAAACCATTGTGGCTCTGTGGGGCACGATTTCCAAGTACCTGCAATTGCCCGAGCATGAGGTGTCCTTTTGGCAGCGATTTACAGATCCCAGCGCGCAGGATTATTTTCTCAACAGTCCTGATTTCTATTATCGCGAGGGATTTATGATCGTTATTGGCAAAGTTTCGGGAAGTGATGCCTGAGGTGGGTTTCGCCGTGTGATCACCGCTTGCTGCGCCGGATCGGGGTAACCGTTCAGGCTCGTGGCGGAAGCCGCCCAACATTGGGCTCAAACCGACCAGCTGAATCGGCGCGATTTTGGCATCCTGATGCGATCTACCGCCTGCCCGATCCAGAAGCCCGTCTCTTTCAGGTGGCGGCTTAGCGCCGGCGTTGGGTGGGAGCAGTCGAGCCGCTTCGTCGGTCGAGAGGGCGTAGCAGTCAGTCCGTGGGTGGGGCAAGGTTGCTGGGGGCAGGTCACGGCGTAGTTTGCAGCATCGTTCGTGGGTCAGGCAGCATAGCGCGCCCAACACTCGTTTTGATCCTTCGCTGCGCTCAGGAGACTGGCGCGCCGCCTCGATCCGAATGCAAAAATCAGGACGCCAGCGGGTGAAACGAACCGTTGGGCGGGAATCCGCCAGTCGATTCGTCGAGGTGGTCGGTGGTATGGTAAAAATCGTTTTTTATGCATTTTTGTAATGCGTAAAGTCACGTGTTACAATTAGACATGATCAAAACCGTCAAGCACCGGGGTTTGAGACTCCTATATGAACGAGGAGACAAGGGCAATATCGGTGCGAACATGCGCGACCGCATCGAACGAATCTTGTTCGTTCTTGATCAAGCTGAAACACTTGATGATCTGGATATTCCCGGCTATCGGCTTCATGCACTGACCGGTGACAGAAAAGGTGCATGGAGCATTCGGGTGACTGGTAACTGGCGGGTTACGTTCGTGTTTGCAGATGGCGACGTGTTTGATGTCGATTTGGAAGACTATCATTAGGAGGATACAACTATGCCGATGAAGAACCCTCCCCACCCAGGCGGCATTGTCAAAGACTGTATAGAGGAGTTGGGACTATCTGTCACAGAGGCTGCAAGAGTATTGGATGTAACACGTCCCACGCTTTCCAGAGTCATCAATGGCCGATCTGCGATTTCTCCAGAGATGGCGATCAGACTCTCCCTGGCTTTCGGCAGCACCCCGGAAATGTGGCTGCGCTTGCAAACGGCGTACGATCTTGCTCAGACACGTGTTCACGCCGACAGGATTAACGTACAGCGATATGAACCACTACAACCTCTGCCGGGGCAGCCGGTCTTGGGCACATGAGTACGTTGGCGTAGTGCTGATCTGCAGGTGGGGCGATGCCGATCTGATGATCACGCCGCGCCCAACACTCGTTTTGATCCTTCGTTGCGCTCAGGAGACTGGCGTGCCGCCCGATCTCGCAGGTCAAGTACAGGACGCCAGCGGCTGAAACTAACCGTTAGGCCGCTCAAGAGGCATCGACCCCGCGACAGTCTATCAGGAGGAGCCATGGACGCAGTCCGCAGAACGGTTTTCGCTCACCCACTCACATGGTTCGTGATTGCCGCGTACGCCTTCAGTTGGTGGTCCGTCCCCTTCGCAAACGGCGCGATCATCCCCTACGGTCCCTTCATTGCTGCCATCCTCGTTCTTACCCTTACCAAAGGTAGGTCAGGGCTGGGCGGGCTCCTTCGCCGGATGACCTCCTGGCAAGGAGGGTTCATCTGGCTCATCATCGCGCCCGGCCTGGTCATTCTCTACCTCGCGCTAGCGTTCGTGTTCAACATTCTCCTTGGTGGCAACGTTTCGCATACCTCCCACCTGACCGCGTTCGGTCCCACTTTGCTGAGCCTTGTCCTTCTCGGCGGCATGTGGGAGGAGCCCGGCTGGACAGGCTTCGCCCTGCCGCTACTTCAGGCACGCAACGGAAGCCGTCCCTTCGGCTTCCTAAAGGCCAGCCTTGTCGTGGGCTTGATCAGGGCTGGCTGGCACCTGCCACTGATGATCTCCGGCGCCATCCCCTGGTTTGACGTTCTCTTCTTCTCGATGGCTTTTCAGTTCCTGATCTCCTGGCTTTTCAACCGAACAGGCGAAAGCGTCTTGATCCCAATGCTGTTCCACCTCACTTCAAACGTTGTTGGAGGCGGCATCATGGTCCCGCTCTTCACGGGCATCGACCATGACCGCTATTACATTCTCTTCGTCCTAGCCGCGTGGCTCCCAGCGCTTGTCCTGAATAGGCCGAGGAAATGGAGCATGGGCCGGCTTACGTCAAGTACTTGAGCGGCCTAACAACTCGCTGGAGCCGACCTGGCCAGCCCGGTGTTTGGCTTGAGTTCGATAGTATCCTTGGGCTGGCCAGGCGGCTCAGCTCGAGGCCGTTGGGCGGGGGTAGTCGAGCGGCTTCGTCGGTCGAGAGGGCGTAGCAGTCAGTCCGTGGGTGGGGCAAGGTTGCTGGGGGCAGGTCACGGCGTAGTTTGCAGCATCGTTCGTGGGTCAGGCAGCATAGCGCGCCCAACACTCGTTTTGATCCTTCGCTGCGCTCAGGAGACTGGCGTGCCGCCCGATCTTGCAGGTCAAGTACAGGACGCCAGCGGGTGAAACTGACCGTTGGGCGTGTGTAACGCGTAACCCATCGGGTTGCGCGCTGGGTAGTGTTGGGTTACAATTGATTCATGATCAGGAGCTTTACGCATAAGGGGCTGGAACAGTTTTTCCTCACCGGCAGCAAAGCTGGCATTCAGCCGCCACATGCCAATCGAATTCGTCTGATTCTGGCCCAGCCGCAACAGGCACGATCTATCGATGACATGCGGATTCCAACGCTGCATCTCCACGAACTCAAGGGCGATCGCAAGGGTATATGGTCTGTCACCGTACAAGCCAACTGGCGTATCACATTCCGTTTTATGGCTGGTGACGCAGAAGTGGTGGATTATGAAGACTATCATTGAGGAAAAAGCGATGATGTGGAACAACACAAAAGCGATCTTCACGTCGTGCCACTCTTCCCAGCAACACTTATCACTCCGACCCCTGCCTAACAACCAGTGCCAGCGGATGAACTGGTACCTGTGTAAAGTGAGCAAACTGGAAGAGCGACCCGCCGCTGAAACTAAGCGTTGGGCGGAAATCCGCCAGTCGTTTCGTCGAGTGGGGCGGCGATAGCCGAACCTGTTCGTCGGACAAGTGAGCGTAGCCGCCGGTCTGCGGGTGTGGCGACGTCGAAGCGGGTGAGCAGTTCGGTTTCTGCGGGGCGATCCTGCTTATGCAGCGCCCAACAACCGTTTTGATCCTTCGCTGCGCTCAGGAGAGTGGTGTGCCGCCCGATCATGCAGGTCAGGTACAGGACGCCAGCGGGTGAAACTTGTCGTTGGGCGGCTGGGTAATCATCCGATGTAAGGCCAGGGTGATTTGCCCCCCGGAGGAGAAGAACAGACAGTGGTAAATTGGCATCGTTTTGTCCCCACTGACTTTGAGTACGACTTTGCCCATGACGAGCTTGCTGTCCACCATATCACATTCGATGAGGCAGTGGAGTGCTTCTTCTCTGATTTTGAGATACGTCGGAACAAATCATATCGTGATCGCTATCAGTTGCTTGGAAGAACAACGGGCGGACGGCAACTCAAGATCATTTTTCAACTCAAGCCAGCGAATGTTGTCCGTATCATTACAGGATGGGATATATGAGCGCACGAGATACAACCAGAGACCTATCTGAACAGGAAGTTGACCGAATAGTGATCGCTCAGGCAAATGACGATTCAGCTTGGGACAAGCCAATTCGTGTGCGGCGAGCCAAACGAACCTCCTTATCTATTTCAGCAGACCTGGCAGCGCGTGCGGCATTTTTAGCACAATTGCATCGCAAATCAAGCGTGGAGGAATGGCTGACACACGTCATTGAAGAGCGAGTGGCATTGGAAGAAGCGGTTTACAGTGGAGTAAAACAGGAGCTGGCGGCAAAGATAGGATAGGCTGATGGTTTTTCGGCTTGGGGGGCCGCCGCCCAACACTGCGTGCAGTTGACCTGGGGGGCCGGTTTCGTATGCGATGTTGACTGCCCCCGGCGACGGACGCCTGCGTTGGGCATCACGGAGTTCGCCGATGAGAGAGTACAAAGTTGTTTCGGTGAAGGAGCGTTCTTTCCTCCAACAGGCGCTCAATGCAGAAAAGCTCGAAAAGGTCATCAACGAATACGCGAGCCAGGGTTGGATTTACCATAATGCGATCACCAACGAGACGCAACTTCTTGGTAAGGATGTATTCCTTCTTGTCTTCTACCGCGAGCGGTGAGACATATTCACCCGCTGTTGTTGACCTTGGCTGTTGAGCCGTCAATGCAGGTCGAGTGATCGCAGAAGCGACCACTGAACGGTTTGCATTAGGAGGGAATCCGCCAGTCGCTTCGTTTGGCGGAATGATTTTGCAATCGAGTTGGTTCGTTGGGAGTGTGGGCGTGGCTGCTATACTCATGTCAAAATGGGAACCGGTATTTTGCTCGGTAAGAAAATCCGGCTTTCATTTTGACTTCGGTATAAATGCTTGCAACACAGGACACTTTGCTAGTAACCCATGATGCAACACCAAACAAGCAGCGCAAACATACGGCCTGCACAACCAGAAGAAGCACCGTTGCTCACTGCGCTGGCGCTCGAATCAAAAGCATATTGGGGATATGATGCTGCCTTTATGGCCGCTTGCCGCGCTGAACTAACGGTTACGCCAGCGCAGATTGCTGCTCAACCTACCTACGTACTTGAAGAACGAGCCTCCGTGCTTGGCTTTTACATGCTTGACCGCGAGCGCGTACCGCTGGTCGAACTTGACTTTTTCTTCGTTGCGCCACCAGCGATCGGACGAGGCTATGGACGCCAACTCTTTAAGCACGCGGTCACTACTGCGCTTGGGTATGGGGACGAGACAATGCTGATCCAATCCGACCCCAATGCGGAAGGCTTCTATCGTGCTTGTGGCGCCCAACTGATCAGCTATACACCATCAGCAAGTATCGTCGGACGAATGCTACCAACGCTTACGCTTGCCCTTCAAGCATATAGTCCGAAGCAGACTAATCATCAGACATAAAACACACGGCCATTCATTTGTCGTCCTATTCTCCTGTCATCCAATCTGCCATGTTTTTTACCAAAGGCAGCAGCACATCTTCTGGCAGCCAACCCACCGACATGCCAATGACGATCAGTTTTGCGCCTACGCTTTCCGCTTCGTCCTCATCGGTCGCGGTGATGAAGACCGGCGCATCGGCGTTGTCGCTGTCAGTCCCACGGCGTAATGCAATTTTGAAACCGTCGTTCTCGGTGGGGGGCATCAGCGGCGTCACGGGCGGCGATTCCTCCAACAGCGCAATTGGCCCGTCTGGCAACCCGGCCACGATCTCTGGCGCGTCGTCGTCGGTTACCACATCGCGTATTGCGGAGGGTGGTTCGATTCCCATGCCAAAGAAGGGTTTGCGGCTGCTGATGGTGAGCCGTCCGCCACTGTTGAGAAATTGGAAAATGCTGTCCACATAGGAGATGTCGACATCGCTTTCTGCATAGCCTGCGTTGCTCCAGATGACCCAACGGTAGAGTTGAAGCTGCTCTGCGTTGGGCGCTCCCAACTCTTTTGTGCTCCACAGGTCGGGCGAAATCGCGGCGGCAGCCAGCGCCTTCAAATAAGCGTCGGCTTCGCTGACTTCATCTGGTTGCGCTCGTGCATTGTCATCGACAAGGAGAACGCGATCTGCGGCAGAGGGCGTGGACACATCCGGCGCGGACTCCTCCCGGCCGTCGTTGGGAGGCGTTGGCGTGGGAGGGCTGCCCTCCGGCGGTCGCGGCCCAACGCCGCTTACCGGGCAGACGGTGACACTGGCGTCGATGATGCAGTCGGACAGATCATTGTCTAGCAACCTTTGGACAGCCGCGTTGACGCCGCCGCCATCGGCTGCAAGCACTCCCAGCATTCGCTGCCCGGCGTCCAATGGTTGTTTGATGATCAGGGCGCTTTCGCTCGCCAACACACGTAAGCCGCCGCTGGTGACAAGATAGGTGATTGTCGCTGGTGTGGGAGTGGCCGTCGGCGTGGGAGTGACTGTTGCCGTAGTAGTTTCGGTTGGTGTGGGCGTAGGTGTGGCTGTCTCAGGGATGATCGTCTCTGGCGTGCTTCTGGACGCGCCGATAGTTGTCGTGGTCGTCTTTGTGGCTGTTACATTCACAGAGGCATCAAGGGCAGACGTTGCGGCGAGCGGAAGCGTCTGATCTGCGCTGCGCCGCGCTGCAGCAGATTCGGCGTCATCTGGCGTTGGCGTACTCGTAGGTGTTGTGCGCTCGCCGACGCCGCCCGTTGCGCTTTGGGTGGCGGCCTCGGTTGGAGTCACGGGCGGCGCGGTTGGGGTGATGATTTCAGTCGCCAGGCGCACACCGGCGGCGGCAAGCAGATCGGTCGTCTCATCAGCGACTTCATAGAATCCCAGGTAGAGAATATCTTCAGACGGTGTAGCGACCGGCGTCGCTTCTGCATCGATTGGAAGCATGTCGCTCAACACGCCTGTCGCCGTGAAGCTCGTCTGGCTTGTCAGACGTAACGTGCGGCTGTTTTCTTCCATCTTGCGCTGCAACTGCGCTCCCAGCAGCAGCATATCTGCATCCAGCGCACCACCCACGCCGTAAGCAAGGAGAACATTTTTACCGAGATAGGACGGGAAGTCGGCCACTGTGTCGATGCGTTGCGCCCCGGCCAGGAAGTCTGCGACAAATTCTACGATGCGCTGGTTGTCGTGACGAACGGCGTTTGGCTCGCTGAAGACGTCAGCGTCGCTCATGGCCAGGACGCGACCTGCCGTATCTCGTCCTTCCATGCCGCCGACCGCGACAGTGGTAAAGGCTGTCACGCCGGAACCGAGGCTGCTCAGCGTGGTGTGGGCGCTCCGTACCTGGCTGAGCACGTCGCCGGAGATGCTTCGTCCGCCGTAAAACGCTATCTCCGCTCCGTCCAGATGGGTTGCTTGATTGAGGAATTCGCCTTGAAAAAAGTGGGTGTAGTTCTGGTCATTGCGAACCGTGTCGTACAGATAGTCCTCGTTGAAGACGACGCCAAAACGTTCTGCCAACAGGTTGCTGACAACGGCTGAATCGCCAAAGATGTCCGGGTCGCTGATGAGAAGTAAGCGGCCGCCGTCGGCTGCAAAGCGTTCGGCGACAGCGATTTCAGCGGGCGTCCACAGGAAAAATGGGCTGATGACAAGCAGCCCGCTGGCATCGCGCAACTGTTCAGACAGTTCCTTGCTCTGGTCTGGGAAGTCATTAAAGCTCTTGAGGGAGAAGGGGTCCACCTGGGATATCCAGGCCCGAGTGGCGACACCCCGGCGCGCAAGCGCAGAGGCGAGCGATTGCAGGTTCGCCGGGTTGACCTGGCTAAAGTGGGCATAGTCGATTACCACGGGGCCGGGGCTGATGGCATCCTGGCTGGTGGATACGCGTTGTTGGGGGATGAAAGGAGTTGTGGTCGGCTCTGGGATGGCTGCCAGGACAGGTGATGCGACCGCGGGTGCGACATAGGCGCGCTGATTGTAGCCGAATACGAAGACGCGAATAAATGAAGGCAGCGCCAAGAGTAGGACTGCCAGGACAGCAATAAAGGCGAGAATTTTTCGTGTAGGCATAACAAGCATCAACCTATCTTGACATATCCCAACCAAAAGGCGTCAATGCCTGGCTGCGCAGATTTCTGAGCTGCGTCAGGAGCTCGTTGCGTTCCGCCAGGCCTGGCAGAGGCACCCGGTCATCAAGCATATAGACTGCATCGGGCGGGGCAGCGCGTGTCAGTCGTCGCGCGCGTTCTTCCAGCGGCTCTTGAGAATAGTAGGGCGACACATCAACACCGTAGCGCGCTTCCAAATCGTCTACTGCGTAATCTTGCAGCCCAGCCAGGTGAGCAGCCGCGGTGACGGCATCGGCGCGCCCGCCTTCGGCATCGATCAGGCCGATGGCTAACGCCTCGTTGCCCAAGTAGATGCGGGCTTCGGCGACAGTGTCAGCGCCGATCGAGAGGGGATTCACAGCGGCCGCGCTGCGCTGCTGGACAACATTGCTGATAAAGGATCGCGCCACCAGGTCGAGCTGGCGAATCTGGTCGAAGCGACTGCCGCCGGAGAGTTTGTAGGGGCCGCTGGTCAGCTCGTCGGGGTAGATCATTGGGTCAGACGGGCGTCCGCCTCGCGTGCCCACGTTGCCCACATAGCTGCTGGCTGGCGAGAAGATTTGGTTGCCGGCAGCCGCCATGTAATAGCCACCGCTGGCCGCCAGCCCGTCAATGATCACAACCAGAGGCTTGGCCTGGCGCAGCTTGAGGAGCGTGTAGTAGATGCTTTCGCTGCTGGTGGCATAGCCGCCCGGACTGGCGATTTCCAGTACGACTGCCGCGATCTGGTCGTCGCGGGCTGCGCTTTCGATGATCTGGTTGAGGCGACTCGCGGTCTCGAAGTCGATGACCTCATCGAAGCGTACGACGCCGACGGTGGGCATAGGCGCAACAAATCCACCGATAGCCAGGCCGACGCCCAGGCAGGCAAGGAGCAAGCCGGCAATGGCCAAGGCCCACAGGATGTTTGGTGTTGCAGGTCGTTGTTCGGTCAATTTCCCTCCTTATCCTGGGTCCTGGTTCAAAAGGACGGAGCAAACAGCGTGGCTGTCGAGAGCCTCGTCTCAAGTGTGTGAAGTATCTGCTCAATCTCCACGCGCTTTTCGGCCTCCAAACCCAGACAAGCGGCAACGCCCGCAGCATCTGTGCTCAGGCGAGACTGCATCGTCAGCTTGTATGCACCATCTTGCATTCGTTCCATATGATAGGCATGAAGATGCATCGAATGACCCAAACTGGACGGCGTTGACATGTGGCCAAAGCGAAATCGTGCCAGTCGTGTCAACTGCCTGGAGTTCAACGCCGACGAAGTCTTTGACCTGTCCATTTCTGGCTGATATGAGGAAATAGTCAACGCTACCTCCTGGAATGGCGACCTCCGGGATCAGATGCAACTCATTGCCAGGCTCGTGGGTAGTAAGAAGATGAAGGCAATCAAGGAAAACCTGACGACGCTCGGAAAGCCGTATCGGACAAATGACGACTGATTGCTGCTCTTTGCCATGTAGGATTGTACAGGTTCCAATGGAAATCTTGGGATCGCTCTTTTGGACCTTGGTGCACGTTCTGCCGAGAAATGGGCATCGCTGGTCGTGGCTGGCTTGAGACCAATCTGTGCCCTGGCTTACAGGCGAACGTCCGAAAAACTCAACGATTGCGCTCATAGAAGAGTAGCCGTCCTCTGCAACGAAAACTCCAAGTATCGGCGCGAGAGGTCGATGCCGACCGATTTTCTTCCCAATGTCATGGCGGCAAATAGTGTTGTGCCAGTTCCACAGAACGGATCGAGAACGATGCCCTTCTCTGGCGCAGTGGCAAGAATCGGAATTCTGCAAAGATCGACGGGATAGGATGCAAAGTGCAGCTCTCGCTGTTGGGTGTCTTCGGGAAGAATGTCCCAAACATCGGTCGGCTTGCTGCCATGGGGATGGTAACGCAACAGGTAAAATCCTTTTTGATGCAGCTCTTTTGCACGACCAGAAACTGTTTCTTTGTCGGAATGTGTAGCCCGCTGTTGTCCACGAAGAATCATGCGAAAATCGGAAATGCGACCGGCAGCAACGTCAGCAAGTACGCAGTCGAGGGCATTGAGAGCCGCCTGTTTCTCTTCACTGCTCAATGCGGTAGAGAGCTCGATTTGGCGTTTATAGCGTACACCTGAAACTCCTGTTGCCGATACCACTGCGCCATTGATGATCCGAGCTTCGCGCGGCCGCGAGCGGATTGCGTTAGCGTCATAGTAGTACTTTGGCTGCTGAACAAAGTGGAATACCAATTCATGGACATTACCAAGCCGGTCTGTCGAATTATCCATCCCACTCTTGACTTTGTTCCAAACGACACTATTTCGCAAAATCCACCCTTGCTGGTCAGTTAGCTCGAACGCTACCCGCCACGGAATGCCAACGAGTCGCTTGTTATGGTAGCTATCTCCCAAGTTGAGCCATAAGGAACCTGTAGGCTTGAGCACGCGCTTCACAGCGACAAAAACCATTGCCAAACGCTGTACATAGTCTCGATAGTCTTGTTCAAGTCCAATTCCACCATCTGCATATTCTCGCTTGCCCCAATATGGCGGCGATGTCATTACACAGTCGATGCTTGCGTCTGGCAGGTTGGCCAAAACCTCTCGCGCGTTGCCCAGCAGAAGGAGTGGGCGGAGTCGTGGCGAAAGCGCGTATGCGTGAAACGCAGGAGATACCCCGTCTTCGATAATCGAATCTGAATCCCATGCTGCTGCGATGTCGAGCGCCCGGACAGAACTCATCAGTCGTCACTCACTGTAGGTAAAAAAACACAAGTCGCCTGCACTGCGTCACCCAGGGCGACTGCTTGCGCTTCGGAGAGCAGATAGACGGGCTCTTCGTACCCGTCGGCGGCGACAAATCCGTAGAGCATATAGGTAAAACTCTGCCCAGGCTGGGCCGACGCATCAACAACAGTGTAACTGCTGTTGTCGCCCTGCGCAACCACCGGTGTGCTATTGACCCACTCGCCGCCCCCGCTGTTGGCCGTAGGCTGGCGATGTAGCCGAAACACATCAACGTTTTGCTCGCGGCCTGTGCGCCAGTGGATGAGCATGAGCCGCCGGGGACAGCGCGTCTCCATTTGGTATGGCTTGTCTGTGTCCAGCTCGAACTGGGCCCGGGCGGCACTTACAGCGCGCACGCCATCCACCCAACCAGGTGAAGATGGGGCAACTGTACTGAGGCCCCAGAGGAGCGCTGCCAGAACCACTCTGATTCGGTCTCTTTTCGTCCGCCCGGTGCATTTCTTATTCTGTTTCCACAGCGCGGCGAATCTCGTCATAGCCAGTGAAGTCCTCGGCAATGAAATCGACGATGCGTTCGGCCAGGGCCAACGGCGCTTCGATCATCGGGCAGTGGCCTACGTTGCGTAGCACCTCCATATTTGCTGCGCCTGGGATTGCGATGAATGTGCGGGTCATAGCGCTGCGCTCGACGATGGGGTCCTGATCGCCCCAGACCACCAGGCAGGGCAGAGTCAGCTTGCGCGCATCGGCGAACCGATTCCATTGATTGAGGCTGAGCGCGATCTCGGTGTAGGCAGCCGGCGCCATCTCCATCGCATCGGCAACGAGGGACTCGAAAAACGGATCATTGCTCACATCACGCGTGGGCATGAGGGAGGCCAGAGCATGGTGCAACAGGCCAGGGTTGTTCTTCATTTGGTCGAGCAAGATGAGGCCTTCGAGAGGAGTGTGGACGCCCTCGATGGGTGCGCTATCAACCAGGATCAGCGTACGCGGGCCGTCAGGACGCCGGAGCGCGTACTCCATGGCGATGGCGCCGCCGCTGGCGTGCGCCACCAGGTCAAAATTCGATAAGCCGATTCCCATGATGAACGCGTTCAGATCATCGACTTGCTCGGCGATGGAGTATCCAGCATCTGGCTTGTCGCTCTGCCCACAGCCGCGCAGATCGAGCGCCACGGCATAGAAGGCTTCGGGCAGGAATTCGAGGAGCGGCATCCACCAACGGCTGCTGGCAAAGCTGCCGTGGACGAAAAGAACGGGCATACCGTCCGGGTTTCCCTGGGCGCGGTAATGAACGGTCAGTCGTGGTGTGGAAAGATATGGCATAGGCGGGTTATCGTTTCTCACGCACGCTGGCTTGTAAGGCGGTGAGCATCTCCTCATTGCAGGCGTAGAGTGTGGGATAGGAACGTGCGCCAAAGTCTCCAGGTTGGGCATCCAAGGGGAAGGGAGAAGCGCCAGCGAGCGCGATCGATGCGCCGCCCGCTTCGGCGAGGATCAGGATTGCGGCGGCCAGATCCCACAACTTTGGCGTTGCTTCAGCGCCGCCCACCGCAGCGCCCTGAGCGACTTTGCAGATGTGGTAAGCGGCGCTGCCCATCATGCGCAGTTTGAGGGGAGAGTCGATGGTGAGGCGTTTGGGGGTGCGGGTGCAGACCATGAACAGGTGCTGGTCGTCAGGTTGACGCAAAGATGAGCAGTGAATCGGCTCTGCGTTGAGGAAGGCGCCGCGCCCATGAACAGCCGAAAAAACTTCGTGTAGATATGAAAAGTATACAACTCCAACAACCGGTTTCCCACACCACAACAACGCCACACTCACACCCCATACAGGCAGTCCACGAACAAAGTTGGTCGTACCGTCGATCGGGTCAACAACCCACGTGAAATCGAAATTCGGGTCATAGCGCGTGTTTTGTTCCTCGCTCAGCAGGAAGTGATTGGGGTGATCGGCCAAAATGCGATGGCTCAAAAAGCGATCGATTTGTTCATCAGTCTTGGTCACAAGCGTACCATCGTCCTTGCGACGGGCGCTGCTGGCGCCAAACTGTGAGAGGGCAATTGCGCCGGCATCTTTGGCCAGGGACACGGCATAACGAGCAAAGGCTTCCAGACTATCGACTGTTGGCATTTCAATCATCATGCACCCTCCCCCAATGAATGTCTTCGATATCGTGGAGCTGCGCAATCTCCACGACCTGTACAATCCAGCGGTGCAACCGCTGGCGAATGAGCGCGATGCGTTCGAGATTGGCTGGAGCAATCGGCGTATCGACGCGTTGGTCGCCCACAAAAAGTCCTCGATTCACCTCGACCATCATGGCGCAGGGCGCCTGTGGGAGAGGGGCAGGGAGATCTCCCCTCAAGTCGCGTGTATAGCGGTCGATCAGGATTCCACCAACGAACGGCCAATTCAGCGCGACAACAGGCGCAATTTCGCCCTCCGTGGGTTGCAGCAGAGTCAGATCGCTGAACAACTCAGCCGCGATTCCCCCAGCGGCGCGCAGCAGCCAGCCCGGACAAGTGACCCTGGCGCCAGGCGCCGTCGGTTCGCCTTGCGCGTCGCCCAGATTGGCCAGACAGATGAGGGGGCGTGGCGCGCCGGCAAAGGCGTAAGTTGGCGGACCATGTTGCGCCATATTGTGACAATCCAACAGCAAAAGCACGTCGTCTGCGTGACGACGCAGACTTTCTTCCAGACGGCTGTGATAGGAACGCCAGTAGCGGTCGAGCAGCGTTGTCTTCTCGACCTGGCTCAAAGGCGATATGTAGACCTGTTCACCATAACTCGTTTGGCTTTTGATGGGCCCGTCTGGGTTGTCCAGATCGTCGGGGAGACGGTTGACATCCACCAGAGCGCGGGCGATGGGCGTTATGATGACATCGAGCACGCCGCGTGCGCCTGTCGCGCTGTCGGGCGTCACCGCGTCCAGATCGGCGTGGGCGAAATCATAGAGCTGATCGGCCCACAGGTCGCACTCGTTGTAGATGGCTGCCGGCTTGAGCGCCAAACGATCCGCCACCTCGGGCGGCGTTGCCAACCCACTGTGGGGAATGCTCTGGATGATTGGTAAGGGTGCCTGGGACATAGAGAAGTGAGAATGCCTGGAGATGTTAGCCAAGGAGCACCGGTTCTTCTGGATAGCGCACCATCGATGGCCGTTCGCGTTGCGCCAGGGCGATGACGACGGTAAGCGGTCCCAACCGTCCCCAAAACATCGTAAACGCCACGATTATCTTGCTCCAATCGTCGAGCTTACCGGTCATATCCATTGTGTAGCCGGTGTTAGAAAAGGCGCTGACTGCCTCGAATGCCAAAGCAAAGATTGATTCCGGCACGATCAGGTCCAGGCACAAGGTGACAGCAGCCACAAACAACGTGCTCACGGTCATGATGGCAACTGCCTTACCGATAGTCTCCGTGGGCAGAGTGCGGCCAAAGATGACCGCATCGTTGCGTCCGCTGGTGATGCTGAACGCCGCTGTGAGCAGCACCGCCACTGTGTTGATACTCACGCCGCCGGCCATGCTGGCCGGCGCAGCGCCGATGAACATAAGCACCATGATGGCGAGCTGGCTGACTTCGCTCAACTGGTCGATGGGGAGGAGCGTGACGCCGGCCGTGCGCGCAGCGACGCTGGTGAAGAGCGCCATGCCCACCCGCTCATGCCAGGGCAGTTCAAGGCTGGACTGCTGGGAGAGCATGGGGTCCAGCATGAGCAGCGCGCCGCCCACAGCAATGAGGATGACAGTCATGATGACGGCAAAGCGGGTGTTGACTGAAAGCAAGCGGCTGCTGCGGTAATTCCACAGGTCGTAGAGGATGGTGACTCCGAAACCGCCAAAGACGATGAGTACGCCGCAGACAAATAGGCTATACCAGTCCGAGGCGAAGCCGTACATGGGACCGAGATCGGTCGCGCTAAATAGATCGAAGCCGGCGTTGCAATAAGCGCTAACCGACTGAAAGATGGCGAACCACAGGGCCTGTCCGTCGGGGTGAATGGTGCGCCAGCGCAGCCAAAAAAGCAGCGCGCCCACGATCTCGAAAGCCGCGGTGATGGCCAACACATAGATCGCCAGGCGCAGCACTGCGCCGCCACCGCTGGATCCGATGCTCTGCTGCACCATGAAGCGCGTCTGCAAGGTGACGCGGCGGCCAATGAGCCGAAAGAGCAGTACGCTGGATGTGATAAAACCGACGCCGCCAAATTGAAGCAAGATCAGAATGCATGCCTGACCGAAGAATGAGAACTCCAAAGGCGTGCTGCGCACAGTCAGTCCGGTGACCGTGATGGCGCTGGTGGAGGTGAAGAGAGCATCAACCCACGTGACCTCCACGCCTGGTGCGGCAGCCAGAGGCAGCTTGAGCAACAGCGTACCAACGAACACCATCAACCCGAAGCCGACGATGAGCACCCACGGCCCGCGCAGGCTGCGCCGCACCTTTGAGCGTTCCAACGCTGTTGGCGTATCATCGGCGAAGATCTCCTCGCTGTAATTTCCCTGGTTGTTCATCGACGTGGCAACCGCTGGCCTGCGAAAAAGAGTGCGCACTGCACGAGGATCATCTGGGTCGTTTGGATCGATTGGTGTATCACTCATGCAAACGATTATGCCTTCAGCTCTCCCAATCGGTCAACATTTCCACTTACAGACGCCTCCTACGGGAGACGTAACTGAATGGCGGCCCTTGCGCCTATTCGAAGGCAGAGATGCCGGTCAGGTCGCGCCCGATGATTAGTTTCTGGATCTGGCTCGTGCCCTCATAGAGACTGGCGACGCGGCTATCGCGCCAGAGACGTGCGGGCGCGTATTCGTCGGAGTAGCCATAGCCGCCGTGCACCTGGATCGCCATGTCTGCGCAGCGTTTGGCTGCCTCGGAGGCATAGTACTTGGCAATGGAGACCGGGATAGTGCTCACCTCACCCTGGTTCTTGACCCAGCCGGCGCGGTGAACCAGCAGCCGGGCTGCCTCCACATCCACCTTCATCTGGGCCAACATGTCCTGCACCAGCTGGAATGAGGCGATGGGTTTGCCAAAGGCAATACGTTCTTTGGCGTACTGCACGCTCACATCCAACGCCCGCTGGGCCGCACCTACACACCCGCTTGCCACGCCGTAACGGCCGTTATCCAGCGCGCTCATGGCGATCTTGAACCCATCGCCCACTTTGCCCAACATGGCAGAGTGGGGTACGTGCACATTCTCTAGAAAAAGTTCACCCGTATCGCTGGCAAGCAACCCCAGCTTGCCCATCATCTTACGGCTGGTCAGACCGGGCGTCCCCGTTTCCACCAAGAAGGCAACCATACCCTTGGCTTTGCTGCCGGGGCGCGTCTGGGCAAAGATGATGGCCAGGTCGGCCAATGTGCCGTTGCTGATCCACACCTTCTGACCGTTGAGCACCCATCCTTCGCCTTCCTGACGCGCGCTGGTCTGAACATTGCCGGCGTCGGAGCCGGCGTTGGGTTCCGTCAGACCGAAGCAGCCGATCCACTCGCCGCTGCACAAGCGGGGCAGGTAACGACGCTTCTGCTCCTCTGTCCCCCACTTGAGGATAGTCAGCTCCACCAGGGACATCTGCACCGACAGGGTGGTGCGCACGCTGGAATCGGCGTAGCCCACCTCCTCGAAAACGATGGCCTCGGAAATATAATCCAGACCGGCGCCGCCATACTCCTCTGGCACAGGCACACCCAGATAACCCAGCTCACCCATCTTGTGAAGCAGCTCACGAGGGAACGCGTGGGCTGCTTCCCAATCGTGGGAATGGGGCAGAATCTGCTCACGGGCGAATTTACGCACTGCGTCCTGGATCATGCGCTGTTCCTGCGTAAGACCGAAATCCATTTGACCTCTCCCTCCTTCATCACACTCGACATTATCGCCGTTACATAACGCCCATTGCCACGTCTTCGTATATGGAGAAATGACCATGTATAATCAACTTGCATCATACCACGACCTGCTTCTTTCCATATGTTTGGAGAGCGCGGCTATCATGAGCACCTTTTGGCCTTTCCTGTTGTTGACCCTGCCCGCCCTATTCATCGCGGCCTGTTCACTGCCCCTTTCCGCCGCCAGAGATGCAGCCCGCGAAGCCAGCCTCTATGCCACCATCGACGCGCTCTCAACAGAGAATGCGCTGTTGGTCAGCAAAGGGGGGACATCCGTACCCAACAACCCTGCCCCAGAGGCAACCGCAACTCCCTGGCCCGAACGCGGGGGCGTGAGCCGACTGCCCAGGATGATTGCCGCAGTGCAACTGGTTGCCGAGGGTCACACGCTGCGCGACATGCGCTTGGATGCTGCCAACAAGCGCATCTACGTCACTGACAGCCAGTTCCGTCTCCATGTTCTCGACAGCGTCACCTATGAGCGACGACAGATCATTCAGACGACAGGCGACATGCTCCTGCTGGATGAGGCGGGTGATCGTCTCTACATCATGCCAAGCTATGATGTCTATTTCACCGGTCCGGCCGTGATCTCCATCTTTGATATCCGCACTCAGAGCCTGTTGGAGAGAACCTTGCTTGGCGGTCGGGTAAGCGTGGACAGCGAACGCAACTACATCTATGTGGGGGATCTTTTTTCCCAGAACGCTGGGGCGCCGCGCGCCCCGCTCCGCCTGTTGGATGGCGTCACTTTTGAGGAGCTGGCCAGGAGCGAACGAGTGGGCGCGCCGCTCTACAACCCGGCGCGTAAGGAGCTGATCTTGACCGCCTATTCGGCCTACACCCTCGATCCCCAAAGCCTGGCCGTGCGCGAAGACCTTTTCCCCGAAATAAGTGGACAGGAAATCGTGGGTTGCAATGGCTGCGAGACCATCCGCGCAACCTATTATTTTCCCGACGAAAATCTGCTGGCGTTCGAGCGCGTCACGCTATCCGCAGGCAAAGGGCCGGGCGTCTATCCGCCACCCTACTACAAGCTGGCGACCACGTTGCGAAGCGTTGAACCGGCAGAACGCTTTGCCCTCACGTGCAGCAGCCAGCCGATCCTGCGCTTGCCCTGGCATGGGCGCATCTATGACCATATCTTCTACAGCCGATACGTCACGTTCAACAACTTGGTGGTGAGCGATCTGGCCGGCGCGCCAGTGGCTTTTCGGGATGGGCTAGACAAACCTTTCGTCAATCCCGGGCCAGAGGTCGCCTATATCAACGACGCCTCCGCTGGCGCGTTCGTCCTTGACCTGGAGAGCCTGCTTCCCCTGGCTTATCTTTCACCTCTCTGTCTCATCGAGCGGACCGCCAACGCGGGTCTGCTCTTTGCCTTTGGCGATGCGGGTAGCTCCCTGCTTGTCCTGGAAGAGAGCGGCGGCGCCCCTGAATACACGCCCCCTCGGCCGGTTGACCTGAACGGAGCAGCCATTCGCGCCATCTACGTGTCGCCCGACTACACTCACGACCAGACCGCCTTTCTCGACGTAGGTGAGCGTTTGGGCGCCTATACTACCGCATCTGCCCTCTATCGTTCCACCGATGGCGGCAGAACGTGGGTGTCGCTTACTGGCGGCGGTCTGCCTGCCGGCGTTGATCTCACCTACAGCGTGGCTCTTTCGCCGGACTTTGGTCGCGATCACACACTGTTGGTCGGTGGTTTCCGCCGCGACTTTGCAGGCATCGGCATCTGGCGCTCCACTGATACCGGCGAAACCTGGCAGGCTGCCTGGGGTGGGCTGGATTATCTGCGGATCAACCAGGTGGCCTTGTCGCCCAACTTCTCCAAAGATCGCGTGGCTGTGGCCTATGCGCGTTTCCAGCAGATTGAGCCGTGGGCAAGCGGAGCGGCGCTCTATCAGTCAGAAGACGGCGGCCAGAGCTGGATGCTCAAGACCACCGCCAACGACCCAAATGTACTGCCGCCCCTGGATGTGGTGCTGCCGGGCGCATTGGCGAAGCCAGCGCTGCCTTTGCGCAAGCAGAGCTTCAGCGAGCCAATCGAGTACACGGGGGACAACGGCTCAAGCTGGCAGGCGGCGGTGGGCAATCCGGGGGTCAATATGTTCCTGGTTGCCTTCCAGGCTGCGCCATTTTGGCCGCAGATCCCAATCGTCTATGCAGTGCTGGAGGCTGGCGTGCTGCGCTCGCTGGATGGTGGACGCACGTGGCAAAGCTGGCAAGATCCGCGACTTGTGAACCGCACATACGACAACTTCATCTCGGCCGCCGCTGTGACGCCGCTTTTGGCCGACGGCACCTATCGACTGCTCATCGGTACGCTCAATGGCGAGTTCTGGCAGCTCGACCCGGCCCAACTCCTCTGGACGCCGTTGATTGCGCCGGCGCCTCAAGCCACTCCCGCGCCGGCGCCGCCAACTGCCACGCCGCAGCCAGCTGGACTGGTTGGCGACCCGCCATTGGGATTCCACCGCCCTCAGGGGCTATTCAACGATAGGTGGGAAAGGGATCTGGCTTTGCAGGCGGCGCTGGGCTGGACGCGCAGCCTGGGTCCCTGGCAGACGACAGCAACGGTCCAGCCTTTTGAGAATGGCCTTATGTTCTGGCGAGGCGACACTGCACAGGTCTACGTGGTCTTCAATGACCTAACCTGGCAAATCTACGGGGACTCCTACATCGAGGGAGACCCGGACAGCGACGCAAACATCACGCCGCCGGCGGGTCTGTTGCAGCCGAGACGAGGGTTTGGCAAGGTCTGGCGTGACAATCCTGACGTGCGCGAGAAGATAGGGTGGGCGCTGGGCGCCGAAAAGAGCGTCGCCGCCAATCTGCAGGAGTTCGAGCGCGGATTGATGATCTATCTGGAAGGGGAAATGATCAGCCTGATGGATTCCAGCCAGGGCAAGACGTGGAAGTAGACGCCAGGAGCGTCACCCTAATGTCGGATTGAAGATGTGTTTCATCGCCATGAAGTATGCTCGCAGCCAAATAGCGATTCCATCATACTGCCATAAAGCCTTCAAAGCAGTCTGAGTTTTATACATTGCGCCAGTATCTTTTGTCGCGCTGTAAGAGTTCGTCGGCTTCGTGTGGCCCCCAGCTCCCTGGCGCGTATTGAGGCAGACGATAGACGCGACCAACCCGCGCACTCTCCTCCTGTTGGATCGTCCAGCCTTCCAACACCCTGCTCACTCGATCCCAGGCCACTTCGATCTCATCGCGGCGGATGAAAAGCGTGCTGTCACCCAGCAGCGCATCGAGGAGCAGGCGCTCATAGGCGTCTGCGGACTTTGCACCAAAGCTTTGGCTGTAGGAAAAGCTCATGTGCACTCGATCCAGCTCCACCTGGGGGCCGGGTCGCTTGGCGTCGAACGTCAGGTAGATGCTCTCGTCGGGTTGGATGCGCAGGGTGAGTACATTGCTGGGCACGTGCAGGCTGTCGCCGATCTGTTCGAAGAGCATGAGGGGCGGCTTGCGAAAGACGATATGCACTTCAGTGAGCTTGTCCGCCAAGGCCTTGCCCGTCCGCAGATAGAAGGGCACGCCATTCCAGCGCCAGTTGTCCAACTCCAGTTTCCACGCCACAAAGGTCTCGGTGATCGAGTCTGGCGCCACCTCATCCACCAGCAGATAGCTTTGGGTTTTGCGACCGCTGACGATGCCGCCGCCGTATTGGGCGCGCACCACCCATCGATCCACGTGCAGGGGATCCAGCGGACGGATCGCACGCAGAGCGTTGACCTTCTGGTCGCGCACCGATTTGGGGTCGAAGGCCACCGGCGGCTCCATGGCTGTAAGGGCCACCAGTTGCATCATGTGGTTCTGCACCATATCGCGCAGCGCGCCGGATTTGTCGTAATAGCCGCCCCGATCGCCGATGTCCAGCGTCTCCGAAACCGTGATCTGCACATGATCGACGAAGTTGCGATTCCAGATCGGCTCAAAGATGCCATTGCCAAAGCGAAAGACCAGGATGTTCTGCACGGTCTCCTTGCCCAGGTAATGGTCGATGCGATAAATCTGGTCTTCGTTGAAGACGCCCAGCAGGTGCTCGTTGAGTTCCTGCGCGCTTTCCAGGTCGTGGCCAAAAGGCTTCTCGATAATGATGCGCGTCCAGCCGCCATTGGCCGAACGCGCCATCCCATGGGCAGCCAGGTGCGACGTGATCGGCTGAAAGACGTTGGGCGGCGTGGCGAGATAGAAGAGATGATTGCCATCCTGGTTGCGCGTCCCATCCAATTCTTTGATGCGCTTCTGTAGTCGCTCGAAGCCGTCGGCGTCATCATAGCCGCCTTGTTGATAAAAGATGCCTTGCGCCAACTCCTCCCACACGGCTTGGTCGAAACCGTCGCTGGCGAATTCTCGCAGGCTGCTCAATGCCAGGCGACGGAATTCATCGTCGGAGTATGCTGTGCGGGCGTAGCCCAGCAGCGCAAACCCAGGCGGCAGGAGCTTCTGCCGGGCCAGGCTATAGAGCGAAGGGATGAGCTTGCGTCGTGAAAGATCGCCGGATGCGCCAAAGACGACCATGAGCGCCGGCGGAATGGAGCGTCTGATCATCTTATTCACCACCCATTTCCATCGCCTCGATGCGATTGATCTTGCCCACACGACGCTTGAAACGTTCGTCTTGCTGGAAACTCGCGGCGGCAAACGCGGCGACCAACTCGCGCGCGAGCGACTCGCCGATGATCTTGCCGCCCAGACACATGACATTCATATCGTCATGTTCCACGCCCTGGTGCGCGCTGTAGACATCATGGGTGACGCTGGCGCGCACTCCCCGCATTTTATTGGCCGTGATGCACATGCCCACGCCGCTGCCACACACAAGAACGCCGCGCTCAGCTTCCCCCCTTTGCAGCGCACGTCCGGCCAGTTCGGCGTAGTCGGGGAAATCGGAGTGCTCGCCTTGATGCACGCCTACATCCAGCACCTCGTGCCCCAATCGTTGCAGCTCGTCCACTACAACCTGCTTGATCTCAAAGCCAGCATGGTCGGCGCCTACGGCAATCTTCATCGTGGAATCCTCCATTGTCAGTCAACGCATCCGTTGGGGTGTCAAGAACAACTTCAGCCTATTCTACCCTATATTCGTCGATACGTCACCACAGGCCCAACTACCCGCACGTTGACAGGCTGACCGGGCGCGTAGATGTACAAAGGGCCAAGTCGAGCATCGATCTGCGCGCCGGATGCCAGCGCCACCGTGACCAACTGGTCGTGACCGAAAAAGACGATCCTCCGCACTCGACACCGGGCATCGGCGCCGGCGGGCGACAGTTGGATGTTCTCCGGGCGCACCATCACATCCACCGACCCCACCTGCTGATTCTGACACTCCAGGACGCCCAACTCACACTCCGCAGTCAATCCGTGCGCCTCACCCGGCAGGAAGTTTGCATTTCCCACAAAGGTCGCGACTTCCCGATCAATGGGCTGGCGATAGAGCTGTTGCGGCGACGCCACCTGACGCACCCGACCGGCGAGAAGTACGGCCACCCTGTCGACCAGGCTCAGGGCTTCTTCCTGGTCATGGGTGACAAACACCGCTGTGGCATTGGCCTCGCGCAAGATCGCCCGCACCTCCGAACGCACATGATCTCGCAGACCTGCGTCCAGGTTGCTGAAGGGTTCATCGAGCAGGATGAGGGCTGGCTCCGGCGCCAGCGCCCGCGCCAGCGCCACACGCTGCTGCTGACCACCGCTCAGTTCATGGGGCATGCGTTCGCCCAGACCGGCCAGCCCCACCAACTCGAGCACCGCAGCCACCCGGCGTCGCACATCTCCCGTGTAGGTATGCAGCCCAAAACGCACATTCTCTGCCACATTGAGATGGGGAAAGAGTGCATATTCCTGAAAGACCATCCCGACGCGGCGACGCTCCGGCCGCTCATGAAAACCATCCCGCGCCACCACACGTCCGCCAATCTCAATCTCGCCAGCGTCCAGATGCTCGAAACCCGCAATCAGGCGCAACGTCGTCGTCTTGCCGCAGCCGCTGGGACCGAGCAACGCCAGGAGCTGCCCCCGCTGGAGTTGTAGCGCAACGCCATCGACAACCAGTGCGCCGCCAAAGTATTTGACGACGCCGGCCAGGCGCAGCCCCAGACTCTCGTCAGCGCCAGAATGCCCTTGCGCCTTCACTCGTCCATCCCTTCGCGACCCAGAATGAAGATCAGGCTGAGAGCAGAAACCGTTACTAAAAGAAGCGATGGCGCCGCAGCGCGCGTGAACGACGCCGCTTCCGTCGCCGCCCAGATCTGCGTCGCCAGCGTGGTGAAGCCGGTGGGAGCCAACAGCAGGGTCGCTGGCAGTTCGCGGATCACGCTCAGGAAAACCAGCGCTGCGCCCGCCCACAACCCTGGGCGCAGGAGCGGAACAGTCACCCGCTGCATGACCTGGCGGTGGGTCAACCCCAATCCTTGCGCTGCTTCTTCGATGCGCGGGCTGATCTGGAAGAGATTGGTGCGCAAAGCGCCCAACGATTCTGGCAAGAAGCGCACGATATAGGCAAAGATGAGCATCACCAGCGTCTGATAGAGCAGCGGCAGATAGGACGCGCCGAAATAGACCAGGCTGAGGGCAACCACGATTCCAGGCAAGCCATAGCCGATGTAGGCCGCGCGGCTGGTGATGAAACTCAACCGACTGGGAAATCGCACCGACAGCACCGCCACCGGCAGCGCCAGAGCCAGGGCGACCACGGCTGCCAGGGCTGCCGCCTGGAAGCTGTTCCACAAGGCGCCGCCCATAGCCACCAGCGTTTCACCAGCCGCCACCCCGCGCAGTAGCCAATAGGCAATCACCCCCACAGGAAAGAGCAGGGCAGCCGTCACAACGGTGATGCAGAAGATCAGCGCGGGGAGAGTCCACCAGCCCAACCGCACCAGGCGTTGGCGGCGAGCGACGCCGACGCCGACGCGATGATAGCGTCGGCGCCCCTGGATGCGCTGCGCCGCAAAGAGCAGGAGCAAGGTGAGCGCCACCAACAGCAGCGAGAGCAGGGCCGCGCCGGCGCGATCGAAGCTGCTCTGATACTGCACATAGATGACGCGCGTAAAGCTGGGATAGCGCAGAATCGACACCGCGCCAAAATCCGAAAGAACATACAAGGCGACCAGCAGGGAGCCGGAGGCCGTCGCCGGGCGCAGCGCGGGCAACGTCACCCGCAGGAAGGTGCGCCAGGGGCCGTGACCCAGGCTGCGCGCTGCCTCCTCCAACGCCGGGTCGAGATTGCGCAGCCCGGCGCGCAGGCTGATCAATAGATAGGGATACGTAAAGAGTAGAAGCGCCCATGTCGCGCCCAACAAGCCGTAGATGGGAGGCAGTCTTTGGACGCCCAATGGCTCTAGCCAGCCCTGAACAATGCCGCGCGGACCCATCATGGAGAGTAGTGCAAATGCGCCGACATAGCTGGGAATCACGAGGGGAAGGGTGGTGAGCACTGTCCAAAATGCCGGCCAGGGAAGGTCGGTGCGTACTGTCAGCCAGGCCAGGGGCAAAGCAATGATGAAGGAGAGCGCCGTCACCAGGCCAGCTAAAAGGAGGCTGTTCCACACGACTTCCAGGATGCGCGGGCGAAAAAGTAGATCGGCCGCGCGCACCAGACCCACATCCCAGGCGCGGATGACAAGGTAGAGCAGGGGGAGCAGCATGGCGGCAGCAACGCCGCCAGCGCAGATCGTGAGCCAAAGGGGGGCTTGCCTTCCCCGGCCCACAGGAAGTTGCGACAGAGACGGAATCAAGGCCGCCGATGCCAATTGACGCCTCACGTCATCACCCTCATCGTTCAAGATTGGATGACGCCGACTGGTGAGGGGCGGGGCGCAGCCAGAACGGGCGAATGCCATACTCGCTCATGGTGGGCGGCCATAAGAGCCAGACAAGACCGATGAGCGGTTGAAAGAGGGGAAAATAGCCGTAATCTGCCCCAAAATGACGCCACACGGTGCGCCCGATGAGATCTGGATGTGCAAAACTCAACCCTCCCACCACAAAGGTGAGCAGCGTCTCGACGCCCAATGTGGAAATCGAGAGCCACCAGGTCCAGCGGCGGCGATAGACAAAGCCAATAGTGGCCAGGAGATAGCAGGTGGCAGCCACTGCGCTCATGAGCGGCGGCAGTAAGTATGTAATGTCGTCGCGAAAGAAGAGCTGGTAAATGGCGCGAACGCCGGTCGAGAGGGCAAGCAGTGGGTAGGAGACGGCTAAAATGTAGCCAAAGGCGCTGATGATGCTGTCCCAACGTCCCTGCGGTGAATCCTGCTTCATCTTCTCCACTCTCGCGTCTTGTGCTCGTATCGGCGCTCGTAATCGTACTCGAAGCGCGCTCTGGGAACAAGTCGAAACCACGACAGGGGTCGTTTTTCGACCTACGAAGGTTCATTCCAGGCGCATCGCAGCTCAGTCAACCAGCGCCGCAGCCGTTCCTCGGTCAGATGGGGCTGATTCACCTCATCCAGGACAAGCCCGATAAAACGCCCATTGCGCACCGCCCACGATTGCGTAAAGTCATAACCATCCGTGGGCCAGTCGCCAGTGAGCAGGGCGCCGCACGCCTCAACTTTGTCCGCCAGGAAGACCATGGCATCGACAAAGGTGGCAGGGTAGCCCACCTGATCGCCCAGCCCGATGATGGCCGCGCGCTTGCCCGACAGATCACGATCGTCGAACTCATCCATGACGCGCTCCCAGTCACGCTGCAACTGTCCCACATTCCAGGTGGGGATCGCCAGGATCAAGTGTTCGAATTCCTGCATTTCCTCCAGGTAATAGTCGGCGACGTCGAGCAGCTCCACCTCGGCCCATCCGTTTCCTTCGCATAGCCGTTTAGCGAGTTGTGCCACGCGCGCCGTAGCACCATCTGTGCTGCCAAAGAACAATCCAATCGCGATCATGGCTGGGGCAGGGCAGGCGTCGCTGCCTGACCAAGGGCAAGAAACCGGGTGAAAGACTCTCGTAGATCATCGTAGCTGCGCGCCACCGGGAACTGGGGAAACTCGGCTTCGACATTGGCCGGCGGTCGGAAGAGCACCCCCCAATCCGATTGAGCCAGCATGGCCGTATCGTTGTAAGAGTCGCCGACGGCCATGACGCGGAAACCCAATTCATGGATGGCCTGGACCGCCCGGCGTTTGCTTTGGGGAATACGCAGGCGATAGCCGCAGACGACGCGCTCGGCATTCACCTCCAGCGTGTGGGCCAGCACGAGCGGGTGTTCCAGCTTCGCCATGAGCGGGGTCAGAAATTCATAGAAGCTGTCGGTGATAATGACCAGGCGCGTCCGACCACGCGCCCAGCGGAGAAAGTCCAGAGCGCCAGGCAATGGATCGAGCGTAGCGATCGCCGCATGGAGATCGTCGATGGTGATGCGCCGGTCGGCCATGATGCGCAATCTGTGTTCCATGAGCCGATCATAGTCGGCAATTTCGCGCGTGGTCACTTTCAATTCGGGAATAGCAGTCTGCTCGGCGACAGCCAACCAGATTTCAGGAATGAATACGCCCTCTAAATCAGCGGCCAGAAAAGTTGGCAAATCAACGCTCATCTTCGCAGTCCAAGGTCAGGGTGTTGCGCCTTTGCAGGCGTCGGCAAACGACAGTTCCATAAGGAAATTTATAATCCACAAACGAAGCTGCCGCCAATTTCTCATGTCATCAACGCACGTTCATCGTATGGCGCAAGTGCATCATGTTGCGGCGGAGATGTGCTATAATCACAGCGGGTTGGTTTCGCTGCCGTCTGATGTAGCGATATTCCAGCCCTGATCTGCGCCATCACTACACAACATCGACAAGGAGACACATTCGCCCATGCCACCGATTCACACGCCTGCCCCCCCCTCTTTGACAAGACGCCTCGCCCCGCTACGCCCCTTTCTGCTCGTTCTTTCGTTGTTTTTCGCCGTCGTCTTCTCACCCACTCCATCTCGCGCACAAGACCCGGCTCCAACGGCTGCACCAGCCAGCGAAGCCTCAGCAGCGCCCGACCAATCAGAAGCCAATATGACAATCGTCCGTCAGACTATGCAGGGCAATGTCGTGACCACGGTTGCGCGCTTCAACTCCATCAGCGATTCCTATATCGCTTCGGCGCTACCCAACACGAACTTCGGCAGTTCGAATACGCTCTTCTTGGGCTGGAATCAGGGCAATCAACAGGCCATGCGCATCCTCATCCAGTTCAATGTCAGCTCGATTCCGTCCAACGCCAATGTCACCCGCGCCACTTACAACATCTACCAGTTCAATGCCTCTCCTTCCAACGATGGCAACATGGATTTTCGCGCCCAGTACATGCAGAGCAACTGGCAGGAAATGCAGGTCACCTGGAACAACGCCAATTTCCTGGGCGGCGCCTCGCTGCCTTTGGGAACAATTGACAGCAGCCCAGGTTGGAAAACAGGCAGCGCGTTAGGCGTGGTGCAGGCATGGGTGAGCGGCGCACAACCAAATCGGGGCTTGATACTGACCGGCGACGAGACGCCCTCACGCAATCGCTTCCGCCAATTCTACTCGCGCGAACAACCCGGCTTTGTGCCTTTTTTGGAAGTCGAGTGGAGCGCAACCTGTGACACTCTCCCTCCAGTTGTCACCGTCGAAGCGCAACCCCAGTTTCAGCCCGAGTCATTCCGCGTGCGTTGGAATGGACAGGATCAGGCGCCGTCTAATTGCGAGCCAACCGGCATCGCCTCCTTTGACGTACAATATCGCATCAATGGCGGCAATTGGGTCAACTGGCGAAATCAGACCCAGAGCACGGCCAGCACCTTCAGCTTCGCCAGCAACGGCCAGTTTGTAGAATTTCGAGCGCGAGGCCGGGACAATGCTGGAAACGTCCAGTCATGGAGCGGGTCGCAGGCGAGCACCACCGTTGACACTGAGCCGCCTACGTCCTCATTCACGCCGCTGCCAGAATTCACCGTATCGGAAAATTTTTTCGTCAATTGGAGTGGAAGCGACAATCTGTCAGGGGTCGCCTATTATGATGTGCAGTGGCGCACACCCAATGGCGAATGGCAATGGTTGGCCGAGCAAACCACTGCGACAAGCTATCATGTCACCGGCGCGCAAAACGGCGTGACCTACCAGGGGCGCATCCGGGCAGTGGACAATGTGGGCAACGCCCAGCCCTGGCCATCCAGCCCACAGGTGCAGACCACAGTCTTCGCATATGCAATCGCTGATATTCTACCCTTCAACCCAAATGTGATCAAGCCCACTGCGCCCATCACCACCAGTTTCAACGTGGCCTGGACGGGTTTCTTTGCGCCTGGCACCTCCATTGTCAGTTATTCAATCTTCTTCAACTATGAACGAAGAGGTTGGCAGTTGTGGATCACCGTGCCGGGCAACCAGACGAGCGCCACGTTCGATTGGAGAAATCTGGGGATGGGCGATGGTCTCTACGAGTTCGAGGCGACGGCCACAAACAATCTCGGCGCCACTGAGCCGCGCAATTTTACGTCGGAAGCTGCCGTCATCGTGGATATGGCTGACGCATTCCAGCCGCAACAGTACATGCCGATTATCTTCACCCAGTCACAATAACACGCTGAAACAGCGCAAAAACGCACCCAGACGACGCGCCCAGGTCGGACTGGGTGCGTCGGTGCACCCAGAAATACAATCCTGCATGAACGTGCATTCATGCAGGATTGTCGGAATTTATAGCTTAATTAAAGGACCATTTTATTAAGCTATTGGTGAACGAAAACAGCACTTTCGCATAGCCTTGTTTTATGCGAGGCAGGGGGCTGAATTCCCTTCTATTCCATTGTGGTGGGGCCTTGCCCGCTCGAAGGGACTCACACGGAGAACACAGAGAACGCGGAGAAAAACAAACAACTGCTTGCGCCCCTTTGTGCGACGAAGGGGCAATGACACACCGAACGTGCAGAAGGCTGTGCCCCGCCTCTGCCCTTAGTTAGCATCAATGGCTATACGCAAAATCTACCGCGAACAATCGCAGAAGAAAACTGGCGCCCAGCGGTGTAAATGACTCGGTGATGTGTCATTCTGAGTTTCCCATGCCCCGCGGCGGCATAGCGTGGGCAAGAAACACCGCCTTTGTCATGCTGAACGCTAGTGAAGCATCTGCGTGCCGGCGAGAGTTTCTAGGGAGCGCCAGCGAAGAATCCTGCTCGACCACGAGGGATTCTTCACTGTACGCCCATTCCGATGGTGCAGAGCACCTGTTCCGAGCAGCATGACAATCATTGGTTTATTTCCGCCCAGGTGTAATTGTGCGCCGCTGGCGCAAAGCTGGTAATCGGAGTGATGCGCTCTGCACCCCACCCTACGACTTGACAGGGACCGCAACCGGCGTTACACTCAATTAGCTTGATTAAAAACGAAGGAGTCGCCATGTCTACGCAACAAATTGTCGTCGCATCAAAAACACCGGGCGAATTGCAGCCCCCCCTGCCCTTCGACGCCGCCATTCTCAGCGGCCAATTGGCGCCGTCCAGCATCGCCATGTATGAGCGCGACTTTCGCGCCTACCTGGACTTTGCGTCCACGGACGCCGCCGCTCTGCAACCGGAGACCCTGGCGCGTTGGCGCACGCACCTGGCCCAAGAGACTGCCATGAGTCCCAACACCATCAACCGCATGTTGAGCGCGGTGAAACGGCTGATGATCGAGGCGGCGCATCAAGGGTACGTGCCCCATGACGTGGCGTCGGAGTTCCGCCATGTGAGCGGCGTCAAGGCGGCCGCTCTCAAAGACCGCATCAAAGCCAATGCCCGCATTCGCATCGAGCCAGGCGAGATGCGCCAACTATGCGAAAGCCCCGCACCGGAGCAATTGATCGGCCTGCGCGACGCCGCGCTGCTGGCCACGCTCGCCAGCGGCGCGCTGCGGGTCAGCGAGCTGGTTTCCCTGCGCAAGGAGCAGATCAGACGCAAAGGCGGCGGTTTTGTCCTGATGATTCGCGGCAAAAACGATGTGGAGCCGCGCGAAGCGCCCTTGAGCCGTGAAGCCCACGACCACATCCAGGCTTGGCTGGCAGCGCGCCCGCTAGAGAGTGCGTTCGTCTTCACGGCCTTCGACGGACGCGGCGAACAACGTTGCAGCGACCGCCCCCTCTCCACTGCCGCCGTGTGGCTCATCGTGCGCAAGTACGCCGAGCAGAACAGCCTGGACGACGTCAAACCCCACGACTTCCGCCGCTTCGTGGGCACCCAGCTCGCCCGCAAAGACATCCGCATGGCGCAAAAGGCGCTGGGTCACAAGCGCCTGGAAACGACAGCCCGCCACTATGTGTTGGATGAACTGGAGCCTGGGCTGACCGACAACCTCTATT
>CAZLMM010000076.1:0-31760 GCA_964560495.1 uncultured Caldilineaceae bacterium
TCACTGCGTTCAGCATGACAATACCACCGGCTTATTTAGGCCCACGTGTACTAGCTCAAGACTCGGCGCCACTTTCGACAGTTCGCTGTAGGGCAAGATGACTAAGGTGTCGCTCACCAGAGCCGAAGCATCAACATCGCTGGCAGCCAGGAATTCCGTTTCCAGCTCGCTCAGATCGTCGAACGCCTGCCCTTCATCGAGCAGCCGCCCACGCCACAGCGCATCCGCCGGTCGTCCTTGTTGCTGCCATTGACGGGCGGCTTCCACCAGTAGAAAGCGCTGGCGCAGCGCCTCCCGTTCGTCCTCCAGCCAGTCGACCAATCGCGGCCAGTTGCGGATCAACGCCTCGTGCGTCTGAGGCGCATCACCCATGACATTGACAAGCCGTTCCACCAGCGCGACGACATCATCGGCGTTGAAGCCAAAGTGTTGATGAATCGGGCCGGTTGGGTTGATGACGGGGACATGAGAACCTTTGGCGTCGATGTTTTGGGTGTTGGAGGCTGCCATAATTCGTCGATGTGCAACGCGACTGTCCAATGGGAAAATGACAAGCAACGACGGGTCGTCGTCGGTTGTCATTCTGTACATGTTCTACGAATTTGCCCACCACCAATGTATCGCGCCCACTCCTCCTCTGTCAAGTCGCGATTGGCGAACCGGCAGGAGCGCTCCACCCAGGCCTCTGGGCGCAGGTCGTGGACGACGACGGTCTGGTCGCGGGAGGCGGAATAGAGCGTCTGTCCGTCGGGTGCAAAGGCAAAGCCGGTAACCGTGGCGTCATGCTCTTTGAAGAAGCGGCCAAAGATCTGTCCGGTTGCGGCGTCGTAGAGCCAGAAGCGGAACGAATTCAACCCCACAGCCAGGAGACTGCCATCCGGGCTGAAGGCGAGTCTCACCACATCTTTGCCCTGGCTCACGAAGGCCAGCTGTTGAACGCGGTTGCGGATGTCCCACAGGCTGACCACACCATCGAGCGAGCCGATGGCCAGCACATCGGGTCGCGTGGGGTCGAAGGCCAGGCCGACCACATAGCCCGATTTGCCGGCCAGGGGCGCGCCGATCTTCTCCATGGTCGTCATGTCCCAAAAGGTGACGCCGCCCCGTCCACAATCCACCGAGGGATAGGTGATGAGCGTCAGGCAGCCGCCCACGGCCAGGGTGTTGTTGTCGGCATGGAAGGCAAGAGCGCGCACGCCGCCCCGGTGACCGCTGAGCCGGCCTGCCTCGCGCTGCTGGGCGACATCCCACACCAACGCGACGCCGCCGTTGTCACCGGACGCCAGCCATGCGCCGTCGGGGCTGAAGGCCAGCGCCGCGATGGGCGCGCCATGTCCAGAGAGGGTTGCAACCTGGCTGCCGCTGGCGACATCCCACACTTGCACAGCGTTCCCCGGTCCAGAGGCGGCCAGACGGCTGCCGTCAGGGCTGAATACGCTAACGGTGATGGGCTGCGTCGTCGAAAGCTGCATCGTCGAGCGCAGTTGGCGGCCGGCAGCATCCCAATTCATGATGACGCCGTCGCTGCTGTTGGTGAGCAGGGTCGCGCCCCCATCCACCAGCGCCATGCTGCGCACCGGCGCAGCGTGCCAGAACACATTGTCGCCCTGCACCGCATGCCACAGGCTGACCAGATTGTCCTGCCCTGCGGCGGCGATGGTCGCCCCATCCGGACTCAACGCGATGCGAAAGATGCCCGAGGCGTGAGCCGTCACACCCAACACGAGCGGCTGCAAGACAGTCTTGGTGAAATCTGCGTTGCGCTTGACGCGCCAACGCCGGATCACGCCTGACGAACTGCTGCTGATCAACACATCGGGGTCGTTCTGGTCGAATTCTAAACTCCATACGATCTCGGTGTGGGCGCGGAATTTGTTGCTGGGGATGGGACGCTTGCGCTCATCTCGCCACGGCCGCATGTCCCAGATGATGACATTGCCATCGCCGTCGCCCGTGAGCATGAGCGGCTGTTGCGGGTCGTTGTTGAAGGCCACGCTGGTAAGGGTGCGGTTGTGGTCGGTGAGCACCAGCGTCGTGGTGAGCGCGCCGTTGGGCAGAACCGCCGGGCGATCCAGGCTCCAAAGGTGAATCGCGCGGTCGCGACTCACCGACGCCGCCGTGTCCCCTTCATCGCTGATGGCGACATCCCAAATCCAGCTCTCGTGACGCAGCGATGTGGTAATGGGAGTGCGACTCGCGACATCCCACACGATGGCGCGTCCGTCGCCGCCGCCGGTGATCAGCCGCGTCCCGTCGCCGCTGAATTCCAGCGCGTGAATGTTGAAGTCGTGGGCCTTGACCGGCTCGCCCAGAATCTCCCAGGTTGCGGCGTTGCGAAAGGTGAGGCTGCCATCCCCGTCTCCTGAAGTCAACACCCGTCCATCGGGGCTGAAAACAACCGTATAGACGCTCGCGGTAGAAGCCGGATTCGCCAGTTCGGTGATGGGACGGCGCGCCTCCACATCCCACACCCGCAGACTGCCGTCATCGGCAGAGGAGACCAGCGTGCGCCCATCGGGACTGAATGCCACATCCCACACCCGGTCTTTGTGACCGGAAAGGAGCGCAATGAGCGAGTCGGAGCAGCACTGGGTGGCCGCCAGCAACCCACTTTCAACATCCTCCATCTCGCCAAACTGACGGTTGTGAGCCTCCACCGCCAGGAGCAGAGCCGTGTCCACCTTTTCGCCCACCAGGGCGCCGGCCTGGGCAGCCAGTTGGCGCGCAGTGGCCGCTTGCGATTGAAAATAGGCAAAAATCGCCGCGCCAACAGCGATGACCAGCACGCCCACCAGCCCCAGCGTCAAAATGCGCAGCCGCCGGGTCGAGCGCGCTTGCACCACGACCCGCTCGTGTTCGGCCTCGGCGCGTTGGCGCTGCTCCTCGGCCAACGCCTGGGCCTGCTCCAGCTCGCGGCGACGTGCGGCTTCCTCGGCCTGGCGCCGCGCCTCGCGCTCAGCCAGGGCTGCGTCGATGAACTCCTGGGCCAGCGTCCCCAAATCGAGTTTCTGCTCCGCCAGCTTCTCGCGCACCGTAGCCAACCGTGCGCCCGTGTAGAGATAACTGGAGTCGCGCCCGGCGGCTTGCCACTCGGCCGCGTTCTCGGCCACCTGGTTCTGCAGGGCGATGGCGTCCCGGTTCTCATCCACCAGGCGGCGCAGCCACGGCCACGCCTCGATGAGCTTTTCGTGGGCGATGGTGACAGTGCGCTGATCTTCGTCACCGGCTGCGGTCGTCACCAGGCGGCTGTCGGCCAGGGCATTGACCACCGCCTCGACGTTTTCCGGTGCAGCGCCGGCGCGCGCCAGTTCGGAGAAGGCCGCCGTGCGCCGGGTGTCCACCGCGCCGCGGCCCACCTCGATGAGCCGGGTGAAAACCACCCGCGCGACCTGCTGCTGCTGTTCATCGAAGGTGCGAAAGACGCTGTCAGCGTGGCGCTCCAACGCCTGGCGCAGACCGCCCCGGTCGAGATAGTCGGCCAGGGTCAGGCGCACCACGTCGCCCTTTTTGCGGGGAACGGCGTCGAAAAGGTCTTTGAGGGCAAACTGCAAGAGGGGCAAGCTGCCCGGTTCGCCCTTGGTGTCGGCCACCAATTGGGCAGCCAGCTCGGGTTCGATCTGTGCGCCCACCTCCAAGGCCGGACGCACAACGGCGCTGGCCAACTCGTCGGGGTCCATGCTGCCCACCAGTTGGAACTGGCGACTGATGAGACGGCGCAGGTCGGGATAGACCGCGCACTGGGAGAGAAAGTCCGAGCGCAGGGCGATGACGACGGCGAGGGGGCTGTTGGGCTGCTCAACGGCATAGGTGAGCTGTGCCAGGAAGGCCTGACGCTCATCGTCGCGGTGGGTCTGGGTGAAGAGTTCCTCGAACTGATCCACATGGAGGAGGGCGCGGGGAGCGCTGACGCTGCGGGTCAGCAGATCGACCAGGTCGTGGAGTGCAGCGGGGTCGTCAAGACAGCGCTGGCGCAGCTCGTCGCCCACGCTGGATGGCTTGCCGGCCGAGAGCGCCAACGCCGAGACGCTGCGCGCCAGTTGCTCCAGCGGGCTGCCTTGGGGCGTCATGCGCTCCAGGAGCCAGCCGGAGCTGCCTTCCAGCCGGCCCTGGCGCAGGGCGTGAATGACGCCGGCCTGCACCAGCGAGGATTTGCCGCTGCCCGACGGTCCGGCCACGCAGACAAAGCTGGCGCTCTCCAGACGACCCAACAATTGTTCCACCAGCTTTTCGCGGCCAAAGAAGAAGCCGGCATCCCGCTCCTGGAACGCGGCCAGCCCCAGGTAGGGCCGTCGGCCATCCCAGACTGTGGGCTGCCCCACGCGTTTGATCTGGGTGATGAGCGCGCTCACTTGCTCGGCGCTGTAACCGACATAGCTCTGGGTGATGGGGCCGGTTGCGCCGATGATGGCGCCTTGGGAGCCGCGCAGGTCGATGTTGTCGGCGGTCATGGAATGAATCATCAACGATCAGTTGTCAATTGTCAATTGTGAATGAATGACCTTCTCTTGGTGGGTGTGAGCAACGAGTGATGATGAATGACTGGCCTCATTCGTCGTTGTCGCTGAATGTCACCGTCATCGGCCCGAAGGTTTGGTTGACGGGGCCGGTGGGGTTGATGACTGGGCCCTGGGCGCCGCGCAGATCGATGTGCTGGCTGACCATTGCGCCGGGCGGCTGCTCCGGCGAGGCAAAAAGTAGGCCATCCTTCAGGCGCAGGAAGAGCGCGGGGATGGCCCAGTCGAAGGATTTGCGCTCGTAGAGAATGTTGCGCGCTTCGTTGAGCGCCCGATCCACTTCGCCGTGGGTGAACAGACGGGCATAGAAGAGCGCAGCCAGCTCGCGAGCGAGATCGACCGGAACCAGGTCTTGCATGGCGACGACGGCCGGCGCGCCGGCCAGCACCAGCCGCGGCGCCAGACCAATGAAGGCGTTGCCGCCGCCCGGTGGACGTTTGGCGCTCTCGCACGCGGCCAGAAAGATGAGCCGCAGGCCGGCGTTGCCCAGTTTGGGCGCCAGATCGGCGCTGGCAACCGGCGCAAATCCACCCTGGTCGTCTTCCAGGTGGAGATAGATTTCGGCCGCGTTGTTCTTCGTGACCAGCGCGCCGTGACAAACCAGGTGGAGGCTGTGGTGGTCGAGTCCGTTGTGCAGGATGGCCGCCAGGGTGGTCGGCCCGTCGATGACGGCGCAGCCCGCTTCTTCCAGCCGCCGGCGCAGCTCGTCGGGCAGACCGCTGCGCCCGGGCAGGATGGTGAGCCGGACGCGCTCACGCAGGGACGGCGTCAACAGCGCGTCCGCCAGGCTTGCCACCTCTACGGCCACATCCACCGGCTGAAGGTTGCCAGGCAGGTTGGTCGGGTTGCCCAGGGCCATGAGCAGGCGCAAGGGGTGCTCGCTGGCGGGGCCGGCGGGGTTGGCGTCGGTAATAAGAAAACGGGAAAAGGGCGTCAGGCTGTCGGTCGCAATCGGCGTCTCCTGGCTGGCCGGCAGGTGAAAGAGGCGCTCCCAGGGCAAGGCGTGGAGTTCGGGTGAAGCCGGATCGATGCAGAGCTGAACCCGCACTCGCGGCGCATCTGACGTCCCAATACGCGCGACGATCTTGGTGTAGACGCGACCCATGCGCCCGGCAAAGAGCGCGTCGTAGAGTTCCATGCCGTAGTCCGCCGCGCTGAAACGGTGTTCAGCTTCCAGCAGGGTGGTGATGTCAATGCGCAGACGTCCGGTTGCGACGGGCGCGCCATCATCGAAGAGCTGCGTCGGGTAGTCGTCGGTTGTTGGGTCGCGCGGCCCGATCATGATCAAGGCAGTGTGAGAGATATGCATGGGTGGCAGGCTATGTCATCCCCTGTCGTTGTAGATAGTTCTCAATCTCCGCAACAAATTGTCTGGCGCTGGTTATTGTTGTAACGCTACTGCTGCCATCCGTGGTCATCATTTCGCCATAGTCGTGAATCTGACGCTGCTCGAACGCCATATGCAATGCCCTGGAAAGCTCAGGTGGAAAGACACCAGTCTTGACGAACTCTTTGTCGAAGTAGCCGATCGCGCCGCTGTGTTTGGACGTGCCCAACTGCCTTGTGGCTAAAAGGGCTGACAAGGCATAGAACATGGCATAATACGCCCGATTGATCGCGCCACGATGTGCGTCAGCGGTCTGCAAGATCTCTGCCTCTCGTAGACTATCATGGGCCTGGTCCAGTCGAAAGCGCAACAGTTCATGCAGCGGCGGCTTATCGCTCATAAAATTGCGCCCTCTGCCATGACATTTCGTACAAGCGGGCTAACGCTCATTGGGCCATGCTCTATCTGCTGACGGGTGACCACAAATGTCGAGATCACGCGATCCGCCTCAAGCCCCACCTCCCAGGCTGCTTCACTGATTTGGCGGCGCAGCAGCGGCGAGACACTTTCCAGTTCAATGAAAATGTCCAGATCAGATTCCGGATCGGCGTCGCCGCGCGCGCGTGAGCCATAGACGCGCATCTCGATGAGCGGAGCGATCATCTGCACTCGTCGCTTGAAATCTGTTGCCACTCCTCGATCGGCTGCTGACAACATCGGTCTCCCCCTTAACTTCCCCATGATCACGCGCTCCACAACTTCGTTGGGAACTTCAGTCTCTCGTTTGTTTCTCAAGCGCAGAAACTCCGCATAGGTAGCTTCCGCGTCAGGCAACATGACCTGCGTTCACCACAAACGATGGCGCTGTGCGCCCGCTTTGCGAAGAAAATATCTCTGTGCTCTCCGTGTGAGCCTATTTCAGAACATGAAGCGATGGATTTGGAAAGCCCAGTGCCCACTGGACGTGTTGAAACACCTGACGAGTTGCAGTATAGCACACTGTCACTTGCTTTGCACCCAACAGGCGCAAAATTGACACTGCCGATCATTATGTTCCCTCAACCCCTCACCACCCCACTTTTTTGACACCGCTCCTGGATTGCCCTACAATCGCGAAGATGATTTTCTGTTTTCTTGCCTAGTCGCTACAGGATGTTTGCCTATGTTGCAGCTCTCGACCAACGAAATCCGCCAGTATTTCCTCGATTATTTCGCCCAACGCGGCCACATGCCCGTAGCCAGCAGCAGCCTGGTGCCCCACAACGACCCGACCCTGCTGCTCATCAACGCCGGCATGAACCAATTCAAGGATGTCTTTTTGGGTCTGGAGAAGCGCGATTACAAACGCGCAGCTACCAGCCAGAAGTGCATGCGGGTCAGCGGCAAACACAACGACCTGGAGAACGTGGGCCCCAGCCCGCGCCACCACACTTTTTTCGAGATGTTGGGCAACTTCTCCTTTGGCGACTACTTCAAGAAAGAGGCTATCGCCTTTGCGTGGGAGCTGCTGGTGGAAAAGCTCGGTCTGCCCGTGGAACGCCTGTGGTTCACTGTTTATCAGGATGACGACGACGCCGAGCGCCTGTGGATCGAAACCGGCGCAGCGCCCGAGCGAGTGTTGCGTTTTGGCAAAAAGGACAACTGGTGGGCCATGGGCGACACCGGCCCATGCGGTCCCTGCTCGGAGATTCACTACTACTGGGGCGATCTTGCCACCCAACATGCGGGCGGCGTCAACAAAGATGACGAGTATTTGGAAATCTGGAATCTTGTCTTCATGCAATATGACGCCAAGCCGGACGGCGCACTCGTTCCTCTGCCCGCGCCCAGCGTGGATACTGGCGCCGGGTTGGAGCGCCTGGCCAGCATCCTCCAGGGCAAGGACAACAACTACGACACCGATGCCTTTACGCCCATCATGACGCGCATCCAGCAGCTGGCGGAACAGAGCGACGAGGAACGTCAACAAAACCTCTATCGCTACCGCGCCATTGCGGACCACGCCCGCTCGTGCACCTTCATGATCGGCGACGGCGTGCTGCCGGGAAACGAGGGACGCAGCTATGTGCTGCGCATGATCCTGCGCCGGGCGGCCCGTTTTGGCAAACTCATCGGCTTCGACGGCCCCTTCCTGGCGCAGGTGGCCGACGTGGTCATTGACGAGATGGGGGGCCACTACACAGATTTGCCAGCCAAGCGCGACTACATCCTCAAGACCATCATTGATGAAGAGGAGCGCTTCCATCGCTCGCTCAACACCGGGCTGAGTTTGCTGGAAGAGATGATGGGACGGCTGCGCGCCGCGGGAGAAACCGTCATCGGCGGCGCGGACGCTTTCCACTTGTGGGACACCTACGGCTTCCCCCTGGATTTGACGCGTGATGTGGCCCAGGACAACGGCTTCAGCGTGGACGAGGCCGGTTTCCGCGCCGCGCTGGACGCAGCAAAAGAACTCAGCCGCGCCACTGTGCAAGAGAAGGGCGCACAGGATGTCACGGTCTATAGCCAGCTCCTCGCCAGGCTGCAAAACGCGGGCGACATTGGGCCGGAAGGCGTCAAGCACTTGATCTATGAAAATTTGTCGGCGGTGGAGACCCGCGTGGTGGGGCTGGTCGTGGATGGGCAGAGCGTGGAAGAAGCCCATGCCGGCGCGTCCGTCGAGGTGATCCTGCCCGAAACGCCTTTTTATGTGGAGAGCGGCGGCCAGGTGAGCGACACGGGCGAAATCTACTTCTGGCCCGAAGACCTGGAGACGCCTGTGTGGGTCGTCGAAGTGAGCGACACGCGCCGCCGCATCCCCGGCCTCATCGTCCATGTGGGCAAGGTCGTCAGCGGCACAGTGCGCGTGGGCGACAACGCCGAGGCTGAGATCGACGTGGAACGACGGTGGGACATCATGCGCAACCACACAGGCACTCACGTCCTTCACGCAGCCCTGCGCCAACACCTGGGCAAACACGTCCATCAGGCGGGTTCGCTCGTTGCGCCGGACCGCCTGCGCTTCGATTTCACCCACGGCCAGCCATTGAGCAAAGAGGACGTCAGCGCCATCGAGCGCCGCGCCGCCGAAATCATCATGAGCAGTTACCCGGTCAACATCCGCTGGACGAGTTATCAGCGGGCTGTGGCTGAAGGCGCAATGGCGCTCTTTAGCGAGAAATACGGCGACGAGGTGCGCGTCGTCTCCTTTGGCGAGGACGAAGGCGTGAGCATGGAATTGTGCGGCGGCACCCATGTGGACAGCACCGCAGAGATCGGCGGTTTCCGCGTCGTCTCCGAAGGCAGCGTCTCGGCCGGCGTGCGGCGCATCGAAATCGTCACCGGGCGCAACGCCGAGCTGCTGGTGCAGGAACGCTTCCAGACGCTGGAGACCGTCGCCGAGCTGTTGCGCACGCGCCCATCGGAAGTCGATGCAGCAGTGCGCCAGCTCATGGAACAGAATCAACAGCTTCAGCGCGAGGCGGCCCAATTGCGGCAAAAACTCGCCCAACAGGACACAGCCTCGCTCCTCGATCAGGCGCAGCAGGTAGACGGCTTCAAAGTACTGTCTGTCCAGGTCAATGCGGCCAACGTGGACACCATGCGTCAGATGTCCGACTGGCTGCGCGACAAACTGGGCAGCAGCGTGGTTGCCCTCGGCTCCGTCATCGACGATAAGCCCATGCTCATCGCCGCGATCACGCCCGACCTGATCGGGCGCGGTATGCACGCCGGCAACCTGGTGCGCGATGTAGCGCGTATTATCGGCGGCGGCGGCGGCGGCAAACCAAATCTGGCTCAGGCTGGGGGGAAAGAAAGCGCAAAGCTGCCTGAAGCCCTCGGCTCTGTGCCTGACTGGGTGCGCAGGAATTTGAAGTCGTAATCAATCCAATGACTGAGCTTCTTACCATCTCGCCGGGGAGCCGCCTTGACGCAGTGCGCCGGCAGCTCGCTCAAATGCGCAGCGCCCGCGTTGCGTTGGTGCTCCCCGAAGAATGGGCAGAATTGGACAACCCGGCGCGTATGCGTCTCTTGCAGCGACAGGCGCAGGTGCAGCGTTGCGACCTGGCTCTGGTGACGCGCAGCGATGCAGCCATCAAAGCCGCGCGCACGCTGGGTATCCCCACTTTCCATCGGCCCGAAGAGGCCGCCAACCGGGACTGGAAGATGCACCCGGCGCTGCCCTTTGTCAACCCGCTGAGACCGGGCGCGACCATGCCCGAAGCGCCGCCGTGGAATCGCGCAGAGGTGGTGAAGCAAGAGACGCAACCCAGCCGGCATCGCGTTCGCCAGGAACGTATTAAGGACGAAGCAACAGCCCAGCGAATGTTGCCTGGCTGGATGCAGTGGGCCAGTATTGCGCTGGTGGGCGTATTGTGCATTGGGCTGCTGGGTCTCTTTGCCCTCTATGTGTTGCCGGCGGCCACGGTCACGGTTCACCCTGGTCGTGAAAAAATCAGCGTCACCACCCGACTTGTCGCCAATCCCGACCTCGATGCGTCGGACCTGGAGACCAACCAGATTAAAGGGCGTCTGGTGGAGACGATCATCGAGGAGTCTGGCGCAGCGGTCACTTCCGGCTCCTTGCAGCGGCCCACCATCCGCGCCACGGGCCAGGCGGTTTTCAGCAACCTGGGCGCCGCGCCTGTGCTCGTTCCCCTGGGCACTGTTGTGAGCACGGGCACCGGCGCACCTGTCAGCTTTCGCACAGTCAGCCAGTCCGAGATTCCCGGCGGAGTAGGACAGCGCGTCTTTGTCCCCATCGAGGCAGTGCAGCCGGGCGTGGAAGGCAATGTGCGCAGCAACACCATCACCAACATCGATGGGCCGCTACGTTTTCGCGCACGCGTCAGCAATCCCAACGGCACCGGCGGCGGCGGCTCAGAATTGGTGCGCGCCGTGACGCAGCAGGACAAGGATAAGCTGCTGGCCGAAACGCTTGAACGCGCCAAAAGCCGCGCTGTGGAGGCATTGAGCGGGAGGCTCGATGAGGGAGAGTGGCTTCCTCCCGAAGCAGTGGAGACCTACGTCGTGGCCCAGGCTTTCGACCAGTATAACGATGATGCGGCAGACCAGGTCAATCTGACCCTACGGGTGCTTGCGCAGGGCGTTGCGATCAACGAGGACGAGACTCGTTCTGTGCTCCAGTCGGCGCTGCAAACGCAGATTCCGGTGCGGGGCAAGCTGGTGGCTGATTCACTGACGACGCAGCGCCTCCCTGGGGCAACGCCCATTGGGCGCGGGGTCGAGTTTACAGTCACAGTCAATGCGGAATATGTGACGCCAGTGGAGCCGGCCGAAGTGCGCTCAGCAGTGGCAGGGCGCACGGTGGAAGATGCAGCGGCTGAGATGCAGCGGCGTTGGCTGCTCGAAGCGCCGCCTGAATTCTATGCAGACCCAGATTGGCTTGGCCTCTTGCCGGTCCTGCCCAGCCGCATCCAGGTGCGCATTGTCTATGACGAGCCGACCTCAGCAAACCAGGGTCAGTAGACAGCACGATGGGAGGTGTAGCATTGGTCATCGCCGTGTCAGCTTGTCACAGTTCTGTTTCGTCAGGATGCGATGAACAATGAAGTCCCTGGCAAGCTGCTGGCTTTGGATGTGGGGATGGCGCGCATCGGTGTAGCCGTATCCGACCCGCTATGGTTGGCGGCGCGCCCTCTCACTGTAATTCGTCGGCGTTCGCGCAACGAAGATTTTCGTTTGCTGGCCGACCTGGTGGAACGTGAAGAAGTCGTCGCCGTCATCTGCGGGCTGCCGCTCAACCTGGACGGCAGCGAGAGCGATCAATCGGCGACGACGCGCAAGTGGGCGCAGCGCCTGGCCTTTGCGTTGCGCAGCATTTTGGCGAGACCTGTGCCGGTCATTTTCTGGGATGAGCGCTTCAGCACCTTTGCAGCGCAGGAAATCCTGGCCGACGATGACCGAATCGCTGAAGATGCTGCAGCCGCGGCTGTGATCTTGCAGGGCTACCTCGACGCCCAACGAGCACAGGAAACGCTGGACTATGGTCGGATCGTGCTCCCTGGCAAATAGATTCTCATAAAGTATGTCACTTAAATCACAGCGAGTTTCGCTCTTTACGCGTCGGCGGCAGGTGGAAGCAAATTCGGTCGGAAGTGGGCGCGGGTCCGACGGTGGTATGGCAGCCAACCTTGTGCGCGTTGGCTTTCTTCTGCTGGTGCTCGGAGTATTGCTAGGCGCCTGGGTCGTGGCCAATGCCCATCTTACCGAACAATTCTTGGGCGCGCCCCGCGCGACCGTTGGACTGATCGACCCCAATGCAGGGCAGGGGGCGCTGACGCCGGAAAACATCGAAAAACAGGTGCTCAATCTTAGCCTGCGCCTGCGCGAGGATGAGCTCTATCAAGCTGTGGGCGTGGACCCTCGCCCGCGGCCATTTCGCATCGAGCCGGGCGAACCAGCGCGCTATGTAGCCTCTCGGCTGGCGGCTGAAGGTTTTGTCAACGACGCCGATCTTTTCAACCTTTACCTGCGAGTCTCCGGGTTGGATCGCAAGATCAACGCGGGAAATTTCATGCTGGCCGAGACCATGACCATGCCCGAAGTCGCCGAAGCGCTTCAATACGCGCTCTTCGAGGAAGCATTGGTGACGGTGCCGGAGGGCTTCCGGGCCGAAGAGATCGCCGACCGCCTGGCCGCCAACAATATCATGGCAGCGGATCAGTTTTTGGCGGCGGTGCGCGCCCCACGCAGCCTGGCGATCTTCGAAGATTACGATTTCCTCCAGGCACTGCCGCCCGATGGCACCCTGGAAGGCTTCCTCTTCCCCGACACCTACCGGTTGCCAGTCTTCGCCAGCTCGCCAGAGATTATCTTGCGGGCGTTCTTGGACAACTTTGAGGATCGCGTGGGCGCGGACAAACTGGTGGGCGGCAGCAGCGGGCTGAGTGGACGCGACCTCGTCACGATGGCCAGCATCGTGGAGAAAGAAGCGGTTCAGGCAGACGAACGCCCGCTAATTTCCAGCGTCTACATCAATCGCATCAACGGACGTTGCGCCAGCGAAGTCGGCGGCAATTATTTGCAGGCAGACCCGACGGTGCAATATGCACGGGGCGAGCCGGGCAACTGGTGGTGGAAGCCGCAGCGCATCGAGGAGTACGCCGAGGTCAACAGTCCCTATAACACTTATCTCAACCAGGGCCTGCCGCCCGGCCCCATCGCTAATCCTGGTCTGAGCGCCATCGAAGCGACTCGCAATCCAGCGGCCACAGCCTACTGTTTCTTTGTCGCCACGGGCGACGACCGCCGCCATGTCTTTGCCCAGACCTACGCAGAACACGAGAATAATCTGCGCACCTATGGGTATCAATGACACGCTACCTGGCGCCATGATACTCTTTTCCCAGTGGCGTTCGTGCTCGCGTCCGACGGCAGACTACCCATGAGGCTCCGAACGAGGCGCGTGATCGCCCGACTCACTCTCCTGGCCTTCTTCCTGGCGACCCCCTTTACCAGCCTTGCGTGTGCATCCACTCGACCGGTGCACAAGATCGGATTGCTGGCCCCTTTTGAAGGATTGGAGCGGCGCACGGGTTACGACGCATTGGCAGCCATGCGAACGGCCCTCGACGAAGCCTCGCCGGCAGGCGTCGATCTGCTGCCCGCCGCGCTGGACACTTCTCAGGATGTGCGCCGGGCAAGTCAGAAACTTTTTGCGGGCGGTGAAACGCGCCAGGGTGAACAGACGCTCATCGCTGTGGTCGGCCCCTTCTCACCCCAGGCGGCTTCTGCAATATCTGATGTGGTCGCCGCTGCGTCGCTCCCGTGGATCCTCCCCTTCGCCATGACGACAGAAGGGTTTGCACAGCTTGCCGACCCACAGTGGGCAGCGGACCTGTTGAGCCCGATTGTCGCGGCCGCCCACAGCCTGAAGTCGGACCGGCTGGCGTTGGCAGGATGGACGCCCGGCTGGCCAGAGCGTCAGTCCCCGCTGTGGCATGAGATCGCTACGCTCCCATTTGTCTTTCTGGACAAGCCAGAAGATGTGCAAAAGGGCGATGCAGTAATCTGGCTGGGAGACGCTGATGAGGCGGCGCGTTTCCTCAGCGCATTGCGCACCCTCGGTTTGCCCGTATCGTTCTGGCTGGCGTTGAGCGGGGATGACCCAGTGTTCCTTGAGCGCAGTCAGGAGGTTGCGCCGAACAGATGGGGTGACGTGTTTTATGCAAAGTGGGCGCAGGCGACGTATAATGACGAGCAGACACCGCCGCCAACATTGCCATGGCCAAGCGCCGCAGCCGACGCCGCGACGCGGACAGCTATTGCCCAGACGGTGGGCAGCGCCGCGTCGACGCAAGGCTGGGCGGTGCATATCTATCGACTTTCTCACGCCGGTCAAAGCACCCCCATGACCTTTGGCGAATGATCCGAAAGAGGAGACAATGCGCGTCCTGATCATCTCTTGGGAATACCCGCCCCACATGGTGGGCGGCGTCGGCACACATGTCGCGGACCTTGCGCCCTGTCTGGGTGGTCTGGAGACTGAGTTCGGGCCTCTTTACGTCGATGTTTTGACGACCCGTTTTTCGGGCGGCGACCAGGTGGAATCGGTGAATGAGTACGTGACCATCCATCGGGTCGATCTGCCGGCTGTGGATCCTCTCGACCACTACAACAGCGTCATCGACGGCAACAGCGTTTTCATCGAGTATGCCAAAACCCTCGCCGCCAGTCGGCGCTACGACTTGATCCACGTGCACGATTGGTTGACTGGCGAGGCAGGCATCGTCATCAAACATGCCTGGAAGCAGCCCTTACTGGCAACCATGCACGCCACCGAGCGCGGTCGCCATCAGGGCTATCTGCCCAGCCACACCAGCCGGCAGATCGACCGCATCGAGTGGAAGACAGCGTATGAAGCATGGCACGTGATCGCATGCAGCGAATTCATGACCGATGAACTTGTCCGCTTTTTCTCTCTACCCAAAGACAAGATCACCATCATCCCCAATGGCATCTCTGCGCCGGCCAACGCCCAGGTGGATCGCGGAGCCATCGACGCCATGCGGCGCAAATATGCGCCGAACGACGAACGCCTGCTCTTTTTCGTCGGCAGAATCACCTATGAAAAAGGCATCCACATGATCGTGCGGGCTATGCCGCGTATTCTGGTTCAGCACCCCAACACGCGCCTGTTGATCGCTGGCAAGAATAGCCAGATGATGGAACAGACGGCCTATGAGTTGGCTGTGGAAGACCAAGTCACATGTCTCGGCTATGTTTCCGATGAGGAGCGCAATCTGCTCTACCAGACAGTGGATGCCGCCATCTTTCCCAGCCTTTATGAGCCGTTTGGCATTGTTGCCCTGGAAGCAATGATTCACAATTGCAATGTGATTGTCAGCGCCACGGGGGGGCTGCGCGAGGTCATCAAGCACGAAGTCAACGGACTGACCGTCATCCCTGAAGACCCCCTGAGCATTGCCTGGGCGGTCAATCGCCTCTTCACCAGTCCAGAAGAGGCGGCGGTCTGGCGCACAAACGCGCTTCACGACGCCCAGACGAGCTATCGCTGGTCACGCATCGCAGCCTTGACGGCCAACGTGTATCAGAACATTCACCGCCAGAGGCTGAAGACGGTGTGGTAGAGGTCGTTACGCTTCGGCTGTACTTACGCCTCGGCTGTTGTTATACGGTCGAGAACGATGGGAAGCGGCGCAGCGGTTGCCTCGGCGATCACAAACGCAGCCTGAATTTCAGCCATGGTCTGTTCTGCTGCGGATCGGCTACGGGCGTGGATGTCACACAAGGGTTGTCCCGCGCACACCGGGTCGCCCACTTTGGCGTGGAGCACTGCGCCGACCGCGTGATCGATGGCGTCATCCTTCTTCATCCTGCCGCCGCCCAGCGCAACAACTGCCAGACCGATGCGCCGCGCGTCGATCTCGGCAATTACTCCATCTGCGGCAGCCGGAACGGTCATGGTAACGGGGGCCAGGGGAAGCAAGCGGGGGTCTGCCGCCATGCGCGCATCGCCGCCTTGCGCGGCCACGAACTGGATAAACTTTCCCATCGCCGCGCCCGATTGAATGGCCTGACGCACCCTCTGACGCGCTGTCCCTGCATCCACCCCCGCGCCCAGGATCAGCATCTCACTGGCGACCGACTCCACCAGTTCCTGGAAATCGGCTGGCCCGCGCCCGTGGAGCGTCTCTACAGCCTCGGCCACTTCCAGCGCATGACCCACCGCATAGCCGAGGGGCTGGTCCATCTGGGTAATGAGCGCGGTGACGCGGCGGCCTGCCTGGTTGCCGATGCCCACCATCAGGTGCGAGAGCGCCTGCGCCTGTCCCACTGTCTCCATGAAGGCGCCGCGTCCACATTTCACGTCCAGCACAATGGCGTCTGCGCCGGCGGCCAGCTTCTTGCTCATGATGCTGCTGGCGATGAGGGGCAGGCTGGGCACTGTGCCTGTCACATCGCGCAGCGCGTAGAGCGCTTTATCCGCCGGCGCCAGGTTGGCTGTCTGGCCTGCGACCACCAGCCCGATTTCGCGCAACTGAAGACGAAACTGGGCTTCGCTCAAGTCGGGACTCCAGCCGGGGATGCTCTCCAGCTTATCAATGGTGCCGCCCGTGAAGCTCAGCCCGCGGCCGCTCATTTTGCCCACGGGCAGACCGCACGCTGCGGCGATGGGAGCGACGGCCAGGGTGGTCTTGTCGCCCACACCGCCGCTGGAGTGCTTATCCACGATGATGGTTCCCGGCGGCAAGCTATCGTGCAGGTCGAGCTGCTGGCCGCTGGCAGCCATGGCCAGGGTGAGCGCAGTGGTTTCGGTCACGCTCATGCCGCGGAAATAGACGGCCATGGACCAGGCGGCTGCCTGATAGTCGGGGATGGCGCCATTGGTGTACCCCTCGATAAAGAAGCGAATTTCATCAGCGGCCAGCTCGCCGCCGTCGCGTTTTTTGGTGATGATGTCGACTGCGTTCATGACGTCATGGAATAGTGAAAGCAACTCTGGCCAGCCTCCGCCGCGATCCTCGCCCACATCAATGAGGCATGCCCCTCGATGTCGTGATCGACCAGTACGGAAATCACTGGGAGACAGAAGTGGCTTTGCGCGCTTGCAGTTTGGTCCAGATTTCTTCTCGTCCTGCCGGAGGGGGAGAGGATGAGATGCTGGCAAGCCTGTCGCAATTTCTTAGTTCCCAATAGCGTTGAAGTTCATCGGCATAGTTTACGACGTCCCGATACTCTGCCTCGACTTCAGAACGTTACGCATACAACCCCTATTTGCTTCCGCTTATTGCGGAGTCTGTCAAACAGCACGCCACATACGCCAGGCAGTATAGCATTGTACCTGGGATTCTTCAACCTTGCTCGATCTTCTGGTTCTGGGCTACAATTCATGGCGCGGCGTCATTTCGAGTACGAGTACGAGCACGAGTACGAGTACGAGCACGAGTACGAGTACGAGTATGGAGGGATGAACGTCGGTTTGTAAGAACTTTTTTCGAGCAATGATGACACCAATCACCATCATCGGCGGCGGGCTGGCCGGCAGCGAAGCGGCCTGGCAGCTTGCAGAGCGAGGATTCCACGTCACACTCTACGAGATGCGACCGCAGCGCGGCACCGAGGCCCATGTGAGCGACCGTCTGGCCGAGCTGGTGTGCAGCAACTCCATGGGCAGCACCTTGCCCGACCGCGCCCTGGGCATCCTGAAAAACGAAATGCTGCGCCTGGGCAGCATGATCATCCGCACCGCGTTCGAACATGCCGTGCCAGCCGGCAGCGCGCTGGCTGTGAGCCGTGAGGACTTCGCCGAGGAAGTGACCGCGCTCATCAGCGGCCACCCCAACATCGAGCTGCGCCGTGAAGAAGTAACGGCGCTTCCAGAAGGGCCGGCCATCATCGCCACCGGTCCGCTCACCAGTTCGGCGCTCTTTGTCAGTATCCAGGCGCTCACCGGGCAGCAGCATCTCTACTTCTACGACGCCATGGCGCCCATCGTGCTGGCCGACACCGTCGATATGAGCGTGGCCTTCCGCCAGAGCCGTTATGACCGGGACAGCGGCGAAGACGAGGGCGATTACATCAACTGCCCGTTGAACAAAGAAGAATACGAAGCCTTTGTCCAGGCGGTGCTGTCCGCGCCCAAGACCGAGCTCAAAGGCGCGGACAAGGAGCTGGAACGGTATTTCGAGGGCTGTATGCCCATCGAGGCGCTGGCGAGCCGCGGGCTGGACGCGCTGGCCTTTGGCCCCATGCGCCCGGTGGGGCTAAGCGACCCACGCACCGGACGACGCCCCCATGCCGTGGTGCAGTTGCGCCAGGACAACGTGGCCGGTACGCTCTACAACATGGTGGGTTTCCAAACCAACATGCGCTGGGGCAGCCAGGAACAGGTTCTGCGCATGATTCCCGGATTGGCGCAGGCAGAGTTCGTGCGCCTGGGGCAGATGCACCGCAACACCTTCATCAACAGCCCCACGCTCCTGCGCCCCACTTTGCAATTTCGCGAACGCGACGATCTCTTTTTCGCCGGTCAGATCACTGGCACAGAAGGATACGTGGGCAGCGCGATGGGTGGCCTGATCGCCGGGATCAACATGGGGCGGCTGCTGGCAGGCAAACCGCTGCTGACTCCGCCGCCCACCACCATGATCGGCGCGCTGCTCCACTACATCACCCACGCCAACCCCAAGAACTTTCAGCCCATGAAGGCCAACATGGGTCTGCTGCCAGAGATGGAACGGCGCATCCGCCACAAGGTCAATCGCTATGCAGCTTACGCCGAGCGCGCCCGCACCGACATGGAGGACTATCTGGCTGCGCTCGCTTTTTCTCTGTGATCTCAGCGTCTTCGTGTAAGCCTGTTTTCACGTCAACGAACAATGAAAATGTCTCTCTGCGTTCCTCTGCGTCCTCTGTGGTAGAGCTATTTTCAGGTTTGAATTCTGGCGCATTGGCTGAATAAACAAGGCGTCTGCATTGTTCGCAGATGAGGAGAAGATGGGATATGCGCCTATGCAGGAGAGGGTTTCACCACTTCTTGTTGATTGGGAGCCTCTGCGTCATCATCCTTTCAGCAGGGGCTGTCTCATCGTGCACGGTCTTTGGCGTTGTCGTGTTGGACAACAGAGACCACGGCCTGCCTTGCGACCAGCTCCCAACTGTGGAAGAAGTGACCCAGGCGCTCGATCGACACCAATCTGTCATCCAGCAGATTCTCGATGTCCACCCCGGACAGGTCTTTGTCGATATTGACCGCGAAAGTTGTCCGGGCCACGCTGATATCGTCATCTCCTATGCCTCGCACCAAGATCGAGTGCAGATCGAGACAATCATCGCCGGTGACGCCTTCTTTGGCGTGCCATACAAGTTGCGTAATCAATGAGTGGCCTGGGGGATATCCAAAACATTACCCGAACATTCATAGCTCATTGTGTCCAAAGAAGTTATCAGCCAGACTGAGCATTCGACTATCGACGCTGCATAATCATTCATTTTCACCAAAAGGAGTTCAGAATGGACAATTTTCAACAGCTTTACGACGCAGTATTGAACGGCAACGCGAAGGCGACACAGGCGCTCACCGAACAGGCGGTGGCCGGCGGCGCCAATCCACAACAAATCCTGGAGTCGGCCATGATCCCGGCCATGGATGAGGTGGGGCGGCGCTTCGAGCGCAACGAGTATTTTGTGCCCGAGTTGCTCATCTCGGCGCGGGCCATGAAGGCCGGCGTGGCAGTGCTGCGCCCGCTGCTGGCGTCAGAAGGGGTCAAAGCCGCGGGCAGGGTTGCCATCGGCACGGTCATGGGCGACCTCCACGACGTGGGCAAGAACCTGGTTGCCATCATGCTGGAAGGCGGCGGTTTCGAGATCGTGGATCTGGGCGTGGACACCAGCCCGCAAAAGTTCATCGACGCGGTGCGGGAGAAAGGCGTGGACGTAGTCGCCATGTCGGCCCTGCTCACCACCACCATTCCCTCCATGCGCACAGTCATCGAGAAAATGAAGGAGGCCGGTGTGCGAGACAAAGTGAAGGTGATCGTGGGCGGCGCGCCGGTGACTCAGGAATTCGCCGACGCTATCGGCGCCGACGGCTACAGCGACAACGCCAGCGGCGCGGTCACTGTCGTGCGCAACCTACTCGCTGCCTGAGTGGAGCAAACATCAATCAACATGAACGCTCGTGAACGCTTCATTGCGACAATGAACTACCAACCGAGAGACCGCAGCCCCATCATGGACTTCGGTTTCTGGGATGAAACGCTGCCCATCTGGCAGGATCAAGGCTATCCCGCCGGCGCCGACCCAGACGAGTTCTTCGGCATGGATCCCCAGTGGCGCTCGTGCGGCTGTCTGGTGGGGCTGTGGCCGTCTTTCTCCCACCTGGTGCTGGAGGATCACGGCGATCGGGAGATCGTACAGCAGGCCGATGGTGTGATCGTGGAACGCCGCAAATTCATGGGCTCCATCCCGCGGCATCTCCACCACTCGCTCACCGACCGGACTTCGTGGGAAGAAGATTACAAACCGCGCCTGCGCCCCGACGACCCGCTGCGTGCGCCCAGCAAATCGGCGTGGCGCATGCTCATCGCCGAATGGACGCGACCCGACCGCGACTATCCGCTCTTCATCGAGGCCGGTTCGCTCTATGGCGTGGCGCGCAATTGGTTTGGCCTGGAACGCATCTCGGAGATCATCTACGATGACCGTGAGCTTTTCGAGGAAATCGTGACGACCCTGGCCGACGTGGTCATCGCCGTGCTGGAACGCACCCTGAGCGCCGGTGTGCGCCCGGAAGCGGCCATGATGTGGGAAGATATGTGCTACGCCGCCGGGCCGCTCATTTCGCCGCGACTTTTCCGCGAAGTGCTCGTACCAAACTACAAGCGCATCACTGCTGTGCTCAACCGCTATGGCGTGGACATTGTGATCGTGGATTGCGACGGTAAAATCGACGCGCTGGCGCCGCTCTGGTTGGAAGCAGGCGTCAACACCATGTTTCCCATCGAGGTGGGCAAGTGGGGCGGCGACCCGGTAGCGTTTCGTCGCCAGTACGGCAAAGAGATGCGGCTCATGGGCGGCGTGGACAAGCACATCCTGGCGCAAGACCAGACCACTATCGCCCGTGAGATCGAACGGTTGACGCCATTGGTGGAGGAGGGCGGCTTCATTCCCCTGCCCGACCATCGGGTGCCGCCCGATGTGCCGCTGGCAAACTACATATTCTATCTGGAAGAAGCCAAGCGCGTGTGGGGCAAGGGGCTGGCGAATATCAGACCGACAGGGAGTCAGTAAAGAGAGCGAGAAACGTTAGGAAGTAGAAAATAGAGAAGAGGCGTTGCCCACCACCCTCAATTTCCTACCTCCTATCTCCTCCTATCTCCTCCTATCTCCTCCTATTCACTGTCTTCGCGACCGACTGGGGATGTAATGGCAAACTGGAAGACCCGCTTCTTCACCATCTGGATCGTTCAAGCTGTATCGTTTCTAGGAAGCGGGCTGACCCAGTTCGCCCTGGTTTGGTGGCTGACGACTAGCACCGGTTCGGCGACGGTGCTAGTCGTCTCGACGCTTGTGGCGATGTTGCCCATGATTGTGCTGGGGCCTTTCGCCGGCGCGCTGGCCGATCGTTGGAATCGCCGCCTGATCCTTATCGCCTCGGACGGCGCGGTGGCGCTGACAACCCTCGCCCTCTTGCTGGTCTTCTTGTCGGGCAATCTCCAGGTGTGGCATGTCTATCTCGCCACGTTCATCCGCTCTACGGCCGGCGCGTTTCACTTCCCCACCATGCAGGCGTCCACCTCGCTCATGGTGCCCAAAGAGCACCTGGCGCGGGTGGGCGGTCTCAACCAAACGCTCTTTGGCCTGAACAGCATCCTTGCGCCGCCATTGGGCGCGCTGCTGCTCGATGTGTTTGGCATGGGCGCCGCGCTCCTGGTGGATGTGGTGACTGCGGCGTTGGCGATCACGCCGCTGATCTTCTTTGCCATTCCCCAGCCGCCGGCGGTGCAACATGAGGGAGTGACGGGAATCGGCGCGCACCTGTGGCGAGACATGCGCGACGGCTTCCGCTATGTGGCGCACTGGCCGGGTCTGATCATCATTCTCGTCATGGCCATGCTCATCAATCTGCTGCTGACGCCAGCCTTCTCCCTGTTGCCTCTGATGGTGAGCAAGGTGTTGGAGGGCGGCGCCGGCGTGTTGGCGACCGCAGAGGCGGCCTTTGGCGTGGGCATCATCGTAGGCGGCGCGCTGCTGGCTGCCTGGGGCGGTTTCAAGAGTCGCATCGTCACATCGTTGGTTGGTCTGGCCGGCTTGGGCGTCGGCTGTCTCCTCATCGGCTTCGTTCCTGTGGATGCAATCTGGGTGTTGATTGCTGGCATGGCCATTGTGGGCATGATGCAATCCTTCACCAACGGCCCCTTCTTCGCCATCTTGCAAACGGTGGTCGACCCCGGTATGCAAGCGCGCGTCATGTCGCTCTTGGGCAGCCTCTCTGGCCTGATGGCGCCGGTGGGTCTGCTGCTGGCCGGCCCTCTAGCGGATCAAATTGGGTTGCGCATCTGGTATGTGATGGGCGCTGTCGTCTGCCTGATCATGGCCGGCGTTGGTTATTTCATCCCGGCGCTGCGCACCATCGAACAGCAAAAAGGCGCATATCAGGTGGCGGCAGATATAGAGTCCTCTGAGCTGGCTGTCGTCACAGCAGCAACCGCTGTCCCTAAGCCAGGCGCCGTCGCTGCATCGTCATCTGGCGCAATGCAGACATGACGCCCAGCTTGGACATGATGTTCGGCGGTATGAAAACCGCCCGCTACCGCTCCGCCGTCCACATCGCGCCCCAACCGCGAAATACACCCAGTTCAACCACACCCAGTCATCGCTGCTTGTGCGATCACAAACGCCGCGCAGCTATGATGAACCGCGGTCGCTTTGCTATAATGACGTTCACTGAGTCGGGTCGCAGTGGCCGGCTCTATCACGACATCGCAACTTCGCAACTTCGAGATTGAAACCGCATGAATTCTGCATCTCAAAAAGACCAGCCGGTTTGGCACACCCTCTCTGTTGACGCCGTTCTTGCCCATCTACATAGCTCCCATGCTGGATTGACTGAAGATGAAGCCGCACGGCGACTGGCCGAATACGGGGTCAACGAACTCCAGGCCAGCCAGCGCATCTCACCCTGGGCGATTCTCCTGGAACAATTCAAGAATGTGCTCATCATCATTCTGCTCGTGGCAACGGCGCTTTCCGCTTTTCTGGGTCACGGCGTCGAGGCCATTGCCATCGCGGTCATCGTGTTGTTTGCCGTCTTTCTGGGCTTCATCCAGGAGTATCGCGCCGAACGCGCCATCGAAGCGCTCCGGCAGATGGCCGCGCCCACCGCCACGGTCTTGCGCAATGGCGAAGAAGCCGAGATACCGGCGCGCAATGTTGCACCGGGCGATGTCATCTTCTTGCGCGCGGGCAACCGCGTGCCGGCTGATGTCCGATTGATCGAGGCGGTCAATCTGCAAGTCGATGAGGCCGCGCTGACCGGCGAGTCTGTGCCAGTGGAGAAGTACACGGCGCCGTTGACCAACAGCGAGCTGGCGCTGGGTGACCGCAGAAACATGGCCTATGCCGGAACTGCGGCGACCTATGGCCGCGGGCGCGCGGTGGTTGTCTCCACCGGGATGGGCACCGAATTTGGCAAAATCGCCCAGTTGCTGGAAAGCGTGGAAACCGGCAAGACACCGCTCCAAGAAAATCTGGACAAGGTTGGTTCAGCGTTGGCGCGCGCAGCCTTTGTGGTTGTGGCGATCATCGTTGGCCTGGGCTGGCTCCGCGGCCAGCCATTCATCGACATGCTGATCTTCGGAATTGCCCTGGCCGTCGCCGTGGTGCCCGAGGCCCTGCCGGCTGTGGTGACCATCTCCCTCGCCATCGGCGTACAGCGCATGGTCAAGCGCAACGCCCTTATTCGCCGTCTGTCTGCGGTCGAGACATTGGGCAGCACTTCGGTCATCTGCTCGGACAAAACCGGCACTCTCACCAAAGATGAGATGACCATTCGCAAGGTCTTCGTGGCCGGGCAGATGTTGACCGTCACTGGCGCAGGTTACGAGCCTCAGGGCCAGTTCATGCGCGACGGGTTGGCGGTGGAGCCTGATGACTCACTCAAGACACTCTTGAGCGCGGCAACGCTGGCTTCGGACACCCATATCGTCCACAACGAAGAAGATGGCCGCTGGCATGTCAAAGGCGATCCAACGGAAGGCGCCTTAGTGGTTGCTGCGGCGAAAGCCGGGCTGCACAAGGGCGATCTCGACGAGCAATATCCTCGCGTGGCCGAGATCCCATTCACCTCTGAGACCAAACGCATGACGACCCTGCACGAGCTTCCCGAAGGTAATATCGCCTATGCAAAAGGCGCGCCGGAGATCGTGCTCGAATCGTGCAGCCGTTTCTTGACGCCCACCGGGGAACAGCTGCTTGATGGCGCAACCAGACAAATGTTTCTGGAGCAAGCCCAGCAGATGGCAAGCGAGGCGCTGCGTGTGCTGGCAATCGCCGGCAAAAGATGCGACTCCCTGGACGGCATCGAGCATGATATGACCTTCCTGGGTCTGGCGGGCATGATCGACCCGCCGCGCCCCGAAGTCAAGGCAGCCATTCAACGCTGCGAGGAAGCTGGCATCAAACCGGTAATGATCACCGGCGACCACCCGGTGACCGCGCAAGCTGTGGCGCGCGAGCTCAACCTGCTCAAGGGTGGGCGCATCGTCACAGGCCCGGAGCTGGAGGCCATGAGCGACAACGACCTGGAACGCGAGGTCGAGACTATCGAGGTCTACGCCCGCGTCTCCCCGGCGCACAAGCTGCGCGTGGTCACTGCCTTGCAGGCCAATGGGCACATCGCCGCGATGACGGGCGACGGCGTCAACGATGCGCCCGCTCTGAAGAAGGCCGACATCGGCATTGCCATGGGCATCACCGGCACCGATGTGACCAAAGAGGCAGCCGCAATGACGCTCACCGACGACAACTTCGCCTCTATCGTGGCCGCAGTCGAGGAAGGGCGCGGCATCTTTGGCAACATCAAGAAATACCTCATGTATCTCCTTTCGTCGAACATTGGCGAGATTTGCCTGATGACAGGCGCGGCGGTGTTGGGATTGCCCCTGCCTCTAAGCGCCGTACAGATTCTCTATGTCAACCTGGCGACCGACGGGCTGCCGGCCCTGGCGCTTGCAGTCGATCCGCCCGAACCCAATCTCATGCGCCAGCCGCCGCGCAACCCGCGCATCGGCATCTTCACCCGCCCGGTGGTGGCGCTCATGCTCATCGGCGGGCTGTGGTCGGCCCTGATCAACCTGGGATTGTTCAGTCAGATGCTGCGATCCGGTTACGGCACCGAAGAATCCATGACAATGGTCTTTCTCTGCCTGGTGCTCATCGAGTTTTTCAAGGCGTATAGTTTCCGCTCGGATCGTCATTCGACATTCAAGCGGCCCTTTGCCAACAAATGGCTCAATCGAGCAATTCTTTGGGAGCTGGCGCTGCTGGCGCTGGTGATCTATCTCCCCTTCCTACAAGCGCCATTTGGCACCTATAGTCTAACGGCAACTGACTGGGTTATTGTACTTGCCCTGGCCGTCACCGTCGTCCCCGTGTTGGAGCTGGGCAAGTGGATGGTGCGTCGCGGTTGGTTTGGCAAGGTGAGTTAGGTGGTTTCATGAAAACGCAGAGCGTTCCCGACAATCGCGGTCTTCTCTTGGCCGCCGGCGCCTATCTGTCATGGGTCATCTTTCCCATCTATTTTCGCACCCTGCAAATTGTGCCCCCCATGGAGATTTTAGCTCACCGGGTCGTCTGGTCGGTCATTTTCCTGACGTCGCTGCTCACGTGGATGGGCAATTGGCGTTGGCTGGGCCCGGCGGTGCGCTCCAAACATACCATGCTGACCTATGGCGCAGCGTCGGCGCTGCTGGGCGTCAATTGGTACATCTATATCTGGGCAGTCAACCACGGTTTCATCCTCGAAGGCAGCCTGGGCTATTTCATCAACCCATTAGTTAGCGTGCTCTTGGGCGTCGTTTTTCTACACGAACGATTGCGCAGTGGACAGATTGCAGCGATTCTATTGGCCGGAGTGGGCGTGCTCTTTCTTACGATCATGTACGGCCAACCTCCGTGGATTGCTCTCTCCCTGGCGGTCACTTTTGGGCTATACGGCCTGATCAAGAAGAGAGCGCCCTTGCCGGCGGCGCCCGGTCTCACTCTGGAGACAGCCTTTCTCTTTCCCCTGGCTTTTAGTTACCTGTTGTGGATGGAGAGAAGCGGGACAGGCGCGTTCATCCATGCCGGCGGCGGAACGACATTCCTGTTAGCCATCAGCGGGGTGATCACTGCGGTGCCGCTCATGATGTTCGCCGCGGCCGCGCAGCGCATCCCCCTGACATTGCTGGGCGTCATGCAATACATTGCGCCCACCGGTCAGTTTCTTGTGGCTGTCTTCGTCTTCGATGAACCCTTCCCACCATACAAACTGGTAGGCTTTTCCATCATCTGGACCGCCCTGATCATCTTCTCGGTGGAGGGCTACATGACGCGGCGGCGCGCGATGCAGTTGGCGTCCAGCCCAACATCGGCATAGGATTTCAGACAGGATGAACAGGATAAACGTTCATCCTGTTCATCCTGTCTGTCACCGACAATGTTTTTTGTCTTGTTCAAACGATAAGGAAGGAAACTCATGGCATTCACACTGGAAATCGGCGCAGAAGCGCCCCGCTTCACCTTGCCAGCCACAGACGGCAACACCTACTCGCTTTCGGACTTCGACGACGCTGGGGCGTTGGTGGTCTTCTTTACTTGCAATCACTGTCCCTACGTAAAAGGGTCGGATGAAGTGACCCGCAAAACGGCTGAACAGTTCGCTCCCCGGAGCGTCAAGTTCGTCGCCATCAACTCCAACAGCGCCAACACCCATCCCGACGACGACTTCCCCCATATGGTGGAGCGCATGCAGGAAAATCACTTCCCTTGGCTCTATCTCCATGACCAAACACAGGAGGTCGCCCTGGCTTACGGCGCGTTGCGCACGCCCCACTTCTACGTCTTCGACCGCAACCGCCGTCTGGTCTACACCGGGCGCGGGGTGGATAGCCCGCGCGACGCCAGCAAGATCACCATCAACGATCTGGAACGCGCCCTGAGCGAGCACCTGGCCGGCCAACCTGTCAGCAGACCGCTGACCAACCCTATTGGCTGCAACGTCAAGTGGGATGGTCAAGACGCCCACTGGATGCCCGCCGACGCCTGCGATCTGGTATTGGTATAGGCGCGAGAATGCCATGAAGATCACCAGGCTGGAAACCATTTTTGTTCGCCCACGCTGGTTGTTCCTCAAAGTGCACACCGATGAGGGTATCGTCGGTTGGGGCGAACCAGTGGTGGAGGGGCGCTCCCAGACCGTGGCCGCCGCGGTTCACGAGATCGGGCGCTATCTCATCGGCCAGGATCCCAGGCGCATCGAACACCATTGGCAGGCCATCTATCGCGGGCAATTCTACCGGGGTGGACCCGTGCTGTGCAGCGCGCTCTCGGGCATCGAGCAGGCGCTGTGGGACATCACCGGCAAGTGGCTGGGGCAACCCGTCTATCAACTGTTGGGCGGCGCCGTGCGCGACCGCATTCGCGTCTATGGCTGGGTGGGCGGCGAAAGCTACGGCGATTACATCGAGAGCGCGCGCGTCAGTGTGCAGGCTGGCTTCACTGCGCTCAAGACTGGCGTCGAGGGGCCGTTGCGGATCGTAGACACGCCTGGCCGGGTGGACGCCGCAGTGCAACGATTTGCCGATCTTCGTGCAACTGTAGGCCCCCATGTGGACATTGGCATCGACTTTCATGGTCGCGTCAGCCCGGCCATGGCCGTGCGCCTGGCTGCGGCGCTGGAGCCATATCACCCTTTCTTCATCGAGGAGCCTGTGCTGCCCGAAAACGTGGACGCCATGGTCACGGTGGCGAGGAGCACCACCATTCCCATCGCCACGGGCGAGCGGCTCTTCACCAAATGGGGCTTCCGCGAGGTCTTGGAGAAGCAAGCCGCAGTCATCCTCCAGCCCGACCTCTCCCACGCCGGCGGCATACTGGAATGCAAGAAGATCGCGGCCATGGCCGAATGTTACTACGCCGCCATTGCGCCCCACTGTCCGCTGGGTCCCATCGCGCTGGCTGCCTGCCTGCAACTCGACGCCTGCATCCCCAATTTCCTGGTGCAAGAGCACGTCACTCTGGGCGAAGGCTATCTGCGGACGCCCTTTCGCATCGTCGACGGTCATATCGAGTTGCCCACCGGGCCAGGACTGGGCATCGAGATCGACGAGGACGCGCTGGCCGACAAACTCTACGACGGATCGTGGGAAACGCCGCGCTTGTGGCACGATGACGGCTCGGTGGCCGACTGGTGAGGAGTGCAGTGATGAGCGAAGCAGGCCTGTTCTCGACGGACCAGTTCATCGCGCCGGCCTATGGCGCCGGCTGCTTCAGCGACATCCCGGCGTTCCTGCGCCACACCCTCACCGGCGCAGAGCCAACTGCATGGCGACCTCCTGGCTGGGAGCGCCAGCCTCAGCATCACGAGCGCGTCGTTGCGATCTTCATCGACGCCTTTGGCTGGCGCTTCTTCGAGCGTTTTCAGGATCACCCGCTGTTGCAACGCTTCATCCACCGCGGCGTGGTCAACCGCATCACGTCCCAGTTCCCTTCCACCACCAGCGCCCATGTCACCACCCTCTACACCGGCCAACCCGTAGGTCAGCATGGGGTCTTTGAGTGGTTCTACTACGAACCGACAGTGGATCGGCTGATTGCACCGCTGCTCTTTTCCTATGCGGGAGATGATGAGCGCGAGACGTTGGCGCGCGACGGTGTAGATGGGACGCGACTGCTGCCGAATGGCGCGCTGGCCGCCGATCTGGCCGCGTCGGGTGTGAAGACCGTCGTCTTCCAGCCAAAGGAATTCGTCCATTCCACCTACTCAACACGCATGACCGGGGGGGCGCGCAGCGTGGGCTATCAGACTCTGGCCGAAGGGCTGACCAACATCACGCTGGCTTTCATGCGCCAAAACAGCCCCCTGTGCTGTGTGCTCTACTATGGCGCGTTCGATAGCGTCTGTCATCAATATGGCCCCGACACGCCGCAGAGCGACGCCGAACTCGACGCCGTGTTGACTCTGCTGGAACGCTGGCTCGTGCGCGACATGGAGCGACGTTTTCCCGAGACGCTGCTCATGCTTTTCGCCGACCACGGCCAGGAGGCGGTGAAGCCGGAGACGACGCTCTATCTCAACCGCCTGCCCATCTTCGAACAATTGCGCCCATTGTTGCGCGTCAATCGCCGCGGGCAGATTCTTGCGCCGGGCGGCTCTCCGCGCGATTTCTTCCTCTATGGCCGCGATGAATGCGTCGAGGAAGCGCAATCCTTGCTGGCGGGCGCGCTGGCAGGCCGTGCGGACGTGGTGCGCGCCGACGACCTGGCGCATCAGGGATTCTTTGGTCCGCCGCCCATCTCCAACGCCCTGGCAGATCGGATGAGCAGCCTGGTTGTGCTGCCCTATGCCGGCGAAAGCGTCTATTGGTACGAACGAGATCGCTTTGTGCAGAAATATCACGGGCATCACGGCGGACTGCTGCGCTCCGAAATGGAGATTCCGTTGCTGCTGACGCAGCTCGGGTGAGACTCAATGGAGTGGCTTTCCCCTCCCAACCCATGTTTTGAGCTTTCTCTGCTTGTGCGCTATAATCCGCGGGTTGGACGGGCACAGTTCACGCACCAACGCCCACCCAAGAATTCGGAGAGTAGATTTTTATGTCACCTGAGTTTATCAATACTATCGCCACCATCGCCGGGGTCATTGTTGCGGTCATTGGTGCGTTCATCTTTGCTTTCTGGGTGGCGATAGGTATTTGGACCTTCAACGACATCCGTCAGCGCACTCGCGACTGGTTGGCAATTATCCTCGCTGTGATGCTGGTGCTCGTCTTTCCCATCGTGGGTTGGATGCTCTATTTGATGATCCGCCCGCGCGTCACTCTGGCCGACGTGTATGACAGAGCATTGGAAGAAGAAGCCCTGCTGCGCGAGATCGAAGAGACCCTGGCCTGCGCTGCCTGCGGCGCGCCGGTGAAGGACAACTGGGTCTACTGCCCCAATTGCCACAACCAGTTGCAGCACACCTGTCCCAAATGCGCCAACCTGGTGCGCAATGACTGGGCGATCTGCGTCTATTGCGGAGCGCAACAGCCCCGTGCAGCGGCGCCTCAACGCACGCCGGCGCCGGAAGTGGCGACAACAGTTCAGCTTCAGCCCACCGCGACCGGTCAGCCGGTCTATGTAACGCAAACGCAGCCTGCGCCAAAGCGGTCAACGCGTAACCCCTTCACCGCGCCCACTACCTCGCCCGAAGCCGATGACAGCCTCTACCGTCCAGCCCGCGCCGGCGAATCGACGTAGAGACGAGTCACATTGTCAGCGTCATGTCTCCAGACGACGCCCAGATGGACGACCACTGCGCGCAAACGAACTTTGCATCCACCCGATTGAGAAGATGCCCAGGTGCAGGGAGTCAATCGAGGGGGATGCACGGCGAATATCGAGCTCAATGCCGTCGTCCATGCTCTTTACGAGTCATTGAATTACGACCTGCTCATCGACTATCGCCGCCCACCCGACCCTTCGCTGAGCGATGAGGACGCGGCCTGGGCCGATGCACTGCTGCGGGCGCAAGGGCTGCGACCCGATGTAGAATGACCAATGGTCATTCTCCATCGGATAAAGCAGATCCAATGACCGCTTTTGCTTTGTTTCTGCGCTGATTGGGTTTCACAAAAAATATCAGTAAAACCTACGGTTTGTGTAAAAGTGCAAACTCCAGGCAAGGATAGACGCACTTCATCGGCTGATAGGTGAATGCGCAGTGAAACCGCTGGGCAGTAAGATGACTTTGCGCGCATCAAGGTCTGTGGTAATATCCGCGTTGCCATACATAGAGTCGCTTTGCCGAAACCCATTCCATAAGCGGTAATCGAAGTGTTCTGAACATTCGGAGCCTACGCCAATGTAGCCGCCCCCAGCATTGCCAGGGTGGTTTTTCTTGATCAGTGACCTCACTCCGAGTCAATGTGTGTACATAGACGACATTCAACTACGACATCGATCTCAAACGTGCTCACACGATTGCTTGTGACTTTCGATACGGGTGAACAGATGGCTGAATACGAATCCTGGAACGTCGCCCTGGCTGCCTACGTAACTGCCGGCGTTGCAAAGGGCGCCCCGGTCTTCCTCAGCATCGATGAGGATGCAATTGCGGAGATCGCCGAACGCTTCCTCCCAGAGACGGTGACCCGCGATCCCCTCGAGGATTTCATTCGCGCGGTTCGCGCGCGCTTTGTAGCGCCGCGGACTGGTGCCATCGACCTGCACAATGTGCCTTCGAGGCCGGGAGAGCCGCCGGATGGCGTCGGCTTTCTCGCGGCGATGGTGCTCGCCGCCCACAACATGCAGGACGAAGAAGGCATTGACGAAACCAACTACTTTGTTCGCCTCCGCGATCTGCTCTGGCTTGCTGACGGCCGCGGTCGACCGGATGGGATGCCGGCCGGTGCAGAAGAACCCCTCTGGAAAGCCTGGAATCGCTACCTGACCGCCGCAGGCTTCCAGACAACCGCGCAGCGAGGCAGCGGCGCACAGACCTACCTGCGCTACGTCTTCTCCCAGGCAATCCTGCGGGAGTCAGACAAGCAGCACCTTCGTCAGCGCTTCTCGGAAAGCCGGCTGCTGCCGCACCTGGACACCGCGCAGCTCGGCGGCTGGCTGTCACGGCAGGTGATCAATCGCAAGCATCTCAAGGAGGGATTGCACCACCCAGATCCAGGACGTCGATGGGAATTCTACCTGTCCGC
>CAZLMM010000077.1:0-31118 GCA_964560495.1 uncultured Caldilineaceae bacterium
GCGTAGATGCTTCACTACGTTCAGCATGACAAGTGCGGTGTTTCTTGTCCACGTTATGCCACGCGGGGCATTGGAAACTCAGCAGGACAACCATTGGGTTACTTCCGCCCACGTATACTGGTTTCAAAGCAACCGCAGTTTAGCGATGAATCTCTGTAAAAGGAGGGAGAGATGAAATACATGGCGATTGAAACGCTGCGCGATGGCGTCGTAGAATCGACCTGTGTAGATGCTCATGATTGCGCGGATGAAACGTGCGATCCGGCCCGAGTGGTGGAGGTTACCGAGACCCTGCACCACGACCGGGCAGTGGTTGCGCTGCGCGAGCCGGACGATGGCAGGCTGCTCCTGGTGGATCCACTCACCTGGCTGGACATGTTGGGTGCACGCGAACACGCAGGACGCTCATGGCAGGATGAGATAGCAGCGTTGACAGGTTAGGCCACATGACCTGCGCCCGCCCTGTGAAGAAAATTTCTCTGTGCTCTCTGTGTTTTCGTTTGAGCCTATTTTCAGAGAAAGCGCGTAGGTGAATTCGGAATATCCTTGGCAATTCGATGAACAGATGGAGAGATTCAATGGCTTATGAACGATTGATCGACAAGAGCGCTCCGCCGTCGGATGCAGAGATGCTGGCCGTCATTGGGCCGCCTCTGGCGGATGCATGGAGTCAGTTGCGAACGTTCCTCGTAGAGACATACGATGTCGCGCCTGTTCTGCAATGCGGCGGTCCACGCTATGGTTGGAACGTGCAGCATCGGAAAGGCGGACGTTTGCTATGCGAAATGTATCCGGAAAGAGGCTCATTTACTGCCATGGTGGTGCTGGGGAAAAAGGAGATGGAACAGGCCATGCAAAGGCTGGACGCTTTTGGCTCAACCGTGCGCCAAGCGCTAGTAGACACGCCTCGCCATCACGATGGTTGCTGGCTGTACATGCGCGTAAGCGATCCGCTGACCTGCAGACAAGACGTACAGGATATCGAGCAGTTGATCTTGATCAAGAGGAAGCCGTCCACAAAGGATACGAAGAAGAAATGACGGGGAAAATCATTGCAGATCCGCTCGACTATGTCGATCCAGAGCAGAATAGGAGAACATCATGCGTTTCATTGCCATGTACAGCCTGAAAGAGAACACCGATCAGGCAAAAGTCATCGATGCAATCAACCGGCGCGCCGAATACGAACATCCGGTGACGCTCATCGAGGAGTTCTACACCCCCAACCGCTCGCCCACGGTCATCGCCGTCTATGAGACCGACGACGTCAATAAGCTGCTGATGAACAGCATGGCCTGGGTCGATCTCTTCGACATCGAGGTGATCCCGGTGGTGCAGTGGCGCGAGGGATTGGAGGCGCTGAAGCCGTAATTGATGAGTCACAATCGCCCATTTTCGGTGTATACTGGATATGGAGGCGTCCCCATGTCCATGCTGCAAGTGCATCTGCTCGGCCCGCCAACCATTTCCTGGCAGGATGAATTCCTGGAGATCCCGCGCCGTCGCGCCCGCGCGCTGCTCTACCGTCTGGCCGTCGATCTTCAGCCCGTGGCGCGCGAGCATCTGGTCTTTCTCTTCTGGTCCGAAACGCCCGACGTAGCGGCGCATCGCGACTTGTCCCATTTGCTCACCCATCTGCGCCGCGGTCTACCTTCTCCCGACATGCTCCAGGCGACCAGCGATTTCGTCTTCCTCAATCCCCACCTGGTGTGGTCTGATACACGCGCATTTCTCGACCTCTTCCGCACGTCCGACCCATGCAGCGCGCTCGAGACAATGGAGACCGCCAGCGCGCTCTTTCGCGGGCCTTTCATGGACGGCTTCGATTTGAATGATTGTCCAGAATTTGAGGAATGGGTCATGCTGGAACGCAGCGCATGGGAGCGCCGTCAGCTCTCACTCCTCGACGCCATGATTCGGCGCCATGAAGCGAATGACGATCAGCTGGCCGTGCTCACGTATGTCGAACAATCCTTGCGCATTGACCCGACGCAGCCGAAAATGCAGCGACGACTCGCCGCCCTGCGCATGAACGTCGGCGCCAATGCGCCGGCCACCCACGCCTGATGGCAGCCTGCTCTTGAATTTTCTCTGGCAGAGAGAAGATTTACGTCAGCGCCAACACGCCGAATGCCATTGGCCTGGGCAGCACGCGGCGAAAGCCGGCCTCCTGCAGGCGGCGCGTCGCACCCCTGGTGACGCTGGCGCCGCTCTTGTTTTCTGGGTTGCCGATGTAGTGAAACATCTTACCACCCGTGCGCAGCACCCGCAGGCACTGACGATAGAACGCCGCCGAATAGAGTTCGCCGGCCAGGCTGAAACGGGGCGGGTCGTGGATGATGCACGAGAAGCTGCCGTCGGCGAAGTCGGCAATGACTTCCGCCGTATCGCCGATGAGTGGGGTGATGTTGGGCGTCTCGAAGAGTCGGCATGACCACGGGTTGCAGCGGATGATCTCATGCACGGCCGGGTCAAGCTCCACCGTCGTCACTTCGACGGCAAAGCGGGCCGCCTCAAGCGCCGTGTACCCCAGGCCGGTGCAAGTGTCCAGCACACGCCCGCCAATTGACCCGATGGCCTTGATCTTGGCCAGCGTGTCTCGCCGCGGGTCGGTCTCCTTGATGCGGTGCATGGTGATGCCGGCCACCAGCATGGTGGGCGCGCTGGCGGTGGGATAAAGGCTGTAGCTGCGCCCCGTCTCCTCCGAGAAAAGCTGAATCCTGGTTGTGCCGCCCTCCTCCACCAGGAAACAGCCGTTTGTATCCTCCGCGATCTCCTCCATGTCAGCCCAGGAAAGCTGCTCGCCACCGGGCAGGTCGACGCCCTGGGCATGAAGCGCGACCTGGCTTTGGGTCAGCCCCAGATCGGTGGAAACGAGCGCACTGGTCGCTCCCGCCGCTCTGGCATCCAACAGGGCTGCAACCTGAAAATGTGAGAGAACAATCATGGCGTTGTCACTCGCTGATCCCCACGCTGCCGGTGATCACCACCGCGCCGGTCACGACTTCTCCGCTGTCGATCTCTGGCGTCGCTTCGGGCGTCCAGGTGGGTGTCAATTCCAGGGTGGGCGTTTCGGTGGGAACCTCTGTGGGCGCTTCCGGCGTCCACGTAGGCGTCGCTTCGATCCACGGCGTCTCGGTGGGCGTCGGTTCCAGAGTGGGCGGCGGCATGGGCGTGAAGGTCTCTGTGGATGGGACAATCTCCGGCGTCCAGGTGGGCGTCATCTCGACCCAGGGCGTCTCAGTGGGCGTCGGCTCCAGGGTGGGCAGGGGCCGCGCCACAAAGAGACGCACGCGGCTTTCGTATTGCGCGCCGGCCCTGTCGCGCACCAGCAGCCGCAGCGTGTGAGGCCCCTCGTTGAGACCGCCCGTATCCCAGACGCCCAGCACGTCCTCCACCACAGGGCCGGAGTAGGGTCCCGCAACGGGCAGGCTGAAGGCGCCTGGGTCATGAGATTCGCCATATTGCAACTCATAACTTGCCATATCAGGCACGCTGGCCGTCCCGTAGACAGTCACGACGCCGCTGACGGTCTCTCCTTCCCCAGGCGAGTGAATCGCCACGCGCACCTGCGCTGGGTCGGCGCTGGGCAGTTGGGCGGGCGGCTGTGGAATGCCGTTGGCTTCGGCCCACGCGCGGTAGCGTTCGGGATAGACCTTGAAGACCCTTTCTTCCATGGCGTCTGCGGGCGTGAACTCGTTGGCGAGCTGGCCCGTGTTGCGATCCAGACGAATCTTCTGCCACAGATCTTTTTCGGGAGGCAGAGGCGGACGGTCCTCGGCGAACCAGTGTGTGCGCTTTTCTGGACACGCCGCGCTGGGAAGCGTTCCGCTGTCGGCGCAGACCTCGAACTGGCGTACGCCGGGCGGCGGCGCAAAGTCGGTCGCCGGCTCGCCAGCCAGCGCCGCACTCATGAATTCATTCCAGATGGGGCCGGCGCCGCTGACGCCAGAGACATTGCGCATAGGGGTGTTGTCGGCGTTGCCCACCCACACGCCTGTCACCAACTGGGGCGTGTACCCAATGGTGAGGATGTCGCGGATGTCGTTTGTCGTGCCTGTCTTGACGGCCGCCGGGCGGTTCAGGCGCAACACAGAGTTGGGGCCGAAGGCGGGCGTCCGCGCCTCGTTGTCACGTAAGATGTCGGTGATGAGAAAGGCATCCACTGGGCTGATGACCTGCTGCGGGCCGCCAGGCGTCGGCTGGCAAGGACGGTCTGTGCCCTGTTCGCAGAGGATATTCCCCCCGGCGTCGGCGATCTTCTGAATGGAGATGGGCGACTGGCGCACGCCGCCATTGGCCAGCACAGAGAACGCGCCGGTCATCTCTAGCAAGGGCGCCTCGCCCGCGCCCAGGCTCAGACTGAGACCATAGTCGGGGCGCGTAAAGGTGGTGATGCCCAGGCGTTGCGCCAGATCCAGGAAAGCAGGCAGCCCCACAGTCTGTAGGGCGCGCACTGCGGGGATGTTATAACTGTTGCCCAGGGCTGAGCGCACAGTCAACAGACCGTGCTCTTTGCCATCATAGTTGGTCGGTGTATAGGGTGGATTTGCGCCATCTGGAAAGGCCTCCTTGATGTCCGCAACCAGAGTTCCGGGCGTCCAACGTTCGGCCAGCGGCTTGTCGGGTTGTTCGAAAGCCGCCAGGTAAACCAGGGGCTTGATGGTGCTGCCCGGCTGGCGCGGCGCCAAGGCCATATTCACCTGTCCATCTATCTCCGGGTTGTCGAAATCTGCGCTGCCCACGAACGCCACGATCTCGCCGGTTTGGGGGCGCAGGGAGACGAGCGCGCCGTTGGAGACGTTGCGGTCGGCCAGGGCGGCCACGTTGTCGGCCACGATGCGTTCCGCCTGCTCCTGAAGTTGGGGGTCGAGGGTCGTCCACACCTGGAGGCCAGCTTTGTAGAGCGCATCCGGCCCTAGCAGGCTTTCCAGTTGCTGACGCACATAAAGGGTGAAATGAGGCGCATTCAGGTCAAATTGCAGCGGCTGGTAGACCAGTGGCTCTTGCCAGGCGGCGTCGGCCTCCTCCTGGGTGATCATGCCGTTTTCCACCATCAGCCCCAACACCACGCTTTGGCGCTCTTTGGCGCGGTCTGGGTGGGTGTAGGGATCATAGAATGCGGGCAGTTGGGGCAGGCCGGCCAGGAGTGCAGCTTCGGCCAGGGTCAGGTCGGTCACATTTTTGTCGAAATAGGTCTCTGCTGCAGCCGCCGCACCATAGGCCAGGTTGCCGTAGTAGAGCTCGTTGAGATAGATTTCCAGAATCTGCTCTTTGGAGTAGCGACGGCTGATCTCAGAGGCCAGGATCGCCTCCTTCACTTTGCGCGTAGCTGTTCGTTCCGGCGACAAAAAGACCATCTTTACGAGTTGTTGTGGAATCGTCGACGCACCCGAAACGATATCGCCTTCTTGCAGCGCATAGTAGAGCGCGCGCAGCAGGGCGACGGGGTCAACGCCGGGGTGTGTATAGAAGTTGGCGTCTTCGGTGGCGATCGTGGCGTCGATGAGAAAACGAGAGATCTTGTCCAGGCCGGTCACGGTGCGCCGCCCAGCGTTGGGGTCGAAGGTCTCGTTGAGGAGGTTGCCCTCCCGGTCGTAGATGCGCGTGGTTTGGAAGTCGCTGGCGCGATTGCGCAGCTCGCCCGGCGCGGGAAGGTCTTGGGCAAAGACAGCGTAGCCCAGCAACGCCGAGCTGGCAACCAGGGCAATGCAGAGCAGGCAAACAAGCGCGCCCGTCAAGACGCCTCGCCAGAGTTGAGAAGAGCGACTGGCCGGTGCACGGCGAGGACGAGATGGTGGTTGAGCAGGTGGTTGTTTCGGAATCAGATTGTACATGGTAAATGGTATACTGATGAAAATTTACCCGAAAGGAACATCGCAGAAATGCAGCACTTGATCATTCTGATATGTCTCTCGTTCTTGTTTGCCCGCTCGGTACAGGCAGGGTCATTGTCGCTGGCTGTGACCGAGCCACCCTTTCGCCAGGTGAAGATCGTACATGGCGTGACGACCTCAGGGCAGGAACAGACGCTTTCTGTTGCCCTCGACCAAATTGAAGGGGAGGTCGCGACACTCCGCCTTGTCATCAACTACGCTGGAGGAGCGTCACACGAGATATTCAGCGAGACGCGCAGCAACACAACGAACATCTCCTGGATTGTACCCGCGGACGCTGGCGTCGGCGCAGCCCAGGTCAAGCTCACCATGAGCGGCTGCGGCTGTGGGCTGCGCACCAGACCCGCCAGCCCGGTGAATACTGAAAGCAGCGCCGAAGGAACCTTCTTCGTCATTGGCTCCTGATATCGCCAACCATCACGCGTAACGAGTAACGAATCACGAGTGACTCGTGATGTATGAATTGCTTACCTGGCGAGCACGAGCAATCGACCACCCTCACCCCGGCCACTCCCACGGCAGCGTATTGAAATAGACCCAGGCCGCGGTGTGCAGCGCCTGAAAAACGATCAGCGGAGCGGCCCCGGCGGTCAACGCCCAACCACAACGTAAGACGACTGGCAGCAGGGCGATGAGGAGCAGCGTGGTGGGCAGGAGAGCCAGGCTGAACAGATCCCAGTCGCGCTGGCCGCCATAGTCTGGATTCCACACCCAGATAAAGAGCAGATAGCAGAGTGTCCCGATGGCGAGAAAGACTATGTGATGTTGCGCTTCGACGTGCGTAAACCCATCTGGCGTTGAGCGTCGCAGCCACAGGCGATTTCCTGCGATCCAGAGAAGAGATGGCAAGACCACCGGCGCTGACAACAAATGCTGATTGACGAAATCGCGCAGATGAAGCCAGGAGAACATGGTGTAGTGCTCCCATCGCGTCGTCGTCTCCCACAGCGGCACGAACCAACGACCGTCGCCGCCGCCTGGTCGGTCTGTCTCCAGCAGCGCGTTCAGACCGTGGCCGCTCCATTCCATCCACAGAAATGTCATTCCGCCCACCATAACCACGGGCAAGACAATCTGTAAGACGGCTGACCAGGCGGCAATGTTTCGTTCACGCCAGCTCCGCCAGCCGAGATAGAGCAGACTGGGCGTCAGCACGACAGTGCTTGGGTGCGCGGCATTCGTGATCGCCAATGCCAGCGCCGCCGTCCACAGAGCGTTGCGCCTTTCCAACACCCTTAATCCCAGCCAAAGATACGCGATCACGCCCACGGCGGCAAAACTGTAATTCTCTACATAACCGTAAAAGAGCTGGATGAGTCCGAGGCTGGCCAATAGCCCATAGGTGAGCCAATCGGGCGCCAGCCAGCGCATCTGCGAGAGCGCCAGGAGCACAGCCAGATAGAGCGCGCCGGCCAGGGGACTAAGCAGCCGATAGACGGGCGTTGCGTCCTGCCAGCCCAGGTGCTCGCCCAACAACAGCCACACCTGGCTGTGAACGAAGACATCCAGCGGCGCCTGCCATGAGTGGGTGATGCGTAACGTCGGGTCTGGCCAGGCCAAACCCTTTGCCAACATGAAGGCGTCTCCCCAACGTGTGTGAACGATGGGAAAGAGAAAAAAAGAGAGAACGAACAGGACAGAGACGACGATCAGCCAAGGGCGCATTCCTCCGTTGGGTTGTTCTGCCCCCAAGTCATCTACTGCGACGACCTCCTCCGCCCACCTCTTTCCTCTTTTCGCCGCCCAAAACCACACGATGCAACCCACCACGCTCACTGCGCCAACCCACGCCGCCCATTCTGGCGCAGCTGTGACCGGCCACATCCCCCACCAGGCCGACTCGGCGTCCTGCGCCTGGGGAATGGCTTGGGGCGTGGGCGGCAACGTGCGGACGTAGAGATGCAGCGCCAGCGACACCAGCACGATGACGTGCAGACCGATGACGATAATCTTTTGATGAGATGGCGACGCTCCAGTCATGGATGGTTGACTCGTAGGTGCGGTTCGCAGCCGTACAGATTACTGAACCACCAGGAAGGACGATGCAACCCACCCACCCAGCGGATTGTCGGTCGGCGTCGATTCCGCGCCGGCGATCCGCACCCACTGGCCATCCGCGCTGCTTTCCAACACGCGATAGGTCTCGCCCGGATAAATATAGCCCACGATTTCAGCGTCAGCGGTGGGCGCAGCGCGGACACGTAAACGTGAACCATCGGTGACAACCAGCGCGTAACCCGGCGCCGGCGTCGACGCCAGACGCGGCGTAGCAGTTGGCAGTGCGGGAACATTGGTGGTCGCGTAGACCGTCGTCGCGTCGGGCGTCGCCAGGGGAGAAGACGGCGGCCTGGCTCTGACCGTCGGTCGCGGCGTGGGCGCCTCGACGATGGCCGCGTCGGCGATAGACCCCAGCACAGTGACCAGGTCCGCCGCCACCCAGCCAAACCCATCTGGGGCTTTGGGCAACTCCAGTTGCAGCCACATACCGTCAGTGCTGCGACCGACGACTTTGTATGTCTCGCCAGCGTTTACGCCCCAGACGACCTCAGCCTCGGCATAAGGCTGGTTGCGCACGCGCAGGGAACGTGTGTTCACCGTCGCCGTGGCCGATTGCCTGGGATGCAGCGTTGGCGCAAGAACAGCGTTCTCCTCCAGCACGGTCTGGCGCATGGCCGGCGCGCAGGCGGTCAATTGGATGAGCGCAACAAGAGACAGAAGAAAACATACAATGAGCGGGCGGTTCATCATACCTTCACCTCGGACAAGATCGACAAGACAGTCACTCATTCAGCGGCGTCTGCCAGCGTCCCACCTCGGCCAGCGTCTCGGCGTCGTAGAGGATGACGAGGAGGCGGGCGTTGGGCTGATGGGCTGGCAGAGGGACGTGATAAACATCGCGCACGACCTCTCCTGGCAGCCAACTGGGTGTGCGCGCAACCATGCGCAAGGGAAAGAGGTCTTGGACGAGCGCCTCGCCTGAAGACGTAGTCAACGTAGCACCTGCGTCGTCCACCACGCGCAGCGACGCCTTGAAGGTCTGCGTCAAGGGTTGCTGCGGCTGCCAATAGAGGGCAAGCTCTGCCGTAGGCGCGCCGGTAGCGGGCAACCGCCGCAGGTCATAGCCGATCAGGTGCAGCGCGCCGTCGGCCAGGGTCTCGGTCAGCAAATTCTGCGGCGTAGGCGACTGCGCCTTGCCACGCGGCCAAACGCGCACCAGCGCGCCCTCGCCGCCGAAACTGTATTGATCTTCGATGCCGGGCAACTCGCGGGTCAGATAGATCGGGCGACCCACTGAGCTGGCCTGGGCGATGAGCGTCCGGCGCTGGGCCTCATCGTTGGCTGTAATCGTCTCCACGCCCACCCCCCTGCCCAGGGCTTCCTGCATATAGCGCACTGCGGTCATTTCACCTTCCAGGCCAATCACCTGGCTGTTGGGGGGAAAGTCCACAGCGGTCATGGCGACCGCCAAATCATGGGCGGCCCACTCCTGACTGCGATCCACCGCCGCCTCACGCCCCTGGGGCGTCAGCGCAAGCGCGGCAACGATGAGCGCCTGCACCGTGATCGCCGCAACCGGTCGGCTCCCCAGCCACCCTCCCAGAGCGGCGACGCCGCCGCCTGCAAACAGAGCCGTGCATAACCAGACAGGCAGCAGAAAGACTTCCACATCGCCCACGCGATAGAAATAGGAAAAGAGCAGGTTGGCGGCGGCAACTACGACGATCAACAGCCAGCGCCGACGGACTGGTCCTGGCGTGAACAGACCTGTTACTACGCCAATCGCTGTCAGCGTCACTCCCATCCAGCCTATCTGCCTGACGTTCAGCGCCCATCCCTGTCTCCAGCTCCAGGTTGCCGCCAAAGGATTGTCGGTAAAAAAAGCGCCGTAGCGCCGCGCCAGCACATGATCCCAGAAACCGCCCCATGTGTTGACATAGCTGGCGTTGAGGTCGCGCACGCCAGCGGCAGCGCGCAAGGGCAGATACAGGTAGACGAGGAGCGCCGCAAGCAAAGCTGCCAACCACAGAAGCCATCTGTGTCGCAACCGCCACAGCCGGTCGGCGTCCCAGGCGAAGTAGACCGCCAGACCGGGAATGAGCAACATGGTGGTGCGATGGTGGGTCAACGCGATGCCCAGGAGCAAGAAAAGCAGAGTCATGCGCCGGGCGAAGCGGCTCATGGCTGCACGATCGTCGCCTTCGGGCAGGGAGATTGCGGCCAAAAGAATGGCAGCGACGAAGAGATTGTGGAGCGCGTAGACCTCGGCGGCCGTGGTCTGTTGTCGCCACACAGGGCCCAGGCCGAAGAGCATCGCTGCGGTTGCGCCTGCCCAAATAGGCGATGTCGCAATCGCTGTCCACCTTGATGCGGGCTCTTTCATCGAACCGGCGACCAGACGCTGCGCCAGGCTGCAAACCAGCCCCACTGCGACTGCGCCGAAGAGCGCGCTCAGGAGATTGACGCGCCACGCCCAATTGCCAAAGGGAAAGAGCAGCCGGCTCCAGAGACCGCCCAACATCGTGTACAGGGGATAGCCGGTTGGGTGAGCAATGCCGAAGGTAGGGAGTACCAATTGAAATTCGAGGGTGTCGTCAAAGAACTCTACGATGGATGGCGCCGTGGTGGATGCGTACAACATGAAAAAGAGCGCAGCGACTATCCAGGGCGTCCATCTGGGCGCTTGCCCAATCCGTGCGGTCATGGGCGAAGTTTATCACAGATTCCCCACCATTCACACCCTACACCCTATCTTTTGGAACATCTTGCCAATAGGGTATGATTGTGGCGCACTCTTGGGCAAGGAGGAGTCCGGCTTCATCATCGAGCATTCCTATGAACTCCAGACGCACACCCAAATGACAGAAACTGCACAAACCATCCCCACTTTTTGGTATTTGTTAGCCGCCGCGCTTGCCGTTTTCGTTCCGGCAGGATTGATCCTCCTGGCGACGGCAAATCTGCCGGGCGAACGCGCCTGGCGCACCGCACTGGCAGGAATGGCTGCCATCGGGCTTTCAACCTTCGCCTACTGGGCGGTTGGCTTTGCCCTGCAATTCGGCGGCGTTGGCTTGGCCTATGCCCACCCGGAACTGCGCGGGCTGGTGTGGGAGTGGAGTCCTCTCTCCGCCGATTGGGGCGTCGCTTGGGGCGCAGCGGGGTTGTCGGGTTGGTTCCTTTCTGGCGCAGATGTCACCGCGCTGGCCTACGCTCTCTTTCTGGCGCACCTGCCCTGGGTGATGACCGCGGCCGCTCTGCCGCTCATGGCCTTGCGCGGGCGCGCGCCCACCGTGGCGACGCTCATCCTGGCGCTGGCCCTGGGCGGCGTCATCTTTCCTGTCGCCGGCAACTGGGTGCAGGGCGGCGGTTGGCTGACTGCGTTGGGGCGTAACCTTGCGCTGGGCCACGGCTTTGTCGATTTCGCCGGCGCAGGCAGCGTCTTCCTCACATCTGCGGCTTTTGGACTGGCTGCCCTCTCTGTGTGGGGCGGCCGCCGTTCTGAAATGGTGATCAACAGCCAGGAACTGCCGCCTTCTTATCAGCCGCTGCTGAGCGTCGTCGGCGCGCTGCTCGTTCTGGGCGGCGCAATCGGCTGGATGTGGGCGAATCCCTTGCAAGTGAGTATCCTGGACGACCTGCCCATCCTGCGGGGCAGCGCGAATGCGCTGTTAGCCGCCAGCGCCGGCTTAGTCATCCCGTTGATCTACACCTGGTTCGTGGCCGGCTCGCCAGACCCCACCATGAGCGGTCGCGGGTTGATCGCCGGCGCAGTGGCCGGGCTGGCGGTTGCGCCCTTCGTGCAGCCGGGCGTCGCCTTTTTTATCGGCTTCTTTGCTGGCGCTACGGTCCCCTTCACAACCTATCTGTTGGATGGCCGGCTACAGCTGAACGATGCCACAGGCCTGGTCATCAGCGCTGGCGCGCCGGCGGTCATCGGTTTGCTCTGCGTGGGATTGTTCGCCGATGGCGCAGCCGGCGCGGGTTGGCAGGGCGTCGGCGGCGAGAATTATCGCGGCGTGGCGGGACAGGGCGTCTCTGGCCTCTTCGTGGCGCGCATCTTCCAGCCAGATTTCCCCGGCCAGTTGCAGTCGCAGATCATCGGCGTGGCGGCCCTGGGGCTATGGGGTTTCCTGACCGGGCTGCTTCTCTGCATCCCCCTGGCCCTGATCTTTCATGGGTTGTTGCGTCGGCCAGAGCCGACGCCTGCGCCGCCGCTCATGCCGGCCACGTTTGCACCTCGCCCGCCGACCGGCCAGCCAGGGACGCCGTTCACGCGTCGGGAGGGCGAGTACACCCCTCCCGGCTCCCGCCCTCCCGATCCATCGTCATAAGCCGTAAGCTCGATTCTCAATCGCACACTCTGTACTTCGATGTTCGTGCGGCTGCAAGCCCACGGCAGTAGCCGGCGTTAACTATCGCGCCTACGGCTCGATAGTTAACGCCGAGAATCGGATTTCCCCGTCCAAAGCGTCCACCACCACGTGCTGGCCGTTCATGATCCTGCCTTCCAACAGCGCCATGGCCAATTGATCCACCAACCGATGTTGCACCACCCGCTTGAGGGGACGTGCGCCAAAGGCTGGGTCATACCCCTCAGTCACGATCAGGTCTTTGGCTCGCTCTGTCAATTCCAGGGTGATGTTGCGCTCCGCCAACAGCTTGCGCAGCCGCATCAACTGAATCTCGATGATGGCGGCCATCTGCTCCCGACGCAGGGCGTGGAAGACCACCACCTCGTCGATGCGGTTGAGGAACTCGGGGCGGAAGCTGGCGCGCAGCACCTCGCGCACGCGTCGCTCCACCTCGTCATCCAGCTGCACCACCTCCAGGATGTACTGACTGCCCAGGTTGCTCGTCATGATGATGACCGTGTTGCGGAAATCCACCGTGCGGCCCTGGCCGTCGGTCAGGCGGCCGTCGTCCAGCACTTGCAGCAGCGCGTTGAAGACCTCTGGGTGCGCCTTCTCGATCTCGTCGAAAAGCACCACGGCGTAGGGCCGCCGGCGCACAGCCTCGGTCAATTGGCCGCCTTCGTCATAGCCTACATAGCCGGGCGGCGCGCCCACCAACCGTGAGACGGTGTGGCGCTCCTGATATTCGCTCATGTCGATGCGCACCAGGTTCTGCTCATCGTCGAACAAGAACTCGGCCACCGCGCGCGCCAGCTCGGTCTTGCCCACGCCCGTTGGACCCAGGAAGATGAACGAGCCGATCGGTCGGTTGGGGTCTTGCAGACCGGCGCGGCTGCGGCGGATAGCGTTGGCCACCACGCGCACGGCTTCATTCTGCCCCACCACGCGCTTGTGAATTTCCTCCTCCATGCGCAGCAGCTTGGCGCGCTCGCCTTCTAGCAGCCTGGAGACGGGAATGCCTGTCCACTTGCTCACCACGCCCGCGATCTCCTCGCTGTCCACTTCCTCTTTGAGCAGCGCGCCGCCAGCCTGCAACTGGCTCACCTGTCCATTGGCATGGGCGAGCTCCAGCTCCAGCTGGCGCATGACGCCGTAACGCAGCTCAGCAGCGCGCTGCAAGTCGTATGCCCGCTCCGCCTGTTCGATCTGGGCGCTCACTCGCTCCATCTTTTCCTTGATGACGCCCACCGCGTCGATAGCCTCGCGCTCACGCTCCAGTCGCCCGGTGAGTTGCGTGCTTTGCTCCTTCAGGTCAGCCAGCTCGCGTTCCAGGTCGGCCAGGCGCGTCCGGCTGGCTTCATCTTTCTCTTTTTTCAGCGCCTCGCGCTCGATTTCCAATTGCATAGCGCGGCGGTCGATCTCATCCAGCTCCTGGGGCTTGGAATCGATCTGCATACGCACCCGGCTGGCCGCCTCGTCGATGAGATCGATGGCCTTATCGGGCAGGAAGCGGTCGTTGATGTAGCGATGGCTCAAGGTTGCGGCGGCAATGACCGCAGCATCGGTGATGCGCACCTTGTGGTGCGTTTCATAACGTTCCTTGAGACCGCGCAAAATGCTGATGGTGTCTTCCACTCCCGGTTCGCTGACGAAGACAGGTTGGAAGCGCCGTTCCAACGCCGGGTCTTTCTCCACGTGTTTGCGATACTCATCCAGCGTGGTGGCGCCGATGGCGTGGAGTTCGCCGCGCGCCAACATGGGCTTGAGCATGTTGGAGGCGTCCATTGCGCCCTCGGCCTTGCCGGCGCCCACCAGCGTGTGCATCTCGTCGATGAAGAGGATGATTTTCCCTTCGCTTTTGACCACCTCTTGCAACACAGCCTTGAGGCGCTCCTCGAATTCGCCGCGATATTTGGCGCCGGCGATGAGGGCGCCCATGTCCAGCGCCACCAGCCGTTTGTCGCGCAGGGTGGTGGGCACATCCTCTTTGACAATGCGTTGGGCCACGCCCTCGACGATGGCCGTCTTGCCGACGCCCGGCTCGCCAATGAGCACCGGGTTATTTTTGGTGCGCCGTCCCAAAATCTGGATGACGCGGCGGATTTCCTCGTCGCGGCCAATGACCGGGTCGAGCTTCTTGTCTTTTGCTTCGGCGGTCAGGTCGCGGCCATATTTGTTCAGCGCTTCGTATTGGCTTTCGGGTGTGTCGCTGGTCACGCGTTGGCTGCCACGAATCTGCGCCAACGCCTGCAGAATGGCGTTGTAGTCCACGCCGTGGCGCGCCAACAGGTCTTTCATTTTGTTGGACGTGGTGGTCAACGCCATGAGGATATGTTCGGTGGAGACATATTCGTCCTTCATGGCGCCGGCGATCTGCTGCGCCTCCTGTAGAATCGCTTGTGCGCTGGAACTGAGCGTCCTTTGCAGAACTGCGCCAGTTGCACGCGGCAGTGCGGCCAGGCTGCGCTCCAGGCTTTGCAGGATCAGGTTCAGATCGACGCCGATCTTAGCGATCACAGAAGGCGCGACGCCGCCTTCCTGGCGCAGCAGGGCAGCCAGAAGGTGTTCCGGCTCGATGGAAGCGTGGTTGTACTGTTCGGCCAACCCCTGGGCCTCCATCACCGCAGATTGGGCCTTTTGTGTAAATTTATCGAAACGCATGGGATGAGTCTCTCTCTCTGTCTTTCCGGCGACGACCGCAAATCAACGGTTTTCGCTGCAACTTTCTGACCTCATCATACTATGCGTCTGTCAGCGTTTCGCTTGCACTTTGTTGGAAATCTCTTTGCGTATCACGCTCTTTCAACGACGATTTTTCCCCTCTTCACCACTGTCTCTACAAGATTCGCGCCAAACCAGTACGCCAGTTCCCGGTAGTCAGGCGCGTTGAGGATGAGCAGGTCTGCCTGCTTACCTGCTTCCAGAGAACCGAGGCGATCTCCCAGGCCCAGTGCATGGGCTGCGTTGATGGTGCAGGCGTTGAGCGCCTCGGCTGGCGAGAACCCCATCTGGCGACAGGCCAGCGCCATGACCAAGGGCAGCGACGGACAGGGCGCAGAGCCAGGGTTGAAATCGGTCGCCAGGGCGACGACCGCGCCAGCGTCGATGAGCGCCCGACCGGGTGCGTAGTGGCTGCTCCGCAAATGGAAGTTCACTGCCGGCAGGAGCACCGCCGTCGTGGAAGAATGGGCGAGCAACTCGATCTCCGCAACGGGAATCACGTCCAGGTGGTCGGCGGAGAGCGCGCCCAACTCCACAGCCAGCGTCGCGCCGCCCAGGTTGACAAACTCGTCGGCGTGAATCTTGGCCGACAGACCACAACACTGCCCGGCCGTGAGCACACGGCGCGCTTGCGTCAGCGAGAAGGCGTTTGCCTCGCAAAAGACATCGCAACAAAAGGGCGTTTGATGGGAAGCAAAGACGGATTGTTCATACCATGCAGCCGCAGCGGGCAACATCTCCTCGACGACGAGATCGATGTAGCCGTCCGAGTCGCGGCTGAACTCGGGCGGCAGTGCATGGGCGGCCAGAAAGGTGGGTATCATATCGCAGACATGGCTTTGCGCCAGACCGCCGATGACCCGCAGCAGCGTGAGCTCGCTGTCCATGTCCAGGCCATAGCCCGTCTTGATTTCGACAGTGGTTGTTCCCAGACGCAGCATGGCGTCCAGGCGACTGCGCGCTGCGGCCAGCAGATGGTTGAAAGGGGCGGCGCGTGTGGCGGTCATGGTGCGGAGGATGCCGCCGCCGGCAGCCAGGATTTCCAGATAGGACGCGCCAGCCAGCTTCCTCTCGAATTCATCCACGCGACTGCCGGCAAAGACCAGATGCGTGTGGCAATCGACAAAGCCGGGGCAGATGACCTTGCCGGATGCGTCGATCTCCCGATGGGCGGCGTAACCGGCGCGCAACTCGTCGCTGGGGCCGACCGCAACAATCACGCCATCGCTCAGGGCGACCGCGCCATGCGCGATGAGACCTGAATCGGCCAGGGCCGGACCCCGCCTGGCGCCGGTGGGGCTGGCGCAGGTCGGAACCTGGGCCGCGCTGTGGATGAGCAGGTCGACGCGCGGCATGGCCTCAAGACTCGAAGCCGATAGAGAACATGGCCTCCAGGTCGTGACGAGAGAAGACCTTGAAGGCAATCAGCGTCTCCGAGTGGGTGACGCCCTCCACTTGCAACATCCGGCTGGTCACAAGGTCGGCCAGCGCCTCGTTGTTTGGCACACGCAGCACGGCCACCAGGTCATAGCGACCGGCGACGGAAAAGACCTCAGTGATGCCGGTGAGCGCGGTCAACTCCTCGGCCACCGTGTTGATCTCGTTGCGTTTGACGTTGAGCAGGACGATTGCAGAAACCATGATGAACCTCGGGATAGAGTGTAAATTGTAAATTGTAAATGGTGAATGGTGAACGTGAAGTCAAGTCACGGTGGGCGCATGGGTCTGGTAGCGCTCATAGAGCCGCCCCTCCACGATGCGTCGCAAGGCGGTCGCCCCAGCGAAGATGTCGCTAAAGCGGGTGTAGATGGGCGCAATGCCCAGGCGAATGTTATCAGGCTGACGAAAATCCGGCAAGACCCCCATCTCGTGGATCAGCGCCTGGTCGATGCGCAACCCTTCGGCGTGTCCCAGGGAGACATGAGAGCCGCGCACCGCAGGGTCAATCGGCGAGTTGAGCGAGTAGCCCAGGGGCGCCAGCATCTCCCGCCACAGCTGGACGAGATACTCGGTCTGCGCGACCGACTTGGCGCGCAGACGCTCGATCCCGGCTTCCAGCAACAAATCTACTCCCGGCTCGATGGCGGCGATGGAGAGCACCGGCGGCGTCCCGCTCAGGAAACGACGCAGCCCTGCGCCAGGTTGGTAGCGCAAGCCGAAGGCGAACAGGTCGCGTTGCCCCATCCAGCCAGAAATGGGATTCGCCAGTCCTTCCTGAAGTTCGGCGCGCACATAGAGATAGGCCGGCGCACCCGGCCCCCCATTGAGATATTTGTAGCTGCACCCCACCGCCAGATCAGCCTGGCTGACGTCAAGTTCGACAGGAACCGCGCCGGCGGAATGGCTCAAATCCCACAGAGTCAGCGCGCCGGCCTGATGGGCCGCGGCGGTCAGGTCGGCCATGTCATAGGTGTAGGCGCTCTTGAAGACCGTGTGGGAGAGTGTGACCAGGGCCACATCCTCGTCCAGCGCCTCTTTGATGGATTCGACCGGCCCGTGGACGCCATCGGGCGACGGGATGATCTCCAGGCGATGACGCCCGCCCAACAGATCGACGATCCCTTGCAGCACATAGATATCTGACGGAAAGTTGAGATCGTCGGTGAGGATGCGGGAGCGGTTGGGCCGGGCCTGGAGCGCAGCGGTCGCCAGTTTGAACAGGTTGACCGAAGTCGAATCGCCGACGATCACCTCGTCGGACTGCGCGCCCACCAGTCGGGCGATCTTGCCGCCCACCCGTTCGGGCAAGGTGAACCAGCCCTCGTTCCAGCTGCGGATCAGGCGGTCGCCCCATTGACGCTGCACCGCATCGTTCAGGAGCGCGACCGTCGCCAGCGGCAGTCGCCCCAGGGAGTTGCCATCCAGATAGGTGAGCGCCTCATCGCCAAAGAAGAAGCGCTGACGGAAATCGGCCAGCGGGTCAGCGGCGTCGAGCTCCGCCAGGGTTCTGTGAGAAGTGTTTTGCACTGGGTTTCTCATTTCGCTTTTCTCAGTCGTCGAACAAGCTCATCTGCTCTGCGCCGGATCCGATTCGTCGCGGGATGATGCGACCGTCGTCCAGTCCGCCCAGACGATTGATGTTCTCTGCCACGGTTGAGATGCAATACTCGTTGGCGGATTCCATGATTTGCGGCGTATTGAATCGTAGCACACGCCAACCCATTGTCTCAAGGTCATTGTCTCGTAGATTGTCGCCAGCAGCTCGTTCTGGGTTGGCATGCCACACATCGCCATCAGTTTCTACGTCGAGCTTGCCGCCATGACAATAGATGGCGAATTGGACGCGGTTTCAGGCAACGCAGATTGGCAATCTCTGCAAGCAATCCGCGTCCCCTTTGACCCGCGTCCATAGAGTCGCCAGACAGTCTGAATAGCTGCCTGGCCTGAAAAATACCAGAAATGCAGCGAATCCTCAAAGTGTAACCCCTCACACGCTTTCTTTGAGCATAAGCAGCCAGGTGCATATACTACCTGCATCTATCAGGCGCGGTAACGATATGATTTTAACACTTCTGTACATCCCATCTGCACCAAACAATCATGATCAACTACGTCTCCTATTCTGTCATCATCGACGACCTGGTTTTCTCCGATGGCCGCACCGCTATGGGTGTCTTGGGCGGCAGTGGGCCGCAGACGGCCTTCGGCATGCGCCTCTTTGCCGACGGCGTGGGTCTGTGCGGTGCGCAGGGCGGCGACTTTCCGGCTGACGCACGCGCCTGGCTCGACGGCATGGGCATCGACTGCGCCGGCATGAAACATTACCCCCAGCTTTCCTCATTGCGGGCTTGGCAGATCACAGAGTGGGACGGACGGCGCATCCAGGTGTGGCGCTCAAAACCAGAGGAGATCAGCCAACAGCTCCCTCTGCGTTACGAGAACATCCCGCCGAACTATCTTGCGGCGCGCGGTTTCTTCTATGGCGTCCATCCCCATAACCCGAACCTGGGGGTCGCCCGCCGCCTGCGCGACCACGGCATGGTTGTGGGCATCGAGGTCTTTCGCCATGCAGATCGCCTGTTGAGCGGCCAAGAAATACACGAGCTGGCGTCGGCGGCTCACATCCTCTCGCCCAACCTGTGGGAAGCGGAGACCATGTTGGGGCCAGCTGCGCCCGAGGAACAGGCGCGCCGCCTGAACGACGCCGGCGCTGAGATTGTCGCGCTGCGCATGGGCGAGGAAGGGTCGCTCCTGCGCTGCGCGGCGACCGGTGAGTGCGTCCATGTTCCCGCTGTCGCCACACACGTGGTCGATCCTACCGGCGCGGGCAACGCCTACTGCGGCGGACTTATCGTGGGTTGGGTGGAGACAGGCGACCTGCGCACTGCCGGTCTGTACGGCGCGGTGGCAGCCAGTTTCCTGGTGGAACAGGTGGGTCTGCCGCCCGTCGGTCGCGATGATCGCACGATCGCGCAGGAACGGTTGCGCGCCATCTCACGGACCTGACCCATCCTGAGGGACGCATATCCTACCCCAACGCGGCAGCGTGATCCCCCCAGCATACTCCGGTTCAGGCCGCCCTTTTTCCGCAAACATGATCGAATGGTTCTCTGCGCGCGGGATGCGTCCGAACAGCCGGACGCGTTTCGGACGGCGCCCTGTCATTATCAACGCACACCATATCGGGTGTTTGAAGAAGGATTCGGTGCAAACGAGACAGAACCGTCAGTGCACTCGATGCAAATCGTTCATACCCACGACTTTTAGGGATTTCAGGAGTCAATCGCTATGTACTTACAACAAATCTTTGCGTTGCCGAGAGTGGATGACAAATTCGGTGAGCGCCTGGCGGCGTTGGTGATCTTGTGGGCCATGCTTGCGCAGATGATGCTTCCCATCTTGCCTGCTCCACTGCCTGCCCCATTGATTGCTTTATCCCAACAGCAGACCGAACCCGTTGTCGTTGCGCCGCCGGTGAGCGCGCCTGTTGCGCCGGCGACTCCCTGGACAACCGCAGCCAGCGCGCCGGCCTACCCATTGCCTGCCCAGTTGCAAGGCAAGCCCGAAATCGTCGCCTTGCGCACAGGCAACACCGCCGCCTTTGATATGGGCGACGGTACAGTCGCCATCCTGAACGACATCCTGCCGCTCCACTATCAGGACGCCCACGGCGACTGGCAGCCCATCGCCCCCACCTTTACGGCGGTCGCCGGCGGCTGGCTCAACAACGCCAACCAGATTCGCATCGCAACAGCGGAGCGCAGCAGCGCGGCGACCATCGGCCTGGAACAGGTTGGCGTCCAGTGGCAGCCGGCCAGTCTGGAGTTGGTGGGTGCAGCGGGCGAAACACATTCGCTTGCGACGCCTCATGCCAGTGTGGATGCATCCGCGGCCAGCCTCAAGGCCGGCGGAACGGTGGTGCGCTACAGCGACCACTGGACGCTCGACGGCCTGCAAGACCAATGGCAGAGCCGGCCCGGCAGTGTGGAATACACCATGCGCCTGGCCGAGTTGCCCGAGTCGCCCTGGCTGTTCTCCAGCCCGCAGAGCCTCGACCTCGCAGCCACACTCCACCTGCGCGCGGGGACGAGCCTTCTGGTCGATGGTCAGCCTGCGGCCTTGCGCGTCGGCGAAGAGGTGGTCACGCAATCGGCCATCGCCTTCGTCGCCGCCAACGGCGAGGAGATCATCCTCCAGCCGCCCGTCACCTATGAGCAGGGGAATCCCCAGGCAAATGTAGCCGGCGCATACATCCTGCGACCGACCGCCGACCCCAGCGTCTTCGAGCTGCGTGTGCGCACGCCGTGGAATTGGCTGGCCGCGCCCGAGCGCTCCTTCCCGGTGATCATTGACCCACTCTTCCAGGTGCGCAACGAATCCCACATCCGCAGCGCCATCTACAAGCGTGACACGCTCGAATTCATGACCAACAACACCAACATTGGGGAAGACCTGGGCACGTTGGGGCGCGGCAGCTCCGGCGCAGACCGCATGTTGGTGCGCTTTGCCATGCCCGTGCTGCCGCCCAATTCCAACATCACCAAAGCCTATCTGCTCACTGCGCCCAATGACATCGGCAACTATGTGGATGAATACGCGCCCCTGCCGGGCATCGCGACCGATGTTACGGTTCACGCTGTCGCCGAGACGCCTCAGCACTGGTGGGAGAGTGACAGCGCCGCGCCGAGCTTCGACATCAACGCTCCGCTGCCGCCCGGGGTGCAGAAGATGCGCTTTAGCAAAGGTGAAGAATTGCCCAGCTATCTCACGTGGGATGTGACTTCGGCGGCCCAGGCGTGGAAGCGCACCACCGTCTTCGACCCGGTGAACATGGGGCTGCTCTTGCGGGCCAGCAACGAACAGTGCATTTCGCCTGTGGCCGGCGTCGCCATCCAGAACTGCGGCGTCTTCATGTTCTATCTGACGCCGGACAACTGGAGCAATGACGAACTGATCGCCACCCAATACTTCAGCAACCCCAATGCGCCCTATCTGGACCCCAACGGAACATCGCGCGGGGTGCGCCTGATCGTCTTCGTCCAAGGGCCGACCCTGGTGCAAAACGCAGTCGTGGACGTGCCCACGCCGGGCGGTCTTGGTCTGCCCTCAGGCGACACATCGCCCTTCTTTGGCGCAGACCATGGCTACACCATCCCCCAACTGCCGGCCAACCGCTGGCAGGCAGTGGTCAGCCGCGGCATGACCAACACCCTTGGACCTAATCCGGCCACCTGCGTCGCGCCTTGCGTTCAATACACCTCGCTGGCCGGCGCCATGCCCATGAAGGTGCAGGTCAATGACAGCGAGACCGGCGCGCAGCTGTTGGATCGCACCCTGAAGAGCGTTGCGCCCGTCAAAAACGAAGTGGGTTTCATTCTGCTCAACGGGCGCGGTAGCCAGGGCGAATATACCGACAGCGACCTGCAGTTGCGCGTCTCCGCAGCCACAGGCGCAGGAATGCCGGCGCGCTACGACCTACGCCTCATCGCCGAACAGACAACCCAGATCAGCGGCACGCTGGGCATGCGCCAGACGTATAACTACACATTCGACAGCGCCGACCCCATGGCGTTGTGGAATGTCAAAGTCCCGGTCGGCGCCATCAACCGCATCAATGTTCAGGTGCTCAAAGACGGCACTCAGGGCAGCGCCTATAGCAGCACTTACGCCGGTCTCTTCCGCGCCCAGCTCGTCAATAGCGCCAGCCGTGAACTCATGCCCGCCTCCACCGGCGGCGGCGGCGTGCTCAAGCAGTGGCAGCTCTCCACCCAGAGCAAGTCCAGTGGATTCTTCACCGGGCAGCCCGGTCAGTACGCGCTCGCCATCGCCTACAACGGGCCGCGCCTCACGGTGCGCGATGTCGAAGACTGCGGCGCGGAGATCTGCAGCGACAAGGTGATCCCCATCAAGTTCGACCTACGGATTCAAATCACTTCCTGCCCCGCCGGCGAATTCCCCACCCAGGATGGCGGCTGTCAGCGCGTGGAATGCCCCAACACCACCAACTTCCCGGCCAACGCGACCACCTTCGAGGACGTGGGCGGTCTGCGGGTGTGGAACAAGGCCGGCTGGGCGCGCAACGGCAATTTCGGCGTCAGCAACGCCAGCAACTCGGCTCCGCTGGTTGGCCCGCAAGGAGGGGCGGCGCCCACAGCAGCGATCATCGGCGGAACGATCAACTACACCGAAACCAGCTCCATCAAGCTCAACAGCAAGAGCACCGTGATCCTGGTCCAGTGTCCGCCCATCAACAGCGCCAACGGCGCCTATCTCCAATGGTTCGACGTTTTCGAGGGTGGGATGGAGCGCCAGATCGTCGGCATCTTCCCTGGCATTCCTGTACTGCGCGCCGCGCCCTCTGGCAGCGGACAAGTGCTGCAAGACCCGTGGCCCAGCAACGATGTGACCAATCTTGTCAATTTGAGTTTCCATGTCGCACCCATCACCGGCATGGCCCATGGCGCGGCCACTCTCAACCGCATCGTGGGCGAGCAGGGCGCAACCAAAACGCTCAAGTTCAATCCCACCTGGGCGTGGCCGGTGAGCGGCTGGCCCGATTTCGCCAGCAGTGTCACTGCTGACCCGGCGAATCCAACACCGCCTACCATCGCCAGCCTGAATCTCAACCTGGGCGGCCTCTTTCAGATGGACGTGGAGCCGGCGTCCGGTCAGAATCAGCGCCGCTTTACCGGCGTGCGCTCGCGCTTCACTGTGATCAGTCAACAGCCGCAGCTTGGCGGCGCCAGCGAGGTGATCCAGTCGGTGATCCTGCCGCGCAATGCGCCCCTGCCGGTGCTCAACAAGAACTGCGTTTCCAGCTGCATCGACCTGCGCGCGCCCGACGATGTGGTCAATCTGCCTGCGCCGAAACGCAACTGGAAGATGCCCGACGTGATCACCAACATCGACGCCAACACGGTCATGATGAGCGCCGCCGGCGTCCTGGAGGTCTACAGCACCGACCATCCCACGGTCAACCCGGCCGCGGCCAACGCCTTTGCCAAAGAATTTAGCTTTGGCGCAGGCCAAGCCACGGTGGAGCTGGACTTTGCGCCATGCGGCGGCGTCGGCCCCGAGGTGTTCATCGTGCGTGGCGCGGCCAGCATGACCATCCCCAACGTGGGCGGTCAGGTGGACGGTCAGTTCATGCTCTGCGAAACATCCCTGCGCAGCGTCCACATGAGCTTCGAGTCGCCCGTGGGCATTCCCCTGGGCAACAGCGGCCTTTTCCTCACCGGTCTCAACGGCGGCGTGGATATCTTCCCCGATTACACGACCATCACCGTAGGCCTCAACTTCCAGGCTGCGCCGGGCGGCGACGGCGGAGCGTTCCGCGCCAGCGGCTCGGTGCTCATCGACACCCGCGGTCTCTTTGAGTTCCAGGGCAGCGGCAAAGTGCTCGGCGTGGTCAACGCCGACGGCAAGGTCTGGGTCGCCTGGAATCCCCTGGACACCGGCTTTGAGGTCAATGTCTCGGTTGGCAACTGGCTGACTGGCTTTGCCCGCGCTCACCTGTGGGTGGGTCAAGGCTGGCAGAATCGCTATTCGTGGCTGCCGGACAATGATGAAAAGCACTTCGCTGGCGAGATCGGCGCCACGCTCACCATCAAGGAAGGAGCCATCGCCGACTGGGAACTCCTCTCCCTGCCGCCCGGCGACATCTCCATCGGCATCGAGCTGGCCTTTGGTCAGTTCTGCACCAACAATAGTTGCACCACCTATGAGTGGGGCATCAAGGGCAAGTTTGTCGTCATGGGTTATGATGTCGGCCTCTACTATGGCTTTGACGAAGGACTGGACTTCATCCTGGGCAATGACGACCATCTGCTCATCGACGAATACGGCGGCTATCAGGTCATCTCTAGCGGCGCAAACGGCGCTGACACTGTGACGGTGCACACCGCCCCGCAGAAGGTGAACGGCGAGGCGCTCATTCCCTTCAACGTCTCCGCCCAGGCGGAGCAGATCCTGGTTGGCCTGGGTTGGCAAGCCGGCAGTCCGCAGCTCAGCCTGATCGACCCCGACGGCGCGGAGATCAACGCCGGCAATGACGCGGCGCACAACGCCCAGGTCGCGGTCGAGGTGGACAACGCGATCATCACTGTGCAAGCGCCCAAACCCGGCGCGTGGCAGGCCAGGATCGCCAATCTGAGCGAGCAGGGTGTAGAGCACTACAAGTTTATGTATCTGGCCAACAAGGGCGCGCCGGGCGCGCCAGGCAACCGTGGTCAATTTATGAATCCGACCAACGCCAACGAGCCGGGCAACAACAGCTACACCGTGCGCTGGAGCGCCCCGTCCGACACGCCTGACATGGCGACCATCAGCCTTTACTATTACCGCACCCAAGTCATCAGCGGCAACCTGGAGCTGGGCGTGCCCATCGTCAAGAACCTGCCCTTCAAAACGGGCGAGTACGCCTGGAACACCACCGGCCTGCTCAACGGCAGCTATCAGGTGCGCGCCGAGGTGGACGACGGCTTCAACACGCTGCCGACCAACGAGATCAGCCAACCCGATGACGCCTGTCTCGTCCTGGACAGCGGCTTGCCCAAGACGCGCGCCTTCGACGCCAACCGCTTCCCCGGCACGGTGGTCTTCACCGCCACGGGCACGATTGCCATCAACGACGTGACGCCGCCAGCCGCGCCCACCGGCCTCTTTGCCAGCGGCGTAGACGGCGCCATCATGGCGCGCTGGAATCCGTCGCCGGAGCAAGATGTCAATTCCTACTTGCTCAAGTGGAATCCCACCACCAATCCCCAGGCTGTGGTGCAGATGCTCGTTGCAGCCACGGAGCAGCCGGCGCACCGCATCGACGCGGTCTCCAACGATGTTGAGTATGCGTTGTCCATCGCTGCGCTGGATATCAACGGCAACGCCAGCAACTTCACTGCGCCCATCTTCGTCGCACCCAACACCGGCGGCAATCCCGTCCCGGCCGCGCCCATCAGCCTGACGGTGACAAACCGCACGGCCAACAGCCTGGATATCGGCTGGGCGCCTGGCGACGCCGTCGTCCCAGCCAGCTATCGGGTCAAATACATGAAGCTGGATGCGTCGGGCGCAACCACCGTTACCACTACAGCTGGCGCCAGCATCAATCTGGCTGGCCTGGAAACGGGCGCAGCCTACGCCGTCTGGGCAGCGGCGGGCAACAGCGACGGCTGGTTCAGCCCCTACAGCGAGCCCATCCAGGCTCTTGTCACCAGCGGCGTGGACGCCAACGGTGACGGCATGGCCGACGACTGGGCCGCCGAATTCGGCCTGAGCGACCCCAACGGCGACGCCGACGGCGATGGGCTGAGCAACAAAGATGAGTACCAGCAGGGCAGCAATCCCCTGGCGCAGGATACGGACGGCGACGACTATAGCGACGCCGAGGAGAAGCTGGCTGGCACAGACCCATTGGACGCGTTCCACTATGGCGCTGAGTTCACCCAGCCCCGTCTTCACCTGTCGGAGAACAAGCTCTCCTTTACGGCCAAAAAGCAGGCGGGCGGCGATGCCCCCATGCAGGTGATCCAGTGGAGCAATGCCGGCGGCGGCAATCTGCAATTGCAGGCCAGTAGTCTGGCGGCATGGGTCAACGCCAACGTGGTCAATAACCAGGTGCAGGTGAGCGTGAATCACAGCAGCCTGACGCCGGGTTTCTATTCGGGCGTCGTGAAACTGAACCCGGCGCCCGGCAGCGGTCCCATCATCGGGCTGGCAAGCTGCATCCGGGTCAACACCTGGGTGCTGCCAGCGGACAACGACATCCCAGAGGAGCAAAACGAGCGGACCTACCTGCCGCTCGTCACGAAGTAGCAGTCAGGGAGCATTGGGAAGGAAATAGGTGGACAGAAGAGCAGAAGCCTCGGCTTCTGCTCTTCTGTGTCATCCAGGCGTCGCGTTTTTTACTGCTCGCCGGGTAAACAATTCATACGTCACGAGTGACTCGTGAAACGGCCCAGGCATTACGCAGGGCTTGCACTCTCAAGTTCGAGCGGGGCATCCTGCGCAGGCAGATTTTGTTTCACGCCCAAAAGCATGACCAGCGCCCAGGCGTAGAAGAATTCATCTGCTGCGATTTCCAGGATGTGCGGCAGACGCAGACTCCACGGCATCCAGTTGGCGAGCAGCAGAGGTTGTAAACCAGCGAAATAGATCAATGCCAATCCCAGGAACAGAACCAGGCTCCGCCTGGACCTTTGCCATGCGACCAGGAGGCGATTGCGCCAAGGGTTGACGTGCTTGCGTCCTTCACTTACTCGCAACCGCCGCAGCTTGGCTGGCCGCCTGCATTTCGGGCGTGGTGCAGTTCTGCTGCAAAAAGGTCATCGTGTCGCGCATGAGCTTGGCGGGAGGTCTGTTCTCTTTGGCTCGCTTGCGCACAAAGTCTTTGACCTCATCGAAGCGCAGCACAGGCACGGTCGGGTTGTTCAGGGACAGGCGCGTTTCCGCGCTCAGGAAAATCACTGCGCCTTCGATGGGGATTTCCTCACTGTTCACGCCAGCCTCGATAGCCCCTTGCGTCGAGAGGAACGTGCGTATCTTTCGCTCCATCTCCGCCAATTCCTGGGGCGGATTGCCCATGCCTTCCCGGGCAAAGAGGCCAAAAATGCGGCCCAGAGTCCACCTCTCGCGCCAGCGGTCGCCATCCACCTGCACCTGACCCCGGTCACTGCGCACCACCAGGGTGAGCAGATAGGTGGGCGCCGCCAATACGTAGCCCACCGGCAGGCTGTAGACAAAAAGCGAGTGTTTGTCGTCTACGCCCTTGAAGCTGCGCTCCACCATCTCGTCTGGGCGGGCGATCACATTGTGGCCCGGCCAGCGGCGGCGGGCATAGCGCGTGATGAAATAGCTGCCGTAGCTGGCCGCCAAAAAGCCGATGGGCAGCGCGGCGAAGCTGATCAGGCTCCAATTGGCCTGGACAAACTGGCCGAACGCGCCCTCCACTTCGGTTCCGGGTGGATACCAGGTGGGCACGAAACTGGCGATCAAACCGATGAGGAGCACCAACATACCCCCCAGGCTGGCGCGACGACCGAGCCGCTCTTTGCGCTGAATTTCAGTGAGATTGCGGTAGACTTTCATGCGTGTTCACTTTCGATAGTTTGCGTCAAGGCTGCGATGCCTGGGCAGCCAGCGTTGGGGTTGGCGCCTCTTCACGTCCGACGGCGCTCTGTAGTTTTCCGGGGATGTCCTGTTCCACTGCCTGTTTCGCCACCCGGATCGCGTTGCGAATGGCGAAAGCCTTGCTGCGGCCATGGGCCACCACGACAATCCCCGACAGCCCCAACAAGACCGCCCCGCCATATTCGCTGTCATCCAGGCGACGTCGCACCCGCTGCATGGCCGCCCGCACCAGCAGCGCGCCTACGGTGCTGACGGGGCCGCGGGTCAATTCTTCCAGCATCACGTTCTGCAACAGACGCACCGTGGACTCGGCGGTCTTGAGGAAGATATTGCCAGTGAAGCCATCGGTGACAACCACATCGACCAACCCCTCAAAGACATCCTTGCTCTCTACATTGCCTTGGAAATTGATCCCAGGTGTATTTGCCAGGAGCTGGGCAGCGTTCAGCACCAGTTGGCTGCCCTTGCCCTCTTCCTCGCCGTTGCTCAGGATGCGCACAGAGGGTTTGCGCACGCCCAATACAAAACGTGAATAGAGACTGCCCATGATGGCGAACTGGGGCAGATATTCAGGGCGGGTGTCTGCGTTGGCGCCGATGTCGAGGATGACGCACATGCCGCGCCGGGTGGGCATGGGCGAAACCAGGGCTGGCCGGAGAATGCCTTTCATGCGGCCGATGTGGAGAATGCCGGCGGCCAGCGCGCCGCCGGTGTTCCCTGCCGTGACGAACGCCTGGGCTTCGCCGCTGCGCACCAGCCGACACCCCACGGACATGGAGTTGTCCGGTTTGGCGCGCAGGGCTGCCGTAGGCTTGTCGCCCATTTCGATGACCTGGCTGGCCGGCACAATCGGCAACTTCAAGCCAGTAGTCTTGTGTTTCGCCAGCTCTGTCTTGATGACATCGGGCATGCCCACCAGAGAAATTGTAACGCCATATTCGCGTGCAGCCTCGGTTGCACCGAGAATAATTTCATGGGGCGCATGGTCGCCGCCCATCACATCTAGGGCTATGTTCATACGGACACTTGTCAGCCAATCTACATGGAGGTTGATCGAAGTCGCACACTTACAACACACAGTTTCCTACAAAGTTTCTGGCAGGGCAAACTCCTGTTGGGGCTTTGCGCATCTTCGCAGCGCACCCAGCGCTTTGGGAATCTGGAGCAGAAGGTCGGAGGCGACCGCGCCTGCCGGGCCGATCTTGCGTTCGCAGCGCAGCCCCGCCCACCCGTGCAGCCAGGCGCCCAGACACGCCGCCGCAAAAGGCTCAACCCCCTGCGCCAGCAACCCGGCGATGACGCCAGCCAATACGTCGCCTGTGCCGGCAGTGGCAAGCGCGGGCGTGGCGACAGGCAGCACGCCCAGCCAGCCGCCGGGTTCAGCGATCACCGTATACGGTCCCTTGAGCAACACCACGCAATGCCATTCGACGGCCTTTGCGCGGGCAAGCTCCCAAGTTTGACCGCCCACCTCGGCAATCGACATCTGGCACAGCCGCGCCATTTCCGCCAGGTGAGGCGTAAGCACAACCTGCTCGGGCAAGCGACCCGGCCATCCGTCCATTTGGGCCAGGCAGTTCAGCCCATCGGCGTCGATGAGGGTGGGCGTGCGCCGGGCTGCGGCAAGCATCTGCCTTCCAGCCTCAACGACGCCGGGGGAGCGCGTCAGGCCGCAGCCCACCAGAAAGGCGTCGTAGCCAGGCAAGGCGGCCTTGACGACATCAGCGGCTGCCGGCGTGATGGCGCCCAGGTCGGCAGGCAAGGGCAACCAGGTGGACTCGCTCACCTTGCCCGCAGAGATCGGCCAGACCGGTTCAGGCACTGCACCCGTGACCAGGCCGACGCCCACGCGCTGCGCAGCGGCGCAGGCAAGCGACCCCGCGCCCGGATAGTTCATGCTGCCGACGACCGCCAGCAGCTTACCAAACGAGCCCTTGTGACTGACCCTGGGGCGGGGCGGCAGCCAGGCGGCTGCAATCTCATCGGTGATCACAAACGTTTTGATGGCGTCGCCTGCCTCCGCTGGAACGCCGATATCAGCGACAACCAGATCGCCAACCTTGTTGGCGCCTGGAAAACGATAGTGACCCCACTTTGCCCAGCCGAAGGTCACCGTCTGCGCTGCGGGCAAGGTGAGAGGATCGACCGCGCCCGTGTCGCAATGCAGGCCGCTAGGGCAATCCACTGCGATCATCAACGGCGCCGAAACCTGGGCAAGACGGCGCTGGACACATGTCAGGATCGCCGCCAGTTGCCCTTCGACGGGGCGATTGGCTCCTGTGCCGAGCAAGGCGTCCACCACAATATTGCCTTCAGTCAGCCAACGAGTCAGGATGCTATATTCCGGGTCAGCGTCGGCATGCACATACTCGACGCCCAAGGCTTGCAGACGGGCGAAGTGGCCGCCGAAATCCTCTACAACGCCTGTGCGCCGTTTCCACAGATAGGCGTGCACCTGGACGCCGTTCTCGTGCAGATGGCGGGCGCACACCAGACCATCCCCACCGTTGTTGCCCGGCCCGGCCAACACAATGACTGAGGGCGTTCCAAAGCCGTAACGCATACGCACAGCCCTGGCGACCGCCGCGCCAGCCGCTTCCATCATTGCAGCGTAGCTGCAACCGCTGGCATCGGCGGCGCGTTCGATCTCGCGCATCTCCGCCGTCGAGACGATCTTGGCGGCGCTCTCTATCTTCATCGCCCCCTCTTCGGCGTTTCGGGCGGTTCCGGCGCCAGACCCATCTCTTGCAGGATGCCAGCCATGCCGAAATTTCCGGTGAGGGAGAGCATGGCCGGCGCAAAGAGCACCAGGGGCAACACCAGGACAAAGCTGATTCCCAGGAGTACTGCCTGGAAGAGCAACAAAAGGATCGTGTAAAGAGGGTAGCGGAGTGCGAGAATGGCGGCGTTGCGCAACGCCAGCTTGACGCTCGGCTCATCCTGCTGTTGAAAGAGGGGGAAGAGATATTGGCCGACCATCAACGCCAGGAGCAACACCCACACCCAGAGAAAGGCGGCCATACGCAGCCAGCCTTCGGCGTAAGAGTAGAACCAAATGTTGAATGCGACCAGCAGCGGAACCGCAATCAGGAGAAGATACATGAGCCAGCCGCGCCCAAAATTCTTCTTGGCATGCTCCCAGAAGAATTCGCTGCCCGTGCGTTTGTAGTTCGCCATGCGGTTGACAGCGCCGTTCATGCCCATGGTGGCTGGCGCGGCGGTGATGATGAGCGCCTGACCGAGCCACCACAACAGGCTCATCATGACGCAAAGGAAGAGCTCATCATAGGTTGCTTTGAGGACGCGCCCCATTATGCGGAAAGATTTCATAGCAGAACATTATACCTCACGCGAAGAAAAGCTGAGTTTCGCCAAACATGAAATTACGCGCCGGGCTCGACTCTGGCAACAATACGACGCTCATAACTATTCAGGCTATCCTGCGATTCCAGGGACACGGATCAGAGGAAGCGCGGATCGCTTGTGGAGATCGTCAATCCACGTCACCTATACTTTGCTCTGTTCGAGACCGGGAGTTTTCGCAGGCCAAAAACTCCTGGTCTCACAGCAACCACAGTATAATAGA
>CAZLMM010000078.1:0-30651 GCA_964560495.1 uncultured Caldilineaceae bacterium
ATTATCAAAAAAAGAACTTCGACCAAAAAGAAAGGAGTGGGAAATACCCTATGAAATCTCTCTCACATCTGATCGCAGAGATTCCCGCCTCGCCCACCACCATGATGATGCAGCGTGGGCGCGAGCTGAAAGCAGCTGGCCGCGACGTGATCAACCTGGCCGGCGGCGAACCTGATTTCGACACGCCGGCGCACATTGTGGAGGCGGGCTTGCGCGCCATCCAGACTGGAGACACTCACTATCCGCCATCGCCAGGGTCGCCAGCCCTCCTCGATGCCATCGTCGCCAAACTCCGGCGCGAAAACAACGTTCATCACATTGCGCCCGATCAGATCATGGTTACGCCGGGCGGCAAGTGGGCGCTCTTCGCCAGCCTGGCCGCCACCCTGGATCCGGGCGACGAAGTGCTCCTCCTGGATCCTTCATGGGTTAGCTATGCGCCTATGGTGCAGCTCCATCGGGCGATCCCCATCCGCGTGGCCCTGCCCGGCGACGACCACTTTCGCGTCAGCATCGACCTTTTGGAGCAACACATCTCGCCCAAGACCAAGCTGATCATGGTCAACAGCCCGAACAATCCTACGGGGCGCGTGCTCACCCGTAGCGAAATCGACGCGATTGTACACGTGGCAATGACGCACGATCTCTATGTGATCAGCGACGAAATCTACGAACACATTGTTTTCGACGGCCACGTGCATTACTCATTGGCTGCTGAGCCGGGAATGGCGGAGCGCACAATTATCATCAACGGCTTTAGCAAAGCCTACGCCATGACCGGTTGGCGACTGGGCTGGTTGGCGGGTCCACAACCCATCGTCAGGCTGGCGCGCGTCTACCAGACCCACAGCGCACAGTCGGCGGCGAGTTTCACCATGGCTGCGGGCGTTGCTGCGCTCAACGGGCCGCAGGAGTGCGTGAAGGAAATGGTCGCGATCTATGACCAGCGACGGCGTATGGTGCTGGATGCGCTGGAGGAGATCCCCGGCATCGAGTGCCCGCCGGTGGAAGGCGCCTTTTATGCCTTTCCCAAATTCGTTGCCACAAAGAAGACGAGCCTGGAGCTGACGGCGGCTCTCATCGACGAGGGATTGATCGTGACGACGCCGGGCAGCGCCTTTGGCCCGGCCGGCGAAGGGCATGTGCGCTTCAGCATCGCCGAACGAACGAGCGACCTGGAGCGCATGGTGGAGCGATTGGCGCGCATTGCACCGCATTTGTAGCAGATCGCCCGTGGGCGTGCGCCCTGCTACTGAACATTTTCTAAAGACTGAACGGACAATGCGCTAGCCGACCACCCAAACGCGTTCCGGCGCGATCTTGTAGATCACACGCACCTGGCCCTGAGGCAAGGGATAGCGCTCCTTGTCCCAGTATTTGTAGGCAAAGCGATGTATCATCTCCTCTGCGCCTTCTTCCGTCACTTCGACCACGCGGCCCTGTAGACCCACGTAGCGATAGGGATCGTCCGGATCCTGGACGCTCAGGGCGACGCGCTCGGGACGCTCGCGCAGATTGCGATCCTTTTTGCGCCCTTTGGCGCTGTTGATTAAGACATGCTCGCCGTCATAGTCCACCCAAACCGGCGTCACCTGGGGCGCGCCGTCAGGATCGGTCGTTGCCACGTGTGCGAAAGCGCGCTTCTTGAAAATACTGCTATGAGACTCAGGAATCTTCGTCACGAACTTGCCTCCAAGATAAGATGAAATGAAACAGAAAGAGAGTATACTTGTGAATGATATAAATGATATAAATGATAATGTCATGGCGGCGCGTCTTTCGCCGTAACTTTTCTTGCGATTTTCCGTCTCCGCTCTGTGAGCACAATGTTCGCAGGAAAGGTGGTTCTGAGGAGTTTGCCCTATGTCGCACACGCAACGTCGCAGTTTTCAGGCAAACAGATCTCTGTTCGCCGTTGTTTTCGCTCTCATGCTTGCCTTCGGTTTGACTTGTGGGCTGACAGTCGCCGTCCAAGCCGCCGATCCTGTGGTCGATTTGACCGATGATCGCACGATGATCGAGCCAGGTCAACTAACAACCTATACGATTACTGTGGTCAACAGCGACGCCTACACTCTGACTGCGCTCACATTGACCAACACTTTGCCGACCGCTACATCTTTCATCACAGCCACTGAAGGGGGCGCACAGATCGAAGGCGCCAACGGGGTGGTTGTCTGGCCTGCTTTCGAGCTGGCGCCGGGCGCCTCGGCAACGCGCACGGTGACCACACGAGCGGCATTTCCCCTCTCCCCAACTGTCAGCGCCATGACGAACACCGTCATGTTGAGCGGGCTGTTCATCAGCGTGACGACTCCTGTGACTGTCACACCGCCCATCACCGGCACGCCGCCGATAACAGACACCCCACCCATCACCGACACGCCGCCGATAACAGGCACCCCATCCATCACCAACACGCCGCCCATCACCGATACGCCGCCGGTCACTGTTGCAATTCCCTTTACACCCATCACGATCATCGACGTGAATGCAGTGGTCAGCGCGGCTGTCACAGGGTTTTTGTGGCACGATCTGAATGGCAACAGGCAGATCGATTTTGGCGAGCCTGGTTTGGCGGGAGTCTTGCTCGATATCGTCCAGGCGGGCGATGACGGCGCTCTGGGCACACCCGATGATTGGGCGATGCAAACAGAGACGGATGAGGATGGGGTGTATCTCTATGGCGGCCTTCCCTCGGGGCTGACGCATATCACAGTGGCGACGGCCACCCTTGGGCCGGGTCTGGCGCCGTACGTCGATCCCGATGGCGTCGCCGACCATCAGACGGTGATCACGACCACGGCGGGAAGCGTTGCGGTCGATCTCAACTTCGGGTATGCAACGGTTGACCTATCCATCGTGAAGAGCGGCCCCGCAGTCGGCCTGTCCACCAACATGAGCGCAACCTACCAGATGACGGTGACGAACGACAGCGTCGTCACGGCCACGGGCATTGTCATTGCCGAGCTTGTTCCTTTGCGGTCGCGCTTTGCCGCCGCGGGCAGCGCCCCTGGCTGGCAGTGCGCCAATGAGGGCATTGAGGGAAGCGGATGTACCCTGTTTCTTGATGTGTTAGGGCCAGGGAAATCTCAGTCGTTCACCTTTACGGTCAGCGTCGGCCCTAGTATGCCCGTCAATACAAACATCATCACCAATACTGTATGGATTTCCACGACGGACAGCGGCGCCGCCGACCCCACTCCCTTGAACAACACTTCTTCCGTGACGACTTTTGTTACTGCTGCGCCCAAGCTCTACGTGATCCAGACAGACGGCGGCATCAAGACCGAGCCGGGACGAACCCTGGTCTACACCATCACCTTTGCCAATCGCGGCAATCAAGATACAGATGGTGTGCGATTGGTCCAGCAGGCGCCGGCGAATTCGACCTTTTCCGCAACGGCAAGCACACCCGGTTGGAGCTGTCCTGACGGCAGCGGAGCCGGCGTCACATGCATCCTGTCGGTGGGGTTCCTTGGCGGTGGCGAGGAACGCATCGCCACGTTTGCCGTGAAGCTGAACAGCGCGATGCCGGTCAACGTGGCGACCCTGCAAGGAGTGGTCACGATCCAGGATCAGCGCGGCGACAGCGCGCAAGACAGTGAATTGACGCCAGTGGTCGCCGCTTCTGACTTGGTGCTGGCTGTCAAGCCGCGCCAGGAAGTGGTCAAACCGGCGGATCGCATCAGCTATACGTTGACTTTCTCGAACACAGGCAACCAGGACGCCATCGGCGTGATCGTCGTGGCGACAGTGCCAGACTTCACGGTCTTTCAGCCTTCGCTTAGCGCAGGCAAGTGGGCGTGTTCAGGCGGCGTCCAGGCCGGCGCCAACTGTAGTTTGCCCGTTGGCAGTCTGCGCGTCGGCGAGGGCGGTCAGGCAACTTTTGTCGTTAGCCTGGATGAGAATCTGCCGCCCAACACAGAGACAGTTCGGCTGCGTGTGGTCGTCGCCGGTTCGGGTCTGGAAAAGAACATCGCCAACAACCTGGTCAATGCCACAGTGCGCATCCAACTCCCCACCGCTGTAATCCTCACCGGCTTTGGCGTGCAGTCACAGGATGAGCTGCTCATCGTTCAATGGGAGACAGCAGCCGAAATCGACACAAAAGAGTTCAACCTGGTGCGCAGCTCCGATGGGCGCTGGGAAAATCGCGCCATCGTCACCATCGATTCCATCCCCAGTCAGGGATCGCCAACGGTCGGCGCGTTCTACGAGTTCGTCGACGTCTCGGTTGTGCCGGATGTAACCTACACGTACTGGCTGGTGGAGACTGAGACCACAGGCCGTCAGTTGGCATATGGTCCTGTGACGGGGCGCCTGCGCAGCGGTTCGGTTGACACATGGGATGGTCTGCTGCCCAATCGTGCATACCTGCCTCTTGTCATCGGCGAATAAGCGTCATCCCAATAAGTGGATTTGGCAATGACAAGGCCCGGCGTTCTTCAAGAACGTCGGGCCTTTTGTATAATCACCGTGTGCTGCGTTTCCATTGCAGCACGCCGATCTTGCCGACTCCTGGAATCATTATGATGAACCTGTACATCATTCGCCACGCCGAATCCGCCAATAACCGAATTGCCCAACAGGTCGATTACGACACCTTCGTCGCCACCCGTGCATCCGACCCTCCCATCACCGAGCTTGGCTTTGCGCAGGCTAACCTGTTGGCAACGCATCTTGCGTCCAGTGAGTATCCAGAATTCAGTCGCACTGCTGTCAAGGCTGACCGCAACGGCTACGGCATCACCCGGCTCTACTGTAGCCCCATGCGTCGGGCGCTCCAAACTGCCTATCCACTCAGCCAGGCGCTGGGCGCTCCGTTAGCCGTATGGGTGGACACCCACGAACAGGGAGGACTGTTCCAGGGCGATCCACGCACGGGGGAAGGACTGCGAGGCTTTCCCGGCATGGGGCGCAGCGCCATCTGCGAGGAGTTCCCTGGCATCCATCTGCCTGATGAAATGACTGAAGAAGGTTGGTGGCCCGGTCATTACGAGGATCGGCCAGAGTGCGACGAACGGGCCGAGCGCGTCGCGCAGCGATTGCGCTCCCTTGCCGCAGTCGAACCCCATATGCGCATTGCCATGATCAGCCATGGCACATTCATCGACCATCTACTGAAGCGGCTGCTCGGCATCCCGCCTGGACAGCACATGTATTTCTCTCACGCCAATACAGGCATCACCCGTATCGAGTTCACCGCAGATGATTTTGTGGTCCTTCGCTATCTCAACCGCTTCTATCATCTTCCACCGTCGATGGTTTCCCGGTGAGTCGCGCTGATCGTACAAGGAGCCGTCCAATTGCCAACTCAACTACATGTGGGCCAACCAGTCATACACCACGGCCCAGGCGTTGCTGAAGCTCGCTCTGTCATGATCATGTTGCATGGTCGCGGCGCATCTGCGCAGGATATTCTGGCGCTAGTCCCCGAGTGGCGAGCGTCTGAGGTTGCCTTCCTTGCGCCCCAGGCAGCCAACAACACATGGTATCCAAACCGGTTCATCGCTCCGATCGCCAGCAATGAACCGTGGTTGACCTCTGCGTTGCAGATTGTGGCTGGCTTACTCGATCAAGTGAGCGCCGCCGGCATACCCGGCGGGCGCACCATGCTTTTAGGTTTTTCCCAGGGGGCGTGTCTGGCGCTGGAGTTTGCGGCGCGCTTCCCACGGCGCTATGGCGGCGTGATTGGGCTGAGCGGCGCGCTCATCGAAAACGGCGACCGACCGCGCGCCTACACTGGCGACTTGGCTGGGACGCCAGTCTTTCTGGGGTGCAGCGATGTGGATTTTCACATTCCTGCTGGCCGCCTGGATCGCAGCGCAGAGGTCCTGACCAGCCTGGGCGCAGCCGTGACCAAACGCATCTATCCCGGCATGGGACACACCATCAACGCCGACGAAATAGCCTTTGTCCAGGAGATGCTTGACGCAATGACCGATCAACCGTCGCGTGCAACGTAGATGGCAGGAAACAGGAACGGGGATGAAAGAACAAGAGCCAACTATCTTGCTTGTTTCTTCAACAGGTCGCGAATCTCCGCCAGCAGCTTCTCCTCATTCGTGGGGCCGGGCGGCGGAGCAGGCGCCGCCTCCTTTTTGGGCATGGCCTTATTCACGGCTTTGACAATGAAGAAGAGCACGAGGGCAATGAGCAGGAAGTTGATCACCGCCTGGATGAAATTACCATAGGCGATGACCGATTCGCCCACCGTGATTCCCAGTCCCGTGAAGTCAAGCCCGCCGATGACTGCACCGATGATCGGCATGATAATGTCGTTCACGAACGAATTGATGATCGCTGTGAACGCTGCGCCAATGACAACCGCCACGGCCAGGTCGATGACATTGCCGCGCATGATAAAAGCCTTGAATTCGTTCCACATCGCTGTTCTCTCTCTTTCTGGTAAAGATTTGATGAACCTTTGTAACCGCTCAGAGATGACTTCCCGTCTTCAACCTTCTAAATTGCGGTTGCTTTGAAACCAGGAGTTTTTGAACTGTGAAAACTCCTGATTTCAAACAGAGCGAAGTATACCACCAGCGCGTCTTTGAGGATGCGTCGCGCCTCGAAGGCCGCCGCCTGGCCCGCAGCCAGCGCGGTGGCAAAGATGAATGTTGAGAGTGAATCGACCTGCATGACACGAATGAGGATGGGCGACGCCATGTTGTTCCCCTGGTCTGTGCTGTTTGATGCGGTCGCTGCATTCGAGTAATACACCCGAAGTGGCATTCCGCCGGATCGCCTGTTTCGCTGCGCTGTTGTTCAATAGTATGGTACACTGAGCAGGTGATTTCTCAAAAAAATGCGCTTTCACACAAGGAGACGAGGTTGGCATGAGAGCTGTGGGCAGCAGCGTCCCCCGCATAGATGCAGTGGACAAGGTGACGGGCAGCGCGCTCTATGCGGGCGACATGGATTTTCCGGGTCAAGCCTGGCTCAAGATTGTCTTTGCCGGAACGCCCCATGCCATCATCAGGGCGGTGCACATCGAGGAAGTGCTGGCTGCGCCGGGCGTCATCGCTGTCCTAACCGCCGCTGACGCGCCCGTGAACGAGTACGGGCTGATCATGCCCGACCAGCCTGTGCTCTGCGGCGTGGGCAGCACGCCTCAAGCCCAACGCGTTCGCTGGGAAGCCGACCACGTGGCGTTGGTGGTGGCCGAGAACGCCGCCCAGGCGGCGGCGGCGGCCAGATTGGTGCGCATGGACTATGAGCCGTTGCCCATCGTCGTCGACCCCTTTGACGCCATGCAGCCCGACGCGCCGATCCTGCATCCCTATCCATTCAAGTTTCCCTATGGTGAGCGCAGCCTCGATTCCAACGTCCTCCTGACCTACCGCATCGTCAACGGTGATGTGGAAGAGGGATTCCGCCAGGCCGACGTAGTGGTCGAGGCGACCTATCGCACCCACGCCCAGGAACATGCCTACCTGCAACCCGAAGCTGGCCTGGCTCGCTTGCTCCCGGACGGGCGCATCGAAATCATTTGCCCAGGTCAATGGTTGCACGAGGAGCGCCACCAGATCGCCCACGCCCTGGGGCTGCCCGATGAACAGATTGTCGTGCGCCACGCCACAGTGGGCGGCGCGTTTGGCGGTCGCGAGGACATCTCAGTGCAGATCGCACTGGCTCTGGCAGCCTGGAAGACCGGACGCCCGGTCAAGATCGTGTGGAGTCGCGCCGAAAGCATTGTCGGCCACCATAAGCGCCATCCCTTCACCATTCGCGCCCGCTGGGGGGCGACGCGCGCCGGCAAGATCGTCGCCGCCCAAATGGATGCAGTCAGCGATTGCGGCGCCTACGCCTACACCAGCACCAAGGTGCTGGGCAACGCCATCCTGGCCTGCCTGGGTCCCTATGTGATCCCCAACGTGCACGTGGAAGCGCGCACGGTCTACACCAACAACACGCCAAGCGGCGCGTTTCGCGGCTTTGGCGGACCCCAGGGGCACTTCGCCGCAGAGATGCAGGTGAACAAACTGGCCGCTGCGCTCGGCATGGACCCGGTGGAGCTGCGCATGCGCAATCTGTGGCGCGAGGGAGTCATGCTTCCCACGCGCAGCGCGCTCCCGCCGGGCTGCACGGTCGTCGAGGTGTTGCAAGCCGCAGCAAAAAGAACCGGCTGGCGAAAAGCTGAGAATGGCGAATGGTGTAAACAGGACGATCACCCAGCGCTGCCCGCGCCATCGTCTGTTGATGCGGCTCTTGCCTCGCTGGATGCGACCCGCACGAGTTTGGCTCGCGGCGTGGGCGTCGCCTGCTGTTTCAAGAATGTTGGCTTCAGCCTCGGTTTCCCCGAACAGTGTTATGCCTGGGTGGAGCTGCACGGCAAGGTGAAGATCGAGCGCTCAATCGTCGGTTGTGTGGGCGCCGAGGTGGGGCAGGGCAGCCATTCGGTTTTCCGCCAGATTGCCGCCGATGCGTTGGGGCTATCGCCAACGCAGGTGGAAGTGCGCGCCGACAGCAGCGACGTGACCGGCTCCAGTGGCAGCGCGTCGGCCAGCCGCATGACTTTTATGGCTGGCAGCGCCATTCGCGGCGCAGCGCATGCCGCGCTGAGCGCCTGGCAGGACGAGGAGCGTCCAGCGCGCGGCGAATTCGTCTTTCGCCCGCGACCCACCACACCCTACGACCATGCCACGGGCGCAGCCGACCCCAATATCACCTACGGCTATTGCGCGCAGACCGCCGAAGTGGAAGTCGATCTGGAGACTGGGCACGTGACCCTGATACGGCTGGTCAGCGCCAACGATGTGGGGCGCGCGGTGAATCCGCAGTTGGTGGAGGGACAGATCGAGGGTGGCGCAGCCCAGGCCGTCGGCTGGACGCTCATGGAGCAGTATGTCCAGCGTAATGGGCGTGCTGTCACACAACACTTGAGCACCTATCTCATCCCTGGAGTGCTGGACGTAGCCCAAGAAGTGGAGCCGATCATCCTGGAGATTCCTGATCCGCAAGGTCCCTTGGGTGCGCGCGGCATGGCGGAAATGCCCTTCATCCCCACTGCCGCGGCCATCGGCGCAGCGATCCACGCAGCCACAGGCGTCTGGATCGACCAGCTCCCTTACACGCCAGAACGCGTGTGGGCTGCCTTGCGCCAGGAGGGGAAATCCTAGCCGCCGACGGCAGTCTTATCGCTCAGTCGTCGATCTCGATGATGTGTTCGGAGCTGCCCTGGCGCACGACGCCGTGACTATCGCCCACCGCCCAGGAGGAGCGAATGCGGATGGTTCTGCGCCGTTGCTGTGCAGGCTGGGTGGGGGCGACAGGGGTGATCTTGGTAGGCGTCTCGACGGACACGGGTGCGGCCCAGCGGCTTTGGAGCAGCTTCCACGCCATGCGCACGGCCAGGGCGCCAATTCCGGCCAGCACGGGCAGAGCAGCTTTGCCCACCACAACGGGCAGGTTGCTGTTTTGCGGAACAGGCAGGTCGCTCTGGGTGTCGCGGCCGCAGTGGGGACAGTGACGCGCCTCCAAAGGTGTATCCTTGCCACAGGCAGGGCAAATGCGGTGTATGGCGCTCATAGGGTATCTCCCGGGTCAATCTCAACGGCTGTCAGATAGTTCAATCATACCGAATCCGGCGGATTTGCGCAACATCCTCATGAAAGGCAATGACCTTGTCTCGGCCAAATATCTTGTTCATCTCTTCCGATCAGCAACACTACAGCGCGCTGGGCGCCGTCGACCCGCTGCTGCGCACGCCCCACCTGGATCGACTCTCCCATGAAGGTATGCGTTTTACCCGCGCCTATTGCCCAAATCCCACCTGCTCACCCACCCGCGCCTCGCTCATCACTGGCATGTATCCCTCGCAACATGGCTGCTGGGCCATCGGCGTCAAGCTGCCCGAGGATGCGCCCACCGTGGGCGACATCTTCCAACGGGCCGGCTATGAGTCGATCCTGATCGGCAAGGCCCATTTTCAGCCCCTCAAATCGCTCCCGGGCAGCGAGTCCATCGAATGTCAGCCCATCATGCGCGACCTGGATTTTTGGCGCAATTTCCACGGCCCCTGGTACGGCTTCAACCACGTGGAGACCGCGCGCATGCACGCCAATGAGCACCACGCAGGTCAGCACTATGGGTTGTGGCTGGAAGAAAAGGGGCTGACCAACTGGCGCGACTATTTTCAGGAGTGGCCGCCTAACCCCAACGACAAATACGCCGGCCCCTATTACATGCGCGATGCCCTGACGTGGGATTTGCCCGAGGAGTTTCATCACACCCATTGGGTGGGCGAGCGCACGGTCGCCAACATCCTGCGCTGCGTGGAACAGGACAAGCCTTTTTTCCTATGGGCCAGTTTTTTCGACCCGCACCCGCCTTATGTCGTCCCTGAGCCGTGGGCCAGCATGTACGACCCGGCCCAGGTGACGCCCGGCGTCTTCGTTGAAGGCGAGTTTGACGACAAGCCGCCCCACTTCGCCCGCACCCGCCAGGCCAACCCCGATTTCTCCGACTACGACGAAGCGGGCGGCCAGGGGCTGCACGGTTTTCATTCCCACCTCCACAGCGAGGATGAACTGCGCCGCAGCATTGCTTCCTATTTTGGCATGATGAGCCTGATCGACGTCGAAGTGGGACGCATCCTGGATGCGCTGGATCGCGCCGGTATTGCCGAAAACACCCTGGTCGTTTTCACGTCGGATCATGGCCACTTCTTGGGGCAGCACGGGCTGATCGCCAAGGGGGCGTTTCACTACGAGGACCTGTTGCGCGTGCCAATGATCGTGCGTTGGCCGGGCCACACACCGGCTGGCGTCGTCTCTTCTGCGCTGCAAAGCCTGGTGGATTATCCGCAGACGTGGCTGGCGGCTATCGGCGTCGAAGCGCCGGGCGTCATGCAAGGAGTCAATCAATTGGATGTGTGGACGGGCCGGCGGCAAACAGCGCGTAGGCACGTTCTGGTGGAGAACCGTCACAACCCCACCACCGTTCATCTGCGCACGTTGGTCACGGAGCGTTACAAGATCACGGTCTATCGCAACGCGGATCACGGCGAGCTGTTCGACCTGGTCGCCGATCCTGATGAACTCTCCAACCATTGGGCGGACCCAGCCTACGCTGAGGTCAAGAGTGCGTTGCTCCTCCAATTTGTCCAGGCAGAGATACAGCGAGAGGCAACGCGCATGCCGCGCGTGACTCATGCGTGAAATGCCAATCACGGGCTGAGGGAATTCAGCAGATCCTCGGCAGTTGCTCGCCCACCTGCACATCCACGATACGCGAGCCGCCAATGCCTGTGCGCGTGATCACTACGCCTGGGTGATCCGCGGTGACATGGCCGATGACCGCAGCATGAGCGGCCAGGGGATGGTTGCGCATGGTCGCCAACACCTCATCAGCAACACCCGACGGGACGATGGCCAGCAGTTTGCCCTCGTTCGCCACGTAGAGCGGGTCCATGCCCAGCAGCTCACAGGCTGCGGCCACTGCTGGCGGGACCGGAATCTGGCGCTCATTGAGCACGATGCCCACCCGGCTGGCGCGGGCGATCTCGTTGAGGCTGGAGGCTACGCCGCCGCGCGTCGGGTCGCGCAGGGTGTGAATCTCCCTCGTCGTCGCCAGCATGGCCGCTGTCAACCCGTTGAGGGGCGCGGTGTCGGATACAATCTCAGCGCCGAACTCCAATCCTTCGCGCACGCTGAGGATCGCCACGCCGTGCAGTCCGATCTCCCCACTGACGATAACTATATCGCCCGGGCGGGCGTTTTGCGGCCCGATGTGAACGCCGGGCGGAATCAGCCCCACGCCGCTGGTGTTGATGTAGACCCCGTCGCCGTGCCCCTTGTCCACCACCTTCGTGTCGCCCGTGACCAGGATGACGCCGGCGCGTCGCGCTGCCTCGCCCATGGTCTGGGCAATCACGCCCAACGCATCCAGGGGCATTCCTTCTTCCAGGATGAAGCCTGCGCTGAGAAACAAAGGCTGGCTGCCGTTCATGGCGATGTCATTCACTGTGCCGTTGACGGCCAGATCGCCGATATTGCCGCCAGGGAAAAACGGCGGTTGCACCACGTAGGAATCCGTGGAAAAGGCCAGGCGCAACCCGGCCAGCTCGATCTGCGCCGCATCGCCCAACTGCGCCAGCACATCGTTGCGGAACGCCGGCAAGAAGAGATGCTCCACCAGGTCCGCTGAGAGGCGACCGCCGCCGCCATGCCCCATGACGATGTGGGGATGGTTGCGCAAAGGCAATGGGCACGACCACGCACCGAAATCGAACATTCTTGCCTCCAGGCGTTTCAACGTCAGCGAACAACTTTGCTGCCATCCGCCGCAGTGAACCGCCCATAGCGATAATAGGCGGCGCACGCGCCCTCGCTGGAGACCATCGTCGCGCCCAATGGCGTCTGCGGTGTACACTGCTTGCCAAAGGCCGCGCATTCGTGCGGTTTGAGCAGCCCCTGCAGCACCTCGCCGCTACGACAAAGGGGCGATTCCTGGGTGTGAATGTCACCCACGGCGAAGCGTTCCTCTGCGTCGAAGGAGCGAAACTCAGGTCGCAGCCGCCAGCCGCTTTGGGGGATCACGCCGATGCCGCGCCAGGCGCGATCGGTCACGGTGAAGACCTGCTCGAGCACACTCTGTGCGGGAACATTGCCCTCTGGTCGCACGGCCCGCTCATAGGCGTTGTCTAGCTCGGCGCGGCCGTTCTCCAGCTGCATCACCACCCGACGCACTCCTTCCAACACGTCTAGCGGCTCGAAACCGGTGACGACGATGGGTGCATGATAACGAACGACCAGCGGCTCGTACTGGCGCGTCCCCATGACGCTGCACACATGGCCCGCCGCCAGAAAACCCTGCACCCGGTTGCGAGGCGATTCCATGATGGCGGCGATGGCGGGCGGCACCAACACATGCGAGACCAACAGAGAGAAGTTGGTCAATCCCAGGCGTTGCGCCTGGAGCACGGCCATGGCATTGGCCGGTGCGGTGGTCTCGAAGCCGATGCCAAAGAAGACCACCTGGCGTTGGGGATGCTGCTGCGCGATCCTGACTGCATCCAGGGGCGAATAGACGATGCGCACATCGCCGCCCTCGCTCTTGACGCGGAAGAGATCCTTTTCACTGCCGGGCACGCGTAGCATGTCGCCAAAGGAACAGAAGACGACTTCGGGTTGGGCGGCGATGGTCAACGCTTTGTCGATGATCTCCAAGGGCGTGACGCAGACCGGGCAGCCGGGTCCGTGGATGAGCTCGATCTCAGGGGGGAGCAATTGGTCGATGCCGTTGCGGATGATAGAGTGGGTCTGGCCGCCGCAGACTTCCATGATGGCCCACGAGCCTGTTGTGATGCGGCGGATCTCATCGAAGAGTCGTCGGGCCAGGGCAGGGTCACGGAATTCGTCAAGGTATTTCATGGCGAGATGGTTGCGCCCCCAGCGGGCTGCCTCCGTTGCTTACACTGCGGACTCTGACGCAAGCTCTTCTTCCAGCGCGCCGATCTCCTGGAAAAGCGCCAATGTCTCCAGCGCGGCGGCTTCGTCCAGTTGGGTAATGGCAAAGCCCACGTGGACGATGGCGTAGTCGCCTACCTGGATATCGGGCACATACTCCAGGCAGACTTCTTTGGTTGCACCGCCGAAATCAATGCGCCCCATGCGCAGGCCGTTGTTCTCAAAGAGTTCAGTCACACGACCGGGAATGCCCAAGCACATGTTTGCCCCTTGCTGACAAATGAATGTTCATTCACTTACTCGTGTTGCCTAGAGCAATCTGAACACTATACTCGGCTGGTTCGGTGGTGACCGGCGTCAGGCCACTGACGGCCAGCACCGCGCTGCGCCCATCTGTGTTGTCCACTGGAAACGCGGCTGCCCCGTCAGCGCCCACATCGATCCGCCGCACATCCATCAGCCTGTCGCCCTCAAATTCCAACACTTGCACCAGCCAGCGCTGTTCGAGCTGATTGTCGGTGAGCAGCCAGCCTTCGCTCTCCCAGCCAGACGCATCCCTCGCAAAGTCAGCGTCATAGCCGATGGCCGGAATTGCTGCGTCGTCGATGAGCCAGCCGGGGCGGTTGACCGCATCGTCCGTGACGTACTCAAAACGCAGCCACAGGTCGCCGCCGCGATAATCGCTCAGGTCGAAGATCTCTGTGCGCCAGGTGGGGACAAAGGCGCTGTCGACCGCGCCGCTGGAGCCGGTGTAACCGACGCCCAGGTTGATGCCCGAGGGATTGTCCATGGTTGAGCGTTGCCCTGGCAACATTTGCCAGTTGACGCCGTCCTTGCTCGCCATGACATAGCCATAGTCATAGTCCTGTTCAATGTCCCACCACATGGAAACGGCCAGGGTGACGGGCGTAGAGGCGTCGACATCGCTCAAGTCAAAGCGTCGGGTGAGACGCGTATCGCTGTCGTCGGTGCGGTTGCTCCACCAGGCAAGTTCCCCCGCGTTGGGTTCGGCCGCAGCCAGGCGCGTCATCGCGGCCCCCTGAAACGTCACAGTGATTGCCCCGGCGCCTTGCAGGTCGATGTAATCCGCGGCGTAATTCGCCACCGCCGCCTGGCCCGTATCGGCGGGGTAGGCGTCCATGGTCAGGGCAGATGACGGTATGCGCAGATTCAGGTCCGTGTAGCTGTGTACTTTGTCTTGGTCAATCGCCCTCCCATCAGCGTAATTGGCGACCACCCAATCGGCGAAGAGTGCGTCGAAATCGATCTTTGCCCCGTGATTTTCCAAAACCAGATTCACGCCGGCGATGCCGTTGGCCGTGGCCGTCACCAGGTCGCGGGTCAGTTGCGGGCCGAAGCGCTGCGTCAGATAGCGCACGAAAAGATAGGCCGCGCCGTAATGTGGCGTGTTGTTGCTCGTCGCCTCTCCCCAGGAGTTGAGCTGTGTGTCTGGGGCCATGAGAAACGCGGTCGCAAAAACTGTATCGGGTGGATAGCCGGCCACCTCTTGGGCGTATTCACTCAACCCCTCGTTGAGCCAGACCTCCTCGTTGCGGTCATTCGCCCAATGGATCATGTGCTGGAATTCGTGGGCGAGAACCGTTTCATACATGGTGTAATCGCGCGAGCTATTCAGCCAGTCTAGGCTGATGTAGAACATCTCCTTTTCATTGGAGAAAGGAAAGGCGAGCTTGTTGTTCTCATCGGCGCCAGAGAAGTAGCCAGCCACCCCACCGCCCATGCCTGTAGTGTGGAGAATGTGCAGCCGCGGGTCGCCATCAACGCCTGGCGTCCATTCGCTGCCGAAAGCTGCCCGCGCCGCAGGATAGATTCTGGTGCTGAAACGGTCGATGGAGCGGCGGATAGAGCGATTATCATGGGGCTGGTCAGCCTCCACCCAGGCATAGGCCACATCTGTCTTATGAATCAGCTCCGCCGTGGTCGTGAAATTGGCGGCAGCGTCCACGTTGTGCACCCAGAACTGGATGCGGTCGCCCACTTGATAGTCAGGCGCGATGGCGCTGGCGACGGCAGGAATATCGCCTACATCGGGGTTGGTGCGCTCAGTCAGATCAGCCAGGTCGCGCGACGGCGCGATGACCAGTTCGAGTTGTTCGACTGTGGCGGCAGCGCGCAAGGTCTCGCCAGGGATGGCGACGCCAGAGGCGGCGACAGCCGGCGTCACCACGGGTTCCGGGGTCGGTAGATCGATGACGGGCATGACCGGCGCCGACTGCCCGGCGCGACATGCAGTGAGCACGAAGAAAGTGATGGATAGGACCGCCAGACCAGCGGCGCGGAGTGAAAGTGTCATGTTGCAAGTATAGCAGATGTCACCCTTTACAAGAAGAGCGATGCACCCCGCCGTTTGCCTCCTCATCGGGGCAGTTCATCAAGCATCATCCACCAAAGGGAAACCGTACACGCCGCCGTGTCGCCCACGACCAGAAGCAACTCTCCCCCACGCATAGCCACAGCTACGCCATTGGGGCGCATCAACGCGCCGCCGCCGGCGAATTGCGCCAATGGGCGACCATTTGCGCCCATGAAGACAATCCTGCGCCCCATTGGGTCGCTGACGAAAAAGCGTCCGTCTGGCAGACCAGCAAGCTGCGGCCCGAAGATGACATCGGTGGGCGGGACAGCGGTCAGGCTGCCCAGGCTGTCGAGCTGCCATAGGCGCCCGTCTCCCGCTGTCATCGCCCAGATGGAACGTCCTGTGAGCAGCACATCCACCGGCTGCCCCTGTCCCAGCGTAGAGTCTGGCCCGCCGAATTCCGCAATCAGGCGGCCGCCAGAATCGAAGACGGCCACCCGCGCGCCGCCCGTGTCGGCCACGTAGATCAGCCCCAGGGAATCGACATCCAGACCGCGCGGGCGTTGGAGTTCGTCGTCGAAAGGAGTAACCAGGCCAGAACCGCTATCGGCGGCGAATTGCACAACGCCCGGCAGCAGCGCATCCAGGATCAACAACAGGCCATCCGGCGCGAGCGCCACATCCACCGGTTCCACCAGTCCCTCGATGGGAAGCACCTCGACGCGCTGACCGTCTAGCCCCAAAGTGACCACGCGCCGGTTGCCTGCATCTGCAACATAGATGCGTTCTCCTTCGGGGTCGAGATCAACCCCGCGAACTGACCCGAACTGCCCCACACCCGCGCCGCAACCGCCTGTCGTCCACACGTGCTCAAGCGGCAGTGGCGGTGAATTCTCCAGCGCAAGACGCAGACCCGGCTGCCACAGATCGATGCTGGCGCTCAGGGCGAACGCGTCATCTCCCAGTCGTTCATCCACCAGGGGCGGCGGCGCAGGCAGGGGCAAGTCCAGCGCTGCCAGATCGACTGTGGTGGGAGCAAGCATTTCTGGCGGCAGAGGCGCCGGCCCGCTGCCTGGCGGTTGCCAATAGAGCTTGAACTCGGGCGCAGCGCTGCCCGTCGCATAGCGTATCTCGACGCCATGCCAGCCCTGCTCCAAGACGATGACCCCCTCATTCGTCAACTCACCCGTTGCTGGGTTGGCGCGGAAGTCGATGACGCGACGACCATCCACATCCACCTGGACGAAGCCATCGGTCACGACGCCAATCAGCATTTCGCCGCCCCGCGGCGCAGCGATTTTGCCCTGCCAATGGACGCTGTAGGGCGGAGAGAGCGAGTCGTCAGGGCGGATCAGCCACTCTTTGCGTTGTGCGATGGGCGGTCCATCCCAATTGTCTCCGCCATAGTAGCTGGCCTGCAAGCCCATGTTGGGCAGCGAGGGATTGAATAAGGCCTCGGCCGGGATCGGCGTCAGCTCGCCGCCCGGCGGCTGCCATTGCACAATCAGGTCGCCTGGCTCGTCGCCACGGCGAAAACGTATGTCCAGGGATTGCCAGCCTTGGGGCAATGAAATCGTTTGCTCCGTCAACCCCGCCGAGGTGTCCAGCGTCAGGCGATTGTCCAGGAGCAGCGTGAAGAGCGCGCCGGGGGGAGACTGTACAGCAAAACGATAGTCGCCGCTTGTGGGAATGAGCAACGAACCGCGCCAGACCACGTTTTGCATCTCCGATGGTGATGCAGGATCGGGCGAGGCAAAGTGAAGCGGTCCATGCCGGATGCTGAGATCAGCTGCGCCCTCGTTGTTGATAGTTGCCTGCGTCAGCCCGTGAGCGTCGATCAGAGCATTCCGCGCCACGCGCAGCACAAAGAGTAGAGGCTCGCCGTCATCGCCGAAAATCGTTTCGTTCTCCCCGGTCGGGTAAATACTCTGGACCAGTCGCTGTAAGGCTGATTCCTGCACCGGGAACAGGTAGATGACATCGCTGGATGGCTCATCCAGAAAGGGCAAATCGCGTGATTGGACGAATGGCCGCGATAGACCCGCCTGAATGCTTTTTGCTGTGGAGAGCTGCACCAATGGTTCGTCGAACAGGGGCTTTGGCAAGAGGATGAGCGGAGATTCGTCATTCTCCATCGCTGTCATGTACTGGGCGGCAGCCAGGGCGGTCCGGTTCACCCCGCTGATTTCCTCTGCTGTGACACTCTGTCGCAAGTCGGCCACGCTGACGAGCAGGCTCACGGTGAGCGCCGCCCCGGCGACCGCTGTGACTGCGCCGGGGCGCATGACCGCGGCCCAAACCCGTTGCGTCTGACCGACAAGTTGATCGATGGCTGCTGCGCCGGCCAAGAGCAACGGGGCAAGCAAGACAAGCGCATCATTCGCAACATCGACCACCGGCGCCGGTCGCAACGCCAAAGCAAGGGCGCTTGCAGTCGCCCCTGCCATGAGGAAGAGGCCCGCTGCGCGATAGCGGGTGAGGCTGGCTACGCCGACGATGATCAATCCGGCGCATACAGACGGCGCAAGCAGTGTGGTCAGAGACAGGTCGGCTTGGTCAACCAACAGGGGGGCGGCAAGGATGAAGAGCCGTGTTGGAAGACCCGCAAGATGATCCATCTGTGGCAAGAAATGAGACGCGGCGTTCATGGCAAGGAAAAGGGGCGCGCCTGCCGCCAACACGATCATCGCCCTGCGCCAGCGCGCCTGTTGATCGATGAATAACGCCGTCAGCGCCAACGTTACCCACCAGGTCAATGCAGCCAGAGACAGGCCCGGAATGAGCAGAGCGAAGGCGCTAAAGACGACCGCCGCAGCCGTCCAATAGCGTCTGTCATTGCTCTGCACCGCTGCGACGCCGGCCCACAGACCAAGACTCATCCACAGGGGCGCTTCGATCCACGGCGCGGCGTGGCGGCTGGCCCACAAGTGCCAGGGCAAGAAACTGAGCAGGAGCAGCCCCAGGAGCGCTCCGTCCGGTCTGGCGATGCGTCGTGCAGCCAGCCAGAAGAGAGGCAGCGTCAGGCAGCCGATGCAGGCGGCGGTCAGGTGGATGCTCCACACGGCGTCATTGCTGGAGGCGTAGGTCAGTTGGGCAATCAGCGAAAAGAGCCATGCGCCAGAATCGTGTCCGTTCACCAACGCCAATGCGCTCAAACATTCCCGGGCCGAGCAGGCCGCAAGCGCCCCATCAAGCCAGAGCAGACGCGCGGCGCTTCCCGTCGCCAAAACAAGGATGACAAAGGGTGTGCGCCAACGGGCTGGACGGCTCCCTTCCAGGCTGTGAAGAAGTGCGTCATCCACGATGCGCACGAAACGTCCCTGCGCGTTGCGTTCCCAACGGGCGGCCGGCGGGGCGTAGCGCACAGGAGCGCCTCGCTGCCAGGCGCCTATCATCATGATGACGACGCCAACCCCGATGACGATCTCCGCGTGGGGGATGTGCAGCAGGTGCAGCGCTGCGCCGAAGACGCCGGTTGCCGCGCCAGCGCCAAAGAGCGCCTGACCCAGATTCGACCAGGCATACAGAGTGGAGGGGCGTACGCGAGGAGTCTGGACGCTCAGGGCAAAGAGGATTGCTCCGGTCAGCGCCAGTCCGACGCCGTCGCGCACAAAGAAGGAGGTCAGTTCGTGCTGCGAAAGGAGCATCTGCGCCGCAAACCAGGCCAGGCCGAAACCAAGAAAGAGGACGATGAGCTTGCGCATAGCGTGAGTGTAACATAGAATAATTGGTCTTGCGAGGTGGGGAGGGGATTCGAGTACGAGCATGATTGATGAGGCTTTCACATGGCAGACCAAGATGAATTGACCCAATATGTAGAAACTGAGGCCGGGCTGTGGTGGGTGCGGGGCGGCGGCAGCGAGAAGCGTTCGTGGAACGGCATTCGCTACCGCACCGGGCTATCGGGCAAGAACACGCCGGCGCAGGCGCTCTCCATGAACGTCGCTACTGTGCCGCCGGGCGCCATCGCCTATGCGCACATCCACGATGGCTTCGAGGTGATGTTGTTCATCCTGCAAGGACGCGTGCGCCATGAATATGGCTCACACCTGGAACATGCGGTGGAGCATCAAGCCGGAGATTTCATCTTCATCGAGCCGGGTGTGCCCCACGAGGTCTTCAACATGAGCGACAGCGAGCCTGTCGTGGCGGTGGTGGCGCGTTCCGCCGCCGACGAATGGGACAAGATCACCGACTTCCCGTCGAAATACCGGGACGCGGCGTTAGGCAGGATGGGATGAGCATCGGATTCTGTCATCCGGTGATTTTGTCCAGGATTGTAGTGAAGAGGCGATCATATGAGCTACGAAAATATCCTTGTCCGCCAGGAAGGGCGGGTGGGCGTCGTTCAATTGAACCGACCCCAGGCGCTCAATGCGCTCAACTCAGCCTTGATGGACGAACTCGTCCAGGCCCTGGCCGCGTTCGACGCCGACGACAGCGTGGGCTGCATCATCGTTACAGGCAGCGAAAAGGCGTTTGCCGCCGGCGCGGACATCAAGCAGATGGCTCAGGCGGGCGTGGTGGAGATGATGGATAGCCCCTTCATTGGCTATTGGGACGCGCTGAGCCAGGTGCGCAAGCCCATCATCGCCGCAGTGAGCGGCTGGTGCCTGGGCGGCGGCTGCGAGCTGGCCATGGCCTGCGACATCATCATCGCCTCAGAGACAGCCAGATTCGGCCAGCCCGAAATCAACCTGGGAATCATCCCCGGCGCAGGCGGCACCCAGCGGCTGACACGCGCGGTGGGCAAGTCCCTGGCCATGGAAGTGATCCTAGGCGACCGCAAGCTCAGCGCCGAAGAAGCGCTGCGCTGTGGACTGGTCAGTCGCGTCGCGCCGGTGGAGAGCTACATGGCCGTTGCCTTGGAAACGGCCACGGCCATTGCCGCCAAAGCGCCGGTCGCCCTGCGCCTGGCAAAAGAAGCCGTAAACAAAGCCTTTGAGACGACGCTGGCCGAGGGCGTGCACCTGGAGCGTCGTCTCTTCAACGTGCTCTTCGCCACGGAGGACCAGCGCGAAGGCATGGCAGCTTTTATCGAGAAGCGTGCGCCCCAATGGAAAGGCAAGTAGGTTAGAAATCGGCACATGCGCGCGTTGGTCATCAGCGACAAAGTCGAGCCGGTGCTCTACGGTCCTGCGGTGCATGACCGTGTGGGCAAGGTCGATCTGGTGATCTCGTGCGGCGACCTGCCGTTCTACTATCTCGAATACCTGATGACCATGTTGGGCAGGCCCACCTACTACGTATTTGGCAATCACTATCGGGAGGTAGAGTACAGCAGCGGCAAAGGCGATGAATGGAACCGGGCGACCAACCCACTGGGCGCAGAGAATCTTCACGGCCAGACTGTGCGCGATGGGTCCCTGTTGCTGGCCGGATTGGAAGGCTCCATGCGCTACAATGATGGCCCCGGCGCCCAATACTCGGAGCTGGAAATGCGCATGAACATCTATAAGATGACGCCCCAATTGCTCATGAATCGCATGCGCTATGGCCGTTTTCTCGATGTGTTGGTGACTCATTCGCCGCCATGGGGCATCCACGACAAGCCCGACCTACCCCATCGGGGGTTTCGCTGCTTTCTCGATTTCATGCGCATGTTCAAGCCGGCCTATCTGCTCCACGGCCACATCCACATCTACCGCAACAACGAGATCACCCAAACCCGCTTCGCCGCGACAGAGGTGATCAACGTCTACCCCTATCGCATCCTCAACCTGGAGCCGGCAGCACTGCCCTTGCGGCGTGCAGAGCGTGGGAAGGTGAGCAAACGGAAGGGCGATGAGGAAGTGAGGTCTTGAAGCAGTGAGGGAATGGGGATTGTGACAGTGCGTCCCCCCCAAACCCTACAACCCTCAATACCTCAAAACCCCAGTCAAAGTCAGAGGTGCCTTTTGAAATATCACTTGATCACGTTGGGCTGTCCCAAGAACAAGGTGGACAGCGAAGGCATGGAGATGCTGCTGCGGAGCGCAGAGTATGCGCCGACGACCTCTGTGCAGCACGCGGATGTGTTGATCGTCAACACCTGCGGTTTTCTTGAGGCAGCCAAAGAGGAGTCCATCGGCGTGCTGCAAGAACTTGGACGCAAGAAGCGGCGCAACCAGGTGCTCATCGCCGCCGGCTGCCTGGCGCAGCGCAACGGCGACGAGGTATTGCAACGTGCGCCCCGCGTCGACGGGCTGTTGGGCACGCGGCGATGGATGGACGTGGTGCGGCTCGTGCAGCAGGTGCGTGGGGGCAAGGCCAATCGTCAGTTGCAGCGCTATTCCCTGCTGGGCGATCCGGACGGTTTGTTCGAGAACGCTACGCCGCGCCCGCCGGCGACCAATGGCAGCGCCTATTTGAAGATATCCGACGGCTGCAACGCGCCTTGCGCGTTTTGCACCATCCCCAGCTTCAAGGGCAGGCTGGCCAGCCGCCCTTTGGCAGCCATTGTGGATGAAGCCGTCGCGCTGGTGCAGGCTGGCGCCAAAGAACTCGTCGTCGTTGCGCAGGACACCACTGACTACGGTCGCGATCGGGGCGAGCCGAACAGCCTCCCGCGCCTTCTCGCGGCTATCTGCCAGCGCACCGATGAACGCCTGCGTTGGCTACGCCTCATGTACGCCTATCCCGGTCACGTAAGCGACGAACTGATCAAGGTGATGGCGAGCCAGGAGAAAATTGCGCCCTATCTGGACATGCCCCTACAGCACGGCGACCCGCGCACCCTGCGCCGCATGCGCCGCCCCAGCCGCCTGGAGATGGTCTACGATCACGTGGCAAAGTTGCGCCATGCCATGCCCGACATCGCCCTGCGCACCACATTCATTGTTGGCTTTCCGGGTGAGACAGAGGAGGAATTCCAGGGGCTGCTCGATTTCGTCTCTGCCATCGAGTTCGACAAAGTTGGGGCGTTCCGTTTCAGCCCAGAGCCGGGTACGCCCGCCGCCGATCTGCCCGATCCGGTGGCGGACGAAGTGAAGGACGAACGTTGGGCGCGGCTGATGGAACAGCAGCAGCCCATCAGTCTGCGCAAAAACCAGGCCCAGGTGGGCAAGCTGCTCGATGTCCTCATCGAGGGTGAAGGAAAGGCGGCGGGCGGCGAGAAGCTCGCTCTGGGGCGCACCTATCGCGATGCGCCGGAAGTGGACGGTCTTGTGCTCATCCCTGGGTTTTCCGGCGCCAGGACCGGCGACATGCTCCAGGTCCACATCAACGGCGCCATGGAATATGACCTGGTGGGCGAGGTGCTGCGGACAGAGGTTTTCAGCAGCGCGCGCGCTAAAATTGCACTTCTGGCAGGTTAACGCACCGTCCATCGCACCCCAGACGCTCCCGACCTTCACGCCGGCGCCGCGGCCGGGAACAGAGGTCGGCCCCTGGCGGCTGCGATCACGTATACAGTTCCACCCCGACCAGCTCTCGCTCGCGGCGTTGGACATAATCGAGCAGGGCTTCCTGCACATCGCTTTCCATGTGCGGCGTCTCGTATTCTTCAAGCAATTGCTTCCACAGGTGGTTGGCGCGCTGGGCTGCGTCCAGGCTGCCGCTTTGCACCCACGTTTCGTAATTTTGGCGGTCGGCCAGTATTGACGCATAGAATTCTGTGGCGTAGCGCGCCTGGGTGTGCGCTGTGCCAAAGTGATGCCCGCCCGGCGGCACCTGAGCAATCATCTCCAATGCCAGCGTCTCTGGGCTGATCTCCAGCCCGGCCAGAAAGTGTTGGAACATGGCGAGATTTTCCATGTCCATCATGATCTTCTCATAGGAAACCGTCAGCCCGCCGTCCAGCCAGCCCACCGCGTGCATGATGAAGTTTGTGTGAGCCAGCACTGCGGGCCACAGCGTCCACATGGTCTCCCAGGCGGATTGCGCGTCGGGAACCTTCGCGGTGTTGAGACTGCCGCTGCCGCGATAGGGCAAGCTGTAGCGGCGGGCAAGCTGCGCGCCGATGGCCATGGCCCACGCGCCTTCTGGCGTGCCAAAGGCCGGCGCGCCGCTGCGCATGTCAATGTTGGAGGTGAAGCCGCCATACATAACCGGCGCGCCGGGGCGCAACAGCTGGACAAAGGCAATCCCGGCCAGCGCCTCGGCGTTTTGCTGCGCCACCGCCGCGGCCATGGTGATGGGACTCATTGCGCCGGCCAGCACAAAGGGCGTGATCACCAACACCTGTCCAGCGCGACCAAAGGTGAACATGCCACCCAACATCCGTTCATCGTAGCGCAGTGGGCTGCTGGAGTTGATGATGCCGCCGATGACCGGCCCCGTTGTACTCTTGGTTACATCCTCGCCAAAGACGATTTTCGCCATTTCCACCGCATCGGCGGGGATGACGCGTCCGTGGGCTGCTTCCATCGCGCATTTATCGCTCAAGGTGAATGCGCCGTAGAGTCGGCGCAGATGGCGGTAACTCACCCGCACATCGTGGGGCACCACCAGTTGATCGCCCGTGAAATGTAGCACAGGCGCCATTTGGTTGATGCGCAGGAAGTTGTAGTAATCCTCCAGCATCCCCGGGCGTCGGCCCTTGTCCATATCTTGGGCGAAGATGACCCCACCATTGGGCACAAAGGTGATGCGGTCGCCGCCGATGACTTGGTTGCGGTTTGGATTGCGCGCCCGCCACGTGAATGAGGAAGGCGCGCGGCTCACCAACTCCATCACCAGATCCCGATCCAGCCAGACATGCTGGGCCTGGTGATCGACCTTTGCGCCGGCCTGCTGCCACACGTGCAAGGCCTCGGCGTCCAGGAAGGCCAGGCCGATCTTCTCCAGGATGTGCATGGCGGCCTCGTGGAGCTGGTCGACCTGTTCTGGGGTGATCACCTCCAGAGGATGGAAGCGGTTGTGGATTGGCCCAAAAGGGATGTGCGCCACGGGCGATACGGCGCGGCGCTGGCGGCGCGCTGCCCGACGTTCGGCGGAAGTGGGCGTTGCCATTGGTTCCTCGCTGTCCCTCAGAGCGGCAGTCTGCGCTCGGTGAGATGGGCGCGCGCTGCGCTGATGCCTGCCAGGAGCGCGTCGTGAATGCGCCCGTTGCTGGCGACGAAGCCTGGACCGCCAAAACGCCACGGCTGACCGGCGTAGTCGCTGACGCGTCCGCCTGCTTCGGTCACCATCAGGCTGCCGGCCGCGGCGTCCCAGGGATGCAGCCAACCTTCCCAGAAGCCGGCCAACATGCCGGCGGCCACCTGAGCAATGTCAAGAGCCGCCGCGCCCAGGACGCGCAAGGCCAGGCAGCGGGGCGAAAAATAGGAGAATTCGCAATCGTTGCTGTCGCTGGATTCGCCATTGTGATAGGGGAAACCTGTCGCCAGCAAGGAGCGGCGGAGCGTGGCGGCCTCGTTGACCCGCAGTGGTTGGGTTGTCCCATCGGGTTCGCGCAGGAACGCGCCTGCGCCAGCTTCCGCCCAGTAGATGCGACGATAGGCCATCTGCACGGTGACGCCCAGGAGAGTCGCTGCACCATCGCACAAGGCGATGTTGACCGCTGAATAGCCCAAACGATGGGCATAGTTGACTGTGCCATCGATGGGATCCACCAGCCAGAAGAGACCGCCATCGGGCTGCACATTGCTTTCTTCGCCCCAAAAGCCCGCGGCTGGCAACAGGTTGTGGAGCTCCGCCCGCAAGAAGTGCTCACAGGCCACATCGGCCTCGGTGACCAGGTCGATCTCCGAATGCTTGCCGGTGATGTTACGCAGGCCCGCAGCTTGCATCCCTGTCACCAGGTCTGCCGCGGCGTTGGCAATGTCGATGACATGCTGGATGGCGACCATGGGCTACACGTCGCTTTCAGAATCGCTGAATTCTTCGCGATAGCGCAACCCGCGCCGTTCCCGTTCGCGCAGCACTGCGGAGCGGATTTTCTCGCGTACTTCCAGCGGATTGCGCACGTTGCGCAACATGATCTCCGGCGTCGTGGCGTCTGCACTGACCACCGTGATGTCGCCGATGTCGAGCAATCGCTCGGTTGCGCTCTGCTTCATCTTTGTATCGCGCACGCGCACCAGCTCCAGTTCTTCGATATTGTTGCTTAGCAGGCCGCGGATGACGCGCAGGCGCGCAGTGGTCAATTCGTAAATCGTTCCCAGCGTCAGGTAAGGTCGTCCCCGCCAGAGCAAAGTCTCGTCGTCAGTGTAATTGGTGGGCGCTGCGCTGGTCGCGGGCTGCTTTGCTGCCGTGGCGTCATCCTCCTCAAGCGTGGCGACCAGTGCGCTGAACACGCCGTCCGAAATGGCCTCCACCAGACTTTGCATCTCCGCGGCAGGAATGGCTGAAATGGCGACGCCTTTCTCCGATAGAGTTTTTTGCACCTGGTCGCTGACGATCTGGCGAAATTGGTCTCTGTGCATGTGAGTTCATCTCCTGAAGACGATGTTTCTTTGCCAACAAATAGGATGGCAAACAGCAAGGAATCATATCACCGGCCAGTGCAGAGCGCAACACGCTTTTGCGCCCTGGCGTCTATCGCCACGCCTGAAAGATCAGCAGGACGCCGCTGATGGCGAGGAGGACGACGATCATGCGCTCGAACGTGCGCGGGTCGATGTGTGTTGCCATGCGTTTGCCCAGCCACACGCCCAGCGGCAACAGGGGCACGGCCCAAACCACGCTGAGCAGCAGTTGGCGGTCAAACAGACCGATGGAGTAGTAGTAGGGCAACTTGATCCAATTGAGGATGGCGAAGAAGAGGGCAGAAGTCGCATTGAAGGTGATTGGCGTTAACCGCTGTAAGACCAGATAGATGCTGATGGGCGGCCCGCCCGTGTGGGCCAGTGACGAGGAGAACCCGGCCAGGACGCCGGCCAGATAGCCATGCCAGGGTTGCGGCGTGTAAACCAGATTGCCCACCAGTCGTTGCTCGAAAAACTTGTAGACGACGAAGAGCAGGATGATCACGCCGAGGATGAACTGGAGGGTGCTGGTGGGCGCATTGGCGATGAGCAGCGTACCGACCGTCACACCGATGACGCCGCCCGGCAGGAGGAGCAAGACCAGGCGCCCTTTCCAACGCCCCCACAACCAGGCGACGGCAAAGACGTCGGCGATCATGAGGAGCGGCAGCACCAGCCCGAGCACCTCTTCGGGCGGCAGCACCAGGGTCATCAGCGGCGTCGCCAACACGCCCAGCGTTCCGCCCAGGCCGCCCTTCGCCAGACCGATGAGCAGAGCGACGAACGCAACCATCACATAGAACGACCAATCGTAAGTCATCGCGCATCGTTTCATCGTTATTCCCGGCCTTCGCACGCATACCCGTGCTCGACCAAAGCAGGTGGACGAATTCTGCAGAAGTACACAGAATAAACGCTATCGGTTCAGCATATCATAGAGGCAGACTCCACCCCAAGCGGACAGGATTCGTGGGTGCATCACAGGATTTTGGCAGACATTGTAGGGGCGCGAGGTGGGCAACGCAGCGAGATCGCGTCATCGAACAATGGCGCGCCGCCGCGCACCTCCCGGTTCGGGCTTGTCCAGGGTGGTGATGTACAATGGCTCTATCTTTGCCATCTGTTGGAGGAAGACCGCTTGACCTACGCCTTCTATCTTTCACCCACCACATTGAACGAGGCCTTGATCCTGAAAGCGCGTTTTGGCGCGCACGCTCGCTTTGTCGCCGGCGCCACAGACCTGCTCCTGGAGATCGAACGGGAGGCGCGCAGCACTCCCGACGGCGGAGCGCCCGGCCTCATTGACTTGACGCGCATCCCAGGGCTGGCGGAAATCGAGGAGCGCGATGGTTGGATTCACCTGGGGCCCCTGGTGACGCACAACCAGTGCGTCGCCAGCCATTTGATCGTAGAAAAAGCCTTCGCCCTGGCGCGCGCCTGCTGGGAGGTAGGCGCGCCCCAGATCCGCAACCGAGCTACGGTCGCCGGCAACATCATCACCGCCAGCCCGGCCAACGACGCAATTGCGCCGCTCCTGGCTCTGGATGCTGCGGTGAGCCTGACCAGCGCAGCCCGCGGCGAGCGAACACTTCCCCTGCGCGCTTTCATCACCGGCTTTCGCCGCGTCGACCTGGCCGACGATGAGATGCTGACGCGCATCTCTATCCCGATATCGCTGGCGCGGCGCGACGGCGTCTTCATCAAGCTGGGTTTGCGCAAAGCCCAGGCCATCAGCGTGGTGAATGTGGCGGCAGTGGTCGAGTACGCCGACGATGCTGAAGACGCTCCCCTGACCTGCGCAGCTATCGCTTTGGGCTGCGTTGCGCCTGTCGTCGTGCGTGCAGAAGCGGCAGAGTCCTACTTATTTGGCAAAAAGCTCGACGACGCCGTCATCGCCGCAACGGCGCGATTGGCGGTGCAGGCGGCCACTCCCATCGACGACGTACGCGCCACGGCTGCCTATCGCCGCGCGATGGTGGAGACGCTGGTTGGCCGGGCCCTGCGCCAGGTGCGAGATGGGCGCTCGCGCGCTGGCTGGCCGCGTCAACCGGTGCTCTTGTGGGGCAACGCAGACGGCAGATGGCCCGTTGTCCATGCGCCAGGCGCGGGAAGCGACCAATGTGCAATGGTCAATGGCAGGCTGATGGTTCTGCCCGAGGGCGTCACCTTGCTGGATGCGTTGCGCACAGTGGGCTGCACGGGTGTCAAAGAGGGCTGCGCCGAAGGCGAGTGCGGCGCATGCACCGTTTTTCTGGATGGGATGGCTGTCATGGCGTGCATGGTTCCCGCGGAGCGGGCGACCGGCAGCCAGGTCGTGACAGTGGAAGGGTTGGGCGAGCCTGCGCGCCTGCACCCCGTGCAGCAGGCGTTGGTGCAGAGCGGCGGCGTGCAGTGCGGCTATTGCACGCCCGGCTTTGTCATGAGCGCGGCCAAACTGCTGGAGGAGCGGCCTCACCCCAGCGAAGCAGAGGCGCGCGAGGCGCTGACCGGGAATTTCTGCCGCTGCACCGGCTATCGCAAGATCATTGATGCGGTGGTGCAGGCGGGCAAGGGGTAGCAGACAGCAGGTGCAAATAGCAGGTAGTGATAGAAGAGAGGAACGAATTGCATTATGAGTAGACAACCGCTGGGCGTAGGCATCGCCGGTTGTGGCAATATCGCCGGGCCGTATGCTCGAACCATGAAGAATTACCCCCAGATCGAACTGGTGGGAGCGACAGATGTGTTGCCCGATCGCGCCGGGCAATTAGCGGCTGAACACGGAGGGAGGGCCTATGCCAGCCTGGATGAGATGCTGGCAGACCCGGCCATCGACCTGGTGGTCAACCTGACCATTCATCACGCGCATCCGGCGGTGATCACCCAGTGCCTCAACGCCGGCAAGCACGTCCACAGCGAGAAGCCTTTGGCCATGAGCTACGCCGACGCCAAAGAGCTTGTCGATCTGGCGTCGGCGCGCGGGTTGCGTCTGAGCTGCTCGCCCATCACCTACATGGGCGAGGCGCAACAGACTGCATGGAAGGAGATTCGCGCCGGGAGATTGGGGACGGTGCGCGTCGTCTACTGCGAAGTGAATTGGGGGCGCATCGAGTCTTGGCATCCCAACCCCGGGCCTTTTTACGAGGTAGGCGCGCTCTTCGATGTGGGCGTCTATCCCCTCACGTTGGTCACCACCTTCCTGGCGCCGGCGCGTCGGGTTGTCGCGTTTGGCAAGGTGCTGCATCCGGATCGCGTCACCAAAGAGGGCGTCCCCTTTCACATCGACACACCCGATTGGGTCGTGGCCGCAGTGGAGCTGGCCGACGGCTCAGTCGTGCGCCTGACCACCAACTTCTATGTGGGGCATCACGGCAAACAGAAAGGGCTGGAATTTCACGGCGACCTGGGTTCACTCTATCTCAGCAGTTTTCAGGACTTTCACGCCAGCGTGGAGTTCTCGCCCTTTGCCAAGAGCTATGAGCCGGTGGAATTGGTGCGTCCGCCATTCCAGGGTGTGGACTGGGGGCGCTCGGTGGCAGAAATCGCCGACGCCATCGTCGAGAACCGACCGCAGCGTTCCAGCGGCGGTCATGCGGCTCATGTGGTGGAGATCTGTTCGGCCATCAGCGAGTCGTTGCAAACCGGGCGGCCAGTGGAGGTGACATCGAGTTTCACCCCGCCCTGGCCCATGCCCTGGGGCGAATAGATAGAGCTGTTCCAGCCAATTCCTGGGAGCGCGGACGCCTTGCCGCTGCTGCCAAAGAGGATGATCCATAACCTACGTAAGTCCTGCAAACAAAAGAAAGAGAGCGGCGATGCCGCTCTCTTTCTTTTGTTTGCCGAACGAAGCCATGTAGCCACTTTGTAGCCATGTTGTATCCAGCGATCTGCTATGCTGATGCCAGATGGATGCGAATTGCCATACATCATTCTTCAGTGTGGAGGCGACCGATGGTCATTGCCCTGTTTCTCGTGACATTCGTGGTTGCGCTGGCGACTGCACTGCTTGTGGCATGGGCTTTCACCAAACCCATTGACTCGATCCTGCGGCGTATCGCGCCGACAGAGATCAGCCGCGCCTGGACGCGTTATCTTCAGTTTGCCATCATCGTGGTGGGCGTGGGCGGCGGCGTGCGGGTGTGGGATTTCGAGAAGTACCTGATCGCCATGGATCCCTATCGGACGGTGGTGGAGTTGACGCCGGAACGCTGGGTGCTCGAGATGTATGCAACGGTGATCGGGACGTTGCAGAGCACGGCTATGGTGCTGCTGGTCTTCTTCGTCTTTGCGTTGATTGCGGTGGTCATTGCCCGTATCATCGAGGCGCGCAGCGCAAAGGTGGAGCCGACCGCAAAACAGAGCGGCATGGCGCCGGCGCGACAACAGGCAGGATGAACAGAATTGACGGGATATATCAGTGATTGCGTCCGCCCCCTGGAATTTCCTTATACTTCGCTCTGTTTGAAACCAGGAGTTTTTGAACTGTGAAAACTCCTGGTACAGGTGGTCTTAAATAGGGCCAGGGTATTGTCCTGCTGAGCGCCAGCGAAGC
>CAZLMM010000079.1:0-30633 GCA_964560495.1 uncultured Caldilineaceae bacterium
CGCGTCTTCTCCGCCTCTTTCCCTTCCTTCACCCAATTCGCCAGCTTGGGCCAGCCGGTCAGCATGGCCTCGTGGGCGAGATCGACCCGACGTTCGCCGGTCTCGTCGCCGCTGAGGACGATCAGACGATTGTCCGCCAGATAGTTCAGGATGTAGTCGAGCTGGCCGGGTGGGTCATTTGCCGCGGCCAGGGCAGAGACTGACTGCTGCCGCCGGGTGTCGGGGCGACCCTCGCCAAACTGAACCAGTCGCAAGAAAATGCGCCGGGCCATGGTCTGCTCCTGCGGGTTGAGGCGGTGGATGACCTCGTCGGCCAGGAGCGCCAGCGCGGCGATGATGTTCTCACGCTCGCTGCCGCTGTAGCCGGCCAGGGGCAGGATGAGCGCTTCGTAGGCGCGCAGGGGCAAATAGCGCCGTTCCAGCTTTTCCCACAACCGCGCCATCACCTCCTGCAAAAACGGCAGCAGACCGGGCTGGCCGGCGCCGCCCAACACCAACCGTTCCACCAGCGCACTCTCGATGAAGACGCCCATGTCTTCCGCCGGCTTGACGATAGCCGCGCGCATACCGCTGACGCCGAGGGGCGCAATCTCCAGGCGGTGCGCGTCGATGGTGGGCCAGAGCGATGAGGTGAGCAGGTCGGTGAAAAAGTCGGAGCGCACCGTGATGACCACATAGCAATCGCGCAGGGAGATCAGACGCTGGATGGCGCTGAAGAAATCGCTGCGCCCGGCCTCGCCCTGGGTGAAGACCTCCTCGAACTGGTCAATGACCACCAGCAGTCGGGCTGCATTTTCCTGCGCCAGAAGCGCGCCCGGCGTAAAGCGATCAAGGCTCTCCGCGCCCAGGCCCGCGGAAAGCGCGGCCAGGGGATGGTCGCCAGGGCGGATGATGCGCGTCAGCCATGCGCCCGACCCAAAGAGCGCACTGCGCGGCAAGGCCGGCATCAAACCGGCCAGGACAAGCGATGACTTGCCGCTGCCCGATGGCCCGATGACCGCCGCGAAGGGGTGCAGCCGCAGGCGCTGCGTCAGCTCGTCCACCTCGGCCTCGCGACCATAGAAATGAGCTGCTTCCTCCTGGCGGAAAGCGCGCATCCCCGGATAGGGGCAGGGCGGCCGGATTGCCTGGCCCGGCGGCCTGGCCTGCACCGCCTGGCACAGGCGAGCGACTACGTCGGGCCAGCTTTCCACCTGGGTGGCGTCCAGCGAAACCAGGAAGGCCAGGCGCGGCGGCAGTTCCACCTCTTCCAGCACGAGAGGAATCACCGGCCACGTACCTGATTCCAACCCAAAATGTATCACCAGAAGTTCTACAAACTGCAAAGCCGATTCGGCCACGTAGGCCGGCGTGAGCACCAGGAGCGTGCGCTTGCTCTGCTTCAGCGCGCGCTCGAATTCCACAAGGCGAGGCGCGCCCAGGCTGAAATTCAACTCAGAAACGACGCGCACGTTGGCCGCAGCCAGGGCGTCGAGCAGGTAGCCCTCCACCCAGCCCCGATCGGCCTGAGAATAGGAGATGAAAAGGTCGTATTCAAGCGGCGCGGATGGTGTCGAATCGTTCACGAGACTCACTCTCTGGCCACATCCACGACAAGCTGCCAGACACGACTGACGCCGTTCGGCTTCCTGGCGATCAAACGAAACGTTGTGGGACCCGTCATCTGAAATTCCTTTTCCCCTGGCGATGCGACGCCCTGTAGCTGGCCGTTGACTTCCAGGTAGACGCCGCCATCGGCATTGGTTGTGCTCCAACGCAAACGCGCCGGCTCGCCTGGCGCAACCCTTGAGCCGGAGAGCGACTCCAGAAAATAGATCGTCGGACTGAGCGCAGCCGTCGCCTGCCCCCCGTCGTCCTGAGGAGGCGGTAGTTCCAGCGGCGCGCGCACCTGTTGATTGATCAGCGAGCGACAGGCGTCGTCCGCTTCGGCAAAGGGAAGATAGTCGCGCTGCTCCGCTTCGGTCAGCCCACGAGGCAGGCGAATGCACACATGATAGAGCAGGTCGCTCGTTGCCAACGGCCAGGCGCGCACCACGCCGTCATCGCCCACGCTAAAGAGCACGCGACCATCGGCGCTAAGCGTCAGGTCATCGACGCGGAAGCCCGTGTTATGCGCCTGAAAATCAGCTTCGCTGCGTTCGGTGAGCGACCAGAGGTGCAGCGCGCCGGAGGCATCGCCGCTGACCAGGGCGCCGTCATCCGTAAAGAGTAGCGTGCGCACGGTTGCAACATGCGGTAGGACAACCGGCTCTGCCCCATGCTGCCCGAGGGGCCATGCCAGCACACCGACGCCGTCGCCGGCAGCGGCCAGCCACTGCCCGTCAGTGCTCACAGCCAGCGCCAGGGCCGGCGCATGAAGCGTGTAGGTCCCATTCTGCTCACCCGTCCTCCAGTCCCAACCACGCACTGAGCCATCGTGGCTGGCCGAGAAGAGACGGCCTCCGTCCGCGGAAAGCGCCAGGTCATTGACGTCGTTGTCATGACCGCGCAGGGTGCGCAGCAAGTCGCCGTCGTCCAGATTCCAGACCCGGATCGTGGGTTCACCGCCCGTCGAGGCCAGGCTGACGCCATCGGGCAAAAAGAGCAGGCTGCGCACGTCGTTGGGGTGCGCCTGCCACGACCGAATTTTCGTCCCATCTTCGCTGCGAAGAAGCCGAATCACGCCGGAGATGTCGCCCGTCGCTAACAGAGCGCCATCAGGAGACGCAGCCATGGTCAAAATCTGTCCAGCCTTTGTGACATAATGGCCTGTCGCGCCGTTTGCCCAGTTCCACCAACCAACTTTGCCATCCACGCCGCCGTAGAACAACCTGTCGCCTGTCAGAGCCAGAGCTTTGTATGGACGGTCAGCGGCCTGAAGCTGGGCCAGCGCGGCGTCGGACTGAACGCGCCAGACATAGAAACGCCCCGCCTCATCGGCAACCGCCAACAAAGAGCTATCAGGGCTGAATTGCGGCGCCGCGGCGTCGCCCGCGCCCGTGCTCAGCATCGTCTCGGGCGTCAGCGTATCCATGCGCCACAACCAGACCAGACCATCGAGGTCAGTGGTCGCCATCCACTGCCCATCCTGGCTAAAGGCCTGCCCGCTGATGCCGCCCTGATGCACATGGAATATCTGTGGGTCTTTGTCCAGGCTGGTTGTCGACCAGGCGCGCAAGATGCCCTCTCCTCCATTGGCAAACAAAAAGCGACCGTCCGGGCTGAACGTGATTCCCTTGAAGGCGACATTGCCGCTCGACTGTCCCAACTGAACCTGGGTGAAAGAGCGTTCCGCATCCCATAGATTGAGCACTTTCTCATCGGACGCCGCAAGATAACGCCCGTCGGGACTCCAGGCCACATGAACGACCGCGGTCTGGAAGCCGCCAAAGCGCACCTGTCCGCCGCTCGCCACGTTCCATAGATAGGCCGTCACATCATCCGAACCGGCCCAAATGTGACGCCCATCCGGGCTGAAGGTGAGAGCGCGTACGGGGCCTTCGGCGGTCAGTGGCTTGTCCAACAGACGCCGTCCCGTAGCAAAATCCCAAAGCATCACTTCACGCTCAGAGCGGGTCGCCAGCACGGTGCGGTCGAAGTTGGGAATGATCGAGCGCACATCGCCTTTGTGGTCCAGTGTAAAAAGCCGTTCGCCCGTAGTCGTATCCCAGATGGCGGCCGTATCATCACGGCTGGAGGTCGCGACGCGTTTGCTGTCGCTGCTGAAGACAAGCCCGGTCGTCATCTCCACATGCTTGAAGGTCGTCACATCGTTTGTAACGACCCGGCCTGCCTCGATGGGGCGCAGTTGCACCACGCCGTCGTCGCTGTAGGTGGCGATGAGGCGGCCGTTGGTGCTAAAGCGAACGCCGCCGATCCGTTCAGCGTGGGCGTTGATAGTCTGATTGCTGCGCCACTGATCCAGCGCGTCGTGCGCTACATCGCGTGCTTCCATCGTGTCGGTGATCAGGTGGTCGGCGGCGATGGCAAGCAGCAGGGCCATCTCTGCATCGCCGCCGATGAGCCGGTTGCGCGCCACGGCTGCCACCTGGCGCGATTGGGAGATAATCAACTGGCGGCGCGTTTCGGCGCGGGCAGCCATTTCCGCATCGAGCGCCTGGGCCACTTCCGCGCTTTTCGTCTCGATGGCAGCGATGGATTCCTGCTGCTGGCTGACCATCCGGGTTTGCTGCAACCCGTAGACCGCCAGGATTAAGATGATCAGCAGCGCGCCAACGACCAGTGCAAGGCGGCGAAAACGCTGTTCGCGGGCTGCCTGCGCCTTTGCCGCGGTCAGGGCGCGACGGCTATCTGCAATCAGCGTTTGCAGTGCTACGCTGACGCCCAGCTCGGCCGCGTCCTTGCTGGAGAGCCACTTTTCCGCCTCGGTCAGCTCGATTTCGTCCAGCAGTCCCCCGCCTTCGGCGCGCAAGCGGATGTACTCCTGTGCCTTGCCTTCCAGTTGGCGCCGCGTGCGCTCGCTGTTTCGTCGCGTCTCGATCCAATCATGAAGCATAGGCCAGCCGGTCAGCATCGCCTCGTGGGAGATGTCGACACGCGGCTCGCCGCCTTCCTCGCCGCTGAGGGTCAACATGCGATTGTCGGCCAGATAATGGATGGTTGCGTCAAAGACGATTGGGTCGTCGCCATTGGCGCGCAGTTCCACCAGAGACTGCTGTCGACGCGTATCGGCGCGGCCTTCGCCAAATTGCACCAGTCGCAAAAAAGTGCGCTGCGCCAGCGATTGCTGTGTGGGCGTGAGTTTGGCGATGAGGTCGTCGGCCAGCTGGGCCATGGCGGCCTGGAGACCGCTGTGTTCCACACCAGTGTATTTGGTGTAAGAGAGCACCAGAGCGTCATAGGCGCGCAGGGGCAAGAAACGGCGCTCCAGTTTGTCCCACAAACGCACCAGAATTTCCTGGACGAAGGGGAGCACGCCGGGCTGTCTGACGCTGCCGGCCACCAAGCGTTCGGTCAGCGCGCTTTCGATAAAGACGCCTACATCTTCGGCGGGCTTTTCGATGGCTTCGCGCAACCCTGCTTCGTTCAACGGGTTGACCTCCAGGCGGTGCGCCTGAACCTGGGGCCACAGCTCGCTCGTCATCAAGTCGCCATAGAAGTCAGCGCGCGCGGTCAGGACGACATAGCAGTTGTTGATTTCGCATAGGCGGAGCACTTGCTTGATGAAGGTGGGCGCTTCGCCTTCGCCCTGAGTGAACGTCTCTTCGAACTGGTCCACGACCAGGAGCAGGCGGGCGGCGCCCTCTTGCCCAGCCAGCAGCGCGCTGACTCGTGCGTCGTCGATCTGGTCTCCGCCAAACTGCGCGCTCAACGCCGCCAACGGGTGTGCGCCCGGTCGCAGTTGCTTGACCAACCAGTCGCCGTCTCCAAACAACGCGCTGGATTTCAACGCAGGCAACAGGCCGGCAAAGACCAACGACGATTTGCCGCTGCCCGATGCGCCAATCACAGCCATGAAGCGATGGCGACGCAGGCTCTGCACCAAGCTCTCTATCTCTCGCGTCCGACCATGAAAGAACTGGCTCTCTTGTTCGCGAAAGGCCCGCATCCCCGGATAGGGACACGCCGGGCGCGGCGCAGGGCCAGGGGGTGGCTTTTGCAGGTCTGCGCACAACCGTGCGACTGCCTCCGCGCGCTGCTCCGATGTCGTGGCGTCCAGGGCCATGAGCAGTTTCAAGCGCGGCGGCAGCTCCACCTCTTCGAGGATGAGGGGGATAACGGGCCAGGCGCCCAACTCCAGGCCATAGCTCTGCGCCATGAGGTCGACGAACTGAAGGCCGGATTCGGCCATGTAGGCCGGTGATAGCACCAGCAACGTGCGCTTGCTCTGCCTCATTGCTCGCTCGAATTCGGCGAGGCGGGGCGCGCCCAGGCTGAAATTCAGCTCGGAAATGACGCGCACGTTGGCCGCGGCCAGGGCGTCGAGGAGGTAGCCCTCCACCCAGCCGCGGTCGGCCTGAGAGTAGGAGATGAAGAGGTCGTAGGAGCTTTCCGCTGTGGAGTTCAAATGAGCCTCGATGGGAAGCGGCGGCAATGGGTAGGAGCGCCATCGATCCCAATTCGGGTCAGATGGAATTCACTCTGCATTTTGTACTCTTGCTGCATTTCAATCATACACCTTACTGCGCGCTGCGTCAAACCGCATGATGACCCCCACTTGACTCCTGTCGTCTACGCTGATCTGCCGCAGGCGGTGGGTTGGCAATCTGATGCTGGCCGTTTATAATCGCCCCAGTCAACATTCGTTTCCAGGGTCGATTTTTCGACATAGGCGCCCGTCACGGAGGCAACCCATATGGCATTCCCAATTCCCAGTATGATCTTGAAACAGCTTTATACCCGCGACAGTCTGAAGAATACGGCAGACGGTGTGCGCTTTTCCCTGAAGAACCGTCTGAGCGATGCAAAAGTGACCGGGTTGACCTCTGTGCGATTTGACGGCCAGGAGGTTCCCCGCGAGACGCTCCTCATCGATCTGGGCGACGGTGTAATGTTGACGCCTGATCAACTCAAACAAACGCCAGTGGACTTTCCTCTGCGGCGCAGCCTGGACATCGTCAGCAAGATCGCGCCGCTGGAAGTGGGTATGCACCAAATCGAGGTCAAATTCGATGCATCGCCCTTTGGCAGCCTGACGCTCAAGGTGGACGGCGCAATCCAAAAGCAGCAGGAACAGCGCATCCAAATCCCGCGCGACCCCAATAACGATTATTCGCCCGCGGCAATCCGCGCCCGTCAGCAGTTCATCGGCGAGTACACCGGCAAGAAACTCGAACATCTACCCCACTACTCGTTCGATCCCACCATTCTCAGAGGCAACATCGAGAATTTTACCGGCGTGGCGCAGATTCCTGTCGGTTTCGCCGGGCCGCTCACCATCCACGGCGAGCATGCTCAGGGCGACTTTATCGTGCCTATGGCGACAACCGAAGGAACGTTGGTCGCCTCCTACAACCGAGGCATGAAGGTGATCAACATGTCGGGCGGCGTGAAGGCGACGGTGTCGGGCGATTCCATGCAGCGCGCGCCAGTCTTCGTTTTTGATGATGCGGTGGCTGCCCGTGAGTTTGCTGGCTGGGTGCATACTAACCTGGACAAAATCCGTGAAGAAGCCGAGGCCACATCGAGCGTTGCCAAACTGCAATATATAGACGCCTTCCTGGCCGGCAAGTTCGCCTATCTGCGTTTCAATTACACCACCGGCGACGCCGCCGGGCAGAACATGGTGGGTCGCGCCACCTTTGCCGGTTGCAGCTGGATATTGGACCACTATGACGGCATTCGTCGCTTCTATCTGGAGTCCAACCTGGCCACCGACAAGAAAGCCTCGCAGATCAATGTCATGCGCACGCGCGGCAAGCGCGTCATCGCCGAGGCCACCATCAAGCGCGAGGTGCTCATCGAGCACATGCGTGTCGAGCCGGAGGCCCTCTTCTACCACTACAACGTTTCCAACATCGGCGCGATCTTGTCGGGAGCCAATAACAACGGGCTGCATTCAGCCAACGGCATCACCGCCATGTTCATCGCCACCGGCCAGGATGTGGCGAATGTGGCAGAGTCGTCGGCAGGGATCATCTACACCGAGCTGACCCCAGAGCGGGATCTCTACATCACTATCACCATTCCATCGCTCATCATCGCTACCTATGGCGGCGGCACTGGTCTGGCGACCCAGCGCGAGTGCCTGGAACTGCTGGGCTGTTGGGGCAAGGGCAAGGTCCGTCGCCTGGCCGAGATCATCGGCGGGGTGGTGCTGGCCGGCGAGGTCTCCCTGGCTGCCGCCATTTCCTCCTCCGACTGGGTGTCGAGTCACGAGAAGTATGGCAGGAATCGATAGGGAGCAGTTGTGAAATTTGAAGGCAGCCAGGCGCTCTTCGCGGCTGGATTTCAAGATTCGTTCCTTGATCAGGCTTTGCGCAAGATCGTCGAACGCTAAATTGAGCGCGATGAGGCAGACCTTGCACGCGTCGAACGTGACGTTCAGTGCATTTGAACGTCAATACGGGGTATTTCATCCTGCGCGAAGGTCAACTTGAGACGGTTGATTACCGTCATCAGTGGATGGATGGCGCAAGGCAGACTTTGTTTATGCGTTGGGACAACAGCTCCCACCATCCAGAGTTGAACAACTTTCCTCACTATTTGCATGAAGAGAGTGAGAACAAGCTCCGCGCTAGCCAACCTATGAGCATTCTCAACGTTCTACGGTTTCTGGAAGATGCGCTCAGATGAACTTTGCCCGGCCCTGACAGCCTTTGGATATTCTTCCAGCAGCAGGGCAACGCATTTGGCCCCGGTCAGGTAATCCTCCACGCGAATGTACTCATCCGGCGCGTGCAGGCGATCTTCCGTGGGGCCAAAGCCGCTGTAAGCCTGCTCCTGAATGCCCAGAATGCGGGCAAAGAGCGGCTCTGGCCCGCTGCCCGGGTAGGTTGGCTGGCGCGCCGGCTCCACGCCAAAGGAGCGGCGAATGGCGGCGCCCAAAGCCAACGCCGCCGGGCTGTCGGGCGAGCAGCGAAACCAATCCATCTCCGACATCAGCTCCACGCTCAGGTCGTCGAAGCCGCGCCGATCCAGATGGCTGCGCAGCAGCTGGGCAATGCGCTCGCCTGATTGGTTGGGCACGGTGCGAAAGTTGATCTCCGCTGCGCCGAAATGGGGTGTGACGCTCTTGCGCATGGGGCGTACATAGCCGCCTTCCAGCCCGGTCAAGTTGCAGCTTGGGGTGAGGTAGAGCCGCAGTAGGGCATCCTTGCCGCTGACGCCGCCCACGAATTGCGTCTGTCCAGATTCACGCAGCAACCCTTTCCCATCCCACGGCAGGGTCTCCATTGCCCCCAACTCAGCCTGAGTGTGCGGGCGCACATCGTCGTAGAAGTCATCGATGGTGATCGCGCCGTCGGGCGTGCGCAGGGTGGCGAGGGCCGCCTGCAATCGCCAGAGCGCATTCTCAATGAGCGGCGCCATCATGCCGTGAAACTCGCGCGGCCGTCGCGCCTCGATGCGCACACTCACCGAGCCTTTGACGCCCGACACGACGCGCGGTCGGCCGTCGGGCCACACGTTGTCGTCGAAGTTGATCAACGCATCCGCACGCAGCAGGTCCCGGTGCTCTTGCAAGAACGTCGCGAGGCTGGGGCTGCCGATCTCCTCTTCGCCTTCGATGAGAAAGATCACCGAGACAGGCAACGACGTCCCCCCGGCGAGATAGGCCGCGACGCCTTGCATTGCGGCCATCACCGCGCCTTTGTCATCCACAGCGCCGCGGCCATAGATTCGCCCGCCCTCCATCACCGCGCCCCACGGGTCGACGCTCCACAGGTTGTCCACCGGCTGCACATCATAATGGCCGTAGATGAGGAGCGTGTACTCCGAGACGCCCGGCAGATGGCAATAGACGACTGGGAAGCCAGCCGTGGGGAGAAGTTGGGGCGCCATGCCCAACGCGCTCATTTGCCGACAGAGCAGGTCGGCGCATTCTGCCATACCCAGGTTTTGGATCGCCACGCTGGGCTGCTGCATCAAGTGGCGTAAATCGGCAATCTGTCGTTCTTGTGTTGCTCGCAAATAGTCGATGATCATTGTTCGTTCCTTCGGGTGCATATCATTCGCCCAAACCTCTGCAGCTACAGCCAACTCACTTTGAATGCACTCAACAGATTATACCTGCGCAGCCAAATGAATCACGAGTGATTCGTGACTCGTGACGTATGAATCGTTTACCTGGCGAGCAGTAACTTCGCAACACTTCCCCCAGACCTTCACACTTTTTTCACAAGAAACAGCGACAATCAACAACGGACGCAGGGAGCGTTCTGAAAAGTCGATACAACGATGAGAGGAAACAAATGATGGAACAAAGACGAATCGTGTTCATTGTGATTGCAGCGTTGGTGGTCATCGGTCTGCTCTTTGGCGTAGGAAGCTCCATGCAGCGCAACGCCTGGATGGAGGGGTACACCATGGGGCGATTGACTGCCGCAGCCGGTGTGGATGGCGCGCTGGCGCCGATGATGCCCTATGCGCCGGTTGCCGTGGGCTATCCCCAGCACGGCCCGAGTTTTGGCGGCGTCCTCTTTCTGTTCTTTGGCGCAGGGCTATTCTTTCTGATTGCGTCCCGCTTCTGGCATCGGGCGCGCTGGCAAGAGTGGGCCGCCCAGAGCGGACAGCCCGGCGAGACGCGTCATGGGCCGCCGTGGATGCATCACGGGCGAGGTTGCTGGGGTCATCACAGCCCACCGGCCCAGGGATCAGCATCCCCATCGCCGACCCAGGCCGAGACGAAACCCACAGAAGAAGCGGCCAATCGTTAGACCCCACGTGCAGAAGGGATTTGAGCAGCGTCGGTGATGTTTTGCCGACGCTCTCAAGTCTTTTCGCCTTGTCGTTCGCGTTGATGGGATGTACCCGACACTGTGGTATAACTGACGCCATGAACGAACTCATTCTGGTGGTGGACGATGAACCACGCATTGCCAAACAGGCGCGTGATTACCTGGAACATAGCGGCTTCCGGGTGATCGAGGCCAATGACGGCAAAAACGCCCTCACCATGGTGCGCCATGCCCGCCCCGACCTGATTGTCCTCGACCTGAATCTGCCGGGCATGGATGGGCTGGATGTCTGCCGCGCTGTGCGTCGTGAGTCGGATACGCCCATCATCATGCTCACCGCCCGCGCCGAGGAGACCGATCGGCTGATCGGCCTGGAATTGGGCGCCGACGACTATGTGGTCAAGCCCTTCTCTCCTCGTGAATTGGCGGCGCGCGTCAAGGTTGTGCTGCGGAGAGTGCAAGGCGGGCTGCGCAATAGCGGCCTGATCCGCGCTGCCGATCTGGAAATCGACCTCAACGGACACCGGGTCATGCGCAAGGGAGAACTCATCCAGCTCAGCCGCACCGAATTCAACCTGCTGGCGTTGCTGGCCCAGCATCCAGGCCAGACTTTTACCCGCGCCCAGCTAGTGGATCGCCTCTTCAACGCAGCCTACGACGGCTTCGAGCGCAGCATCGACGCCCATGTCAAGAACCTGCGCCGCAAGCTGGAAGCCAACCCCAGCGAGCCGACCTATGTGCTGACGGTCTTTGGCGTCGGCTACAAGTTTACGGATGAGCCGTGATATGCGCCCGCACAAACACCGTCCGGGTCGCCCTGATTGGTTTCGACACGCTGATCGACGCTGGCCGCCAGAGGGATGGTCGTCAGGAGATGGGCCCCACTGGCGCGGTCGCTCTGGCTGGCTCTTTGTGCGTTTCGCCGTTGCTTTTGGTCTCTTTGCCCTGCTCATCTTTGGCGGGATGGCGCTGATCCTCTTTCTGCTTACGCAGCTGTTGGGCGGCGATAGCCGTGCGGCGGCGATGGTCTGGCTGAGCACATGCAGCCTGCTCATCTTGCTTCCCCTCACCGTTGCCTGGCTGGGACGGCGTATGTTCCGCAACATCGCCAAACCTCTCTCGGAGTTAATGGACGCCGCGGATCGAGTGGCGGCCGGCGACCTGAGCGCGCGTGCGCCAGTGCAGCGCCGGGGAGAGTTTGCCCGTCTGGCCGATTCGTTCAATCACATGGTCGAGGAGATCGAATTGGCCGATCAGCGGCGGCGCAACCTGACGGCAGACGTGGCCCATGAGCTGCGCACACCCTTGCAGATCATCCAGGGCAATCTGGAAGGCATCCTGGATGGCGTCTATGCGCCCACGCCAGAGCACTTGTCGGCTACGCTCGATGAAACGCGCCAGTTGGCGCGGCTTGTAGAGGACCTGCGTGTACTCTCCCAGGCCGAGGCAAGGCAGCTACCCATTCATTGGGAGGACGTGGATGTGGCGGACCTGTTGAACGATGTTGCAACCAGTTTCAATGGACAGGCGCAGACCACGAACATCGTCCTGAATGTGGAGACGCCGCCTGATGAGCGTCTGGTAATCGAGGCGGACTATGGACGGCTCGATCAGGTGATGGGGAATCTTGTCTCCAATGCGCTGCGCCATACACCTGCTGGAGGGACAGTTACCCTACGCAGCCAGGCCGCAGGCGATTATGTGTGCATCGAGGTCATTGACACAGGGGAAGGAATCGCTGCAGCGGATTTGCCCTTTGTGTTCGACCGATTTTGGAAAGCGGACCCGGCGCGCACACACAGTCAGAGCGGTGGGAGTGGCCTGGGCCTGGCGATTGCGCGCCAGTTGGTTCAGGCTCAGGGTGGGCAGATTTCAGTTGTCAGCGAGACAGGGGCTGGCGCCACGTTCACGTTGGAGATGCCACGAAAGATGAGCTGAACGCTGTCGGGAATTCTCTAGGGGCCTGGCAGTAAAACGCAGTCGTCTGGGTTGATGGAGAAGCGAATCGACTGATCTTCCACCCAATCCCAATCCGATGGCGTCTCGAAGACAAGACGCCATTTCCCTTCCGCCATGATCTCCACCCGCGTGAAGTTTCCCCGAAACGAGGCATTCTCCACGATTCCATTCAAAACGACCTCGTCGTCTGAGTGCCGCGGGCGCTTCAAAGCATCGGGACGAATCACGAGGACATAGGTTCCCGGCGCCACTGGTTGCGGAAGCCGAAAACTCCCTATGTCGGTGCGCGCCTGATGGGGCGATCCGGCCTCCACCACGGCAGGCAGATGATTGATGAATCCAAGAAAGCTGGCGACGAAAGGCGTAGCCGGACGCTGATAGACAGCCCGCGGCGTCCCTTCCTGGATGATGCGCCCCTGGTTCATCACTGCCACCCGGTCTGCCACGGCCAGCGCCTCATTCTGGTCGTGGGTGACATAGAGCGCAGTCATGTCCAGCCGCTTGAGAATGGTGCGCAACTCCATCATCAGCTCCTCGCGCAGTGTGCGATCCAGGCTGCCCAGCGGCTCATCCAACATGAGCAGGTGCGGGCGGGGCGCCAGGCTGCGCGCCAATGCAACGCGCTGTCGCTCGCCGCCGCTCAACTGAAAGATCGTGCGTCTGCCATAGCCATGCAGATTGACCAGCGCCAGCATCTCATCCACGCGCTCGGCGATCTTTGCGTGGGGTAGGCCGGCCATGCGCAGGCCAAAGGCGATGTTCTGCGCCACGCTCTTGTCTGGGAAAAGGGCGAAGTCTTGAAACATGAGGCCAAAGTTGCGCTGATGAACAGGGACAGCGGCCAGGTCGCGTCCGGCGAAGAAGACCGCGCCCCGGTCGGCCTGCTCCAGCCCGGCCACAATGCGCAAAAGTGTCGTCTTGCCGCAGCCGCTCGGCCCCAGCAGACAGACGATTTCGCCGCGCGCCATGACCAGCGAGACGTCATCCAGCGCCGTGACGCCGGGCGGATAGCTCTTGACGAGACTCATCGCTTCGAGCAACGCTCCTTGCTCCTGCGTCGTCATGGCTCAAAATTCCTCGTCGGGCAGGCGGAAATGCTCGATGAGCGCCAGAGCCGCGGCGCAGACGACCATGAGAAGCGTGCTCATGGCCAATGCCTGCCCGTAATTGACCACCCCCGGCTGCCCCAATGCGCGATAGATGACAACAGGCATGGTGGGCGCATCTGGCCTGCTGATGAGCAGCGTCGCGCCGAATTCGCCCAGACTGATGGTGAAGGCAAAGGCAGCGCTCACCAGGAACGCGCCGCGCAGATTGGGCGCATCCACCTCCCACCAGACGCGACGCGGGGGCGCGCCCAACACCGCGGCCGATTCGCGCAGCCGTGGGTCCAGGCTGCGCAGGGCCGGCAGAAAGGTGCGCACCACGAAAGGCATAGCGATGAGCGTGTGCGCGACTGGCGTGATCCACAAGGCTGTGCGCCATGCGCCCATGCTGACGATGTAGCCAAAGCCCAACGTCACCGCCGACGTGCCCAGAGGCAGCAGAAAGAGAGGATCGAGGATGCGGTTCAACCAGAGCCGACGTCCCATCAACAGATAGGCTGCGCTGACGCCCAGGAGCAGGCTGAGGGTCATGGCCGCGCCGCCGAATGCCAGGGAGTTGGCGACTGCCGTGATGGGTGGAACGAAGAACGCACTCTGGCGGCGGTTGAGGGTCAGCTCCTGGTAGTAGCGCAGGGTGAAGCCTTCACCGCCCAGGGTGACGCTGCGCCACGCCAACGCCAGTAACGGTGACAGCAGAAAAAAGAGGATGAAACCAACCGCCAGCGACACGAGCGCCCATTCGCCCCATGTACGCGGTCGTCGCGCGGCTGTCCCGCGCGGTCGCATCTCCAACGGCAGGCTGGCGCGGCCTTGCACATGGGTGTAGACCGCCATGACCACAAAGGTTAGCGCCATCTGCAACAAGCACAGAAAGGCGGCGGCAGGCAGATTGAAGATGCTGACCGCCTGGCGGTAGATTTCCACCTCGATGGTGGCGAAGCGAATGCCGCCCAAGATGAGCACAACGCCAAAGCTGGTAAAGCAAAAGAGAAAGACAAGCAAACCAGCTGCGGTCAGGCTGGGCAGCAGCAACGGCCATGTCACCTCGCGAAAGAGCCGCCAGCCGTGGGCGCCCAGGAGCCGGCCCGCTTCGGTCAAGCCCGGGTTGAGCGTCTCCCAGAAACCGCCCACGGTGCGCACCACCACGCTCACATTGTAGAAAGCGTGCACCAGCAGAATGATCCAGACAGTGTTCATCAGGCGCACGGGCGGTTCGGCCAGGCCCAAACCCCCTTGCAGCCACAGGTTGACCACGCCCCGTTCGCCCAGCAAGGTGGTGAAGGCAGCCGCGACCACCACCGTGGGCATGACAAAAGGGATGGTGGTCAGGCCGCGCAGGAGCGTCTTGCCGGGAAACTGGAAGCGGGCAAAGACCGCGGCCAACGGCAGACCAAGCGCCAGGGTCAGTGCAGTGGAGATGACCGCCTGCCAAAAGGTGAACCAAAGCACGCGCCACAGGCTGGACGACGCGGCGATCTCCCTCACGGCAGAGAACGCGCCCTCCTGGAGCAGGCTCACCCGCAGGATGGCGACGAGAGGATAGAGGTAGAAAACAATGAGAAAGAGCAGCGGCAGGCTGAGGAGCGCCACGCGCAGCCAGCCTGCCAGCCGTTCCCCCCACAAAGCCGCCAGTCTTGTCCCCAGGTGATTGTGTGAAAGACTTGCCTTGCCCACCTACCTCACCATGATCTCGGTCCAGCGGGCGATCCAGTCCTCCCGGTTCGCCTCGATCTCAGCCGCGGCCAGGGTCATGGCGTTGGCGACCGGCGCGGCGAACTGTTGAAAAAGCTCCGGCAGCCGTGCGTTGGGGTTGACAGGATAAACGAACATCTGCAAAGGGATGTCATTCTGGAAGCGTTCGCTGAGCATATACTCCACCCAGCGCCGCGCCAGCTCTGGCTGCTGCGCGCCCTTGAGTACGCCGACGAATTCGACCTGGCGGAACGCGCCGCCAGGCACGTTGATGTTGACGCTGGCTGGTTCCGTGCGGCCATCCGTCGCGTAAAGCACATCGGCCGGCGGGCTGGTGCTGTAGCTGACAACCAGAGGACGGTTGCCGCTGCCGCTTGAACCGACAGTGAAGTGCTCGAAGTAGGCTTCGCTCCAGCCGTCGGCGACAAGCACATCATTGTCCGCCAGCGCCTGCCAGAACTGAAACGCGCCATCTTCGCCCAGGTGAGCAATGGTCGCCAGCAAGAAGGCCAGCCCCGGCGACGATGTGGCTGGATTCTCCACAACGAGCAAGCCTTTGTAGGCCGGCGCAGTCAGGTCTTCAAGGGTTTGAGGCAAGGGAAGGTGTCGTTCGGCAAACCAGGCTTTGTCCGCATTGATGTTGACGAAGCCGAAATCGACTGGCAACAGACGGTCCTGAGGATCAAGACGCAGCTCTGACGCAACTGCTGCGACGCCCTGGGCGGCAAATGGCTCGAAAATGTCAGCCTCCAGGGCGCGGCCGAGGAAAGTGTTGTCCACGCCGAAAAAAACATCGGCCAGCGGCGCGTCTTTGCTCAAGATGATCTTGTTGAGCGCCTCGCCGGCGTCTCCCAGGGCGAGGAATTGCACCTTCACGTTATTGGCCTGCTCGAATTCCTGCACGATTTCTTCGCCGATGCTGAAGGAGTCATGGGTGGCGACGACCAGGGTCGGCGTCGCTGCAGGTTGAGCGGCGTCCGGCGCAGCAAGGGGTTGGCAGCTCGAAAACAGCAAGATGATGAGAGTGAATAAGGGGAGCAGGGAGAGGTGAGTATCGAGCTTTTTCATGGATCGCCTCCTATTGACGATTGGTGATCTATTCTGCCTATTCTCTAAATCTGTGCTCTATCGGCTCGCCATCCCCAGATTCCTGTTGTCAATCTGGTGTATTCAAAATCAGTTACAGTCGGTCATTCCGCAGAGTTTGAACGGCGGCGGCGAGGCTCCGCTGTTACAAAACGATGACTGCGCCGCCGTTCAAGCCCCAACGGCAGACTGGTTTTAGATACACCTTGTCATTCTGGTCGCGTTATAGGAACGGCGTCGAGTACGAGTACGAGTACGAAAAACGCTTCACCCAGTCTGGGTGAAGCGTTTGCGATAGGATGGTTCTGTTTCCTTCGCTGGCATTACCCAGATCAGGTGTGCGGGTCGGCGGCGATTCGGCCCCCCTCTCAGCCTGGCGTCTCCAAGCTCCCCGGTTGTGTTTACAAGAAAAGTATAGCACACTTTGGCGCGTCTCTACCAACTCGAATGATTGGCAAACGATTTGCGAAGAAGTGGGTGCAGCCGTTACAGTCTGCTACTGATCTTTAGATTGGCTGCTCATATGGCCGACCATCACGAATGACTCGTGACTCGCAATTCGTAACTCGTGACGTATGAACTGTTTACCTGGCGAGCAGTAACTATGATAGACGAACTCCTTCTGTCCAAAAATGACAGCGTCGCAACACTCACCCTCAATCGCCCCCAGCAACACAACGCCATCACCTACGCCATGTGGCGCGCTCTGCCGACGCTTTGCCGACAACTGGACGAGGACGCGACTGTGCGGGTGGTCATCATGCGAGGTGCAGGCGAGGACGCCTTCAGCGCCGGCGGCGACATCAGCGAGTTTGCCTGGCAGCGCGCTAACCGCAATCAGGCAATGGATTACAACGCCCATGTGGACGCTGCGCTTGACGCCGTCGCGGGATTGGGCAAGCCGTCGATTGCCCTCATCAAAGGACACTGCATCGGCGGCGGGCTGATGCTGGCGTGCGCCTGCGATCTGCGCATTGCGGCCGCCAATGCCCGCTTCGCCATGCCAGTGGGACGGCTGGGCAACGTCATCACCTATCCCGAACTGAAACGCTTTGTGGATCTCATTGGACCTGGCGCGACGGCGGACTTGCTCCTTACTGGGCGCACACTGGACGCCGCCGAAGCCCAGGCGGTAGGGTTGTGTTCCCAGGTTCATCCCGGCGCTGAAATCGAGAGCGTCGTTGGCGAGTTGACCCAGCGCATGGCGCGCTTCTCATCCGTGTCACAGCGCGAACACAAGCGCATGTTGCAGGTGCTCCTGCGGCAGCCCGACCTGCGGCGACTTACTCCCGCAGAGATAGAATTGCAGACGCTTGTTTTCGACAGCGCCGATTATGCTGAGGGTGCACGGGCGTTCATCGAAAAGCGGGCGCCCGAGTTCAGTGGTTGTTGAGCAGCAGATTGTGTAAGGGAGTTACTTTGATCCCCAGGAGAAGTACGGGTATAATGCCGATCAACAAACCATCTCTCTTTTGGAGTGAACTCTATGGAACCGAAAACAAGCTCGCCATCCAGGACAGAACCCGCCAACCTCGTACAAGTTGCTCCGGGCGAGACGCGCGAAACTGTGCTTGAGCCGCGCTACGTGATCATTGTCCACAACGACGAGGTGACGCCGATAAAATATGTCATTCGTATTCTGGAACAAGTCTTCTTCCTGTCCGATGAGTTGGCGGAGCACATTGCCGCGACAGCCCACCAAGATGGCGTCGCGGTGGTGATGGTGCGCCCGCGCGATGAGGCAAGGCGGCTTATCATGGTGGCCCACAGCCGGGCGCGCGCCGACGGCTACCCCCTCACGTTCACCATGGAGCCAGAGCATTGAGCGCGGATCACAGTCATTCTGGCGAGCCAGAGTGGGTCTCGGGCCATGCCCATGAGCCGAATCTTGCTACGCCAGACGGCGACGGCGCGTTCCAGGTGATCAACGCCTCTGGCGCCCAACGCTGCACCCTCGATTGGCTCACTCAACTGCGCCGCGTCCAGATGGCTGATTGCTTTATCTTTAGCACCGGACACAGCGCCTCTGGCCCTTTTGTCTTTGGCGGCATTCTCCTGGCCGATCTCCTGACCGCCGTATCTGTTTCATTGGGTTGGCGATATGTGGATGTAGTCAGCGCCGACGGTTTTGGCGCTCGCATCCATCCTGCCGATTTGAGTGTTTCTCGCCCGCCACTACTGGCCTTTGAGATCGACGGCGCACCCATGACCCGCAAGCAAGGATTGGTGCGTCTCGTCGTCCCGACTGAAACCGATGATGCGTTGCGCCAGGTGAAATGGATTGCCGAGATTCGCGTCGTCACTGATTCGTAGACAATCTCGTGGGCAGATCGAACCAGAACGTGGCGCCCTGCCCTGCTAGACTTTCCACCCCCACCTGCCCGCCGTGAGCTTCCACCAACGCTTTGACGATCGCCAACCCCAGTCCCGCTCCGCTAGTGTAGTTTGCGTCACGCGCCCGGCTGGTATCTGCGCGATAGAAACGATCGAAGAGATGGGGCGCATCTTCTGGAGCGACGCCGGCGCCGCTATCCATGATGCTGAAGCGCACGACTGCGCCTGCTTTGCGCGCTGTCAGATGGATTGCGCCACCCGCCGGCGTGTGACGCAAAGCGTTCGCCATCAGGTTGTGCAGGATCTGCTGCAAGCGGTCAGGGTCGGCGTCTACAAGCAGATCGGGCTGAGTCTCCTCTACCACAAGCGTCACCTTGCCTTGTTCGGCCAGCGAGCGAAAACTCTCGACCGTGCGGCGTAGCACGGGCGCCGCCGAGAGAACCTGTTTTTCCAGGGGCAACCGTCCGGCCTCAGCTTGAGCCAGATCATGGAGATCGCCCACGAGTCGACTAAGCACGCGGGTTTCATCCGCAATCACCTGAATTTCCTGCATCTCCAGGGGATAAACGCCGTCGAGGATGGCCTGAAGATTACCTTGCATCACGCTGAGGGGCGTGCGCAGTTCATGGGCAATATCGGCCACCATGCGCTGACGCAGCTCCTCTTGCCGCCGCAAATTGACGGCCATCTGGTTGAAACCACGCGCCAGTTGGGCAATCTCATCGCTGCCGCTCACGGGCGACTGTACATCGAACTCACCCCGAGCCACTGCCTCGACAGCCTTCTCCAGACGATGAAGGGGACGTAGAATACTGGCGGCCAATGCGCCGCCCGCCGCCAGTGCAACCAGACCAGCCGCCAACGCCGACCACCACAACGCCCGGTTGATTTGCGCCAGCAACACTTCCTCACTGGCAGACAGCACAGAGGACGAAGACGCCGGCGCCAAAAGAGCTGCGACTTCGCCTCGCACCAGCACCGGCGCGGCCACCGCCAGGGCTGCCCTGTCCACCGCTGCTGCACCATCAGCCAGGGGCGCGCCGTTGGCTGGATCGACCAGGAGCGCACGTTCGGCTGCGTCGCGCATCATGCGCTGTCGCCCGGCCATCAAGCCGCGTCCCATCATCCCCGGCGCGCTCGTCGCCCAGGCGTCGTCCACCCACTCTTGCACGGCCGTCCACGAACCTGACTGCACATAGCGGCTGGCCGCCTCGTCGGCGATCAGAGCAAGCCGCTCCTGCATCATCGCGCCGAAATAGCCGCGCGCGGCTGTGTTTACGGCGCGACCAGCCAGGAACGCGGCAGTGAGCAAGGCGACGGCAATCGTGAGGGCGAGGGTGGCGAGGAGTTTGACGGTGAGCGACATGATGAACCTAGATCATGCGTTCAGCCGATAGCCGACGCCATAGACTGTCTCGATGAGTTGTGGCTGGTGGGGATCATCTTCTAGCTTACGGCGCAGGTTCTTGATATGACTGTCCACAGTGCGCTCCAAGCCCACGTATTCGTAGCCCAACCCTTCTTCTATGATCTGGGTGCGGGTGAAGGCGCGCCCCGGATGGCGCATGAGCAGATGTAACAGGTCGAATTCACTGGGGGTCAGCGGCGTCAATTGACCCGCCTTGGCAACCGTGTGAGATGTGGGATCGAGGACAACATTGGCGACGCGCAAGAGTGGCTGAGTCTGCGTTTGGGCAACAAGCTCGCTGCGCCGCAAGATCGCCCTGACGCGCGCCACAACCTCGCGGGGGTTGAAGGGCTTGGTCACGTAATCATCTGCGCCCAACTCCAGCCCCAAAATGCGGTCGATATCCTCTACGCGTGCGGTGAGTAACAGGATCGGCGTTGCGGCCATCGTCTGGTCGCTGCGCACCAGTCGCGTCAGTTCCAACCCATCACGTTTGGGCAGCATCACGTCCAAGACAACCAGGTCGGGGCGCTCGTTGCGCAGAGAGGTCAAGGCGCTCTCGCCATCGGCGGCAGTGACGACGGCAAAGCCGCTTTGCTCAAGATAAGTGCGCACCAGGCGTACAATTTGCGGGTCGTCGTCGACCACCAGGATTTTGTGTGTCATTGCGTTCGATTATGGCTGAATGTGGAATAGAGCGCAATTTCGTCGGGAATGGTCTTGCACGTGCATGGTTGCCCAATCGTTGGAGGACGGCGGATTCTTGCGCCGTCCTCCATGTTCGCCCTTTGCTACAAGTGGGCCTGACCTGCCCCACCGTTACGTCCAATCACGGCGTTGTCTGATCGGGGTGCATGGCAGCAAAGCGGTCGCACACGCCATCGCCATCTGCATCGCTAAAGAGCGGGCCTTGTCCTTTCCCCTGACCATGCATCATGGCGCGTCCTTGGCCGTGCATTGCGCCAGCCTGACGACCGGCCATGCGTCGCGCCCCAGATTGGGCATTGTCACAGACGCCATCGCCGTCTGCGTCGGTGAAGTTGTCGCAGACGCCATCTTTGTCTTGGTCCACCCAGCCGCTGCCCATCATCGCGCCGCGGTTCATCATGCCCTGACCACCCATCACGCGTCCATAGCCCGCGCCCGGCGTGGGCGTTACAGCAACGTCCTGGGCCATCACGACTGCGGCAACGACCAAGACCATGGCGACTGCAACTACGATTGCGATTCCTACTTTGCGAGACATTTGTCTTTCTCCGTTTCTCTGATTTTTTCTTTGATACTTCTCTGATTCTATGGGCGAGCCGATGGGCGTCGCCTGTTGTCGTTTGATGCTTCCAGCATAGCGCCGAATTGTGGAGAAGTGGTGGAGACGCAGTGGGCATCTGGTGCGAATGTCTGCGGCGCAACCCACCGGGAGATGGCGGCTAAAGCCCGATCCGGTCTGACAAAAGCCTGCCTTTGCGTTACAATGACCACAGCAAGTCATTCTCTTTGCAATTTTCGGCATCACCCCGGGGTGACAGTCACTCTTGGAGCTAAATGTCACCTGAGATTGTGCAAAGGTAAGTGGACAATTTAAGAGACGCCGGGACTGGGTCGCAAGAGAAATGGGAAGGGTCCATGGAGCCACTCCAGGAATTCGCCGCAAAGATCATCGCCAACGTGGAAAAGGTCATCGTTGGCAAGCGCGAGGTGGTTGAGACATTGGTGATCGCGCTGCTTTGTGAGGGGCATGTGCTGCTGGAAGATGTGCCCGGAGTGGGCAAGACCATGCTCGCGCGTGCGCTTGCCCGCAGCATGGATGTGGACTTCCGTCGCATTCAGTGTACGCCCGACTTGCTCCCCAACGACATCACCGGCGTCAGCGTCTTCAACCAGGAGAAGCGACAGTTTCAGTTTATGCCCGGTCCGGCTTTCACCAATCTGCTGCTGGCCGATGAGATCAACCGCGCCACCCCGCGCGCCCAGGCTGCCCTGTTGGAGTGCATGGGCGAGCGCCAGGTGACAGTGGACGGCGAGACGCGGTCGCTTCTGCGGCCCTTCATGGTGTTGGCGACGCAGAACCCCATCGAGTTTGAGGGCACCTTTCCCCTGCCCGAAGCTCAGCTTGACCGGTTTCTCATGCGCATCAGCCTGGGCTACCTCTCCAGTGCAGATGAAGAGGCCATGCTGGTCAACCTGGGTGAACGCCACCCCATCGAAACGCTGACGCCCGTTGTGGATGGCAGCCAGACGCCCCAGCTGGCCGAGATGGTGTGGCGGACGCGCGTCGATGAGAGCTTACGCCGCTACATCGTCGCCTTGATCCAGGCAACGCGCAATCACCCAGACTTCTCCATCGGCGCCAGCCCACGGGGATCGCTGGCCCTCTATCGCAGCGCGCAGGTGCGCGCCGCGTTGCAAGGACGCAACTTCGTACTGCCCGATGACATTCAGGCGATGACGCCCCTGTGCCTGCCTCATCGCTGCATCGTCCGCCCAGAAAGCGCGCTGCGTGGGCGCACCGCCCCCGCCATTGTCACGGAAATTCTCCAGCAGACGCCCCTCGACCTGGGTAGCGTGGAACGTTGAGATGCACAACCTCTTCTGGGCGCTGTTGATCCTGTTCATTGTCGGCTCTGTGCTGCGTATGGATTGGATTTACTACCTGGCGTATGTGATCGGCGGCGTCTATCTCTTCAGCCATCTTTCGGTGCGGCGCAGCCTGGGCAACTTGACTATCAAGCGCACCTTTCTGGACAAGGCGTTTGTGGGTCAGCAAATTCAGGTGCGACTGGAGCTGACCAACCGCTCCTGGCTGCCGGCGCCCTGGATTGTGGTGGAAGAACGCGTCCCCCTTGAATTGCGCGACATCTCCGACTATCGTATTGCGCTGAGCGTAAGTGGACGGTCAACGACGCTTCACGCATATACGTTGGCATGTAAACAGCGTGGCTACTATCGGTTGGGGCCGATTTCCCTGCGCACGGGCGACCTGTTTGGTTTTGCCGATGCAGTCTGGGAGGAACAGACGTCGCCGTCTATCACCATCTATCCACGAGTCGTGTCGCTGCAAGAGCTTGGCCTGCCCAGCGTCATCCCCTTTGGCGTGATGGCGACGCCGCAAAAGCTCTACGAAGACCCGGCGCGGCTGAGCGGCGTGCGCTCATACACCAATGGAGACACTCTGCGGCGCATCCATTGGAAGGCCAGCGCCCATGCCAATGAGCTTCTGGTCAAGAAGTTCCAACCTTCTGTTGCGCTCAACATGATGGTCATCCTCGATTTGCACCCAGATCATTATCCGGCGCGCTACATGGTTAGCGCCAGTGAATGGGCGATTGTCGTGGCAGCCTCCATGGCCGCCTACGCTGTGGGTCAACGGCAGCCGGTGGGTCTGATATGCAATGGGCAAGACGCCCAGTATGGGGGGATGATAGCGACGCTAGTCCCCCGTTCTGGTCAGGCGCAATTGATGGCGATTCTGAGCGCGCTGGCGCGCGTGCAATTGAACGGCGCGGCCAACGACCTGACGGCCTGGCTGCCGACGCCCCTGGCGAAACTCGAATGGGGGACTGTGGTTGTTCTGGTGGCGCCACAGATCGACGAAGCCGTTTTGTGGCTGCTGCATCAGGCGCGGCGACGCGGCTCCACAGTCATTGTCCTCCTGTGCAGCGAGCAGTCAGGTTTCCTTGGAATGCGCGCCCGCGCAGAGAAATTGGGGATCAGCCTGCATCAGTCGATTTGGGATAAGGACCTTCACTCGCTTGCCGCCGCCGTTGCGCGCTGACGCACTTGCTTTGCGACCATTGAGGTTGCAATGGGTCTATTTCACGGTTGGGGCGTGAGGTGGGCGGCGGGGTGGATTTTTTCTCAAGGATTCCCTCGTTCGCCGCCCACCTCACGCCCGTACGATTGCCCGCCTCCAATTTGAACTGCACCCGGTTGCAACTCATAGACGCGACAAATAAAGATCATACAATCTACCAGGCCCGAATTTTGTCCTCCCTCGAAGCAGTTTCGACGAACTCTGGAAGCCCCCCACCACGAATGTATTCATAGAGGGTGCTCGTCTCTGCATCGGGGGATACACCCAACTCTGCCTGGAGAGTACGAGCGCACTCTTGGTATTGTTCCAACGCAGCGCTGCGGTCGCCCGAACAGGCGTACAGACGCATGAGCATACGGTGCGCCGGTTCATGAAGCGGGTCGAGAGCGAGCCAGCGACGGGCGTATTCCGCAGCGCTGCCAAATTGACGCCGCCCGCCAGAGACGTAATTGTGCGCAAGCTGCTCCAGAACAGCGGAGAACTGGTGATAGAGGAACTCCTTCTCTGTTGTCTGCCACAACTCGAATTCAGGTGCATCGGCCAGGGAGAAACCGGCCAAGAAATGACCTTGACACAGGCTGACTGCTTCGTGCAGGTGGTCGAGACACTCAACGCACAAGTCGTGGGGTGAGCATTGGCAGTGAGCGACGCTTGCTATCAGTTTGCGGAAGTGAATGACATCCACCCACAGATCGGACTGACAGGCAATCTCCACCTGGTCATCGAACAGGAGGATGCAGTGTTTTCCCAACGCATAGGAAATCGCAAGCAATACGCTGCGCACCATCATGCGTGCGTGGGGCTGATCCAATTCTGGCCATAGGAGTGCAGCCAACTCGTCGCGGGCATGGGGCTGCTGAGTGACAGCCAGATAGGCCAGAAGCGCGACTGCTTTGCGGCGTCCAACATGGGTGAGGTCGCCATTTCGTTCCAAACGTGGAGGACCGAAGAGGCGAAGGGTCAGGCCGGGCAAACTCCACCTCCATCTCACAATCTCTGTATATTATCGCGCTTTCCGCAACGAATTTCTAGTGTCAAATTCAACCGAACCTGACAGCCGTTTCGCTCGCTGACGTGTACGCCAACGTAGAGTTGGGGCGCGAACAACCTCATTGCTTGCGACGAAGGTCTCCTCAACAGTGCAACGCCAGCTGAGAATGCCGATGCGCAGCGCGACAATCTTTTCCACCAGGATACATGCCTGCCGTCGCAAAAACATCGCACAGTGACGCAGCACGCATGATGACAGGAAAGCTGCCTCACAAACCTTTTGCCACGCTCTTGCCACGAGACTGCCACTGCTCTGCGCTATGCTGAAGACCGGGACGTAGTTACTGATCTCTGGGTTGGCAGCTCATATCACCGACCATCACGAGTTACCCGTGACTCATAACTCGTGGTTCGTGACGTATGAATTGTTTACTTGGCGAGCAGTAACACCCACAACCATCGATCGTCAAGTCCCCGATTTTTTATCGCGGAGAAAGGAGATTCAGGATATGTCAGGCAAAGTAAATTGGACTCTCACGCTGGCGTCCATCGTGGTAATCGTGTTGACATTGTTTGTCATCACGCCGGCAGAGGCAGTGGATGGACCCGCCCACGATGCTGGCGGTGCAGGCGCGCCGCTTGTTGGTTGGGTGGAATTGGCGCCCAAAGAAGCGCATTGGTATAGATTCCACTACAACTTCGACAACACCAAGGAGGATGCCACACCGACCGAAGCTCTGGTGGTGTTGAAAGCGGCGAATGAGAGCCGAGGCGTCGAGTTCAGTGTGGAAACCATGGCCAATTTGGCAAGGCCCAAGGAAGATGAGGATGGTCGCCTGCGCGGACCAGTGGGTGTGGGTGCGCCGCTCAGCCTCCAGGTGCATCGTCATGATGCTCCGAAAAAGGATATCGAGCGCGACCTGAAGAATGCGGATGAACATGGCATGATCCAGAACTGGAAGACCTTGATCTGGTCGACTGCCAACGAGGCGGACGAAGACTTCTACGTCATCGTGAAAAACACGAGCACGCAGCCCCAGGTCTACCAGTTGTCGATCATCGGGCCGGAAGTGTCCTTCCCGCAATAACATTCACGGCGCTGTATCTTCCATCTCCAATCTCTGATCCCCAATCTCTTGCCCAACAGGAGATTGGGGAGCGAGAGATCGAGCCAGGAACGGGCAAGATGAGGCATGATGCACTCAGGTGCATCATGCCTCATCTTTGTTGCGCGGACATCAAACAACTGGTGAGAGAGAGGGATGGGCGATTGGCTAAGTCACCTGGCAAGAATTCCAATACGTTTGACGCATGGATGATTGAAGACGCTGGCCGAATGGGGCGCATCAGCCAATTCCGCCGTCAAGTCTTGACCGGGCCAATGAAGATTCTCGTGCAAGCCCATCCGCCATTTAGGGCAGTTGGTCACATCATACACCACACCTTGATAGGCGACGTAGATGGGGCGTCCGCGCTCGCCCGTGTGGACGCGCAGCTGCTGTTCGGTGATGAATTGCTCTTTGGAAGCATCTGGTTGGCTCATTGGGTCGTTCCATGGGATTGTTGTTAGGTTGCCATGCAGGTAGTATAATTCATCCACAGCCTGAATGTACCCGTGCGCCTTTTGGTTTGACTGATCGCAGGTAGCAGAGAAGAGTCAGAACTTGAGACACTTCTGGCGTTTTTTGCAGCATTCGTTCTGGATATGCACATCGTGCAAGAGATCATGAGGTGGGATATGGCAGTCTTGCGAGAATCACCATGGTACGCGCAGCTCCTCGAAGAAGACCTTGAGAAGGGCCTGGAACAAGGTCTCGAACGGGGACTTGAACAGGGGCGCAAAATCGGCAGAGATGAAGGGGCTGCAAATATGCTTTTGCTTGTGTTGCAACATCGTTTTGGTCCCGTGCAGCCTGCGCTCGAAGAACGCATCCACGGGTTGAACACACAGCAGTTGACCAGAGTGGTGGACGCCGCTTCAATGGACGCGTTTACGAAATCCTTTGAAAGCGCCGTTTACGCTCCGCAAATAGGCTGAGTGGAAGCATCATCTTGTGAGCATCAGTCTCCCTGTGCTGTTGGTTGTTGGCGTTCTTTGGTTGCTTTTGGCGTGGGTATTGCGCCTCTACGAGCGTCGCCGCGCTGAAACCGCCAGCCTCTCCGCCGATTTGGTCGCCGGCGGCCTTCTCTTTCTCCTGATCGTCGGCTTCTTCTGGCGCACTCTCAGCGGCGACGTTTATCAGCCCGCTGATGGCGGCGACCTGGTCAGTTTTCTCTTCCCCACCTATCGCTTTGCTGCGCGCGAACTGGCCCAAGGGAGCTTGCCCTTGTGGAATCCCCATCTCTACGGCGGCGCACCCTTCATCGGCGACATTCAGGCCGGTTTTCTCTATCCCCCCAATCTGGCGCTCTTTCTCCTTTTGCCTGATTTTGACTACCCCTGGATGCAGTGGCTCGTTATTGGGCATCTCTATTGGGCGGGGTTGGGGATGTATGTGCTTGCGCGCACACTCCGTTTCGGCGAGCGAGCCGTGATGCGCCCCGCCGCATTGTTCGCTGGCATCGCCTTTGCGCTCAGCGATCCCCTGTTGATTCATCTTGGCAATCTGAATCTGATCGCCGTGTTGAGCTGGTTGCCCTGGGTGCTGGCCGCCTATCATCGTAGCCTGCGCCAGCGCAGCATCCCGTGGGCGCTGGCGACAGGACTGCTCTTCGCCCTTGCCAACTATGCTGGACATGCCCAGAGCAGCTTCTACATCGGCCTGGCCCTCGTGGTCTATACGACCGGGTGGATGGTTGTGCAGGCACGCATGGTGAACCGTGAGGAGGCAAGTTCGCCATCGACCGCCTCATGGTTGTGGAACGGTCTGCTCATCCTTCTGACCAGCCTGGGGATCACCTTGCTCCTCACTGCGCCAATCTTGCTGCCAGCCATCGAGATGACGCGAGACACCGTGCGCCAGGAATTCACCTACCAGGACACGGTCTCTTATTCCCTGTCACCTTCCCAGCTCATTGGCTTGCTGACGCCTGGTTTCTTTGGTCGCGGGCCAGCGCTGCATTGGAGCCTCTGGCAGCGCGTCGAATTGCCCTATGCTGGCGTCGCAACGCTGATCCTGGCGGTGGCCGGTTTTCTACTTGTGGGACGCAACGATCGGCGTCATCTTTGGCCGTGGCTTGGCCTGGGACTGTTTGGCCTGGCCGTCGGGCTGGGCATCTATGCCATCGTACACGGTTGGCTGACGCTGTTGGCGCCTGGCGCCGACCTGCTCCGTGCGCCTGCACGTGCAGTTGTGCTGTGGACGTTGAGCGTCTCGGTCCTCTCCGCCGTGGGTTTGGATCGCCTGGCCGACAGTGGGAGCAGTGTGGATGAAAGCGGCGCTTCAACCTTTGCTTCCTTTTTGCGCATCGGCGGGCTGCTCCTGGCGGCAATCGTTCTCCCCCTCAGTTTCTTCTCGCTGCTGATCACGCAGCAGGACGACACAGTGTTTTTGCGGGCGTCGGTGGCGTCGTTGGCATTGGTTTTCGCCGCGCTCTTCTGGCTGGCCGCCTGGGGTCTGATCGCCGCACGGCAGGCAGATTGGGTGGGCGGAACGGCTTTTTGCGTGGGGATGATTGCACTGATCTTCTTCGACCTGTCGGCCACAGGCGTCTACACCGACATTGGCCCCAACGACCCGACCAATGGTTACAACCATCCGGAAATCATTGCCTTCTTGCGGAGCGATCCAGATCGCTTTCGCATCGACACCCGCACGGACATTGCTGGTTTGTGGCAGCCAGATGCAGCGGCTCTGTCAGGTCTGGAGGATGTCGGCGGCGTCGCCAATCCCCTCATGTTGAAGAACTGGTCGGATTACTGGGAGGCGTTGGGCGGGCGGGAAAGCGCGCACTACGATCTGCTCAATGTGAAGTATGTGATTGCCAGAGATGATGTCGTTCTGCCTGGCGATAAGTTCGAGCTTGTTTTGGACGCGCCGGGCGATCTGGCGGTCTATCGTAATACAGCTGTTGCGCCACGGGCATGGTTGGCTTCCCCCAACGGCGACCTCGCCGCATTAGAGCCTGATGCATCGGCCAAGCGGGTGGCAATCGAGACATTGACGCCCTCGAAAGCCACCCTGCGCGCCGAGAGCGCCCTGCCCACCTATTTAGTGATGAGCGAAGTATGGACGCCGGGCTGGCAAGCGCAGGTCAATGGCCGGCCAGCAGAGGTGGTCGAAGCAAACGGTTTGTTCCGGGCAGTTGCAATTCCAGCAGGAGCGTCGCTGATCGAGTTGCGCTATGCGCCGGCGGCCTGGCAATGGGGCCTCGTTCTCATGGCGACCGGCCTCGCAATGATCGCCATTTTGCTTGTGGCCGGATGGCTGACAAAACCGGCCAAGAAACCTCGATAAGCATCATCGGTAATAACGGCGCTTGCACAGAGTAAACGCGATCTCCGATGGCTTTCTTGTCATTCGTTCTTATCGTCCGGTTCGATGAGCACAGCCGCTGTCATATTCCAGCGTAGGCGCGGATCGTTCTCGTCCAGGCGGATCGTCGCCTTATAGGTGATGTCTCCCTGGACATTTTCTCCCAATGGCTTGATGCGCTCAACCACGCCCGAAAATGTCATTTCGGGCAGCGCGTCCACCTGAACCTCAACCCGGTCTCCCTCGTGAACATCCACCACGCTGATCTCGGTCAGATCGCTGGTCTCCACCAGCCATGCCGACGTGTCCGCCAGCTGCGCAACAGGAACGCCAGCAGCGACCTGTTGACCTGATCTGAGATCGAGGCCAGCAATGACGCCGGCAAAGGGAGCGCGCAATTCTTTGTCCGCCAGGGCAAGCTGCTGCTGCATCGCCACTGTTTCGGCCTGGACTAAATCAGAGCGCGCAGCGGCAATATCTTCTGGCCGCGCGCCAGCCATGAGCAAATCGAGCTGGGCCTGCGCCCGGCGCACTTCGGCCTCGGCGGCTGCAATTTCATTGGCCGTGGCTGACGCCTGCACCCGTTCCAGACTGGCGCGCGCCTGGCGCACTTCAGCGCCGGCGCGTGCCAGTTGATTGACATCGGCCCCGGCTGCAAGATCGTCATAGCGGGCTTGCGCCGCTTCGAAGTTGTTCGATGCCTGCTGCAAGGCGGCAGCTTCTGGCAGCGCCCCGATGTCCCCGCGCCAGCTGACGCGATTATAGGCGTTCTGCGCCTGCTGCAATGCCGCTCTGGCGTTTTCCAGCTCTGCCTGTGCGGCGATCAGCGCGCCGTCGTCGGGGCCAGCCGCCACTTGCTGATACGACGCCTGGGCAGCCGCCAGGGCCGCCTGGGAAATCGCAATATCCTCGGGACGCGCCCCCTCCTGCAAGAGCGCCAGCCGAGCCATAGCCGCATCGACGCCAGCTTGCGCCGCGGCGATCTCCTCAGGCAGGGGGCCATTGAGGAGTTTTTCCAAGTGCGCTCGCGCTTTCTCTACGCTCGCTTGCGCCTGGGCGATGGCAATCGTTTCGCGATCGCTCATCAGACGAACGATGACATCGCCCGCCTGGACGCTCTGTCCCTCGACTACCAGCACCTCATCCACCAACCCACTCGCCGCCATACTTAGGTCGGCGTATTGCAGCGGCGTCAACTTCGCCTCTGCGGCGATGGCGCGGCTGGCCCTGACGGGCGAGTCCGTCGTTGGCCCGCTTTCTGCCAATGGTCGGCTGATAAAGGTCTCCACGCTTCCCTGATTGGCAATCACCCACCAGGCGCCTACTGCAACCAGCGCCGTCGCACCCAAAATAATGATCCACTTGCGCATTTGCATATCTCAAGAATCCTGCCGAGTAAAATCGGCGTCCGGCAATCATCGTTCGTTAGAAGGCATCAGCGACATCGCTGCAACTCGCTAGTACACGTGGGCGCAAGTAACCCAATGGTTGTCAT
>CAZLMM010000080.1:0-4619 GCA_964560495.1 uncultured Caldilineaceae bacterium
AAAAATAAAGTATACCCTTATCGGTGTGATTGCGTCAAACTGACGGAAGGAGTTGATGGCAAATGTCCCTGGCGAAACTCTCTCGCGCGATCTTTCTGGCTCTACTCCTCTGTCTGGCGTCGACGATTTTTGTCGCCGCGGAAACTCCTGCCGCCCAGCCTGCGTCACCCCAGGCCCCTGCGCCCCAAACGCCCCTTGCTGCCATCGACTTGCAGCTTTCTTTTCAGGGCGCAAGCAATGTGGGCGGCTTCGAGGTCGAAATAGTCTATGACACAGCTCAATCGTTGCTCACGGGCGTTACGTTGAGCGATCTCCTCGGCAAGACAACCGGGTGCAGCGCAGCTGCGACGCGCTGTGCATCGGGTCTGGGGCCCCTTCAACTGACGGATCGCACCCGCATCGGCGCCTATTCATATGGATCAGGAAGCGGCGCCAATGGCGGTGTATTGGCCGTGCTCCATTTCGAGTCTTCGCTCCCTGTCGATGCGCTCTCTCCCACCCTTGCCAACGCCCTGGTGGTCGATGCCTTTGGTGAACCCATCCAGGGTGCAACGCTAACCCTCGCCGCCGTCGAACGCAAGAGCTATCTGCCGCTGATCCAGAAGAAATAGCAGCACAGGGTTTTCTGCTGCGTGAGCCGCCCCGAATTCGCAAGTAGTTCTTGCTTCACAATTGAGCCTGATGATCGCTGAAAGGATTCGCCATGAAAAGCCAACGGCGTTTTCCGGGCCGGGTGTTGAGGGGTCTCCACCTGGCGGTTTGCGCCTCTCTTATTTTATCCATCGGGTCGGGCGTTTTCCAACCAACGCGCGCCGCCTTCGCAGAGTCTGGGCTGGCCGCACCTGTGGTTCCCGATCCGCCGGCCCAAACGACAGGCCAACCCTGTCCTCTGTTTGGCGACGTAGACTGCAATTGCATGGTGGAGGAAAGCGATTTGCAGGCGTATGCAGATCATTGGGGCGCGACCAGCGGCGGCGCCAATTACGACGCGCGCTTCGATGTGGACAGCAACGGCGTCATCGACGTGCGCGATGTGATGCGCGTCTCGACGCACCTGGGCGATCTATGCCCGACAACTGGCGCTGATGCGACTATCGTCGGCGCGGTTTTTGACGCGGCGACTGAGATGCCTTTGGCCGGCGTTTCGGTGCACACGTCGGACAACTCCGCAGTCACGACCTCGAACAGCCAGGGGCTTTTTACATTGGCAGTGAGCGCGGGCGAGCATCTCATCAAGTTCGACCGCGCCGGGTTCACTGGCGACGAACGTCTGACCGTGGGCGAAATCAACCGCACTGTCGCCGTGCAGGATGTGCGCCTTTATCCCTTGGACGCCAAAACTGTCGCCGTCGGAACGAATGGCGGCATGGTGATGAACAGCCTGAACAATTCCAGCGTGGAGTTCCCGGCCGGGGCGTTGGCTTCGACGCAGAACGTGCGCGTCACCTATCTGCCCAACGATGGATTGCCCGGCCACTTCCCCGACGGCTCCATTCCCATGGGCTTTAGCGCGTTCGAGCCGGAGGGCGTCGTCTTTCCCCAGGGCAAAGAAGTGCTGTGGACTGTGGTCTACACGGGCAGTCTGCCGGTGGGGACAGACACGCTCTGTTACTGGTGGGACGGCAAGGAGGGGCGCTGGCGCGATCCGGTGCCGGGCAAGGTGGTGCAGTTGGACACTGGCGCAAAGGCGCTGCAGGCGCGCGTTCCCCACTTTTCGGCTTACGGCCATGCGCTGCCGGGCATTGCCGGTCAGCGACCTGGTCAGGGCGGCGACGCGACACTCTCTGACGCCAACGGCGGTGAAGGGGGAGAGCAGTGCCGAACATCCGGCTGTGAAATCAACATGGGCGTCGGCTCTGTCTCTGAAAGTTATGCCTTTTTGCCCGTCAGCGGTCGCGGCTTTCCTGCACTGCTTTCCATCCGTTATAGCAGCTCCAATGATACGCCTACGGTGACGGCGCGTGCGCCTTTCACTATCACCACGCAGACGCCAGCCAGCGCCTCGTGGGTGATGGAGTTCCAGGGCAAGGAGTACATGGGCCAGGGCTACACCGCCCAGGCAACCTGGGACACGCGCAACGCGCTCGGCTATCGGGTCGCGCCTGGACTCTATCCGTTCAAGGCGACAGAGACCTTCTACTACGATAGCGGCGCGCAGCCCTCGCTCAATGTCACCGGCCAAGTGGAAGTGCGTCGGGGCGACATCTGGCCCTTTGGCTACAACTGGGTGAGCAGCTATGACACGCTGCTCGTGGAACAGGGCGACGCGGCATTCATCATCCAGGGCGATGGGCAGCAGCTGACCTACACGCGCCAGCCCAACGGCAGCTACGTCGCCTCACCCGAAGACTTCAGCGCATTGGTTCGTAACGGCGATGGCTCGTGGCTGCGCACTTCCAAACACGGGATCAAAGAGAGTTTTGATAGCCAGGGGCGGCTTGTGCGCCTGGAAGATCGCAACGGCAACGCCCACACACTCGCCTATGCCGCCAACGGCGTGACGCTTGCCAACGGGCAGTGGGGGTTGACTACCCGCCTGACCGCAATCACTGACGCCAGCGGACGCGTCACCACATTTACTTATGGCGCGGATGGCTTGATCGACAAAGTGACTGACGGTGTTGGACGGAGTTACACCCTCAGCCACGATACAGCCGGCAACCTGACCGCCGTCAGCGATCCTCTAGGCCGGGTCACCACCTATGAGTACGATGCCAATCATCTGCTAACTCGCATCGTCTATCCACGCGGCGACGCCACGACGCTAGGCTATGACGGTGAACGCCGTGTGACAACGCACCAAGATGCGCTCAATCAACAGCGCAGCCTGACCTATGGGAACAATCAGACCAGCGCGACCGACGAACGGGGCGTCGCAACGACTTACGTCGCCAATGCCCAGGGTCTGGTGACCCAGATGAGCAACCCCGTGCAGTCCTTCAACTACACCTACGACGACCGCCGCCGCCTCATCGACATTGACCAGCCGCCCAAGAGCTTTGGCTATGACGCACGCGGCAATATGACGAGTTACAGCGCCTTCGCCCGCACCAGCACGACCTATGAGGCGGTGTTCAATCTGCCCACCAGCGTGACCGATCCGGTTGGCGGCGTCATCTCCTATGGGTATGACAGCAAGGGCAACCTCACACAGATCACAGACCCGCTGGGGCAGAATCACAGGTTTACCTACGACAGCTTTGGTCAGCCGCTCACCATGACCGACCCCCTCAACAAGACCATCACTCTGACCCACGATGGCTTTGGCAACATGACCCGGCTGACCGACGCCCTGGGATTCCAGACAAATATGCTCTATGACGCGGCGGGTAATCTGACCAAAATTACCGACGCTGAAGGTCGCGTCACCCAGTTTGCCTATGATGGCGGCGCGCGGCTGACCATGACCACAAACGCCCTGGGGCAGACCAGGCAGTATGTCTATGACGCCAACGATAACCTGACCCAGGTCGCCGACGGACGCAGCAACGCCACTGTCTACACCTACGATGTGCTGGATCGGGTCACGCGTAAGACGGATCCCCTTGGCCGCCAAACAAACTATACCTTCGATGGTGTGGGCAACCTGACCGGCATTGCTGACGCTACTGGGGCGCTCCGTCAATACACCTATGACGCGGCCAACCGCCTGATCCAGGAACAGGCGCCCGGCGTAGGCGCAACGAACTACAATTACGACGCGGTCAACAACTTGACTGGCGTCATCGGCGCGACCGCGGCCATGACCTACAGCTATCAGAGCGACATTCCCGCCAGCCCAGATGTGGTGGAGATGCTGATTATCGGCGCACCTGCGATTCGCACGACGATCAACTATGACTATGTGAAGGCAGGCAGCGTTGCTGCGTCTTCCATTGCGGCTTCCAATGAGCGCCGACCTGCGCCGTCCGATGAGGAGGTTTCTTCGAGCGCGGCGGCGACAATTCCTGCGTCGCCCAATCAAGAGGATTTCGCAGGCGCAGCGGCGCAGACAGAAAAAGTCGACGCCGCCCCACAGACTCCGCCGCTTCAGCCATCGGCAGGCGAGCCGGATACTGCCAGCCTGAAGCCCTACCACGCGCAACCTGGCGCAGCCGCCACCGATGTCTGCGGCGTCATTGCTGCCGACGCTGCCTGGAGCCTGGCCAACAGCCCCTATGTGGTCACTTGCGATGTGACGATCAACCCTGGCGTCACTCTCACGGTGGAGGCTGGAGTGGTGGTCAAGTTTGCCAGCTTCAATGAAGATCTGTGGGTGCAGGGAACGCTCATCGCCGACGGAACGGTCGCACAACCCATCCATTTCACATCGCTCAAGGACGATACGGTGGGTGGGGACAGCAACAGCGACGGCAGCGAAACGACGCCCGCTCCTGACGACTGGAGTTCCATCCGTTTCCAGACCGGCAGTCGCGGTGTGCTCGATTACGCAACGGTGCGCTACGGCGGCGGCTATTACGAAGAGAATGTCTTTATAGAAACGAACGATGTCATCTTGACCAACAATGCGTTTGCGCGGTCAAGCGACAAAGGACTGACGCTCTACAATGTGTTGCCCCCGGCGCTGACGGGCAACAAGTTCCAGAACAATGTTGGCGCGGCTGTCTGGGCGCCGTTGA
>CAZLMM010000080.1:4719-30082 GCA_964560495.1 uncultured Caldilineaceae bacterium
GTCTGGGAAGACCTGACGGTCAACGCGGGGGGGAAGCTGACCCTGACGCCGGGCAGCATCGTCAAGTTCCATGACTTCTACGACGACCTCTGGGTCAACGGCGCACTCGTCGCCGACACGGCCGCGGGCAGCCCCATCCATTTCACCTCGATCAAGGATGACGCTGTGGGTGGTGACAGCAACGGCGACGGCGGCGCAACGACGCCTGCGCCTGACGACTGGAGCTCCATCCGCTTCCAGAACGGCAGCGGCGGCAGCGTCCTCGACAACGCCATCGTGCGCTACGGCGGCGGCTACTATGGCGAGAATGTGTTTGTCGAGACCCAGGGCGTCACGCTGACCAACAACACCATCGCCCGCTCCGCTGAGAGCGGATTGACGCTCTACAACGTCCTGCCAACCAGTCTGACGGGCAACAAGTTCCAGAACAATGTTGGCGCGGCTGTCTGGGCGCCGTTGAACAACAACGGCCACTCCATCGCCCTGAGCGGCAACACGGCCACTGGCAACCAGCTCAACGGTTTCGTCACCTACGGCAGCATCAGCGGCAACGTGACCTGGGACGGCGACGACGGCTTGCCCTTCATCGTCTGGGAAGACCTGACGGTCAACGCGGGGGGGAAGCTGACCCTGACGCCGGGCACCATCGTCAAGTTCCATGACTTCTACGACGACCTCTGGATCAACGGCGCACTCGTCGCCGACGGAACAGCGGCCCAGCCAATCTACTTCACGTCGCGCCATGACAACTCCGTTGGCGGCGTCACGGGGCAAGGCAATCCGCTGCCCGAAGATTGGAGCTCCCTGCGCTTCCAGTCTTCGAGCGCCGGCAACGTGCTCGACCATGTGGTCGTGCGCTACGGCGGCGGCTATTATGACGAGAACCTGTATATCAACACCGGCAGCATCATCTTTGCGGACAACACCGTCGCAGCATCTGGCGCCAAAGGCATCGTGCTGGACGGCGTCTCGCCCTCGCTCACGGGCAACGCCATCCGCAACAACGTGGTGGGCGTCTATGTGATCAACGGCGCCAATCCTACGCTCCACGAAAACCGCATCATCGGCAACAGCCAGTTTGGTGTGCAGAATATCGGCGGCGCGGCTATGATCAACGCCGAGGACAATTGGTGGGGCAGCGGCGCTGGCCCCCTCGACGCATCTGATGATCGGGCCAGCGGCGGCCTCTATAACCCCAATGGCGGCGGCGACCAGGTGAGCAATGGCGTAGACTATGACCCCTGGCTGCAAGCGACCGGGTTGCTCTATGGCGCGACCATCGCCACTGGCAACAATCCCATTCAGACGATGAGCTATGACTACAACCTGGCCAGCCGTTTGACATCATTGAGCGCCAGCGGGCCGGCCAGCTTTAGCTATGGCTACACCTATGACGCGGCCGGCCGCCTGACGAGCATTCTGCCCGAAGCGGGCAGCGCCGGGGCGCGTGTCAGCCTGGAATACGACGCCAACGCTCGGCTGACGCGGCAGATCAACCGTAGCGCCAACGGCGCGGTCACCTTCAGCGACCTGCGCTACACCTATGACAAACTGGGCAACATCCTCACCGTGCAGGACGGCGCGGGGACGACCACCTACACCTACGACGCGCTCTATCAACTGACGGGCGTGAACGGCCCCGGCGTCAACGAGAGCTATAGCTATGACGCGGCCGGCAACCGCACGGCCAAAAATGGCGTGACTTCCAGCTTCGACGCCGCCAACCAACTGGTCTCGTCGAGCAACGGCGCAACTTTCACCTATGACAACAACGGCAACCTGAAGACCAAAACCATAGGCGGGCAGACGACTACCTTCACTTGGGATGCCAACAACCGGCTGACGCGCATCGACTTCCCCGATGGCAGCCACGCCGCCTATACCTACGACGCCCTGGGGCGGCGCATCCGCAAGCGCGACCGCGCTGGTATAACGACTCACTACGTCTACAGCGGTTTGGATCTGGTGCAGGAAGTGAACAATAGCGGCGACGTGATCGCCAGCTATGTCTATGACAGTATGGACCACCCCCTCAGCATGACCCGCGGCGGCGTCACCTATTCCTATCTCTTCGACGGCCAGGGCAATGTGATCGCTCTGACCGACGGCGCCGGCGCATTGATCGCCACCTATCGCTACGACCCCTGGGGCAAGGCAATCTCTGTGGGAGGGAGCAACCCGGCCCTGGTCAATTCGTTCCGCTTTGCCGGACGCGAGCTTGACGCAGAGAGCGGGCTATACTATTTGCGGGGCCGCTATTACGACCCAGAGTTGGGGCGCTTCATCAGCCGCGATCCCCTGCACCTGACCATGTTGGGGGTCAATCATTACGCCTACGCCGACAACAATCCCATCAACAACAGCGATCCCCTGGGGCTGGATGTGGCGAATCGCCGCTGGTGGCAGACGCTGGGTGGGGTGGGCGTAGGCGTGGGCGTGGGCATCGTCTTCATCCTCACAGGGCCTGTTTCCGGCCCCCTGGCGCTGGCCGCGGGCGCAATAGCCGTCGGTGGACTGGCGGGCGGCGCTGCCTCGGCCGGTAGCGAGCTGATCCTTGCCCGTCCCTGCGATGGCAATCGCTGGGCGCTGGTCTGGGACGCGTTCAAGGCCGGCGGCAAAGGCGGGCTGGTGGGCGGCGCAGCCAGCCCCTATGTCCTGTATGTGGGCAGCTCTGTCCACGCCTCTGTCAGTGCATGGGCAACCTCTGTGCAGACCAGCGGCTTTGGCGCCGGGGTGCAATCCGTGGCAGCGCAGCGTCTTGGCATCGAGATACAGATGAGCGCGGCGCGCCGCATGTTGGCGCAAGCCGTGAGCAAGCAGGATTGGCTAACGTATGAACGTTGGCAAACCAAGCTAGAACTGCTTCAGACCGCGCTGGGCAAGTTACCGGTCTGGTGAGGATCGATTGGATATCCGAAGTCGTAGTCGGCGGTTTCCGCACCGCCGGACATCATGTGTCACCTTTAAGGTCCATGCGGCTTGTTTGCAAGAGTGGTTTGCGACATGCTAACATTTGTTTATGTAAGAAGTCGACGCAATGGAGATGCTCACCGATGTCCACGCCTATGATGAGGCAAAGAAGCAGATGCAGGTCAGCGAGGAATTGATTCCCAGCCATGTAGCCTATGCCTTGACGGATGGCGACAACCCGATTCGTGTATGACGAGAATACCGTGACAACCATTCAGGAATGACTCTTGAGGAAGCCTCGACGCCTGGCTGGAAGGCTTGCGTGGCGCATGGATGGTTAGCCCCAGAAATTCGACCATTGAGTAGAAGTATGCAAAATATGCGCTTGAAGGACTTCTCCACACCGATTCCAGAAAGTCTGCTGAATATTGAAGAGAAGATCCGATCAAATCTCTTTGCGTGGCGAGGCCAATTTTCACCTCAGCTCATCGAGACTCTTCTGTCTGCGTATTGTCCCCCTGACTCGATTGTACTGGACTCCTTTGCCGGAAGCGGAACGGTTTTGTACGAAGCTGCGGCTATGTCTTTAGCTGCCCACGGATTCGAGCTCAATCCTTCCGCCTGGAGCTTTTGCAAACTCTACGAGTTTGCAAATTTGCCGGCCAAAGCACGAGAAGCTCCCATTTCGGAACTTCGCAACAAGATAGAGGAGGAATTCCCCTTTATCCTCTTTTCAGATGATGAAGTTCCTGACAGGGTAGTGGAGGAAAAGGCGATCTAAATCGGACAGTGCATCACAGATGCTGCGAAAATTCTCTTCAATGCGCTTGTCATTACGCTGGACATTTTCAATAACCGCATCTCGAACGAGTTTGTGCAGAACAAGTTCGTTGCTTTGACGAATCTTGTCCGCCGATTGCCGTATTCTTGCAATCCCATCAAGGTTGATCTGCGGGATGCCAGGGCGCTTCCGCTGTGTAATCAGTCGATAGATTTTGTCATCACCTCGCCACCTTATATCAATGTGTTCAATTATCATCAGAACTACCGACGTTCAGTCGAAGCACTTGGCTGGGACCCGTTGCGTATCGCCCGCTCCGAGATCGGGTCGAATCGCGCCAATCGAGGAAACAGGTTTTATACGGTCATTCAATACTGCATTGATATGACAATGGCCTTTCAGGAACTCGCCCGCGTTCTCAAACCAGATGGACGTGCGGTATTGATCGTAGGTCACGAGTCCATGGTCCTTGGTACTCCCTTTTATAATGCCGACATTGTCGAAGAAATCGCATTACAGTCCGGCTTTTTTGGCGTCGCTCTCCGCCAGAAACGCATTTTCACGAATCGTTTTGGCGAGACAATTCGTGAAGACATCCTCAATCTTCATCGGGAACACAATGCGTGCGATCCAGCGCCTGCCATCCACGTCGGTCGGAGTATCGCACGAAATGCCCTTTCGGCAGCTGCGGGTAACACCCCGCAACGCAATGCACCTTTGCTGCAAGAGGCAATCTCTCGAGTTGACGAGATCAATGGCACTCCGATATTCAACGGTGTTAATTACGCTGACTATCAAACCAGAGAGAACGTCTTGATGGTGAATGAGGCTCACTATGAGCGTCGATAATCTGAAATTGCCCACTCCCCACCGCGACAAAATAGTCGCTCTTCTGGAAAACCCCAGACTGCCTCCTGCTGACAAGCCCCGAGTACAAGAAGCGCTTCAGCGGTATCAAGAGTGGATTAAGGAGCTTGGAGCTATTAAGCCGGGTCGGAAAGAAGCTGTTCAGCAGCTAGTGGATGCCACTAACCGGTACATGATGTTCGTCGAACTCGACCTGATCTTCGATAGCCCCGGTGAGTTTCTTTACCGACAGAAGGGCCAATTGAAACTGGACAACACGATCCTTGAAGAGTTCCTTCCGCAACTTCTCTATCGCGGGCTGGCTCTTGCTGACGGCACATTTGACCTGGGGTCACGAAAGACATTCGCCGGGTTGAGTTTCGGCTCATCGCTCGCTAATACTGGAACCGGGGGAATGCCTGTCTTGAGAACGAAAGACCAGGATTTCATCATGGGCAAAAGACTTTACTTGATGACGTCATTTCACAAGGATTTCCGTGACGCCGAACGGCTGGAGACACATCTCGGTTATGTGTGTGTAGAATGCAAGATGAATCTTGATAAGACGATGTTCCAGGAGGCCGTTGCAACCAGTCGTGACTTGAAGATTGCGGTTCCCTCGTCTTTGTACTTTCTGGTGTGTGAGTTTCTGGACATGACCCCTCTCTCAATTACATCCACGCACATCGACGACGTACTGATTGTTCGAAAGGCAAAAGGCTCTCCTCGTCCATGAGACAAGAATATAGAAGCGCCCACGAACGCCAGTTGCATCGAAAAGAATACGTTGAGTTCCTTGAGTCCGCACAGTATTACGCCGATGTTTTTCAGCGCATGATTGACAAGATTCAGCGGGCAATTGATGACAGCGCGCCAGAACTGGATTCGGTGCTGAAAAGGGGCCATTTCTAGGAATCAGGGCGTCCAGTCTCAGTGTCTACCCATTACCAGACTTGTAGAGGATGAATGAGGCGACTGACGCCCGGTTTTCCAGGGTTTGGGCCGATCGTCTTGCTATTGGGGTTGCTGTTTGTCCTGACTGCATGTTCTCGCACCGTAGATGGACAAGTCAGAGACGCCCAAGGCCCCATTCCCGGCGCGGTCGTGCGCTTGCGAGCAACAGAGACATCCACGGTCAGCGATGAAAACGGACGTTTTGCGCTGCCCATCGCCGGTTTCCCAGTGCATCGCACGGTGACGGCCTGGAAAGACGGCTATTACATCGGCGCGGCGGACCTAACCGGCCTGGGCAGCGACCTCGCCATCGAGCTGCGTCCCCTGCCCACGCAAGACAACCCGGAACACGCCTGGCTGCCCTCAGGGCCAGACGCCAGTGTGGAGCTGGCCTGCGGCAATTGCCATGTGGAGCTGCACGAGCAGTGGCGGCAGAGCGATCACGCCAAGGCCGCGACCAACCCACTGGTGCTCTCCTTCTACAACGGGGTGGACGCCAGCGGCTCACCCAATGTTGGCGTCGGCTTTCGCCGAGACTTCCCCGATGAGGTGGGCAACTGCGCAGCCTGTCATGCGCCAGCTGCCGTGGTTGATCAGCCCACCGGCGTCGATCTCACCCATGTAACCGGCGAAGCGGCCAACGGCGTCTTTTGCCACTTCTGCCACGCGTTGCAGAGTGCCCAGCCGCCCTACGCCGAGACCACGGCAGGCGCCAACGCGCTGCGCCTGCTGCGCCCGGCCAACGACCAACACCTTTTCATCGGCCCCTATGATGACGTGCCTGGCCGCGACGCCTACAATCCCTTGTTCAGCCAGAGCCAGGCGTGCGCCTCATGTCACAGCGGCGGCTGGTGGGGCGCGCCGGCTTACGCCTCCTACGACGAATGGCAGGCCAGCCCCTACGCCGCAGAAGGCGTCCACTGCCAGGATTGCCACATGGCGCCCGACGGCGCGACGACGCGCGTTGTCTCGCCCTGCGAGGCCTATCCAAAGCAACCAGAGATGAGCGATCTGCTGTGCCAGGTGAGCGCATGCATCGAGTGCCACTTGACGCCGCAAACTGCACGCTTCGACGATCCCACCACGGCCATTCCTCTCATCCCGCCGCGGCCGTCCCAGACCATCTCCACCCACGGGGCGATTAGCACGCATGATGAGAGCTTCCTGCGTCGCGCAGTCGCTATGACCATGACCGCGACACAAGGCGTCGATGGCATCCTGGCGACGGTCGTCATCGCCAATGTGGGCGCGGGCCACCATCTGCCGACCGACTCGCCGTTGCGCAACATGATTCTACTCGTCGTTGCGAAAGATGCGCAAGGTAAATCACTTGTTCAGGTCGCTGGCCCCACAGTGCCCGATTGGGGCGGGATCGGCGCGGTCGAGGCGGGCAATTACGCCGGGCTGCCGGGCAAAGGCTTTGCCAAGATCATGGAGGACTATGGCGGCAACGCGCCCGCGCCGCCGTGGCGCAACGGCGTGCGAGTGCGCAGCGACAACCGCATCCCGGCCCGCGCTGCGGATCGCACCACGTTTGCTTTTGTCCTGCCGGCGGACGCCGTCCTGCCCATCACCGTCGAGTCCAGGCTGATCTACCGTCGTGTCTTCAAGCCGTGGTTGGATGAGAAGGGTTTTGATCTGCCCGATGTCGTTCTAGCCGAGAGTATGGTCGAGGCAGCGCAGAGAGATGCGCCGGTGTTGGCCGGGCTGACGCCCGAACACAATACAACGCTGTTCGCACCGTCGTCGGCGACCACAGCCAGCGGCGAGAAGATCCATGTCGCCGCCTTTGCTGCGCCGGAGCAGTGCGCAGCCTGCCATGTAGAAGAAGATGCAGGCTGGCGCGCCTCGGCCCATGCGGCGTCGGCCATCTCGCCCCTCTACCGCGCTCGCGCCAAGACGGCCAGCCAGAACACCCATCTGGACACAGCGCCTTTCTGCGCCGGCTGCCACGCGCCCATCGGTCTGGTCAGCGGTCAGATTCAGACGCGCTGGACCTGGTTTGGCCAGGAGAGTCGTCCTTTGGATGCGCAAGGGCAGGCGGGCGTTTCGTGCGCAGTCTGTCACGGCGTCGCAGCGACGACCGGCGTCGCCAACGCCGCCTATGTGCTCGACCCGCAGCCATTCAGCCAGCCAGAGACGCCAGATAGTCTGGACATTGCCACGCACCGGGCAGATTACCAACGCCCGCTCTATACACAGCCGGAGTTCTGCGCGACCTGTCATGACGCAGTCAATCCCTTCACGGGCCTGACCGTCATGAGCACCTATCAGGAATGGCGCGCCAGTCGCTTCAACACCGGCGACCCGGCCACGATGACCACCTGCCAGGATTGCCACTTCGCAGAGGGGCGACACGGCAGTCTGCGCCGGGGTGATCTGACCAGCGCAGCCACACTCATGATTACGGCGACGCGTGCCCTCGATAGCCAGGAGTTGATTGTGCAGGCGCAAGTAAGCAATGTGGGTGCAGGTCATTCTCTGCCTACTGGCGCAGTCGAGTTGGAACAACTCTGGCTGGCGCTGGAAGTACGCGATGCGGATGGGAATCTCTTGTTTGCGTCAGGCCAGGTGGATGAGTACGGCGACCCGGTGGAAGGGTCAGTGACCTTTGGCGTGGCGTGGCTCGACGCCGATGGCCGGCCCACGGAGCGCTTGTGGGAGGCTGCAACCATTGCCCGCGACAACCGCATCCCCGCCGGCGGCGCGGCCACAAAGGAGTTTCGCATGAACCCGCCGCCCGAGGCCAGCCTGCCGCTTCGCATCAGTGCAACGTTGCGCCGCCGCGCTGCGTCGGGCTATCTCGCCAGCCTGATGGGCATTTATGTGCAAGAAGAGATCCCCCAGCCAGAAACAATAGAATTGGCGCGCGCTGGGGTCAACGTGGAAAGATAAAGCTGGCGCGGGGTCTCCTACGCATGCAACGGGCGCCATGCGCTTGTTGACGGGTGCGAGGAATACGCCGATTGTTTTCAACAGATTGGCGTCGTTGTGATATAGTGAAGTATAGGAAGTGGGTTCAAACCCCACCCGGGCGTCATCGCCTGGCAAACGCGAAGGAAACCATCATGTTGACCACACCCAAAGAGATCACGCGCGCCCTGAACCGGGTGCTGCACAAAGTGACCCAGCCAGCACGCTACACTGGCGGCGAGCTCAACAGCGTTGTCAAAGATTGGGACGATCCGGCGATCCATACAAAAATCGCCCTGGCCTTCCCCGACATCTATGAACTGGGCGGCAGCAACCTGGGGCTGCACATCCTCTACGACCTGATCAACAAGCGGCCGGACCTGCTGGCCGAACGCGCCTACGGCCCGTGGCCTGACTTCGAGCATTACATGCGCCGCGACGGCATCCCCCTCTATAGTCTGGAAACGCATCATCCCCTCAGTCGCTTCGACATCGTTGGCTTTGGCCTGCCCTACGAACAGCTCTACACCAACGTGCTCACCATGCTCGACCTGGCCGGCCTCCCGCTGCGCGCCAGCCAGCGCAACGCTGCCTGCCCATTAGTCATCGCCGGCGGTTCGGGCTGCTATAACCCGGAACCCATGAGCGCGTTCTTCGACGCCATGGTCATCGGCGAGGGCGAAGAGGTGATCTTCGAGGTGATCGAGGTCTATCGGCGATGGAAGGATGAGGTAGTGAGGCATTGGGGCGGTGAGGTGGGCGATCTTGCGCCGGATGGATTGGCCGAAATAACTGCGCCAGATCCGGCGCGGCGCATCCTTTGGGAGCGACTTGCGCGCGTGCCGGGCGTCTATGTTCCGGCGCTCTATGATGTGAGCTACGCCGCAGATGGAACGGTGGCGGCGACAACGCCCAATCATCCGGCGGCGCCGCGCGAGGTGCTCAAGCGCGTCGTCACTGTGCTGCCGCCGCCGCTAACGAACTTCATCGTGCCCTTCATAAATGTGGTGCATAACCGTGCAGCCATCGAGATCATGCGCGGCTGCACGCGCGGCTGTCGTTTTTGCCAGGCCGGCATGATCTTTCGCCCGGTGCGTGAGCGGCCAGTGGAGCAGGTGTTGGCCGCGGTGGATGAGATGGTTGCCAACTGCGGCTTCGAGGAGGTCAGCTTCCTCAGCCTGAGCAGCAGCGATTACACCTATGTGGAAGAGCTGGTGGCCGGCACGGTGGCAAAGCACAGCGCGCAAAAATTGAGCGTCGGCCTGCCCAGCCTGCGCATCGAGAGCTTCAGCGTCGAGCTGATGGATCTGCTGGAAAAGGGCCGCCGGCGCTCCGGCTTCACCTTTGCGCCAGAAGCCGCCACGGATCGCCTGCGTGATGTGATCAACAAGCCCATCGCATCGGCAGATTTGTTGGCCGTGGCCGAGGAGGTCTACAAGCGCGGCTGGACCACCATCAAGATGTATTTCATGATCGGCCATCCCACCCAGACGCTGGCCGATGTACAGGCCATCGCCGACCTGAGCAAAGAGGTGTTGGCTGTGGGGCGGCGCGTCTTGGGCAAGCAGGCGCGTGTGCGCATCGGCGTGAGCACGCTGGTGCCCAAGCCCCACACACCCTTCCAGTGGGCGCCCATGGAGGATGAGGCGGTAATCCGCGCGCAGATCGGCCTCCTCCAGCGCGAGTTGCGTGGGCCCGGCATCCATTTCACCTGGAACGACCCGCAAGAAACGCTCGTCGAAGCTTTCCTGACCCGCGGCGACCGCCGCATGAGCGACGTCATCGAGAGCGCCTGGCGGTTAGGCGCTAAGATGGAAGGCTGGGGCGAATGGTTCAACTTCCAGGCGTGGCAGCAGGCATTCGCTGCACATGGTCTGGACATGGATTGGTATGCCCGGCGGGAACGCAGCGGCGATGAGACTTTGCCGTGGGATCACATCTCCGCCGGCGTCAAGAAGAAATTCCTGTGGGATGAATATATCCACACCTATCAGGGCGGCGTGGTGGATGACTGCCGCGAGCACTGCTTCAGTTGCGGCATCCTCGGCTACTTCAAGGAACAGCGTCGCGTCGCCGCCGATGACGCTTGGTGTTGTCCGCCGTTGGGCAAGGGCAAGGAACGCCAAACTGTATCGGTCGTTCCTGTGCCGCTCTATTTCAACGACGAAATGTCGCCGGAGCTGGTGGGGCAGTTCAGCGAGCGCACGCCCCAGCGTCGCGCCGGCACGGTCGCCAGACATACACAGGCGTCTATGGCTGTGTGAAAATGCGTCGCTGACGGATTGACCGGATTGATGGGGGAGAAAATGCTGAAGATGCCATTTGCGCTCGATCGAGTCGCACACGAACTGAATCTGCGAGAGGATGAATTGATTGTGCGGGCAATCCATACACTGCTTCTGCGCAATCTCCACCAAATCGAAGCGCAGATCTGACATGAGCTTCGTCAATCTGGACCGGCTCACTACTATTGCCGAGATTGAGTTTGTCAACATCGTCGTGAGTACATTTCCGCTAGATGTCAACAGTCTTCGCATAGCATTGACTGACGGCAGCTTCATTGAGATCTGGTTTTCGCTACAACTTGCTGGCCGCTATAGCTACCATTGGGAGCGCAGAGCAATCGACGGCACTATTTTTCGGCACGACAACGCTCCGCACAAACGTTGGCTGCACGTGAAGACATATCCGAGACATTTCCATACATTCTTGGAATCGTCGAGTCTGCACGTTCATGTTCAGACAGGGCGCACGTGGGCGTGCGCGCTGAACGTTTTCCAAAGATGAAATAGACAATGCACTATGTCCATGGAACCAAACGAAACGCGCCAGCGTGTGCGCCTGACTTATGAGAAGGGCGAGGCCATCAAATTCATCTCGCACCAAGATGAATTCCGTCTGTGGGAGCGCACGTTGCGCCGCGCCGACCTGCCGCTGCTCTACAAACAGGGCTTCAACCCCCAACCCCACATGCACTTCACTTCGCCGCTGGGCGTGGGCATCACCGGCGTGCGCGAGTTCATCGATGTCGTCTTTGCGCCGCCTGCGCCCCTGGACGAGCTGGCGGCGCGCATTCGCGCCAAACTACCGCCCGGGGTCATCGTTCACGCCATCGAGGAGGTGGAGATCAAGGAGGATTCCCTCGCCAATTACCTGATCGGCGCGGACTACATGATCATTCTCTACGCTGCTCCGGGTGAAATCGAGGCTGACGAGCTGGAGAAGCGCATTGCGGCCTTTCTTGCCACGCCCCAAATCTGGCGGGAAAGGGAACGTAAAGGGAATAGATACACCTACAATCTGCGGCCGCTTGTCCTCGATCTGCGCTATGTCGGCTATGACGCCGGGCGCGAGGAACACCACATTTTTTTGCGGGTGCAGCAGCGCCCCGGCGCAACGGGTCGCCCCGATGAAGTGGTGAGCGCCATGAATCTGGACGATTTCCCGCGCACCCTGCGGCGAGATCGTCTCTATTTTTCCCGTGTCGCTGAGGATGCGGCAATCTTTGCCATATATCCGGTTGTGGAGCAGGCTGAGATCAGCGCGCCCGGCGTTCAATTGCCAGCTTCTGAGCGCCAGGCGTCTACTCATCGTCGTTTGGAAGGACGAACCATCGGCGAGCGCGCCGGGGATGAGTTCGAGTAGGGCGAGGGAGTTATATCGGGATGAGGTTTTGAGGTTGTGAAGTCTTGGGGTGATGAAACGCAGCCCCCAAGACCCCATCTCAATGCACTGTCTGCGCCAGCGCATCGATCTCGTTGCGGTCGGAAATAATCTCTGCGATCTTGCCGTCCGACATGCGAATCACCCGGTCCACATAGCGGCACATGCGCAGGTCGTGGGTCACCATGATGCCAGCGCGGTTTTGCTCATGAATCAACTCGGCAAAGGTTTGCACGACCTGGTTGGCGCGCTCTGTGTCCAGGCTGGCCGTTGGTTCGTCGGCCAGGACGACGCTCGGCTCATGGATGAGCGCGCGGGCGATGGCCACGCGCTGTTGTTGGCCGCCCGAAAGCTGACCTGGCCGGTTGCGAAGCCGGTCCCCCAGCCCCAGCCTCGTCAGCAATTCCACAGCGCGCTGACGGCTTTTGCGGTCATGTTTGCCATTGAGCCGCAGCATGAGTTCCACATTCTCTTGCGCGTTGAGATAGGGCACCAGGTTGTTGGATTGGAAGGAGAAACCGATGACGCGCCCGCGGAAGCGTGTGCGCTTGCGTTCGCTCATCGCCCCCAGGTTCTCACCAGCAATCATAATCTTTCCGGCGGTGGGTGACAACAAGCCCGCCAACATGGCCAACATGGTGGTTTTGCCCGAGCCGCTGGGTCCGACCAACGCCACAAATTCGCCGGGATGCACCTCGAAGGAGACGGCATCCACTGCGGTCACCGCCGAAATGCCGGACCCGTACACCTTCACGACATCGATTGCTTGCAACGCTTCTGACATGATGAATCACTCCGAAAACCTACTGCGCCATGCCCAAAGCCCGTAACGGTTCAATGCGCAACAGGGCAAAGACCGAAACGATGCCGCCCAATGGCCCGATCAAGAGCAGGGAGATTACGGTCACGGCAGCCGCCTGCCCGGTGAGCATGATGGGCACCGTCACAGGGAAATTCGCCGTCAGCGCCAGCGTGCCGACTGCGCCGATGAGTACGCCCAACGCGTTGATGGTAACGATTTGTGTAATGGCCGACCAACCGACCGTCCAGTTCGAGATGCCGATGGCCTTGAGCATACCGATTTGCGCCACCTTTTGCAGCGTTTGAATCTGGAAGAAACCGCCCACCACCAACACGCCGATGAGAAAAGTAAAGTAACGTTGTGTGTTGAGCGTGCTCTGCTGGGCAGCGTAGCCGGGGATGGCTTCCCAAGCCGTCTGGCGGTCAACAACCTCCACCTTATCCACCTCTTGTTCGATCCTGGCCGCCATGCCTTCCAGATCGGTTGGGTCTTCCAATTTTGCGACGACAATGTTCGAGACCAGCTCGCCGCGCACATCGGCTTCAGCGCCCTGGGGGCGAATCTTGTCCCACGTGAGGAAAGGTGCAAAAATGGCCGGCTGAAAGAAGTATTGACGCCGGTCCGTAACGCCGACAATGTTGAGGTCATAAAACTCGTCTTCAGTGCCCTGAGTCACCTTGACGCGAATCGTGTCGCCCGGCCCCACATCAAGGCGCGCGGTCACACCGGTGTCCACGATCACGTCATTGGCGCGCAGGCGCTCGAGTTTGTTGCCCTGAAAAACTTCGGGCTCGCCTGGCTTCCCTGGCTCAACGCCGATCAGCGAGGCGTTGAACTCCTCGTCGCCATTGGGCGGCACGACTTTTGCTGTGGCAAAGCCTACCTGTCCCACCTCTTCGATGCCCTCGACGCGACGCACTTCTGCCAGGCGAGACCGACCGATCCGGCTGGCTGTTGTGGAGAGCTGGGTCCCTTCTTGAAAGACAAGCAACTCGCCGTTGAGCTTTTCAATGTATTCTCGGTTGGCCGCGGCCAGACCCTCGGAGAGCCCGGCGATGAAGAGCACCAACACGGTGATCAACGCCACGACCATGGCGATGAGCAAAAAACGACCCTTATTCCGCCAGATTTCTTTGAGCGCCAGATAGAATGACAACATCGCCTCCTCTACAAATCACTGTCCGCCAAACTCGACAACCGCCGTCATATTCCAAAGCAGGCGCTCATCGTTGCGCGTTGGCGTCACGACGACCTTGTAGACCGTATCTCCCCGGTTATCTTCGCCGATGGGACGAATGCGCGTCACGACGCCGGGTAGCGTCAGGTCGGGAATAGCGTCGAATGTGATGCGCACCGCATCGCCTGGTTGAATGTTGACTACATCGAACTCGGTCAAATCTGACGTTTCGATGCTCCAAGCTGATGTGTCTGCCAACCGGATGACCGGGCTGCCGGGGCCAGCTTGTTCCCCTTCGCTCGTGCTAATGGTGGCGATCACTCCGGCGAAGGGGGCGCGCAGCTCTGTGTTGGCAAGCGCCACCAGCGCTTGCTGTAAAGATGCCGTTGCGCCGGCCACATCCGCCTCAGCGATGGCAATGGCTTCAGGGCGCGCGCCTTCTTTGATCAGGCTCAATTGGGCCTCCGCCTGGTCAACGGAAGCCTGGGCTGCGACTAAGTCTGATGGCAACGACTGCTCTAGGGCAGTGAGTTGCGCCGCCGCCTGACTGACGCCAGCCCGTGCGCCAGCGATAGTGGCCGGCGTTGCGCTGCTCTGTAGGTCGGCCAGACGAGCCTGGGCAGCCTCAAAGGCGATGGTGGCTTGTTGGAGGGCAAGGGATTGGGGCAGCGCACCGATGTCATCGCGCCACTTGACCTCGTTGTAGGCCGAGGTCGCCTGCTTCAGCGTTGCTTCGGCTGCGGCAAGGTCGGCGCGCGCTGCGATGAGTGCGCCTTCGCTTGGCCCTTCCAGCACACGTTGCAGATTGGCCTGGGCTTGCGTCACGCCGGCTTTGGCTGCGGCAATGTTGCCTGGCCCGGCTGCGTTCTCCAGTCGCTCGTAGTTCGCCCGCGCTGCAGCAAGTGCGGCTTCGGCGCTGGCGATCTCCTGATCTCTGGCGCCAGCCAGCAACTGCTGCAAATTGGCCTGGGCGCGCATGAGATTAGCTTCGGCCTGCGCCACCCCCACCTGTTGGCTTGCGTCGTCCAGCTTCAGCAACAACTCATCAGCCTTGACGTGGTCGCCCTCTCCTACCGTCACCTGCCGCACGACGCCCGACGCTTGGAGGCTGAGGCCGGCGCTCTGTACGGGGACAACTTTCCCGTCCGCCAGAACGCGCGGCCCCGTCCCAGTTGGAAGGATTTCTTCGGCATCCTCCGGCGACGGGACTGTCGTCTCAATGGCTGGCGACTCAGCAGCCGTTGCAACGGTCTCCCCTTCGGCGGTCATTTCCGCCGTCGGAGAGGCAGCCGTCGCACCAGGCTCAGCGGTGGATGTGGCAGCCGGTTGGTTCGGCGCCTGTGGGGTGGGAAGGACGCAGGCGGCGAAGAGCGCCGTAAGCGCAATCAGAACCAAAACTCGGAATACTCTATTTTTCATTGGACTTCCCCATCCGTGCTATGTGGTGAAAATGATTCTCTCTATTTGAGCAATGAGCAAGTGGTGAATGACTTCCACGTCGCATTTACCTTCGGTTCTCACTTCTCGCTACAGGCTCGTCCGCCCTGGGACGAAGTCCATCCAACAGCAGCGCCACCAATTCATCCACCATACGTTCGCGCGGCGGCGCGCCAAAACGTGTCTGCCCATAATTCAGCCCATCCATGAGCCAGAGAAAACTGCCGGCCAACATATCTGGGTGCATGAGGCGAATCTCACCCCGCTCCTGTGCGGCGACAAATGCGCTGCGCAATGGATAATAGATCGATTCCAGCGCGACGGCGTAGAGCGCCCCTTGTTGCTCTGGGCCGAGCGCCGGAATGTCGGCGTGAAACATCCCCAACATATTCATCGGACGTTGTGAACCAAACCAATGGGCTGCTCCCCGCAGTTGCCCTTGCAAGTCCCGATTCCCAGCCAGCGCTGCTGTCAGCCCCTCGCGATGCCGCTGAAAGAGGCGTTCTGCCATCGCCATGAAGAGCTGCTCCTTGCCACCGGGAAAGTGGTAATAGAGCGACGCTTGCTTTATGCCCAGTTCATCGGCAATGTCGCGCAAGGTGATGGCTTTGTAGCCATGTTCGACAAAGAGTTGTTCCGCGGCATCCAGGACGCGTTGGCGAGAATCGCTGATTTCTTCTGTAATGGTCATTGCCTCTTTCCAAATCACACTGCCTTGCGAAACCCATTATACTCGCAGACATTGATAGTACAGGAATCTACCTACTATTCGGTAGGTGATTATACAATCTGGACAAATACTTTACAAATCCAGTGCAGACTCTACGCAAGATGGGACGGCTGTTGAATGGCTGGCGGAAGCGGCGTCTACAAGTGCTCCCGCGCCTCGGCAGGCGCGTTGCGGCGCACGAACATCAGCAGCCCGGCCGTGACCCCAACGCCCAACGCGCCCGCAACGAAGACGGCTGTATAGCCGATCCACAGCACCAGATAGCCGCTGATGAACGCACCGATGATGGCGCCGACGCTGACAACGGAGGTGTAGGCGCCAACCGCCGATCCCTCGCTGCCTTTGGGCGCAAGATGGGCGACGGTTGTGTTGCCGGCAACAGCAATGCCCGCCCAACCCAAACCGCTGAGCGCCTGCAACATCATGAGAATTGCCACGCTGGGCCAACCGCGCACATCGGAGAGTGAGAGGAGGGCAAATCCACCAAAGACAACCACGCGCAGGCCAACAGTCACCATCTGCACACGCAGGCTGCCATAGCGCTTGATCAGGCGCCCAACCCAACGATAGGTGGAGGCGGAGGCGATGCTGTTGATCATGCCAACCAGGAAGACCGTCGAGCTGCTGTTGAGGAGCACCTGACGCTGCCAGACAGGGAATGGCGTGTAGGACATCGTCACCACAGTGAAGAGGAAGAACGAGACAAAGTAATATACGATCAGGGGATCGTGCGCCAAGACGGCGACGTTGCCCAGCGCGTGTCCTATCTGCCGGGGCAACCTGGTCAGTGTGCCCAGCGTGACGCGTCGAGCCAGACGCTGCCAGGCGCGTGGTCGCCAGCTCGGCAAGTAGTAGAGCGATTGGGGAAGAAAACGGACACGCTCCACCAACGTGAAACCTGTGTGGGCAACGACTTCGGGCGCATCTCTGCGCGGCGGGCGTGGCTTGGGCATGTTGAGCACAGGAACCGCATGCCATGCCCAGAAGACGCTGATCAGACTCAACCCGCCGCTGATGAGCCAGATGCCGCGCTGCGTTGTTTCATTGCCAAGGAGCGCAATGCCATAAGTGATGCAGATCAGACCCAATGTGCGGCCTGCCACCACACCCCAACCCGAAATGGCGTTGAACCGGCCAAAGGTGACATCCCAATCATCTTTGCGCACCGTGTCCATGATCAACGTACTGCTCACCGGCGTGCCGGCCGCGCTCCACGCGCCCAGCAAAGCTGCCAGTAGATAGTACTGCCAGACACTGGTAGAGAACCCGCTCAGAATTGTGGGGATGGAGAATCCAAGAAAACCCATGAGCAGGTAGAATCTGCGCCTGAAGAAGTGGTCGCTCAGCCAGCCCCAGAATGTCGCCGCCGGCACGGTCGCTGCGCTGGTTAGTGCGCTGGCAATGCCGACAGCCGCCACGTTCCCGCCCAATACTTCAGTGATGAAGAGAGGCGGTAAGTTGATGGTTGCGCCGACGCCCAGTTTGTTGGGGATGAACGAATAGAACCAGCGCGGGCTGCCTGGGCGGGTGGCGACCTCTTCCGTCGCAGCTTGGTCGCTGGCATCCGATTGAGTAAGGTTGTCTTGTTGCGCCATTTGCCCATTGTACCGCAAGCTAATCGCAATTGCCCATCAACACCCCGCCGATCCAGCGAAAAGGAGACGCCAAATGAGCAACGCAAAGCGTGATTCACATGCACGCACGATTGGTGAAAAACAACTGCGCCCCGAAAGCCTGATGATGGGCTACGGATATCGTCCGGAACTCTCCGAGGGCGCCCTCAAGTGCCCACTCTTTCTCACATCCACTTTTGTCTTTCAGAGCGCAGAGGAAGGCAAAGCCTTTTTCGAGCTGGCCTACGGACTGCGCAAGAGCAAGCCGGGCGAGGAGATCGGGCTGATCTACAGCCGCCTCAACAATCCCGATCTGGAGATCCTGGAAGACCGCCTGACGCTGTGGGACGGCGCCGAAGCAGCCGCCGTTTTCGCCAGCGGCATGGCGGCCATCAGCACAACCCTACTGCATTTCGTGCGTCCTGGCGATGTGGTGCTCTTCAGCGAACCGGTCTATGGCGGTACGGACTATCTTTTCAAGCATACTCTGCCCCAGTTCGGCATCCAGACGATTGGCGTAGCTGCTCAGGTTGGCGCAGCCGCCTTTGCAGAGTTGCTCCAGGATTGGAATCTGGCCCGGCGCGTCGCCATGATCTATCTGGAAACGCCAGCCAACCCTACCAACGCGCTGGTGGACATCGCCGCGTGCGCTGCCCTGGCGCATGACCATTCTCGCGAACGCCGCATCCTGGTCGCGGTGGACAACACCTTTCTCGGCCCGCTGTGGCAGCATCCCCTCCAGCATGGCGCCGACCTCGTTCTCTACTCGGCCACCAAGTATTTTGGCGGCCATAGCGACTTGATTGCTGGGGTGTGCATGGGCAAGAAAGAGATGATCGCGCCGCTCAAATCAACCCGCACGATTCTGGGGACAATGGCCGGCCCAATGACTGGTTGGCTGCTGCTGCGCAGCCTGGAGACGCTGAAGCTGCGCATGACCTCGCAGATGAAGAATGCGCGCTATGTGGCGGATTTCCTGGCCGAACATCCCAAAGTCGAACAGGTCAACTATCTGGGCCACCTGACCGAAGGCACGCCCGAACACGCCATTTACCGGCGACAGTGCCTGGCGCCAGGCGGCATGATCTCTTTCGAGATTGTCGGGGGCGAGGCGGAAGCCTTCCGCTTTCTCAACGCCCTGCAACTTTTTCATCTGGCTGTCAGCCTGGGTGGCACAGAGTCTCTGGTCGAGCACCCGGCCACTATGACCCATGCCGACGTCGATCCGGAGGAGCGGATGGAGCTTGGCATCACCGAAAAGATGATCCGTCTGTCCATCGGCGTCGAACACCCGGAAGACTTGATCGCCGATCTGGAGCAGGCGTTTGCGGCTGTGTAGAAAGGTTGCACGATTTGTGAGATTCGGACCGGAACGCGTATGAGCGTGATGCGGCGGACGCGGCGGATTGAATCTGCAGAAGAACCCGCTGAAATCCACCCAATCCACGGAACCTCTTGCGCGTCCCGCCGAGCGTTGCTGAAGAATGGGCAAACAAAGCGCGATTGCTACGAAGTCTGCACGCCATGATAGAATTTCCTAAAAACCGTCAAGACGTTTGGTAAAGTCAATGTTGCAACCACGGCGCGCATTTGTACCCCGGTGAACGCCCTCGTCGCCAACTGGGCGACACCGAAATTATCCACCATCGTTCTTTCCTGAATGTCACAATGGCCGAGCATATTCTGGCAATTGATCTTGGCACTTCAGGGCCAAAGGTTGCGCTCTTCACCATGCGGGGCGAGCTGTTGGACTGGGAAGTGGATGTTGCGCCTCTCGTCCTGTTACCCGGCGGCGGGGCGGAGCAGGACCCCGACGACTGGTGGGCGGCCATTGTGCGCGCGACCCGACGCTTGTTGGCGCGCAATCTCGCGTCGGTGGAGTCGATCACAGCTCTGGCCTGCACAGCGCAATGGGGCGGCACGGTGGCGGTGGATCGCCGCAGCCGTCATCTCATGAATGCGGTCATTTGGGCCGATGCACGAGGGGCGCCCTATGTCCAGGCCGTCACCGGCGGGCCGCTTCGTATCATGGGCTATGGCGTTGATAAGCTCTGGCATTGGCTGCGCACCACTGGCGGTATCCCCACTCGTTCGGGCAAGGACCCAATTGCCCATATCCTTTTTATGAAGTACGAACGCCCCGAGATCTATCGCGCCGCCTACAAATTCCTCGACATCAAAGACGCGTTCAACGCCCGCCTCACAGGACGGTTCGTCTCCTCGCCCGACACCATGACCGTGCATTGGGTGACTGACAATCGGAACATCCACGCCATCGACTATGATGCGGGTCTGTTGCGTCTGGTCGGAGTGGAGCGCGAGAAGCTGCCTGACCTGGCGCCAGCGCCGTCGGTGGCTGGCGAACTGCTCCCCGAAGCGGCAGTCGAACTGGGTTTGTCGCCGCGCGTGCGGGTGATCGTCGGCAGCAGCGACTTGCTCTGCGCGGCGGTAGGCTCGGGCGCAGTCCTCGACTTTGCGCCCCACATTACCATCGGTACGTCGGCCTGGCTCATGGCCCACACGCCCTTTCGGAAGAGCGATCTGATCAACAATATGGCGACGCTGCCCGCGGCAATTCCCGGACGCTATATCCTTGCCAATGAACAGGACGTAGCCGGCGGCGCGCTGAATTGGCTGAAAGAGAACATCCTCTACCCTGATGACGCGTTGAGCGTTGCGCCGGCGCCGGATGACGCCTTTGCGCGACTCAATCGCCTGGCGGAAGAAACGCCGCCTGGCAGCGACAAGGTCATCTTTACGCCGTGGCTCAACGGGGAGCGTTCGCCGGTAGAGGACCATCGAGCGCGCGGCGGCTTTCATAACCTGTCACTGCACACGACGCGCGCTCACTTGTGTCGGGCGGTGATGGAGGGCGTGGCCCTCAACTTACGTTGGCTGCGCGGCCCCGTAGAGAAGAATCTTGGGCAGTCAATCGGCGCGATTCGCATAGTGGGAGGCGGCGCGCAGTCAGCAGTGTGGTGCCAGATTTGCGCAGATGTTCTCGACCGCCCCATCCTACAGGTCGAGTCGCCGCGATTGGCCGTCGCCCGTGGAGCTGCGCTCATCGGCTTGTTGGCGTTGGGCAAGATCAGAGTGGACGAGATTCCTCAACATACGCCGGTCGCCGCAACCTTTCAGCCAAACCCGGCTCATCGCAACCTCTATGACGAGCTATTCCATGAGTTCGTTACCCTCTACAAGAAGAACAAGGCAATCTATGGCCGGTTGAATCGCTGATGCGCTTTACCTGGCGTACTAGGGGCGCGCCGGGCTGCCATCGGGCAGTCGCGTCTGGGTCCACTGGATGATCTCGTCGTGCGGTGGGTGTTCGGCGGCGAGTTTCTCATCGATGTCGATGCCCAGCCCAGGCCGTTCATTGGGATACATGTAGCCATTGCGCACCACCGGCAGGCCAGGGAACATCGCGTATTCCAACTCCGATGCGCGATACCATTCCTGTACGCCAAAATTGGGCGCCCACAGATCTAGGTGAAGATTGGCGGCGTGGCCCACGGGCGAGGTGTCGCCCGGACCGTGCCAGGCCGTGCGCACGCCAAACATGTTGGCGAAGGCTGCTGTGTGACGCGCCGGTGTGATTCCGCCCATCTGACTGACGTGCATGCGGATGAAGTCGATCTCCCGATTGGCGATGAGTGGCTGCCACTCGTGGGGGTGGTTGAAGAGCTCGCCCATGGCCTGGGGCGTGCTGCACTGCTGGCGAATGCGGCTGAACCAGGCATTCTGTTCGGGCGGCAGGACATCCTCCAGGAAGAAGAGCTTGAAGCGTTCCACATCTTTGGCAAATTGCACCGCATCGATGGGCGCCAGGCGCTCGTGGACATCATGAAGCAGCTCCACTTCATCGCCGCACTCGGCGCGCACGTGTTCCAACATGCCCAGAGTGTCTTGGGTGTAGCGCCGTGGGTCGAAGTAGGCGCCAGGCTGCGCGCCGACGGGTTGCTGCGCGCCGGCGGAAAGGCCGCCGTAGCCGCCCATCTGCACACGGATGGTGCGATAGCCTTGCGCCATGAACGCACGTACTGCTGCAACTACCTCTTGGGGCGTGCGGCCATCGGCGTGAACATAGACGTTAGCCGCCTCACGACACTTGCCGCCCAACAGATCATAGAGAGGCATCCCGGACAGCTTGCCTTTGATGTCCCAAAGGGCCTGGTCGATGCCTGAGATGGCGTTGTTGAGCACGGGACCGTTGCGCCAGTAGCCATTCACCATGGCCATCTGCCACAATTCTTCGATGCGGCTGACGTCGCGCCCCAGTACAAAGGGCTTGAGATGCTTCTCGATGGCGGCGTGAACAGCATGAAAGCGCTGGCGAAAGGTGGCGCACCCCAGACCGTAGAGACCCGGTTCAGAAGTGAGCACCTTGACGACGATCAGTTGCGACTCGCCTGGCTGGGTGATGATGGTTTGTACGTCTGCAATAGTAACAGTGGACATGGTGACTTTGGCCTTCCAAAGGCTGTACAACGAATAAACGATTCGGCTCAACCTCATAGACGCGACAAATAAAGATCATACAACCGTAGGTGCGGTTACGAACCGCACAATCGTGGTTGACTAGAGACATGCGGCTACGAGCCGCACCTACACACAATTCCTCCCAACGCATAGGGTGGAGCGGCGACGCATCTCACCATCCAAAACTCAACCGATCGATGAGACGACGCGGCAGGCGGGCGGCGCGCATTTGATTCTGAGTCAACTCAACGGGATAGGCGATACGCTCATAACGCCAGGTCATCTTCTCCAGGTCAAGAATTGCGTAGGCGGCGCGGGTGTCGTTGTCCCGCGGCTGGCCTACGCTGCCCGGATTGATGATTATACGCAAGCGTTCGGAGGCGTCCAGGCGTAGCGTCATCCCTGGCTGCGGCTGTAGATAGCTCACAATGACCACTGTTCCCGCTTCTCCGTCCTCCGTCGCCAGCTCATCGTGGATGCGCCAGGTGTACAGGGCGGGCTTGTGGGTGTGGCCGACTAGGCAGATTTCCTCCTGGAACACGGCGAAATTCTCCAACGCCACGGACGGAGTCAAGATGTACTCCCAGACAGGCTCGCGTGGGCTGGCATGGGTGAGCAGGAGGGAAAGATCCTGCAATGGGTGGACAGGTTGGTCCGCCAGTTGGTTCAGGTATTGACGGCTGCTGGCGCTGAGCTGCGCTTGGGTCCACAAAATGGCGTGGCGCGCATGGGGATTGAAATCCTCCACGTTGATGCCGGGACGGTCGAGAGCAGCCCAGTCATGGTTGCCGATGACGCACAGTTGGGCTCGCTCGCGAATCAGATCAACGCATTCATTGGGGCGCGGGCCATAGCCCACCACGTCGCCCAAACACCAGAGCGCATCAAACTGTCCGGCAGTCGCTGCCAGGACGGTCTCCAACGCAACCAGGTTGGCGTGGATGTCAGAGATGATGAGGATTCGCATGAGAAGAATGATAACACGCTTACACCTGACCATTGAAAAGTCTGTATCGCGCGGGGTGAAGCGGCAGAAGTCACACTTGCCATCAAGACGCTCAGAATCGAACCCGAGCCTCATTACAGCTTCGAGATCGACATCCCTAATACATACGCCTTCAAAGTCGCTGGCTATTTTGTCACCTATCAGATATTGGTTGATGACCAGACGATCAAGATTCTGTTGATCGAAAAGGAATATCGTTGAAGTTGGCGCATCCAAGCGCCGGCTGGCTTCTGGGCTTCCGTCGGCCTCGATGTTGATTGCTTCCTCAAGGAAATTGGCAGCCGGCATACGACACCTTGCTCATGACGATTTGACGCGCCTGACAGGCTGCTCTATGATGGACGAATTGTCGGCGTCACGAAAGATGCTATCGCTATGTCGAGTCCACCGAAACGGGAAGAGTTGCGCAACGTCAACCGTGTTGGCATCGAGGAGAAGAGAGCCTGCCCGCCTTTCTCCAGGATCGCTATCTTGCACCACCCCAAAAAACCTGAATCATTGGTTCTTGCTCAGGAGATTGACTATTTCCTGCGTGAATGCGGTTGTGCGACCATCTGGCGTGAATCCGCCTGGGATGAAGAGGCGGTGCTCGAACACATCCAGGAATTGGACTTGCTCATCACTCTGGGCGGCGACGGCACTCTCCTGCGTGCAGCGCGTATGGGCGCAGCCTATCAGACGCCCATGCTGGGGGTCAAGATGGGACGGTTGGGTTTCCTGGCCGAGCTAAGCCCAGACGCCTGGCGAGAACCCATCGTGCGGCTGTTCTCCAATGACTTCTGGGTAGAGGAACGCCTTATGCTGCAACTCACTGTGCAACGCGTGACCGAATCCGGCCAACGCGTTATCGTGTGTCATCAAGAGGCGCTCAACGAAGTGGTCTTTAGCCGCGGCGATCTGGCGCGCGTGGTGCGCATCAGCGCCGAACTGGATGGTGGCTACCTCACCCAATACACGTGCGACGGCCTGATCGTTAGCACGGCCACTGGCAGTACTGGTTATGCGCTAGCGGTGGGCGGACCGATTCTGCCGCCAGAGCTGCGCAACATCCTGGTGATTCCCATTGCTCCCCATCTGAGCATGGATCGCGCGGTGGTGCTGTCAGAGGGCGCCACAGTGCGACTGCGCGCTTATAGCGACCATCGCCCCATCGTCACGGTGGACGGGCAGGTGGTGGTGGAGGTCGAAGACGGCGATGAAGTCGTGATTGTCAGCAGCCCGCATCTGGCGCGCTTTGTGCGGCTGCGTGAACGCAGCTATTTCTATCAAACGCTCATGGAAAAGCTGCAATGGACGGTGTAGAAGTGTTTGCGAATCAGCGAACCTGGCGAACGTATGTGCAGTTCCGCAATCATCGTGTATGCTTGTGTGCTTCTTCGCCACAGTCGTCATATCTCCGGATTTCTGGATGATGAACTCATGCTTGCCCACAATCATCCGGGAGGCTCCCCAGCTTCCTGAATGATGCCCGATATGAGTTTTCCACCTGGAGATCACTATACTTCGCTCTGTTTGAAACCAGGGGTTTTTGAACTGTGAAAATTCCTGGTTTCAAAGCAACCGCAGTTTAGAAGAAAAGAACGAGGAGTTTTACATGTCAGTGGATGTAGCTGGTCCCGCCGAAAAAGTGAGCAACGAACCCCCAGTCATGTATTGCGCCAACCACCCAGAGGTGGAGACGTTGCTGCGCTGCAACCGTTGCAACAAACCCATCTGTGTCAAGTGTGCAGTACAGACGCCCGTTGGCTATCGTTGCAAAGAATGTGTGCGTGAGCAGCAAAAGAAGTACTTCAACGCCGTCACCGGCGACAACCTGATCACCTTTGGCGTCAGTTTTGGCGTGACTCTGGTCGCCACACCTTTTGTATCGTTGGTGCTCTCGCTTTCCTGGTGGTTCAGCCTCATCATCGCCGTTCTGGCCGGGTCGGCGGCGGGGTCAGCTCTGGCTCAGATCGTCCGTCGGGCCGTGAATCGGCGGAGGGGCGAGTATATGCGCTGGTTTGCGTTGGCCGGCATCATCACCGGTTTGCTGATGGGCGGCGTGATCACATT
>CAZLMM010000081.1:0-29465 GCA_964560495.1 uncultured Caldilineaceae bacterium
TAACGTGGACAAGAAACACCGCTCTTGTCATGCTGAACGCAGTGAAGCATCTACGTAGTGAAGCATCTGCGTGTCGGCGAGAGTTTCTAGGGAGAAAGTGCAAAGGTAGTGAACTGGCATTCATGAGGAGAGATTTCTGAAAATCCGCGTTCCCTTGACTCAATTTGGAAACTCCCAATACCCAGGAACAGAACGATGGACGTAGATGTGCGGTTGGGTTTACATGGACAGGCTCGCAAGGTGGTGACGGAGGATGACACTGCACTTGTGATCGGCAGCGGCGATCTGCCGGTTTTCGCCACGCCTGCTCTGGCGGCGCTCATGGAGGCGGCGGCTGTGGCTGCCCTGGCCGCGCAGCTGCCGCCGGACAAGACAAGCGTGGGGGTGCGTATCGATCTGCGCCACTTGGCCGCTACGCCTGTTGACTCGACCGTCTGGGCCGAGGCGACGCTGACGAGGATCTTTGGTCGCGTGCTCAGCTTTGAGATCACTGCCTACGACGAGAGGGAACGCATCGGCGAGGCTGTTCATGAGCGGGTCATCGTCGAACGCGCCCGATTTATGGCACGCGTCGGCGACAAAAGAGATGGAACGGAGTAAGGAAGTCATGCCTGCCATCCTTTCACTGTTGGCGTGGTTGTTTGGCGCCGGCCATATCGTTGCCCGCTACACCGGTCAGCGCAATGCAGCGTTCTGGCTCAAGCCGCTACCCGTCGTTTTGTTTATCATTCTGGCGCTGTTGGCGTCGCCCCCAGTCTCTACCGGCTACCGCCTCCTGATCGTCAGCGGCTTGCTCTTTTCCGTAGCGGGCGATGTGCTGTTGGCGCTGCCGCACGATCGTTTCGTTTTTGGTCTGGCCAGCTTTCTTGTCGCGCACCTGTGCTACATCGCCGCCTTTTCCACACGCGGCGCACTTCACATTACCTGGTGGGTGTTGGCGCTTGGCGCGCTCTACGGAGCGATTACGCTGGTTGTGTTGTGGCCTGGCGTAGCCGGCCCTCTCCGTCTTCCGGTGACTGTCTACATGCTGGTCATCCTGGTCATGGGCTGGCTGGCGGTGGAACAATGGCTTGCGACGCGTGATGCAAGCGCGCTCCTGGCGATGACCGGCGCTCTTTTCTTCATAGCCTCCGATTCGTTGTTGGCTCTCAACCGTTTCCGCTCACCCTTCGTCGCCGCCGATGCAGCAGTGATGCTGACCTATTACACCGCCCAGTGGCTCATTGCGCTTTCGGTGTAGAAATAACAGGCAATCGGTTTGCCGCCCTCTGCGCTAACCGGTACAATAAGACGCGGGGAGGAATGTGTCCCGGTGGGCGTCCCGGTCTTCAAAACCGGTGGCAGGCGGCGCTGAGTCGGCTGCGGTGGGTTCGACTCCCATTCCTTCCCGCAAGCACAACCACAGACAGGACTTACGCGGTCTCTCCTGGGAACGCGGGCAAGATGCCCGCTGCCACCCGAGAGAGCAATCTATAACTTGCGTAAGCCCCGACAGACACTCGACGTATGGAAATTTCTCTCTTTCAACAGGACGAACCTCTCCGCTTCGAGCGGATCATTCTCTACCCCTATCCCGATCTCAAGCGCATCTGGACCCGCATCTGGCTCACCGCTGTCCAGGAGAATAAACCCAATATCGAGTTGATCGTCTTCAACCCGGACGGCAGCGAAAACGCCAGCGTCTTTATGATGGCCCACGGTGAGCAGCGCGCCGAGACGACGTTACACCTGCGCACTCCCATTCCCAACGCCATCTATCACGTCGTTGCCCAGCTCAGCCTGGGTATTTCAGAACACCCGCAACTCCTCGACCGTCAGGAGTTTGATCTCACCCTCGAGTTTCGTAACCCGGAGACTGCCGAACCAGGCTTTGGCTTTGGCGTTGACTGGGCCGAATTGAAGCGCAAAAAACAAGGAGCACCCTCTTGACACATTGCCCCCTATGCGGTTTGGCTGTAGATGCGCATATCGCCGCCCGCGCGCACAACCTGCGCCCTGTTGTTGTGCGCCTGGTGCGTGAACATACACCCAATTGGCGTCCGTCTGATGGCCTTTGCCCGGCGTGCGCACTGGCCGCTATGCAACAACATGCTGGCCGGCGCAGCAGCGAGTCGCTTCATCACGAGACCACACCGCCCACGACGCTGCCCTACTATCACCCGGATGAGGAAACCGCCCTCTCGCAGGTGGAGCGATTGGCTGACTACTTTACTTTTCCTGGCCGCAATGTCACGGTCGCCTTTCTCGACAGCGGTTACTTTCCCCACCCGGACCTGAGCACGCACGCACCGCCGGCGGACCTGCCCCCGTGGGAGCGCCTTTCAGCGCCGCAATTGCGCGCGACCTTGCAGCGTATGCAGCCCCGCTTGGTTGATTACGTGGACCTGACCGAAGGCGCAGATGGCGGCGGTCTGGATGCGCTCAGCCTCTGGGATGGCGCAGGTGATTCCTGGCATGGGCAGATGACCACAGTGCTGGCATTAGGCAATGGCTTGCTGAGTAATGGGCGTTATCGCGGCTTTGCACCGCAGGCCAACGCACTGCCCATCAAGGTGGGTCGCGGCGACGGGCGCATCCCAGAAGAGGACATCCTGTGTGGGCTGGAGTGGCTCTTGGAGGATCGTCGTTGGGAACGCTATCAGGTACGAGTGCTCAACATTAGCATCGGCGGCGATTTCCCCCAGCACTGGCGCATCAACCCTGTCTGCCTGGCGGCGGACAAGTTGACGCAGCGGGGCGTCTTTGTGGTAGCGGCGGCTGCCAACAGCGGGCGCGACCAATTGCTGGCACCCGCCCAGACGCCTTCCGTGCTGACGGTGGGTGGGATCGACGACCACAACCGCTTGTGGGATCCCCTGCTGGTGGACGGTATGGGCCGCCTCGAACTCTATCGCCACAACTATGGGCTGGTGGTCGGCGCCCATGGACCGCAGCGCAAACCAGAGCTGCTGGCGCCGGCTACCTTCATCCCCGGCCCGATCCTACCAGTCAGCCCGATCTTTCGCGAAATGCACGCCATCGGTCGCCTGCGCCGCACTCTGCGCGGCAGCGACGCCGCCCATGTGGATGATCTCCTGGCCCATTGGCAGCGTACGCTCCACGGCGACGAGCTACCCGCAGAGCCGGCGTCGCTGGATGAATCCATGAGTGAAGTCTGGCAGGCTGTGCGTAAACGGATGAACGCCCACAAGTGGATTCACCCCGCCTATCAGCATGTGGAAGGCACCAGCGTCTCCGCCGCCCAGGTTTCGGCTGTAGCGGCGCAGATGGTGCAAGCCAATGCCAATCTGACGCCGGAGGAACTTCACACACTTCTGCGTGAAAACGCCCGCCCACTCTTTCACCTGGATGATACCAGGAGTGGGGCCGGATTGCTTCAGCCGGCGCACTCAGTCGCTGCGGCGTTGCGCACTTCTGGCGGCGCGCTGACAGGTTTGCCTCGTAGCGCCACAGTGATGCGTAACCACGAGTTGCAGAAATGGACGGGACGCATTAAAGTATCGTTGGCGCGTCAGCCCAATGACGTGCATGGCAGCGCGACCCATGTCGCCTATTTCGGCTTCTATGCGCCCCAGGCCCGGCGCGTCCAGTTGATCGGCTCGTTCAATCATTGGAAGGTGAGCGATTGCCCACTGCAGCGCACAGAAGCGGGCTGGTGGCATACAGCTTTGCCCCTGCCAGACGGCGACTATGTCTATCGTTTCTGGATGGAAGATGATGCCCATCCTCACGGCGAATGGCTGCCCGACCCAGAAAACCAGATGCGCGCCGAAAGCGGCTATCTTGATTATCACAGCAGAATTGTGGTGGACTGAAAGGCGAATTCATGCACCGCGAATATCACAAATGGTATAGCTCACGCTTGCAACGCGATATGGAGTTGCTGATTCACGGTTACGCCGGCGCGCGTGTATTGGTCTTCCCTACCAGCCAGGGACGTTTCTATGAATATGAAGACCGGGGCATGGTGGCCAATCTCGGTCATCAAATCGAAGCGGGGCAGATTCAGCTCTACTGCGTGGACAGCGTAGACGCCGAGAGCTTTTACAACTGGAACGCCCATCCTGGCTATCGCATCTGGCGGCATCTGCAATACGAGGACTACATCCTCAACGAGGTGCTGCCCCTGAGCCGGTCAAAGAATCCCAATCCCTTCATGATGACTCACGGGTGCAGCTTTGGCGCGTATCATGCCCTCAACATTGCACTCCGTCATCCATGGCATTTTGGCCGGGTGCTAGCTCTCAGCGGCAAATATGACATGAGCAACTTCTTCAGTGGCTACTACGACGAGAACGTCTATCTGAACACGCCCAGTCATTACGCCGGCAAACTACCCGATGGCCCCCAGTTGGATGCCATTCGCCGCATGGATATTATCATTGTCGTGGGGCGCGACGACCCACACATCGAAAACAATCGTGCACTCAACGCTGCTCTGTGGAGTCGCGGCGTGTGGGCCGCTTTCCGCGAATGGGACGGCTGGAGCCATGATTGGCCTTACTGGCAAAAAATGGTCAACATGTACATCAGCGGCCACGATTGACATCTCGCGCCATCATCGTTTTCGTACTCACAGCTTGTAATATTCAAACAGGCTCTCGTGCTCGCACTCGCCCAGACACTGCCCACCAAAGGAGAAAACCATGTCGGAACTGAAGAAAATCGGCCTGATCGTCGGGCGGGAGTGGAGTTTCCCGCCGGCCTTTCTCGATGAAGTGAATCGGCGCAACGCCGGCGTCGTCGCCGAGTATGTCAAGCTGGGCGGCACGCGCATGAACGAGCCGTGCGAGTACGCAGTGCTCATCGACCGTATCAGCCACGAGATCCCCTACTACCGCGCCTATCTCAAGAACGCGCTGCTTCAGGGCGCCTATTGCATCAACAACCCCTTCTGGTGGAGCGCCGACGACAAGTTCTTTGGCGCCAGCATCATCACCAAACTGGGATTGACGTCGCCCAAAACCGTCGCGCTGCCATCGAAAGAATACATCCCCGGCGTGGTGAGCGAAAGCCTGCGCAATCTGGTTTACCCCCTGGATTGGGATGGCATCATCAGCTATGTGGGGCTGCCGGCCATCCTCAAAGACGCCTGGGGCGGCGGCTGGAAGAACGTCTACAAGGTGAACACCCTGGCCGAGCTCATCGCTGCCTATAACGAGACTGGCACGCTCTGCATGGTGCTCCAGGAATTCATCGACTACGACCAATTCGTCCGTTGCATCTGCATCGGGCAAGAGACGATCATGCCCATCAAGTATGACCCCAATAACCGGCGCTATCATGTGGAGCACCAACACCTGTCGCCGGAACTAGGTGAGCGTATTGTCCACGATGCCCAGATCATCAATCGCCTGACCGGCTATGACATGAATAGCATCGAATTTGCGGTCAAGGATGGCGTGCCCTACGCCATCGACTTCATGAACCCGGCGCCCGACATGGACATCAACAGCATCACACCCCATTATTTCGAGTGGGCAGTGAAGGCGATGGCTGATCTGGCCATCGAGATGGCTTTTAATCCCAAGCCCCAACGCCAGGATCAGCGTTGGGCGCGTTTTGCCGATCAAGAGAGCGTTTAGGAGACTGACCCATGACCACGCCGCTCACAGCCATGGTCACCTGCGCGGGTTGAGCATCCAAGCTCCCACCCGGGGCGCTGTCGCAGGTCGTGCGACAACTGGCCGGTTTCTTTCCGGCTGAACAAAATCCGAATGTCCTCATCGGGCTGGGCGAGCCGGACGACGCGGCGGTCTACAAGCTCGACAATGAGCGCGCGCTCATCAAGACCACCGACTTTTTCACGCCCATCGTCGATGACCCGTGGACCTACGGCGCCATTGCCGCGGCCAATTCCATGAGCGATGTCTATGCCATGGGCGGCGAGGTGCTTTTCTGCCTGAACATCGCCGGTTTCCCCGACGGGATGGGATACGATGTCATCGCGCAGATTTTTGCCGGCGCCGCCAGCAAGGTGCGCGAGGCAGGCGGCGTCATCGCCGGCGGGCACACGGTCAACAACCCAGAACCTTTCTTTGGCCTGAGCGTCACCGGCATAACGCACCCTGATCGGGTTATGCGCAAGGGAGGCGCGCAATTGGGGGATCGCCTTTTCCTGACCAAGCCACTGGGCACGGGCATTATCACCACGGCGGCCAAGCGCACCGGACCGGGCGAATCGGAAGCAGATCGCCAGCGCCGTCAGGAGCAGGGCAAGCCTGATTGCGATGCGCGTCATCTCGACGCCGCGATCCTCTCCATGTTGCGTTTGAACCAAGCGGCAGCGCAGGCGGCGCAGCTCGCTTGCGTGCGCTGCGCCACAGACATCACAGGTTTTGGACTTTTGGGGCACGGCAGCGAGATGGCAATCGCCAGCTATCGCGAAAACGGCGTTGGCTTCCGCATCGAGGCGAGCGCCGTTCCAGCTCTGCCGGGCGTGTGGGATTACATCGAGGCGCGCTATCTAACGCGGGGGAATACACGCAATCCCGAGCATTTCGGCAGCCATGTGCGCTTTGCGCAAAAGATCACGCCGGCGCAACGCAGCCTGCTGTGGGAGGCCGAAACCAGCGGCGGCCTGCTGTTGGCCGTGCCCGCGGGCAGGGTGGAAACCTTCCGCGCCGCCTGCGCCGAACGCAGCCAAGAGTGCTGGGAGATCGGTCAGGTGGTGGAGGGAGAAGGCGTCGAGGTGATGTAGCTTTCCAGCGTATCCAGAAAGGCGGCGGCCTGCTCCCGAATCGCCGCCCGTTCGCCGGCGTCGATCTTCCCCACCCCCAGTACCGCCGGCCCAAAGCGGGGATGGCTGCGCAACGTTGCTTCGTGTTCGAGCAAGAAATTCCAGTAGAGGAAATTGAACGGGCAAGCGTCCTCACCGGTGCGTTTGGCGGGCGAAAAGCGGCATCCCCGGCAATAATCGCTCATCTTGTTGATGTAATTGGCCGAAGCAATGTAGGGCTTGGTAGCTGTCTGCCCGCCATCTGCATTCAGCCCCATGCCGATGACGTTGGGCGTCACCACCCATTCATAGGCGTCGATGTAAAAGGTCAGGAACCAGTCGTTGACAGCTGCAGGGTTGACGCCGGCCAACAGGCAGAAATTGCAGAGCACCATGAGGCGCTCGATGTGGTGGGAATAGCCGCTGGCAATGACACGCTCGATGACGCGCCGCAGACAGGCCATCTCTGTGTCACCATCCCAAAAGAAGCGCGGCAGCGGTCGAGTGTGTCCCCAGGCGTTCGCAGTCAAGAGGTCGGGCATCAAGCGCCAGTAGCTCCAATAGATGTACTCACGCCAGCCAATAATCTGGCGAATGAACCCTTCGGCTGAATTGAGGGGCGTTCGTCCCTGACGAAATTCATCTTCGACCCGGCGCGCCATTTCCAGCGGGTCGAGCAAGCCGAGGTTCATGTAGGGCGACAGAAGCGAATGAAAAAGCAGGGGGTTGCTGCTGCTCATGGCGTCCTCATAAGCGCCAAAATTCCCCAGACGATTTGCAATGAAATCCTCGAAGGCTGCCTCCGCCTGGCTACGGGTCACGGCCAGGTCGAAACCATCGACCGCGCCCACACCCGCTGGCAAGGCCGCAATCTCGGTCATGATTTCCTGGGTGACAGCATTAGGTGGGAAGCCTAGTGCAGACGGCGCAGCAAAACCCTTCTTTGGCAGTGACTTGCGGTTCTCTTTGTCGAGATTCCACTGACCGCCCACCGGCTCATCACCTTCCATCAGCAAGCGATAATGGCGGCGCATGGCGCGATAGAAGTTCTCCAGAACAACCCTTTTGTGGGGTTGAGGAAAGGGGTTGTAACGACCCGTCAGGAATTGAGTATTGGGGAGGATGGTCACTGGCGTATCAAGCAAGCGCGCCAGTGAACCCTGCTGAAAGGAGCGGCCGCGATACTCGGCGGCGGCCATTGTGATCAGTCGTTCCGGCCGCCATGCAGCTACATGCTCTACCAGTCCGGTCAGCGCGCTCTCTGCGCACACGAGATCAACCTGGTAGCCGGCTGCGCGCAATTCCTCGGCGTAGAGGCCCATGGCGCTAAGCAAAAGAACGAGCTTCTTACGCTGATAGGGCAGCCTGGTCAGCCGGCCTCGGCTCTCCACCATCACCACGCGCATGTCGCTCTGTTGCGCCATCTCGCTGGCAGCAGCCAGTGCAGGGTGATGGCGCAACAGTTGATCGCTCAAAATCCACACAGAGACGCGCATGGTTCAGGTCATCCGACAATTTCTGGCGATGTCCTGCGTCGGAGTGGGCAAAGGCTATTCATGACGCTGGGCCTTCAGTGCGCGTAGCTCCTCTTCCAGGCGAAGCACGCGTTCTTCGGCCTCGGCGCGCTGGCGAGCTTCTTCCACGGCCAGCCTGTGCGCATCCTGCGCCAGACGATTGGCTTCCTGCGCCTGACGATTGGCTTCTTGCAACTGGCGACTCGTCTCTTGCGCATTGCGGTTGGCCTCCTGCGCCTGACGCCTGGCTTCAAATGCCTGCCGTTCGGCCTCATGCGCCTCGCGTTCGGCGGCGCGTGCCCGCGCTTCGGCAGCCCTTTTCGCCCGCAGCACTTCTACATACTCATCCAAACGCTCGATTGCCTGCGTGTAGCAGAGCACTCTGTCATTCTTGATGGCGAGCCATGCTTCCACAGGCTCCAGCCAGAGCCAGCCATCCTCATTGAGCGACAACGGGGCATAGCCATCTAGCGTCAACCGCCAACCGAACAGACGACGCTCGATGCCCCTCTCCGTACGTCGCAGATCGACGATGACATAGAATTGCACGCCCACTTGTTCATACTGCTCGAATTTGCGGTCTAGATCGACTGAGCGTGTGCCGGGCGAGGTGATCTCGATGATCAACGTGGGACGGGTGCGCTCGCGACGGCAGTCGAAGGTGCTCCAGTCTCGACGCTGACGCACGTCAAAAACTACGGCAATATCCGGGCTGTGGGGCCTGATGCGGCGATGCCCCCAGGCGACGCGCGTGTCTGTCAGCACGATGGCGCCGGGACGATCCTCCAGCAAGGCATTGAGTGCATTGCACAAATAGAGGCGAATCCGTTCATGTTCGTCGGTGTGCACGTGAACGTCTCCTAGCTTGGGGTGCAGGATGTCTTCCAGCGTCAGTGGGATGCGGTCGAAGATGCGTTCGCCGTTGGGCAGTGTGCGCACCACGTCGCGCCAGCCATAGCAAAACGGATCGGCGGGATCGAACTCATCTCCTTCGTAGTCATCGCCCTCATCATCCATGGGGGCGAGTGACGCAAAGATATCCTCGCGATCGATGGTGAGTGTTTCACTCATGGTCGTTTGCCTTTCAGCCAGGCCGCTCAGTCGGGCGAGATCATTGTCAGCGGGACTATGATACCACGCTCGACATGAAATCAATAAAGCTGTTTCAGCGAAGGATAGAGGGCGCGGAAACGCACCAACGCCTGGCGGTAGTGCTGGGCATTGCCCGCAACAGGTGGAACAGGCGCTCCCAATTCGGCCCACGCCATCGCGTTCTGGGTCAGGTCGAACAGACCAATGCCCGCGCCGGCCAACAGAGCCGCGCCCCGCGCGGATTGCTCCGCCGTCAACAGGCGCTGCACAGGCGCGCCAAAGACATCAGCAAAGATATGCTGCCAGAGTGGGCTGCGCGCTCCGCCGCCGGCCAGGATGATGCGCTGGGGCGCGTCGGCCACGTCGAGCAGCGCGCCATAGGCGTCGAAACAGGCGAAGGCCACCCCTTCCAACACCGCGCGCGCCAGGTGCGCCTGGCTGTGTTGCAGTCGCAACCCGGCGAAGCATCCCCTTGCGTTGGAGTCCATGTGGGGCGTGCGCTCCCCCACCAGGTAGGGCAGGAAAACCAGCCCCGCGGCGCCCGGTTCGACCTGCGCGGCCAGCGCGGTGATACGTTCGTAGGCGTCCGGTCCGCTCCAGCCAAAGACATTGTCGCGCAGCCAGCGCAGCGACATGCCGGCGGAGAGCGTCGCGCCCATGTGATACCAGCCTGGGTGATGGTCGTCCGGCTCGAACGCGCTGCAAAAGGTGTGGATACGTCCATCCCGGTCGGCGATGGGGCGGCGGGTGGGCAGCACGAGCTGTCCACCCGTGCTCAGGTTGATCACCAGAGCATCGGAAGTTGTCGCACCTGCACCCAGGAGCGCGCAGGCAGTGTCCGCCGCGCCGGTCACAACAGGCGTTCCAGGCGCAAGCCGGAGCGCCTGCCCCGCGGCGTCGGTGAGCAGGCCAGCAATGCTGGCCGAGGGCTGGATGGAAGGCAGGAGTGAAGGGGAGATATGGAGCGCGCTCAGCAGCTCGTTCGACCAGACGCGCTGCTCCCTGTCCAGAAGCAGGCTGCCGGCGGCGTCGCTGGGGTCAGCAGTCAGCTGTCCGGTCATGCGCCAGCGCAGATAATCTTTGGGCAGGAGCGCGGTCTGCGCCCGCGCCCATAGACTAGGGCGCTCCTGCTGAAACCAACGCAGCGTCGCGGCCATGAAGCCGGTCGCCAGCGGGCTGCCGGTCAGCTCGATGAGTCGCTCCGCTCCAACGAGTTGGGTGATCTCCTGCACCTGAACGCGACTCCGCTGGTCGGGCCAGATGACCGCGGGATGGAGCGGCTGGAGTTCCGGCGATCCGTCCAGTGCGCTCAGCAGGACTGTCCCGTGCATCTGGCCGGAGATACCGATGGCGGCGATGCGGGCGGCGTCCTCTGCGCCCACAGCCTGATGCACGGCGGCGATGGTTGCGGCCCACCACTCGTCGGGCGACTGCTCCGCGTGGTCGGGCTGAGGGTGATGGATGGGATATTCGGCGGCGCCCATGCCGACGACGCGCCCGCCGACATCGATCAGCAGGGCTTTGACCGATGAGGTGCCGAGGTCGATGCCGAGGAGAAAAGGGCGAACATTCATACTTGAAAACGTAAATCCTTGATCTCAACGACCGGTTCGCCAGTAAGCAGGAGTGTGATTGCCTGGTTCAGAGCATCGACGAGAATCTGTCACAGGCGTGCGTTCGACGTATTGCCACAAGTCAACCAGATAACCTGGGGCGGGGTGCCAAGACGCCTCATCAATTCCACGAAGTCGCTATCCTTCGTCATTACGACTGCGTTCTCCCGTTTGGCGCGCAGGAAAATCTCCAGATCGGAGGCATCACGCAGACCAAGTTCGCGAACCGCTCTTACCTCCAGACCGAACTCTCGTGCAATCCAAGGTGCAATTGCTGGCGGTAGCTGCGCGTCCGTCCAGATTTTCATACGAAAACCAGTATGGGGTGATTCACGCTGTTCGAGACGAATCGCAAAACTGCGAACAGATCTTCCTCTTCAAGATCGGGCAGCTCGGCGAGTACGTCAGCGAAACTCAAGCCAACTGCCAATAAATCGAGGATATCCGTTACACGAATGCGCATGCCTCGAATACATGGTCGTCCGCCGCATTGCACAGGATTCGCCGTAATGCGATCGGCAATGTAGTAATCCATCTATCGTCTTCTTTCTTGCGTGACCAATCGCGCTTTGCAGGCGCTCTCGATTCACTTCGCTCTGATTGTACCACAGCCGCCAGCCGTTGCTTTTTGCTTCGTTGGTCGTGCACAACCCAGGCGGCGATACGCCCATTGTCATCAATCTCAGTGATTCGGCGAACGAGGCGATCAGGTCAGCGCCTGGAAAAGATATGCCAACGTTTAGCGCGTCGTCCTGGTGGAGTACTCGCTACGCAGAACGGAGTAAATCGCCAGATCATCGAAACGGTTCCAGCGATAGATGGCCTGACGCAGCACGCCTTCGAGCGTCATCCCGACTTTCTGCATGACGCGGCCAGAGGCAGGATTCCTGGTCAGATGATGCGCCTGCACCCGATTCAGATCGAGCGTCTCGAAAGCGTAATCCAACACAGCCCTGGCCGCTTCGGTGCAATAGCCTTGCTGCCAATACGGCTTGCCGATCCAATAACCTATTTCGGCCAGATGATAGGCCTTGTGGATGCTGATAGAGATAGCGCCGAGCAGTTGATGGTCGGCGCTACGAACAATCGCAAAGGTGACGCCATCCCCGTCGTCGAAGGTTTTCTGGTGCGAGCTGATCCACGCCTCGGCGACCCCGTCTTCATAGGGGTGGGGAATGTGCCCAGTAGTGTCGGCAACCTCCCACGCGCCGGCAAGCTCTTTGACGACCGGCGCATCAGCGAGCGCAAAGGGTCGGAGCACAAGTCGGGATGTGGCAATCGTTGGAATCTGGTTCATGTGCGCTCCATCTCACGATTTCATGTCCTATCGAACGTTGGCGGGGTGGTGTAGATCCTCTGTCTGCACCACAACCCGTGTTCGTATTCCCATCCGGGCAGGCTCACGCCCAGGGGATGGCGCGGCCAGCCGGCGCGAATGCGCGCCTGCACCGTTGTCATGGGCGGCACGCCGCTGGCCGCGTCCGCGCCTTCCACGCTGCATGCACCCACGCCCACAGCGGTAATCATTGCTTCTTCGATGGAGGCGCCGGCAAGCAACGCCGCCAAGAAGCCAGCAATAGTACAATCGCCAGCGCCGGTAGTGCCAGCAACTTGCACCTGGAAGCATGGCGTCAACAGTTCCCGATCCAACCAGTTCTCTATCTGGCTGGGGCGTCCTGCTCCCGCGCTCAAGAGACGCGCAGGAACCGCCGTGGTGCGCACATAGAGGCCAAGAGCGCCCAGCTTGAGCAGCACAACGGCTGCCCCCCAATCGAGAAGTCGTTCGCTCACCGCGTGCAGGAGGTCGCCGCTCAAGGGCGCCGCGCCGCCGGAGACTGCGTCGAACAGGGGACGGTCGAGCATGTAGAGGATTTCGTCGATGCTGGGCGCAAAGATGTCCACGTGGGGCAACACATTCTTCAGCAGCGCCGGCCAATCCAACCGCCCTGCCTCGGAATTGGGGTCGGGCTGAGCCATATCCAGCGAGGTCGTGACACCCCGACTCCGCACCGCTTGCAGCAGGTTTGCCAGTTCTGCGCCGTCATGGAGATAGATGCGGCGCATGATGGGCGGGTAGCCAAAGTGAAAGATACGCACGCCGGCCAGCCTGGCAAGATCGATGTCAGCCGCGCCAAAGGTGTCGTTCGGCCCGGGGCAATGGAGAAAGACGCGATCGATGCCCGGCGGGTTGATGACGATGGTGTAGGACGAAGGCTCATTGGGGGCAACAATCATGCCGTCGGCCAGATGGGAATCGAGCTGGCGCAACAGGTCGAGCGCTGCCTGGCCAAAAAAGTCGCCGCCCACCTTGCCCATGAGTCTGACAGGCGCGCCCAGCCTGTGCAGTGCGACGCCGGTGTTGGAGACTGCGCCGCCGGTGGAAAGGAGCGCCGGGCCGGTTTTGGTCAGCTTTCCCGGGACAAGAATCTCTTGCAGCGACGCTGCAGACTCGCCAAAACTGGGAATGACATCGACGCAAATGTGGCCGGCAACAACAATCTGGCCGGCGGGTGTATCCTTCGATGCGCTATGGGGCGAATCGTGTGTGCTGAAGCTCATAAATGGAATGATTGAGTGGACGGAGAGCGGCGTACAACTGTCGATGTACGACATGGAAATGGTGTTCGTAATAGGCTTGCCCATCCGGTTGGGGTGCGACCATATGCTCGCTGCGCTTGATGTGGGCAATGGCATGGGCGACGTCGCGATAGACGCCTGCGCCCAGCCCGCCTAGCATGGCTGCACCCAACGCCGTGGATTCTTCGATGTTGTCCACCCAGATGGGTTGGCCGAGCACGTCAGCCTTGATGCGCAGGAGCAGGGGATTGCGCGTGGCGGACCCCGTGATGGTGAACTTGCCCGGCCGCACCACGCCTGTGTAGCGCAGCATGGGTTCCAGCGAGCTGCGCGACTCCAGCGCCACACCCTCCAGGACAGCGCGGAAGAGCGCGCCGCGGCTCACATCGGTGGAGAGGCCTACGAACGCGCCGCGCGCCCGGTCATCGCTGTAAGGCGGCGCGGCCAGGCGCAGATGGGGCAAAAAAGCTGCGCCCAGGCTGCCGGGTGGGATGCGCTCCGCTTCACGGGTCAGCGTCTCGTAATCCACTGCATCTGCGCACGTCGAGCGAAACCAATCGACGCATGCGCCCGAAGTGTAGTTGCCGCCCAACAGATAATAGCCGCCCGCTGTGTGCGCCCCTTGGGCATACCCCTGCTCGCCGGCGGCGGGGTCTGTCAAGGGGCGCTCGATGGGCATGAAGACAGCTTCGGCAGTGCCAATGGAGTTGAGGATGTCGCCCTGGCGCACCACGCCCAGGGCCAACGCGCCGCACACATGATCGTGGCCGCCGGCCGCGACCATAGCGCTGACAGGCAACCCGGTGGCGAGCGATGCTTCTTTGCGGACAAAGCCGAGACGTGTTCCGCTGGAAACCAAAGGCGCCAAAAGCGCCGGGTCGATTCCTGCATCATGAATCAGATCGTCGGCCCAACGCAGCCGCTGGAGATCGAGCATGAGGGTACGCGACGCGGCTGAATAATCCGTCGCCATCTCGCCGCACAGCCGATAAGCGATGTAGTCCGCAGCCATGAGCCAACGCACGCTGCGGCGAAACATGTCACCGGCGCGGTCGCGCAGCCAGAGCAGCTTACACAGGGTGAAGATGGGCTGGAGCGTCATGCCCGACACAGCAAAGATGCGCTCTCCGCCAATATGCTGCGCCAACCATTGGGCCTGGTCGCGGGTGCGGCGGTCGAACCAGGCGATGGCGCCGCCGATGGGCGCGCCGGCGGCGTCGAGAAGCACGCCTGTTTCGCCAATGGCGGCGACTGCCACGCCGACAATGCGTTCAGGCCGCTCGATGGGTGCGATGGCTGTGCGCAGCGCGTGTGTGGTCGTCTGCCAGATTGCTTCCGGATTATATTCGGCCCAATCCGGTTGGGGATAGTGGGTGGGAGTGGGAAAGCTGGCAGCCGAAAGCGTTGCGCCGCTGGGGTCGAAGACAATAACCTTGATGTTCGTCGTGCCGAAGTCGATGCCGACGAGGAGAGGTTGATCGGTCATATTTTGCACGCCGATCTAGCCTTTGACTGCACCCAGAGTCATCCCGCGAATAATATACCGTTGGGCCAACAAGGCGAGAATGGTTGGCGGCAGCATGGTGAGCAGGACGCGCACGCCCACTTCATGAAACTGGACGCCGCGGGTGTGTTCAGCGCCGGCGATGATCACTGGCATAGGGATCGCATTCTTAGCAGTGAGAGTGAGCGCCAATAAAAACTCATTCCAAGAGAAAGCCATGCAAATGATCCAGGTGGCAACCAATCCTGGCATTACCAGGGGAAGCGCAACGCGGCTGAAAGCCTGCCAACGATTGGCGCCGTCGACAAAAGCCGCTTCTTCTAATTCGATGGGTAATTCACGAAACATCTGGCTTAGAATGATGACCGGAAAAGGCAATGTGAACGTTGCGTTGAGCAAAATGAGAGACCACACTGTATCACGCAGACCAAGGGTCGTCATTACCAGGAAAAATGGAATAACTACAACCACAGGCGGCAGAATTCGTTGAGAGAGAAACCAAGTTGTGATCGAACCATTTCGTACGCTCTGGTAGCGAAAACGGGCCAGAGCATAGGCCGCAAGAGTACCCAGCGCGGTGGATAGCGTCGCTGCACCGATGGAGATAAGGGTGCTATTGAGCAGTGCTTGACGTATTTCGCGAATCTGTAAACTGGAAATCCAATTGTGTAGGGTGGGCGTGAACGTCAGAAATGGAATCCATGCACCAGGTTTGAAAGTGTCAGCCGGGTGCTTGATGGAGTTGAGAAAAGCCCAATAAAAGGGAAAAATCACCCAAGCCAACATAATGAGTGTGACGCCCCAAAGGAGAATTGTTGTTACAGTCGTTCGGCCGCGGCGAGACATAGTCAACGCTCCTCCCCATAGAGTGAACGGATGCGGCTAAAAAGCAAGGAGACAATAATCGAAACGATCAGGAGCAACAAGAAACCTTGCGCTGCAGCAAAGCCGTGATCGAAGAAACGCATTCCGGTGCGATAGGTGAACATGCTATACACCTCAGTTGCGCGCCCTGGTCCCCCCAATGTCAGACTCATGGGAATGTCAAACACCTTGAAGGCATCGACCAGGCGCAAGAGCAAGATCAGAAACAGGGTCGGGGTCATCAATGGCAAGGTAATCCGTTTGAACTCCTGCCAACCTGAAGCGCCGTCAACGCGCGCCGCCTCGTACAGGTCTTGCGGCAAACCCTGTAGCCCTGCCAGGGACACGAGAAAGACAAAAGGCGTCCATTGCCAGATATCTACCAGGATCACTGCCGCCAACGCCCAGAACGGATTGGAAAGCCAAGGGACTTTTTCGCCGCCCAGCGCCACAATGAAGCCATTGATTGGGCCGCTTTCTTCGTAGAACATGGTGATGCCAAGATAGCCTATAGCGACTGGCGTGGCGAAGAGCGGCAGAATCATAATAGCGCGCAACACGCTTCGTCCGCGCATTTCTCGGTTCAAAAGCAGCGCCAAAGCAAAACCAAGCGCCATTTCGATCAGGACAGTGCTCACTACAAAGATCAATGTGACGCGCAGCCCGTTATGCAGATTGGCGTCGGTGAAAAGTCGTTCGTAATTCTCGAACCAGACAAACTGGTTACGCCTGCCAAAACGGAAGCTCCAGAATGATGTATAAATGGCATAGAATAATGGAAAAACCGTGAACAGCAAGACCCATATAACCGCCGGAAACAGGAAATACAACTTTGTTCGATCCCCTTTGTTCCGAACAGGTAGGATGCCAGGCGTCTGTTTACTGGCTAAAGTATTAGTTTGGCTCATTTTAGGTGACATTTCGAGCATGTGTGAGGGCGGAGAACATACCGCCCTCACACATGAAGTTCTAGCAGAGTGAGCGAGAAACTAAATCTTGACTCACCTTCGCCCGTCCCATCTCTACTCGAAGCCCAAGGACTCCTTGTATATCTGGAGTTGCGCATCGCGACCCAAGCGATCGGTGATGGCATTGAAGTCATCCACTGTCGCCTGCAATGCCTCTTCAGGGGTCGCCTGACCAGTGGCCGCCTCAGAAAGATGGATGTCTAGCGCGGTCCAGTATTCGAATGTGCCGGGGATGCGCAAGTATGGGAATTGCTGGGCTGCGCTAAAGTTGTCGTAGTAGGCCTTTGTGTAATCCTTGATATCCTGCTCATCCCAGCCAGCCTGCAGATAGAGATTGATGTCTGCATTGCCTTCCGGCGGCAGGTAGTGACTGTAACGTCCTGGGTCGACGCCATCCCAACCGCGCGCTGCATAGACGCTGGACTTCTCTTGGGTCGCCATCAGCGCCAACAGATAGTAGGTGCATTCAGGCGCATCAGAGACTTTAGAGATCACGCCAGCCCATGAACCGCCGGTAGTGTTGCCCACCTTGTTCGGCCCCTCGGTTGTCACCCACTCGCCTGTCTGCAGATTGTAGTACTCTGTCGTGCCCGGCATGGGCGCTGCGCCAGTTTTGCCAGTGACCTGGCTGCCCTCCTGTTGCGCAAGCGCGCCCAGGTCGCCCCAGGTAAAGGTAAGAGCCGCCTGACCGCGCAGGAAGTGATCCCAGCTCTCGCCAAGGCTCCACCCCATCATGGCTTCAGGGCCAAACTGCAATAGGTCGATCAGGGTCTCCATAGCCTTGACATGACCGGGGCTGTCCATCAGCGGCGCCATGTCTTCTGGATTGAACCAATACAGGTTCGGATTGTCGGGACCAATGACGAAAGGTGCAGAGAAGGACATGAAGTGGAACATGCCCTGTCCACCGACCTTCAGGTGCAGGGTGAGACCATCATCTGGCGTTCCGTCGCCGTTCAAGTCTTTGCCATCGAAGTATTCGGCTACATCGCGGAATTCAGCCCACGTCTCGGGCACTTTCAGATCGTAACCGTATGCTTCCTTGAACGCAGCCTGGTGGGCTGGGTCTTCAAGCAGATCGCGGCGATAGTACATGACCTGGCCGTCGTGGTCGTTTGCCACCATATAGATGTTGTCGCCATAGGTAAGCAAGTTGCGCGGGCCTTCCTGCACATCCTCGATGTCCCATTTTGGATACTTGCCTGTGTCATCGTTGTAGTAATCGTTGAGTGGCAAAACATAATCACCGCCGATCAGGTCGCCCAACCACCACGCGCCGGCGATAGATGTGTCATAATCGCCTGTGCCTGTGGTCATGTCGGTAAGCAGCTTGGGGAAATGCTCGGCGAAGGGCACTTCGACGATTTCCAGAGTGGCGCCGGTTGCAGCCTCGAATTCATCGCGCACTTCGTAGAATGGACCAGAGATGGGTCCCTTCTCGCCGGCGGTGTTGACAATGACCGAGACAGTCTTGTCTTTGCAGAAGCAGGCGTCGCCTTCGCAGGGCTGGGCAACCACCGGTGGGAGCAGCTCGCCAGCCTCGACCGATGTAGCATAGGTCTCACCTGATGCCGCTTCGCCCTCAGCCGGCGCAGCCGGTTCGGCTGGCGCAGGAGCGGCGCACGCTGTCAACACCAGCGAAACGATGACGGTAATCGACAAGACAAGAAACAATAGTCTGCGCATAGAGATCCTCCTTTATTGTGGTTTGGTGAGTTGATGCTTGCACTGCCATGCACAAAATTAGCTGAATACACATTCTACTCATCCACAAACAATGTCCGAGCCTCACCCCCTTTCGGATACCTATCCACCATGCCCACCCATATCTTCCAGGAAGCTGGGAAGCGTCCTGGAGGATCTCCGACATGCATGTTTCACCTAGAATCAATAAATCAATATCACGCTGCCAGGATCAGCCCAGCTCTCGCACTGCTTCGAGAGCAGTAGCGTCATCGTGAACAACGTGGCGCAAGGCCCGCACCATACCGGCGGGGTTTTTGTTCTGCCAGATGTTACGGCCAAAAACGACACCGGCCGCGCCAGCCTGTATCGCGCCGGAGACGACTTTCAGGGTTTCCAGATCGGTGTCCATGCGTGGACCGCCGGCCACCAGCACCGGCGCGGGGCAATTGTCGATCACATGACGGAAACCATCTATTGTACCTGTGTAGTAGGTCTTGACCAGATCTGCGCCGTGCTCAAAGGCCAGACGGCAGGCGGAAGCCATGGCGTCTGCCGCCTTGGGGTCTGGCACGCGCGCGCTCTTGCCCGGGAGCGCCTCCACCATGAGCGGCAGCCGCGCCCGCATACACTCGCTGGCGATTTCGGCCACGATCTCGGCGGTTTCCAACTCCACGTCGATACCCATGAAGTACATCACCACCACGCCATCGACGCCCAGCATGAGCGCATCTTCGATGGTGTGCAGCAAACTCCATTGGGTGTAGGCCAGCCAATCTTCGCGATAGAGACTGGGGCCGCCATCGAGCCGCAACACCGTGGGAATGCGCCCGATGAGCTTGTTGCGGTATCGTTTGATCACGCCATAGGTGGTCATGACGCCGTCCGCGCCGGCGGCGACGACAGTGTCTATGACTCTGCCCGGGTCTTCGAGGCCAGCGATGACGCCGTGGGTCTGGGCGTGGTCCATGGCGACAATCAACGCGCGACCATCAGCTGCCAGGAGTGTCATAAATTGTTCCTTTTCATTCGATGAGGCAAAAGAAGGATTTGCTCGCTGTATTTGGATAGTTCTACTTTACTCAATTTCGGCAGTTTTGTCAACTGTATGCAAAAATTCTCTGGCAACTGCATGTCCGGTCAGTCGAGGGTCATTTCCATTTTGTTGATTTCCATTTGATTCAAGGAGCGCACAATGAATTACCGGTATCTTGGAAAGACAGGCCTGAAAGTCAGCGAACTGTGCCTGGGAGCCATGACCTTTGGCCGCGAAAGCAGCGAGGAAGAGAGCTACGCTATGCTCGACCGCTTCGTAGCAGTGGGCGGCAATTTTATCGACACGGCCAATGTCTACACGCGGGGCGTTTCAGAGACGATTCTGGGGCGCTGGCTGAAGGGCAAGGACCGACACAACTTGGTCATTGCCACCAAGGTGCGCTTTCCCATGGGCAATGGCCCAAACGACGTTGGTTTGAGCCGTCATCACATCCTGTGGGCAGTGGAGGAAAGCCTGCGCCGCCTGGGTACAGATTACATTGATCTCTATCAGGTGCATTGTTGGGATCGGGGAGCGCCGCTGGAGGAGACGCTGCGCACGCTGGACTCCCTCGTGCGCAGCGGCAAGGTGCGCTACATCGGCGCCAGCAACTACACAGGTTGGCAATTGCAGAAGGCCGTCGATCTGAGTCGCCAACACGGCTGGGAACCGTTCACCTGCCTGCAGCCGCTGTACAACCTGCTGGATCGCACAATGGAATGGGAGTTGACGCCCGTCTGCCAGAACGAAGGAATCGGCGTCATCCCGTGGAGTCCTCTGCGCGGAGGCTGGCTGAGCGGTAAATATCGCCGAGGGATGGCTGCGCCAGGGGAGGGCACGCGGGTCGATACAGCGGAGAAGCAAGGCTGGAGCGAGTCATGGAGCGCCTACGCCAATGAACGCACCTGGTCTGTCCTGGATGTGCTTTTCGCCGTGGCTGATGAAGCAAAGAAAACGCCCGCCCAAGTAGCATTGAACTGGCTGTTGCAGCAACCGGGCGTGACCGCTCCCATCATCGGGGCGCGCACCATGACGCACCTGGAAGACAACCTGGGGGCCAGCGGGTGGTCGCTCACGCCCGAGCAGATGGAACGCTTGAGCCAGATCAGCGCGCAGTCGTTACCGTATCCCTACGATGTCGTGAACCGCAGCCAGGCTGCGCGATAACCTTGAAAAATCGGAATGTCAATCCGGTTTTTCAAGGAAGATCGGATATGTGCTCATGCACGCACATGCACCTTGAGCGTCTCGCCGCGGGCGAAGCGATGGAAGACATCCGCAAAATTCGATAGAGGCGCAACATCGCTCACCAATGCGCTCACATCCACGACCCCGGCCTGCAACCAGGCGATGGCTGGCAGAAAAGTGTAGCAGAGGGCGAAGCTGCCGATGATGGTCCAGTCGTTGTGGAAGAGGTCGTAGGGACTGATGGCGACCGTGGCTGTCTTGGGCGTCACTCCAAACTGGAGATATTGACCACGAGGCCGCAGATAATGGAATGCGCGCTCGATGACCGCCGGGACGCCGGTTGCATCCACGACCACATCAAACCCACCGGGCGCCAGCCCACGCAGTTGCTCATCCTGCTCTGCGCCGGCGATGATCGTCGCAGCTGCACCCAGGCGCTGCGCCAACGCCAGGCGATCCGGCTGCATGTCCACCATCGCCACATGGGATGCGCCGCTATGCCGCAGCGCCTGCAAGAGAAGCAGACCCATGGGGCCGCTGCCAAAGACCAGGGTGGAGCTTCCCGGCCAGATGCGGATGCGCTTGAGGGCATGCACCACGCAGGAAAGCGGCTCGATAAACGCCGCCTGGTTATCGCTCAGGTTGTCGGGCAAGCGATAGCAAGCGCGGGCCGGCGCGGCCACGAACTGGGCAAAGCCCCCGCTGCGGGTGACACCAACCCCCTGCCAGTTGGCGCAGTGATTGGCCTGCTCGTTGCGGCAGAAATCGCAGCGCCCGCAATAGAGATTGGGATCGACCGCCACCCGCTCGCCAATGGCGACGTCACGCACCTCGCGCCCCACCTCCACCACGCGTCCAGAGAATTCGTGGCCCGGGATGAGGGGGAAATCTGACATATATTCGTTGCGATAGATGTGGACATCGGTGCCGCAGATGCCGCACACGGCGACCTGCACAATGACCTCGTCGGGCGCGCACGTCGGGTCGGGTACGCGCTCGACCATCATCGAGTGGGGAGAGGGAAAGACAACTGCTTGCATCTGACTTCCTCACTTTCCCTGCTTGCATCAACGCGTGGGAGGATGCCAACCAGCCAATGCCCAATACCCTCGCACCGTGATTGCATCTGGGTCGTCGCTGAGGTGCAACGCCACAACTGTCGCCCTGCCAATTGGCGTCAGGCCGATAATCCGCAGACCGTCGGCGCTCCAACGAAAGTGCTCGAACCAGTCTTGTGTGCGAGGGTTGAACAATGGGAGTAATTGTTCTGTAATTGGGTCGATCGCAGCGACTTTGCTGCCTTTGAAACGATTGCACAACGGACAAGCCAGCCACAGGTTGGATTCATCGCTGCCGCCGCCGTGCGCAAGAGGAATCAGGTGCTCTATTTCAAGACGAGCCATGAGCAACCGCTGTGGGCTGAGGCAATAACCACAGCGATTGCCAGCAGCCGCACGCACCCGCTGTTCGACATCCGCTGGAATATACGTGCTCACAGAGATTAGTTCAGCGCGGGCAGCAAACCACGTTCTACTGCAATATAGGTGGCTCTCGCCTTTAGCACAAGTCCCAAGCGATAGCGCCGCATCAACCCATCAAGCCGCTCCTGCTCGTGTGCAGCAAGTTGCTCCTCCCTATTGCGCGCCAAAAGCATACTCAGTTCAATTTGTAACGCCTCATCCAAACTCGACGCTGCAAGTCTGACTACCTGATCGTTTGGCAATAACTCCACAGGCAAATCAGCGGCGCTGTGATTGAGCCATTCGACCAACACATCTTCGAGGCGGCGGTGGGTCTGATCGGCCACAGCTTCAGCAGTCTGTCTGATGTTTTCCGGCAACTCAAGTGTAACTGTGTTCTGCATAAGCGTCTTCTCTTCCAATTCGTCAGGTCAACGCTCGGCAAGGCCGCCAGAAACCGACTCTACCACGCACAGTAACCGCCATCAACCACCAGATCGTGACCGGTCATGGCGTCGGAAGCGGGCGCAGCCAGATAGACCACTGCGCCTTGCAGTTCGGTCACTTCGACCATACGACCGGTGGGTGTGCGCCCTAGCCAATCGGGCAACATGCGCTGGCCCAATGGCGTGGCGAGGAGATTGTCCACGAGTTTGGTGCGGGTGTAGCCGGGGCTGATGCTGTTGACGCGCACGCCGCGCGTCGCCCATTCGGTCGCCAGGCTGCGCGTCAGGTGAATGACGCCAGCCTTTGCCGTGTTATAGGCGGCCTGGTTCTGCGGCCAGTTGACAATATGACCCGACATGGAGGCGGTGTTGATGATCTTGCCATAGCCGGCGGGCAGCATCACAGTTGACTCGGCCTGGGCGCAAAGAAAAACGGAGGTGAGATCGATGTCGATGACGCGCTGCCAATCGGCCAGAGGCATCGTCTCGGCGTCGGACCACAGGCCGATGCCGGCGTTGTTGACGCCGATGGTGAGCGTTCCCCATTTGCCCACCACAGCGTCGACCATGGCCTGCACCTGGTCGGGCCGGGTGACGTCGGCCAGGACGGCAATGGCGTCGATTCCCTTTTGCGTCAGTTCATGCGCCACCTCTTCGGCCAGGTCGAGCTTCATATCGACCACAGCCACAGCAGCGCCGGCTTCGCCCAAGGCATGGGCGAAACCTCGTCCGATGCCCTGCCCCGCGCCGGTCACCAGGGCGACGCGGCCGCTCAGTCGAAAGCGTTCAAGAATTTGGGGCGCATTGATCACTTCATCAGACACGGTATGCTCCTATTCTTATCTGGCGACCAACGACCGCATCGATTTTCTTCAAACCCACTGTCACTACTGATTCTTTTCCTCTCCCGACGTATATCATGCTGCCGGGTTGAACTTTCGGGCAAGGTCTACCACGCCCACAGGGGCGAAAATCTGGAATAGAGGCTGTGACCCATGACTGCCATTTGCTTTGTTGCGCACCCAAACCAGAACGACTGGATCTTCAAGCTGATCTTGTCGTTGGTGAAGCAGAAGCAAGTTGTGGGCCTGCAATTCTGGATCGTCATCTGGCAGCAGAACCAACTCAAACCGTTCAGGCAGCGTCTCTAAGAGTTGAGGGTGCTGCAAAAGATGGCGCGTGAACTCACCAGTCAACAAGATATCGCGTGAAACTACATCTTGCCCAGAATTTACAGTTGTCGTAGCCATGCTTGATACCTCCGCCAATAGACCTCACGGTTTTCGGTGAGATCGTTGACTGCATAGGTCAGGGCCTGATTGTAATCTTGGGTAGGCATTGGGATTTTTCTGTGCTCCCCTCTTGGGTGAAGTATATCACAGTGAGCATAGCCGTGGGCTGTATCATAACGAACGATGGGAGTCCAACCGCCCAAATCACGTTCTAGCTGCACAAGAAACCTGATCACCCTGCCTTGATCGGAGTCAAAGCGGATTCGCAGACGATAGTGAGTCTCGAACAGCTTGACGTATTCGATTGTGCGCATCGTATTTCAGAAATCGATTTGCGCCTTGACCGAGGTCGCCGGCATGTGAACCGCGAAATCGAAAGCAGCCACGCTGTCGGCAAACGCGAATCTGTCGGTAATGAGCGGTTTCACATTGATTTTGCCGCTGCCCATGAGCGCCAGCGCCCGCGGATAGACATGGGCGTAACGGAAGACGTGCTCCACGCGCGCCTCTTTTGTTGCGGCGTAGACCACATCATAGGCGATCTTCTCCACGGGCATGCCCACATAAACCACTGCGCCGCCTGGACAAAGCGGCTCGAAGACACTGGCCGACGCGCGCGGGTTGCCGCTGCATTCGAAGACAATGTCCGCGCCCCAGCCGTCGGTCAACACCTTTACACATTCGCTCAGGTTATCTTGCGCCACATTCACCGGCGTGATGGGGCCGAGGGTCGCCGCAAGATCGAGCTTGGGCTGCTGCACATCGCTCATGATGACCTGACTGCAACCGCCGGCCAGGGCAGAGAGCGCAGTCACCATGCCAATCGGTCCGGCGCCCATGACCACCGCCACGTCGCCGGGGCGAATGCGCGCCTTGTTGGCCGCGTGCATGCCCACGGCCAGCGGCTCCACCATGGCGCCCTCGGCAAAATTCACATTGTCTGGCAGCCTGAAGGTGAAAGCGGCCGGATGCACCACTGTCGGTCGTAGCACGCCGTGGATGGGCGGCGTCGCCCAAAAGCGCACGGCCGGGTCCAGGTTGTAAATGCCCAGACGCGTCGCTTTGCTGTTGGGGTCGGGGATGCCCGGCTCCATGCAAACGCGGTCGCCGACGCGCAGCGAAGTCACCGCATCGCCCACCTCAACCACCACGCCGGACGCCTCGTGGCCCAGAACCATGGGTTCACGCACCACGAAAGGGCCGATGGCGCCGTGGGTGTAGTAGTGTACATCGCTGCCGCAAATGCCCACGGTGCGCAGGGCAATGCGCACATCGTGGGGGCCAAGCTGCTCGTCGAGATCTATGTCGCGCAGGGTGAGTTTGTCTTTTCGTTCGAGTACAAGGGCTTGCATAGTGCGATCTTCCTGATTTGGAGATTGGCGATTCGCTTGCTCGCCTGGTTAACCTTTGCGTACAATAGCTATGCCGAGAACGACCCCGATAATGCCAGCAATCCAGACTGGAAACCCCAGTGGTTCGACAAAACGCAACCACAAAAGGCCAAGGGCGATAAAAATGACGACACTGATGAAAATACGGTCAAAAACATTGGTTTTGATGGGGAGAAATCCGGCTGGGTGGGTGCGTCGAATTGTGGTTTCGACAACGGCCTGTTTTGCCATGGCTCTATTCCTTCACTGCGCCGAATGTCAGACCTGTGACAATGTAGCGTTGCACGAAAACGAGAAAGATAAGCGCAGGCAAAATCGCCACCATCGCAACAGCCGCCATTGCGCCCCAATTCGTGCCCGTCACGGAGACGAACTCGGCAAGGCCGGTCGTGATCGTGCGCGCCTTCACGCTCGTTAGATTCGCAGCAAACAGATATTCATTCCATGCAAAAATCCAGCTCAAAATGAAGGTGATCGCCAGCCCTGGCGCGACGAGGGGAGTGATAACGCGTAACAATACAGTCCAGCGTGTTGCGCCATCCACAAAAGCTGCTTCATCAAGTTCAGTAGGGATGCCGTCCATGATACCCTTCATGAGCCAGATAGCAAAGGGCAGATTGAATACGCAATAGAGCAAAGTCAGCCCAAAACGAGTGTCGAACATGCTCCAATCACCGATTTTGAAAACACGCGTATACAAAAGAAACAATGGCAAGACAAACGCAGCGGCAGGTGCCATACGGTTTGTGATCGTCCAGAAGAAGATATTGTCTGAGCCGGACAGTCGCCAACGCGAGAGAGCATAAGTAGCGAGCAGCGCCAAAACAGAAACCAGCAACGCATTGCTGGTCGCGATCATGATGGAGTTGACAAGATAGCGTTGAAAAACTGGGTCAGACAGCGGCTCAAGATAATTGGGTGCGTAGAATGATTTGATCAAGAGCGTCGGCTTGTCAAAAAGTTCGACGCGGCTGCGCGCAGAAACCACAAACATCCAATAGATGGGTAGGATGGTCACAAGTGTCATGACGATCCAGAGCGCATAGAGACCGATCCAACCGAGCGTTCTGCGAAACGTGGAAGTTTTCATGCGAAGTCGTTTCACTCCCTCTGCTTTCCCATCTGTGAGAGCGCAACGAACAGAAGCCAGCATAAAACGATGGTGAAATAAAGCACGAGGAGGGACATGGCTGAACCATAGCCATAATCGGTCTTTGGCACAACCACACGATAGATGTGGATTCCAATGAACTGCGTCGCAGTGCCAGGGCCGCCGCTGGTCAACATAAAAACTTCATCCACAACGCGTAACGCGTCCATCAGACGGATGAAAACTGTTGTGAGAATTACAGGCATCATCATCGGGACAGTCAGGTGGCGCAGCACTTGCCAACGATTGGCGCCATCGACCACCGCCTGCTCCATGGGTTCCTTGGGCAATGCTGTCAAGCCAGCGAGCAACGTCAATGTTACAAAAGGCGTCCAATGCCAGATATCCATAAAGAGAACCGTGACAAAGGCTTGAGTGGCATAGGTGCCCAGCCGGAAGTCAATATCAAACCACTTGTCAAGGTAGTAGGGAATTGGCCCAAAACCGGGGATTGTGAGCAGCCGCCACGTTGCGCCAACAGCGATGGGCGCCATCACCAGGGGCAACGCATAGATGGTTCGGAAAAAGGCGCGGCCGGGGAAATATCTGGTCAAAGTCTGGGCAAGCAGGAATCCCAGCATCAGTTCGATTGTAACGGCAATTGTGGCAAAAAGGAGTGTGCGCCACATGGAATCCAGAAAGTCGGGATCGAAGACAAGGCGGCGGTAATTATTGACGCCCGCCCATTGCATACCTAACTGGTTGGAGAAAGCATTCCAATTGAAGAAGCCAACAAACACGACATAAAAAAATGGCAACAGACCGACAATGCCCAAGATGATCAGTGTGGGCGTCAGGAAACTCCATCCCATTCGATTTGAGCGCATGACGGTGATCCTGATACCGGAGAAAGGGTTGGCGTAGATAGAGTGGGATGAGCCTGACGGCTCACCCCACAAGAGCTAGAAGCTACTGTCCATAACCCAGATTGACAAGCTCAGCGTCGGCTGCCGCTGCCGCCTGGTCAAGGGCATCTGCCGGAGTAAGCTCGCCCGAAAGCGCCTTCCAAATGAAAGGCTGAACTGTGTTCACCATCGCGGCATGGAAGGGGAAGGGCGGAGCGCCGCGGAAGAGCGGTCCCTGTTCCTTCATCAGTGTGTAGTACCCATCGGTCTGGGCGTCCACTGCCTGCACCTTCGGGTCATCATAGGTGGAACTCATGACAATGCGCGACCCTGCGACTGCCCAATCGGCCTGTACTGATTCCTGTCCGATATACTGCATCCACAACAGGCTGCACTTCGGATTCTTGGAGGACACCGGCATACCGAAGGCGCCGCCATCATAATAGCCGATATAGCCTGCGCCGCTCTCTGCATCTGCCATCACGCCTTCGTATGTAGGCGGCAATGCCACACCCACATTGCCCACCACCTTGGATTTTTCAGGATTGGTGGCGATCCAGGCAGCATTCTCGCCATAGACCCAACCCTGGGCAGCGCGACCCGCGGCAAACGAGGCAGCGACCTCATCCCATGTGCTGCTTGTAGCTTCAGGCGGCGCATCCGCCAATAGACCGACCCAGAACGCAAGGGCTTCCTTAGCGCGGTCGCTGTTCATTGCGCCGCCGTTCTCCACAGTCGCCTTCCAGTTCTCCATGTTGATGCCCCAGTTATAGACTCCGAAGCTGGGCGCGATTGTCTCGAAGAATTCATAGAAGGACGAGGAATGCCCGGTGTTACCCTGTACGGTCGTCCCCCACAGTTCCATGCCGTTGTCGGCGCCATATTGGGTGAAGAAATCGGCAATGTCTTGGTACTGTTGGAAGGTTGTTGCGGGAGCAAGGTCATAGCCATAGGCGGCTTTGAAGGCTTCCTGAATTGCCGGATCGCTGAACAGATCCTTGCGATAAAGATAAATCTTGACGAAGGCTTCCATAGGCACGCCATAGACATCGCCATTTTCATCCTTGAAGTTGTCGATGAAGGATGTGAATTTGGCAAGATCGAAGTCTGTCGAGGCCAAGTCTGGATTATCCTTCAGCATCTGGGTCAGGTTGACGAGATACTTGTTCGCCAGGTAGCTATAGATGATGTCCTGTTCGATGTAGACAAAGTCATAGATGCCGGTGCCGGCCTGCATATCGTTGATGGCCTTGCTGTACATCTGATCCCAGGATGTCGTTTCCAATTCAACCTTGATGCCGGTTTCCGCCTCGAAGGCCGGCGCAAGCACATCTTTGGCAAAGTTAGACGGCGGGGTGCTTTCCGAGACCCCATGGATCGTGACGCCGCTGCAGCCGGCAGCCTCTGAAGCAGCGGCCCACCAACTCGCCTCCCCGCCTGTCTCGGCCGGTTCTGCAGCCGGAGCTGCTACGGGCGCTGCGCAGGCAGAAAGAACCATGCTCAACAGCACGAGAAACGTAACCACGCTAAATAGTCGATAGTTCGTCTTGAACATATCATCCCCCTTGAGATATTTTCGGATAAGTTAGAAGTATTCAGATATCCCCTGTGGAAAGTTTGAGACGCGCTCATCCATGCCTCACGCGCCTACGTCTCATGTAGGATGTAGATGAAGAGATTTAGCCGATAAGCGTCACCCCCATCCATGAAGTCGTGTCTGGAGTGGTCTTTATACTATGTACAACAATTATAGCAAATTTGCCATACGAATGCAAGCCATTCAGCAGTTCTCTAGGGCTTATCAGAAGTCCGTCTCTTGCATTGGAACGACATGAATGCAGGTAATCGGCAGAGACCGTTTCGGCGCTTACACTCGAGTATGCCGCAAACACGCGTTCCGGGCAATTGAACCTCGTTCGCTCTCCACCACTGAACATGGCAAGATATACAGACAACGGCTACAAAGCTCGCTTATCGAGCAGATGATTCGCCTGCGCGACTTGACCCGCACACCGCAGCGCACCATCTCGCAGCGTTTCTTCTGGTTCTGGCTGCGCATCTATGTGCGGGAACGCAACGGCAAACGCACAAATGTGCGCAGCTGGAATAGCAGGGACAAAGTGATGTCGTGCAACGTGGCCCGCTGTTCTGGCGGCCAAAAAAGAGACGGGCGGATGCCGCAAG
>CAZLMM010000082.1:0-1586 GCA_964560495.1 uncultured Caldilineaceae bacterium
TGACCTTATGTGGCTATTGGCCAAGCCCCTATGTTAGAGAACTGATAAGCCCTACTTTTGAGGGAATCGTCGGGAGCCTATGATGCCTTGTTGCCAGCGAACAACGGATATGAATCGTCCACAATTCTCTGTTTCGCAGATCGTGGGGTAGTATGGGGCCAACGAATCACACGAATGTATAACGCTCCCACGGAGACTCTTCTATGCAGGCACTCGGCATCCATGCAACAGCCCGCACCCGCGGTCTCTTTCAGCGCGCCAAACAGGTGATCCCCTATGGCGTCAACTCTAACTTTCGCTATTGGGGCGACGATGACACGCCTGTCATCCGGGCCGGGCGGGGCGCGTATGTGTGGGACGCAGATGACAACCGCTTCATCGATTATCGCCTGGGCTTTGGCCCAATCATCCTGGGCCACGCCCATCCGGTCGTCACACAGCGGGTCTACGAGGCGATCCAGAACGGCGTACTCTTTGCCGCCACAACGCCTGTGGAGATCGAGCTGGCCGAGCGATTTTCGCGCATGACTGGGATGGAGATGGTGCGCCTGTCTAACACTGGCACCGAGGCCAACATGCACGCGCTGCGCATCGCCCGCGCGTTCACGGGGCGCGAGAAGTTCATCAAGTTTGAGGGCAACTATCACGGCAACTTCGACTACGTCATGTTCAGTGGGCCGACGTCGAATGCCGGGCGGCTCGGTTCCCGAGAGCGGCCCCAACGCGTCGCCAGCACCCAGGGCATGCCTCTCTCGATCCGCAACTATCTGGTGTCGCTGCCGTACAACGACATAGCTCTGCTCGAACAGGCGTTCCGCCGCCAGGGCGAGAGCCTGGCCGCGGTCATGGTGGAGCCGCTCATGGGCAACGCGGCGGGCATCATGGCGCAGGTTGCGTGGCTGCAGCGAATTCGTGAGTTGTGCGATGAGTATGGCGTCGTGCTCATCTTCGACGAAGTAAAGACCGGCTTCCGCATCGCCCGCGGCGGCGCGCAGGAGTATTTTGGCGTGCGCGCCGACCTGGCCGCCTATGCCAAGGCGCTGGGCAACGGTTTTCCCGTTTCGGCAGTGGCGGGCCGCCGGGAGATCATGATGATGGTGGAGCCGGGGCGCGTGGCCCATGGCGGCACCTACTGTGGCAATGTGGTCGCCGCCGCGGCGGCCAACGCCACGCTGGAAATCCTGGAAACGCAGCCCATCCTGGAGTGCATCGCGGAACGCGGTCGCGAGCTGATGGCCGGCATGAGGGCCATCTTGCGCAGCGCCGGCATTCCCCATGTGTTGTCCGGCGCGCCGGCCATTTTCAGCGTGCTTCTGGGCAGTGATGAACCGCCGCAGGACTACCGCTCCTATGCCACCTTCGATGCGTCGCTCTTTGCCGGGCTGGGCGCAGCGCTCATCCGTCGCGGTGTGTTGGTGGACGATGATCCACGCGAGCCGTGGTTTCTCTGCTATGCACACGACCAGGCGGTGATTGGCGAGACGCTGGAGATTTTCGAGGCAGCGGTGCGAGAGGTTTTTGGCGGCGGTTAGGTGGGGCCATTGGTTTTTCGGCATCGGTTGGAAACCGACGCCTGGGTGACGAAA
>CAZLMM010000082.1:1686-29382 GCA_964560495.1 uncultured Caldilineaceae bacterium
TTTTTCGGCATCGGTTGGAAACCGACGCCTGGGTGACGAAACCCGCCTTGCGGGTGTGATGTTGTGAGGTGGTGGGGCCATTGGTTTTTCGGCATCGGTTGGAAACCGACGCCTGGGTGACGAAACCCGCCTTGCGGGTTTGATGTTGTCATCGGAGGGGGTTTTCCCCCAAAACCAAGACCTCAGAACCTCACCACCCCACAGAATGCACAGAGAGGGCAAGATTGATGGGCTTTTCCACAGAACACCTGATTGCGGATCTCCGTCGCCTGGGCGTCCAGCCGGGCGGCGTCCTGGTCGTTCACACATCGCTGCGCAGCGTCGGCTGGGTGGAAGAGGGACCGCGCGGGGTGATCGAGGCGCTGCGCAGCGTGTTGGGCGCGGAAGGCACGCTGGTGATGCCCTCCATGACCGATGGCGAGACGCTCTATGACCCGGCGACGACGCCTACGGACGGTATGGGCGTCGTCGCTGAGACCTTCTGGCGCATGCCAGGCGTGCTGCGCAGCAATCACCCCAGCAGTGCGTTCGCTGCCCAGGGGCCGCTGGCCGCAGCCATCACCGCGACTCATCCGCTGCATGACCCACAGGGACTGGAGAGCCCCATCGGCAAGGTCTATCAGCTTGACGGCTGGGTGTTGCTTCTGGGCGTTGACCAATCCTCGAACACAACTATTCACCTGGCCGAGACGCTGAGCCATGTTCCGTATCGTATTGTGAAACGTTTGCCGATATTGGAAGACGGCGACGAACACTGGGTGGAGACCGCCGAGATTGACCACTGCTGCCAGAACTTTGTCAAGATTGGGCCGTACCTGGCCCAGGCAGGCGCGCTCATCACAGGAGTTGTGGGACGGGCTGAGGCGCAGTTGATGCGTTCACGGGCGGTTGTGGGCGCAGCATGCGATCTGTTGGTCGGCGATCCCTACTTCTTCCTGTGTCCACCCGGCGAGTGCAGATTGGAGAATCAGTGCGATGAGGCTCGCGCCTATGCAGGATGTGGTTAAGATCGGTATTGATGTCGCAAAGGCGTGATACTCAATGGACAGTGAAGCGATACTCTACTACTTTCAGGAGTTGAACCAAGAATTGGCCAAACTGGGCATTGTTGGTGAAGTCTGTCTGTACGGCGGCGCAGTCATGTGCCTGGTGTATAATGCAAGACCCAGCACCAAGGATGTCGATGCCATTTTTCACCCGACGAGAGAGATGCGCCAGGCCATTGCGAATGTCGGTGCTGCTCATCATTTGCGCAGCGATTGGCTCAACGACGCAGTCAAGGGTTTCGTCGTGCAGCATACACAGCGCATCTTTCTTGATGCCCCATACCTTAAGGTCTATGTGCCCGAGCCCGACTACCTGTTGGCGATGAAAACGTTGGCGGCCCGAGTGGACACAACCGACCGTGATGATATTCGATTCCTTATCAATCACTTGGGGTTGAGAAGCCCAAGCGAAGTGTTTGCAATTCTTGAAAAGTACTATCCTCGTCAACAGATACGCCCAGCGACTCAATTCTTTGTAGAAGAGTTATTCGAGCAATGATTACACTACAGAGTGTGAAAGAAAAAATGCTTGCCGACGAGCGGAATTGGTCTGTGTTTCTGATGGATTTTGTCGATGACTTTCGCTACCACAGGAACCCTGCTGCGATTGCCGAATCCATCCCCTACACCCATCCGCAACTGGATCCTTTGCTTGCTTCGACCGCTGAAAAACTCTGCGACGAGTTAGGGATCGAATGCCCCATGTGGCTAGCAAGTGTGCCAGCCTGTAAGGATCCATGGTTTGTATCGGGCATGGAAAACCTGAAAGCAATTGCCCTGGCGGAAAGTCCATTGCGCTTTCGCATCCGCAAAATCTTCGTGCTGGAAAATTTCCTCAGCCGTGTGTGACTTGGTGAGCAGCGCGCCATCCACGATTCTCGTCACAGGCGTCATGGCGGCAGGCAAATCCACCGTTGCCCAGGCGCTGGCTGAACGGCTGCCCAAGAGCGTCCATTTGCGCGGCGACATCTTTCGCCGTATGATCGTTAATGGTCGCGCTGAGATGGGTTTCGAGCTTTCCCAAGAGGCGCTGGCCCAACTGCGTCTGCGTTATGAGTTGGCGGCTACGGTTGCCCTGAGCTATCTCGCGGCTGGCTTCACGGTTGTCTATCAAGACATCGTAATCGGCCAGACCCTGGTCGAAGCCGCCGGGCGATTGTCCAGTCACCCGCTCTACGTGGTCGTCCTCTGTCCGACGCCTGAAGCCGTCATCGCACGCGAGACCAGCCGCAGCAAGCGGGGTTATCGTGACGAGGCTGAGGTTTATGATTTCGACCGCGTCCTACGGACGGAGACGCCGCGCCTGGGGTTGTGGCTGGACACTTCATCATTGACAGTGGGGGAGACAGTTGAACAGATTCTTGCGCGCTTGTCCGAAGCGCAGGTGAATTGAGTACATTCAAGGCTCGTTCGTTGTAGGGGCATGAACGGCGGCGAAGTCATCGTGCTGTAACAGCGAAGCTTCATCGCCGCCGTTCATGCCCTTACGAATACACCTCAGAAATTGATGGTTCAGTGATGGTGTGTACAGCGTCGAAATCGCTATGTGGGAGAAAGCCCTATGACGTCGCGTCAGACCAAAGAACCAGGCTGGACGAATTGGGTCGGCAACCAGACGTTTACTCCTAAAGAGATCGTCACCGTCATCAGTGAAGATGAAGTTGCTCCTCTCGTTGTCGAGGCAGCGCGGCGAGGGCTTGGTGTGCGCGCGCCCGGCGCCGGGCATTCATTCACGCCCATCGTCGAGACGAACGGCGTATTGCTCGATCTGACGCAACTGCGCGGCGTCATCGAGATCGATGTGGGAAAAAAACAGGCGACCGTTTGGCCGCAGACGACCGTGGGCGATTTTGGCGACCCGCTTTGGCAGCACGGCCTGGCGCTGGCAAATCAGGGGGATATTGACACCCAAGCGATCGCCGGGGCCATTGCCACGGCCACCCATGGTTCAGGGCGGCGACTGCCCTGTTTCTCTGCTGCGCTCGTTGGCGCGCGCATTGTCGATGGGTTGGGCAATGTGGTGGAAGTCACTGCGGAGCAGAACGACGATGTGCTGCCCGCGCTGCAAACGTCGCTCGGTCTGCTGGGCGTCATGACGCGGCTGACGATTCAGGTCACGGACGCCTATGAGCTGCACGCCCGCAATCTGGTCATGCCTTACGCTGCGCTCATGGAGCGTTTCGATGAGTTCGTGGAGAACACGCGCAGCTTTTCCTTCTTTTGGCTGCCCAGCGACGCCTCTGCTGAACTCTATTGCCTGAGCGACGGACGCGCCGATGACTGCGCCATTCGGCTCTTTCAGCAGGCTGCGCCGGAGACGCCGCGCACAAATCTTCCTCCCAATGAGCGCATAGACCGCTCCTATCGCATCTACCCCATGCACTACGAGCCGAACTTCCACGAGATGGAGTATTTTCTGCCGCTGGTCGACGCCCACAACATATTGAACGAAATGCGCAAGCTCATGCTGCGCTGGCTGCCCGACAGCGTCTATCCGCTGGAGGTGCGCACCGTGGCCGCGGACGAGGCGTGGTTGAGTCCTAACTATCGGCGTGACAACCTGGTGGTATCGGTGTCTGGCGCGCCCGGGGCTGACTATTGGCCCTACTTGCGGGCGTGCGATAGCTTGTTCGCGGAGTTTCGTGGCCGCCCGCACTGGGGCAAACTCCACTTCATGACCGCCGACCGCCTAGCGCGTCTCTTTCCCCGTTTTGAAGAGTTCGTGCAGATGCGCCAGCGCTTCGATCCCTTGGGAACGTTCTTGAACGTCCACACACGGGCGCTCTTTGCATGAGGTGGAGCATTCTACGGTAGGACAAATCCGCCCTATCGTGAAGTAGACCCAGATGGAGATCGTTTGTTGACAAGCATGGCTGGCTGGTGTATCAAGGGCGGAAGTACGAGTACGAGATTGGGCAGCGAGATGATTGTATAGAAATGGACGGGACGATGAAGATGATGGTGCTGGGCGCCGGACTCATGGGGCCGGCCGCCGCGTACAATGGGTTGTGCGATGAGAAGGTGACGCAGGTTCTGCTGTGCGACAAGGAGAGCGCGGCGTTGGAGGCTGCCCAGGCCAGGCTGGCGCGGCTGACGGATACGAGCAGACTGACGACCGTTGCCCTCAATCTGGACGAACGCGAGCGCGTCGCCGAGATCATGAGCCAGTGTGATGCCATCCTGGCTGCCCTGCCCAGCGCGGCGATCCCGGCCGGGCTGGCTGTCGCTGCATCGGTGAGCAAGCCGTGGGTCGATCTGTCGTGGCCGGCTGCCGAACGCCTGGCGGAACTTCAGGCTGCGCTCGTCGCCAACAAGACGCTGGCGCTCTTTGGCTGCGGCGTGGAGCCGGGGCTGACCGAGATCATGGCTGTCCAGTTGGCGAAGCGCTTCGACCAGGTGGAGGAGCTGCACATCAAATGCGGCGGGATTCCGGTCAACCCCAGCGGCCCGCTCAACTATCGCATCGTCTTTGGCGGTGTGCATCTGCCGCTGCGCGCCACCGATGGTCATTGGGTAGAGGAGGGCGAGTTGCGGACTGCCCCGCGCTATACGGGCGTTGAACGTTTTCACGTGGAGGGCGTGGGCGAAGTCGAAGCCTGGCATGAGAATTTCATGCCCTGGCTGCTGGATCAGAAGTCGCTGAAGGGATTGCGTCGGGGTACGCAGAAGACGGTGCGCTGGCCGGGCTATGGCGACAAGGCGCGGGCGCTCAAGGAGTTGGGTCTCCTTGATACGACGCCAGTGAGCATCGGCGGCGTGGAAGTCTCGCCCAAAGCTGTGGTGGACGCAGTGCTCTATCCCCACGTGCGAATGCGCGACGACGACCGGGACATCACCATCCTGCGCGTCGAGATGGCCGGACAGCGCAAAGACCGCCCCCGGCGCTACCGCATCGACATGGTCGATCGCTTCGACGAGGCCACCGGCTTCACCTCCATGGCGAGGACGACTGCCTTCACCGGCATGATCATCGCACGCATGGCCGCGCGCGGGGAGATCAAGGGCAGCGGCATCCTCACACCAGAGAAAGTGGTGACGGGCAAGCGTTTCGACCGATTGGTGAAAGAGCTGGGCGCCAACGGCGTGGCGTTCCATCTCACCCAAGAGAAGACCGGCTTGCTTGGATAGCGGGCTGGTGCATTGACTCTTTTTGGGGGATGGCGTTCAGCGCGCACGCCCATGTGCGCCGCCTACAAATGGGCGTACAGACTCGACGATTTCTGGGATGGAAATGAAAACCTTGGTAATGAAATAGCGCCATGACTGCTTTGTTCTCTGATACTCACCCCAAGATTGAAGCCCTGCAAATCCAGCTCATTCGGCGCATGCCCGCCTGGAAAAAAATCTCTTTGGTCAATGACCTGAACGCAACCGTCAAAGCCATGGCGGTCAGTGGAATCAAACAACGTCACCCTTACGCCACACCGGAACAGATCCACCGTATGCTGGCAGACCTCATGTTGGGCGCGGAATTGGCGCGAAAGGTGTATGACCATGCAAGGTGATGCGACCCGCGTTACATTGCTTGTCACGCAAACGTTGGAGAGACTTTGTATTCCCTACGCGGTGGGCGGCTCGCTGGCAAGTTCCCTGCACGGCGTCATGCGCTCCACGCTGGACGTGGATATTGTCGCCGATATGAAGCTGAAACATATCCAGCCGCTGGTTGCCGCACTCTCGAAGGAATTTTACGCGGACGACGAAATGATGAGGGACGCCATCGAACACCACAGCAGTTTCAATCTCATTCATTATGAAACCGCCTTCAAAGTGGATATTTTCATTCGCAAGACCCGCGCCTTCGATCAAATGCAGTTGAGTCGCCGTAGAACCTCCATTATTGCAATCGACCCTGAACAATCCGTCTATGTCGTCAGCCCAGAAGACACCATCCTTGCCAAACTCGAATGGTATCGCATGGGCAGTGAGATCTCTGACCGCCAGTGGCGCGATGTTTTGGGCGTGATGAAAACCCGCGCCGAAGATCTTGACCGGGCGTATCTGCGAGAATGGGCGGCGGAGCTCAATGTCAGCGATTTGCTGGAGCGGGCGTTGCAGGAATCGGGCTGAAAGCCGCTTTTGTTGACTGGGATGAAGGGAGGAGAGGGTGGTTGCAAGCACAGCAGCGCTGGCAAAAATTACTGACGCGACAAGGTTGGCTGCTCGACCAGATGACCTGATCTGGCGGCTGAAAACCGAGCAATATCATGCCATGATTGACGCCGGCATCCTCACCGATGACGACCCGGTGGAACTATTGGAAGGATGGTTGGTCTATAAGATGCCCAAAAGCCCTCGCCATCGACTTGTCACCCGCCTGGTGCGGCGCAAGTTGGAGGCAATCGTCCCACCTGGCTGGTATGTCGAGTCGCAAGAACCCGTGACCATTGACGACAGCGAGCCAGAGCCGGATGTCAGCGTCATCCGCGGCCAGGAGCGCGATTTCGCTCGTCGTCATCCAGGCGCTGGCGATGTGGCGCTGGTCATCGAAGTGGCGGACACGACCCTCGCCCGTGATCGCACGCGCAAGAAGCGCCTGTATGCCCGCGCAGCCATCGCTCCCTACTGGATCGTCAATCTCGTCGACGGCGTGGTCGAGGTCTATGACGATCTCGCCGGCAGCGGCGGTCGTCACGCCGACTACCAGACGCGCCAGGACTACGAAGAGGGAGACGCGATTCCGGTCGTTATAGAGGGCCAGATCGTCGGCGTTGTCGCGGTCGCTGATTTTCTCGCGCTCGTCTAGCCGGGCGTATGCACCCAGTCGACTTCACCCTGATCATCAACGCCGGCGGACAGAGCCGACGCATGGGGCGGCCCAAGGCGTTGTTGCCCACGCCGCCGACTGGCGCGCCGCTCCTTGTACGCATGGTGGAACGTCTGCGCGCCTTGCAGTGGAGTCGCCTCGTTATCGTGACCAATGACGAGGGTCTGCCTGGCGCCCTGGGGCTGGGCGATGAGCCCCTCTATCTGCCTGACCATTACCCCAATACCGGGACCCTGGGCGGCATCGCCACCGGGCTGAGCGTCTGTGATGGCTGGGCGATTGTCCTGGCGTGCGACCTGCCCTTCGTCAGCCCAACCTTGTTGAGTTGGCTGCTCACCCTGGCCGGCGAGCAGGTGAACAACGCTGACCGGTGGGACGCTGTGACGCCCGTGATCGGCGGCCACGAAGAGCCGCTCCATGCGCTCTACCATGTCGGCTGTCTGCCTTTTATCGAGAGACGGCTGAACGCAGGCGAGCGCCGCGTCATCAGCTTCATGCCGGACGTGCGGACGCGTTTTGTCTACGAAGATGAGCTGCGCCGCTTGGACCCGGAGTTACGTTCATTTCTCAACGCCAACACGCCAGAGGAGTGGCAGACGGCGTTGACCATGATGAGCGCCCAGGAGGAATAACCATGTCCGCTGCCCTTCCCATCCCCGGTCCCCTGTCTTTGGGTGAATTGCTCGACCGCGCGTTTCGCCTCTATCGCAGCCGTTTTGGCAGTTTCGTGCTCACAGCTGCGGTCTTTCTCGTGCCCTACGCCCTGGTCGCAACCCTGGTCACCGGCTCGTCGATGATGGGCTATTTTAACCTATTTCAATCCCTTTCGCAGACGCCGGTTGTTCCTCCAGAGGAAGCCTTCACCCAGGTGATTACGCCGCTCGGTCAGTTTTTCGGCGCTACTCTGCTTGTTTCCCTGGTGGGTATCGTAGTGAATGTCCTGGTGTTGCTGGCGCTGACCGCCCAGAGCGTCGCCGCCGTGCGCGGTCAGCCGGCTACCCTGGGCCAGGTTGTGCGCACTGCGCTGCGTCGCTTCTGGTCCTATCTGGGCATGATGATCCTGAGCGGGCTGGCCTATCTGGGCGTTTTGATTGTGGTGGGCATCCTGTTTGCCCTTATTTTCGCAGTTTTTGTGGGAGGGTTGGGTGGGCTGGCCTTTGCCCTGAGCGACAACGAGACGGCCGGCGTCGTCGCAGCTGTGGGAATGTTCGTTACAGTCATTTGTCTCTATGGCGTCATGATCCTGCTCTTTGCTGGGCCGCTTCTTTACCTTGGCGCGCGTTGGTATGTGGCGACGCCCGGCATCATCGACCAGGAATGGAAAGCCTCAGAATCGCTGCGGGGAAGCTGGCGACTGACCAAAGGTTCTGTTCTGCGCTGCATGGGCTATGCGATTCTCCTCTTCGTGTTGGGCATGATCATCGTTGCCGTTCCGGTCTATGTGCTCCAGTGGATGCTTTTCATCGTGCTGCCCTCCAGCGCGTTGCTATTTGCCAGCGCGCTGAGTATGGCGGCCTCGTCGATCCTCAGTGTGCTTTGGCAGCCCCTCTCCGCCATTGCCGTCGTGCTCCTGTATTTCGACCTGCGGGTGCGCCAGGAGAGCTATGACTTGACCTTGCGGGTGCAGCAGTTGGAGGCTGAATTGCAGCCCTTCATCTCGCCCGTTGTTGCGCCCATGGCCGCCCAGGACGCTCGGCTTCCACAGGATGTGCAAGGCGACGAGCAAGTCACTACGTCCTATGCCAATGAAGAGCCGCCCTCGGTGGACGATGCCGCAGCCGACGACGATGCGTCCACCGCGGCGGCGGATTCTTCGCCAGATGCGCTCGCTTCATCAGGTGAACAACCCAAGATCGGGCAGACATCTCTGGAGGCGGATCGATGACGAGCTTTCTCACTGCTGTTGTCGCCGCAATCATACTCACTCTGTGGCAAGGGCTGCCCGGCATCCAAACAGATGGGCAGGTCGCAAGGACGGAAGTGTGGACCCTCGATGAATACATGAGCCAGCTCGACGCCGCTCTTGCACTCCTCGCCGGGGACGGCGAGCCAGAAGATGCGCTTGCGCAAGCCCAGCGCCTGTTGGCAGAAACGTCCACCGTGCGTTTGCGTTCGGGCGATGACCTGCGGCTCACCCCACTGCTCGAGGGCGTCACGGAGGTCTCAACCGCCCGCCAGCGTCTGTTGGTCGTGCGCGAACAGATCGCGCTCTCTGCCGGCGATAACAGCGCAGCGCGCCTTGCCGTCTTGCAGGCGCTGCTGGCCCGCCCCGAGTTCAATCGCCTGGAGACGCTGTGGGATCGCTTCTGGCGCTGGCTGCGGGAGTGGTTGGCTCGCCTGTGGCCCGACGACAACGCCGCATCGCCCACCACTCTGAATGAAAGCCTGATGGCTGCCCTGGGCTGGGCGGTGGTCATCGGTTTTGGTCTTGCCCTGGTCGTTCTCCTCAGCTATTGGCTGCAAGCCTTCCTGGCCGGCATGGTGCGCGACAGTGAGCTGCGCCGTCGCCAGCAGGCAGGTGCAGAAACGCCCCTGACGGCCGCAACGGCGCGGGCAAGGGCCACCGCATTGGCTGAAAGCGGCGACTTTCGTCAGGCTGTGCGCCATCTTTACCTTTCGGCCTTGCTCACCCTGGAGGAGCGACGTCTGTTGCCCGTCAACCGCAGCCTGACCAACCGCGAGCTATTGGCGGGCGCAGCCAGCAGGCAGGAACTGAGCGCGCATCTTGCGCCGGTGGTGAACGTCTTCGACGAGGTGTGGTATGGCATCCATGAGCCGGACCAGGCGACCTTTCGCTCCTATGCGGCGGAGATCGATCAGTTGAACGCGTTGGCGCGCCAGGCGGAAAAGGGGCAAGGGTGAGGCGGTGAATCGCGCAGCCAACGGACAGCGTACGCGCATCGTCGCCTATGCAGCGATTGGTCTGCTCACGGCAGCTTTGATCTTTGCGACGGTGTTGCCGGCGAGCCAGCCTGCAGAGCGTCCCTTCGATTTCGATTCCGCCGCTCCGTCTGGGTTGGCGGGTCTGCGCCTATGGCTACAAGAACTGGGCTTTGCGGTAAAGGATATTCGTGGGCAGCGCTTTATTGTCCCTCCAGACGCCGACCTGATTCTGGTCTTTCCTGGACAGACGCGTTTCGAGAAAACAGAGACAGAGGCGCTTCGCTCCTGGGTAGAGAAAGGCGGCACCCTGGCATTGGTGGCCGTTGACGACCCGAACCTGGGGGAGGCCTTTGGCGGCGCAGAAGGCGAGTTTTCCTTGGACGATGACTTGACCCAACCTCAGCCTTTGCTGCCAGACCTGCCAGGCGAGATGGCCGACCTGGGAGGAGGCAGGACCCTCGATCTCGCCGACGCCGAGGAATACGCGCTGGCCCTGCAATTCGACGACGATGCAACGCTTGCCGTAAGAAAAATGGGTCGCGGTCAGGTTTGGCGCTTGAGCGGCTATCATCTTTTGACCAATGGCAATCTGCGTGAGGAGAACCATGCCGCGGCGGTGATCGCCCTGCTGCGAGCAACGCCCCAAGGCGGCGCAGTCTACTTCGACGCATATCATCTTTTTGGCCCAGAAGTTGCGGCGTCCATCGAGACGCTGCAAGACTGGCTTTATCGCACGCCGCTGGGCTGGGCGACGGTTTTCGGCCTGCTGACGTTGGCGGTTTTTTGGGTGATGCAGGGGCGGCGTTTGGGGCCGGCCCTCCCCACGATTCATGAAGTTCGTCGCCGCGAGGCCGCCGAATATGTGCAGGCCATGGCCAATCTTCAGCGTCGCGCCAATGTCCGGCCTATGGTGGCGACCCACCACAAGCGGCGCATCAAGCTGAGCCTGGGGCGCCCTCTTCATTTGAGCGCCGATCTGTCCGATGGCGAATTCGTGAATCGACTGGCCGAAGCATACCCTCATATGGCCGCAGACCAGCTTTCGCGATTGCGCCACATCTTGGCGACGCTCGACCGTCCAGCAGATGAGCACGCGCTGATCAAGGCCGCGGCGGCGGGGGATGATCTGCTGAAAGCGTGGGGCGAGTAGGTGTGAGGTGGTAAGGGATTGAGGTCTTGGGGGAGTGGAGGCGGTGAGGTAGCGAGCGCGTTCTCGTAATTCCCTAAAGCCTCAAAACCCTACGACCCCAACAACAAAAAGGATGCCGCAACCATGTCATTGCTCGATGTCTATCGCAAGATGAAACTTGAGGCGGCTCGGGTCATTGTCGGTCAGGACGAGGTCTTCGAGCAGGTGGTCATCGCTTTCCTGGCGGGCGGTCATGTCCTTCTGGAAGGCGTCCCGGGCACGGCCAAGACGCTCATGGCCAAGACCCTGGCGCGGCTCATCGACGCGGCGTTTGGCCGCATTCAGTTCACCGCCGATCTCATGCCCAGCGATGTGGTGGGCACCCAGGTCTTCAATATGGGCGCGGCCACCTTCACGCTGAAAAAAGGGCCGATTTTCGCCAACATTCTTCTGGCCGATGAGATCAACCGCGCCCCGGCCAAAACCCAATCCGCTCTGTTGGAAGCCATGGAGGAGCGCCAAGTGACCATCGAAGGCGAGCGTCATATATTGGGCGATCCCTTCATGGTGCTGGCGACCCAAAATCCAGTCGAGTACGAAGGCGCTTATCCCCTGCCGGAAGCTCAACTGGATCGTTTCATGTTCAAGGTGCGGGTGGACTATCCCCGCGAAGAAGAGGAGAGCGAGGTGCTGCGGCGCTATCATGTCGGCTTCGACGCCCATCGGTTGGATGCAATCGGCCTGCAAACGGTTGTTCATCCTGACGACCTGCCAGCATTGCGCCGCGAGATGCAGGCAGTGACGGTGGAAGATGGCGTCTTTGGTTACATCACGCGCATTGCCCACGCCAGCCGACGCAGCGCAGACCTGATCCTGGGCGGCAGCCCGCGCGCCAGCATCGCAACGCTCCTGGCAGCCAAAACTGCCGCGGCCCTGCAAGGGCGCGATTACGTCACGCCGGACGACGTAAAGCGGGTGACGCTGCCGGCCTATCGACATCGCATCATCCTGCGGCCCGAGGCCGAGATCGATGGCCTGGATGCCGATGCAGTCATGCGGCGCATCCTGGCGGGCGTAGAAGCGCCGCGCTAGCGTCAGAATGCGTTGCTTCGCAGGCGCAGCTGAACATAGACTCATACGGAGACACGAAGGACGCAGAGAAAGGGTAAATTTATGTCGCTCGTCATCGGCGAGCTGGCCGGCTACCTGTCGGAGCTGGCCGCCAACAACAACAAGCCATGGTTCGAGACGAACCGCGACCGCTATCAACACTTGCGCAGCCAATTCACGGATCTGGTGCAAGAGGTGATCCTTGCCCTGGGCGAATTCGACGAAGACGTGCAAGGGTTGGCCGCGGGGAACGCCCTCTTTCGCATCCATCGCGATGTGCGCTTCTCCAAAGACAAAACGCCCTACAAGACGACCTTCAGCGCGTCTATCTCGCGCCAGGGGCGCATCGGCGGCCCCGGCTACTATTTCCAGCTCGATGGACAGGAGCAACTCATATCCGCCGTGGGCATCTATGCGCCGACGCCCGAGCAGCTTGCCCAGATTCGTCGCTTCATTGCCAGTCGCCCGGCTCGACTAACCGAAGTACTGGAAGACCCGGCGTTTCGCGCCGCCTTCTCCCAGATCGGGTTGGATCCCCTCAAGCGTCCTCCCAAGGGGTATGATGAGAACACGCCCCACATGGAGTACATCAAGCTGCGGCATTTCATCGTCATGCGTGAAGATCTACTGCCAAGGGAGGCGACGGGCGACGCCGTGCTCGCCCGCAGTGTGGCGGTCTTCCGCCCGGCCTATCCGTGGAAGGTGTGGCTCAGCGAGGCGCTGGGAGGTTAGCCCATGGGCGCCTCGCCTGTCTATCTGCGCGCCGCCGTCGCCGCTGACCAACAAACTATCCGCAAGATGATACGCGCTGCCCATCTCAACCCCATGCGCCTGCACTGGTCGGCCTTCATTGTGGCCGTGGAAGCGGCCAGCGGGCGCATTGTAGGAGTGGGCCAGGTGCGTCCCCATCGCGACGGCGGTCGCGAGCTGGCTTCCATCGCGGTGACGCCACAGCGCCAGGGGCAGGGCATCGGCGGCGCCATCATCCAGGCGTTGTTGGCGCGCGAACAGGGCGAGCTCCATCTGTACACGCGCTGCGGGCTGACTGGCTATTACGAACGATTCGGCTTTGTCGTCATCCCAGGAGAGCAGCTTCCGGCCAGTATGCGCCTGGGCTATCGCATTGGCGCCACCATGATGGGAGCGGCGCGTCTGCTTGGTCTGATGGACGAACGTTTGTGCGCCATGCTGCGCCGGGCGTGAAGCTGCGCACATCTTCCAGGAAGCTCCGCGGCTTCCAGGAAGCCGCGGAGCTTCCTGGAAGATTGCATCACACGAACATGACGAAAATATCTCTGCATCCCTTGCGCACTTTGTGGCAAGGTCTTATTTGTAAAGGAGAACCAGTATGAACAGCAGTGCAGAGTTAGTGCGGGAAAAAGTCGACCAGGCCGTCGCCATCGTTCAGGAGATGGACGTGGAAATGTGGATGACCTTTGTGCGGGAAAGTTCCGCGGTGCGCGACCCGGTGCTCCCCTTCATTTACGGCCACGACGTGACGTGGCAGAGCGCGTTTATCTTCACGCGCAGCGGCCAGAAGATCGCAATTCTGGGGCATTACGACGCCGAGCCGGCGCGCCGCCTGGGCGTCTATGACGAAGTGCTCACCTATCACGAAGCCTTTAGCCAGCCTCTCTTGGAGGTGCTGCGCCGTTTCGATCCGCAACAGATTGCGCTCAACTACTCCCTCAATGACTCCCACGCCGACGGACTGCCCTACGGCATGTATCTTCTGCTCAGAAGCTACCTGGCGAACACGCCCTACGCCGAGCGATTTATCTCTGCCGAACGCATCGTGGCGGCCTTGCGCGGCCGTAAGACGCCCAGCGAAGTCGCTCGCATCCGTCAGGCCATAGCTGTCACCCTCGACATCTATCAACGCACCTTCGATTACGCCGCGGTGGGCATGAGTGAGCGCCAGATCGGCCAGTTCATGCACGAACAGGTGGACGCCCTCGGACTGGAGACATCGTGGGAGCGCGCCGGCTGCCCGGCGGTGAACAGCGGACCTGACACGCCCATTGGCCACGCCGGGCCGACGGAGACCATCGTGGCGCCGGGACATCTGCTGCATTTCGATTTTGGCGTGCGCCAGAATGAGTATTGCTCCGACATTCAACGCGTCATGTACATCCTGCGTCCGGGCGAGAGCGCCGCGCCGCCGGCGCTGCAACACGGGTTCGACACGGTGACGCGGGCGATCCAGGCCGCCGTGGCGGCCATGAGACCGGGGGTGCTGGGGCGAGAAGTGGATGCAGTGGCGCGCAAAGTTGTGACCGAGGCCGGTTACCCGGAGTACAAATTCGCCACTGGTCATCACATGGGGCGCGCATGTCATGACGGCGGCGGCGTGTTGGGGCCGGCGTGGGAACGTTACGGCGACACGCCGAACCGCCCCTTGGAGGCGGGCCATGTCTATACAGTGGAGCCGGGTATCTTCGTTGAGGGCTACGGCTATATGGGCATCGAGGAAGATGTGCTGGTGACGGAGGAGGGGACGATCTTCCTTCACGAGCCGCAAACGACCCTGTTGTTGAGCAGAGGATAGGAGGATCATTCTTGAACACATTGCACGAAACCGCGCCGGCCTTTGTAGAGATGGCCCACGGCATCGTCTGGTGCAGCGCAGCGACGGTGGACAGCGCCGGTCGTCCACGCTCGCGCATTCTCCACCCCATCTGGCAATGGGATGACGTCGCATTGACGGGCTGGATTGCCACCAGCCCCACGCTCACCAAGCGCAGCCATCTTGCTGCGCATCCCTACATCTCTCTCAACTACTGGACGCCGGCGCAGGATACTTGCGTGGCCGAGTGCCGGGCCAGTTGGGGTTTTGACGATGAAACGCGCACGATGGTGTGGAATCTCTTTGCCGCTGCGCCGCCGCCCCTGGGCTATGACCCGAGGATCATCCCGGCCTGGACCAGCCCCACCGTCCCCGCTTTTGCCGTGTTGCGCCTGGAACCGTGGCGACTACGCGTCTTCCCCGGCAGCGTGCTCATGGGGAAGGGCGGTCAGACGCTCACCTGGCAGGAGTAGGTGCATGCGAACTGACCGGCGATGCACCATGCCGCCGCGCCTGGCGTCACCTTGGGCGCGCCTTTGGCCAGTACAATACCGAAGTCAAAATGAAAGCCGGATTTTCTTACCGGGCAAAATACCGGTTCCCATTTTGACATGAGTGTAAATTTGAACGAACGTCGAGAAAGAAGTTCATATTGTCAAAGTATTAGCGGGGGAGCACCGTCAATACCGACGTTGTACAAATTCCAAGGGCGCTTTTCGACCGCCTGATGAACACACTTGCCTTCGCTATATAAGCGGATAAAGTCGAGCTAAACGATCTTGCGGCGACTGCAGAAGCGCGCCACTTCGGTGTTGAGGTTTGGCCCGACCACAAAACCAACCCCCGCCGCCACATAGAGCGCGGCGGTCGGGGCGTCCACCACCGATCCCACGCCGAGAATCAGATCGGGCAGTTCCTTGTCGGCCCAGCGGCTGACCTCCTGGAAGACAAAGGGCGCATGGTCGCCGCGGTTGGTGAACTCAAAGAGCCGGGCCCCGCCAGCGTAACAGGCTTTGATCACTTGTTTGACGACTTCGAGGTCGTGGTGATAGAAGACGGGCGCCAGGCCCTAGGCAACGATCGTGTTGAGTACGTCGAGACGCAAAAAACGTGACATGAGAAGTCCTTTCCGTTTGAACATTTGTCTGTCAGAAGCCGTCGTCTACGGATGCCTCTGCACCCAAGTAATGATAAGGGGTGTACAGGTATGAATCCAAACGCGGCCACAAGGTCTCGAACAGATGGCGTGCTTCTGGCTTGACGAGCAGGTCGGGCCAGGCGTCAAACAGTTCATCCAGCCGCCGATAGCCGAAGATCAAGCGCAGCAGTGCATCGGGCGGAATACAGAGATGGCCGCCATCCGCGCCCATAGAAGCGTCTACAAACCCCAGCGGATCGATGCCGGCGAGTCTGCCGTCGACAAAGCGCAGCCGGTGAGCCTCACGAAAAGTGTTGACGATCATCTCTGCATTCAGGCCGCGCCAGGGAGAGGCAGCCAGGCGGTTTTCCAGAATCGGCGCAATTCGGCTGATAAAGTGGGCCAGATCCGGGATGCGCAGCAGCCACTGGCTGCCGAGAAGTTGGTGGCTGCCCAAGCTGCGCGCCAGCTGGACCAGGGTGCTGCTCGCCGGCCAGGCTATCTGGATCTCGGCGGCGCTCCCCACCTTCAGATGCTGTAGGAGTGTCATCCCTGCCGCCGCTGTCGGCAGGCTGCTCTCGAGCACAACCAGCCGTTCGGCAGATCGGAGGATCGATGCATAGCCAAGCGTTTGCCCGGTCTCGATCTCCTCAAGCAGGGCGATGGGATGTTGCGCGTGCTGCAATAGATAGCCCCAGTAGACAGCATCGCGCACGATGTGCAGGTCGAGAGGCGACATTGCTTGTCCGTAGAACGCCATCAATTGTGGGATATCCGCCATCATCGCCGGGCGCAGGCGATAAGCTGTTGTTGGCCCGTCAGGAATCAGCCAGACGGGCAGCGACTCGCGGATTTCCCCGTCGATGGCGTAGCCGTAGCCGAACTGTCGGTAGAAATAGGGAATCCCCCAGATCAGGCAAAAGTCGTACTGCTGCTCCTGCACACGCTTGTGGAACTGGTTGATGAGCGTCCGAACCAGCCCGCGCCCGCGATAGTTGCGATGGGTTAGCACCATCTCCAGCATGGCGACGCGCAGGTCGACCCCGGCGTAGCGACAGCGCCACGGGATGAGGCAGACGGTCGCAACAACTTCGGCGGTGCTTGGATCTTCGATCAGCCACGCGTCGTCGAGCGTCCGCGCTGGCTGATGACGGAGGAAGCAGGCGCAGGTTCTGCCCTCATCTTTGTTGTTGAAGGTGGCGTTGAATTCTGCAAAGCGGTCGATGTCCCGTGCATCGCGCAGGGTGCGCAAGAGAAGACCGTTGTTCAATGTCTCTTCGTAGGCCACTTCATGCTCCGTCGATCTGCCAGCTTTATGACGCCACAACTTCTTCATCCAGCGTCACCAGCAGCACGCTGTCAGCGGGGCTGTAGAACTGGTACTCAAAATCGGGCAGGACGTCCACCAGTCGTTCATCCACCGGAAGCAGTTCCAGCGTTTCGTCCGACCAGCGCTGGTGGTCGTCGATGCGATAGGCCTTTAGCTGTCGAAGTCCAGGTTTCAACTGTGAGAAATGCACCTTGACGATCCGATCCTGTGACTCCACCGGATCGTAGTTGACGATCATGGCGGAGATGCGACCGTCTTCCCGTGCGGCGAAAGTCGTCAAATCGGGCAATGGGCTGCGGGTCTGCAGCATTTCCTCGCCCATGCGAGAGAACATCAGGTAGACAAAGAACTGCGGGCGAACCTTGCCGCTTTCGCTGAACAACCCGAAGCGATGGGGCTTCTCGTTCCAGTGCTGGTACATCACTGCCTGCGCCCATTGGGGGGTGAAAAAGGAGCTGAACTCATCGTGGAACATGCAGTTGTCCCACAGCAGGAAGTAGAACGACCAGTCTAGCGGCGTCTCCAGCATGGTCAGCATGATTTTCGCGGCAGTTGCGGCGCGGCGTCCCTGCATCGCCATTTCTTCGACCGATAGCAGATCATACCCCTCAGCCACCCAAGGACCCAGGTTCCTGACCTCGCCACCCGCAAAGAGCGGGGGAAAGTCCTGGTTCCACTCGTCCATCATCAATTCGGGACGCACGCTGGGGATCCCATCTAGCACGGCAGCCAATTCGCCTGCCACCCTGCGATAGAATTCCAGATTGCTGGTGTACCCATGATAGCTGACAAAGTCGAGTTGCGTACCATGCCGGGCGCAGAGCTCCACAAACCCGGGCACTTCTTTCACCATGGCTGGGCAGGGACCGCCGACCTTGGCCTCTGGGAAGGCTGCCAGGATGGGCTTGAGCAGCATCTGGTAGAACTCGAACGACTCTTCGATCGAGCCAAAGCGGAACGGGCAGCCGCCCCACCAGCCAAAATCCGCCTCGTTGGCATGCTCCCAGTGGGTGACGATGGGCTTCTCAACCGAATAGCGCTTCACCAGTTGATAGATGAGGTTTTGATATTCCTCCACATTGTTCGGGCGCCAGATATCCTGGTTGATCTCCGGGAAAAGCACCAGCGGCTTGAAGTTGATCGTCGCCAGCAGCTTTGTGCCTGTCCGGGCAAACGATTCCATGTAGGCGTCCAGCTTGGTCCAATTGAACACCCCGTGCGCAGGATAGATGTCGAAATATTCTTGCAAAAAGACGCGCATCAGGCGCGGTTTGAGCTTGCTTGCGCCCTGGATCACCTTTTCAGGCAGCGGCAGGCTGTTGACCGCACCATGCCCGATGGCGTGCCGCCAGGCTTCGAAGCGACCGGTCACGACCTGGGTGTCCACATCAACGATAGCGCGCGGTAGTTTGGTGTAATCGATGGTCATAATTTTCCTCTACAGAACGCCGTATTTTGCGTAGACTTCTTTCAGACTCTTGCCCGCCAGCAGTTCCTGCCTGGAGGTGGTTTCCTGGCCGGCGGCCGTGTGAGCCAGACGCAGCACCTCTGTTTCCACGGCCTTCGGGATCACGACGACCCCGTCGAAATCGGCAAAGACAAGTTCGCCTGGATGTACAAGCACTTCCCCGCACATGACTGGCACATCGTAGTCCACAACCAGCCCACGGCCTTTGCTGTTCAGCGGGCGAATGCCAGCGTAGTAAACGGGGAAGCCCATCTCGATGATGCGCACACAATCGCGCACCTGGCTATCGCAGACCGTCCCAACGGCCCCACGATACTTGGCAATCGTAGACATCAGCTCGCCCCAAGGGGCATTCGTGCTCCCGTAATCTGTCGAGTGGATGACCACATCGCCGGGCATGAGTGAATCGACCAGGTCCAGTTCCCGACCATAGGGATTCGCTTCGACAACATAGTCCGTCTCCATCCAGCGCGCAGTGCGGGCGCGACCGACAAAGCCGCAGTTGTGTATATCGGGCAAGAGAGGACGGATCCGATGGTGCATGGCCTGGTTGCGATATCCAAGCGTGTCCAGCATGTCGCACACCACGGCGACGTAGAGGTTCTGTCTTACGAATTGGAAGATTTCGGCATCAGTGTCAAACATAGCGTTCTCCTACGGGACTAGCGCCAGACAAATGGCTCCAGCGGCTGAAAGATTTTGACCGGCACCTCGGGACATTCCTGGCCGACGAAATAGGCGAAGACCTGTGGATTTTCGGCATTGAGGGCAAAGAGATCATAATGATTCGGGCTGGCGGCGACGCGCGGCGCCACTGCCTTGGCCAGCCGCGCCGCGCTCTGGGCGCCCATGTTGCCATCTTTGCCGTTGATGCAAACCAGCAGGACTTCTGCCTGAGGTGCGCATTTCACGAGCAGCTCACAGAACTCCGTGTCAGATGTATGATACACGCTGCGGCCATTGGCGAACTGAATCAGGTAGCCGGTGGTGTCGATCACTTCCACCTCGGAAGGCAGGGCATAGATTCCGGTAATCTGCACGCCGCGCAGGTTGACCGACTCGCCTGAGTCGACCCGCACGATGTTGGCGGGCGGGATGCCCAGTGCAGCCAGCTTTTTGCAGGCCAGGCGCGGCGCCACAAAGGTGGTCTGCTCGGTGTGACGATAGCCCAGGAGCGTCGGCGGGTCGAGGTGGTCCAGGTGGTCATGGGTGATCACGTAGATGTCCGCCTGCAAGTCGGCTGACGCCAGAGGCGGCGGATAGAGGCGCCCAAACTCAGGGGCGATCTCCCGCACAGAGTCGCTCAGGTAGGGGTCGATCACAACCGTGACTGTATTGGTGCGGAAAATGTACCCGGACTGCCCCAAAAACCACAGCCCAGCCTGATCGTCAGCCAGCGGTGCGTTCAGAATCGATTTCAAGTTTCACCTTCCCACAAAATGGTGCGTCCGTTGCCAACCACTGTCCGTCTGGCTGCTCACCCGGCGTATTCGTGGCCTCCACGCCCAGGCAGCAGAGGGGCTCTGGACTCGCTGCCGGCCAGCCTCCACGGTTGATCCAGACGCCCCACCACGGCTGGTCGGTTGTCAACAAGACGCGATAGGTTTGATAGGTCAGTTCTACAGGCCCGGCATTGGCCACAAACAGTTTGCGCTCACTGCCGTCAGGCGCAAAACCAATCAGGCTGACGCCATTCGGGAGCTGCGCTGCCAGCAGATTCTTCGAGCCGAACAGCGCATGGCTGGCCCACAAGAACTCACGCGGCGCAGCCTGCCGGTTGGTCACTTGAAAAGTCATCTGGAGACAGGAAGCGGATGTCAGCGTGAAGCGCCGCCGGGCTTCGAACCCTGTGCTGCGCCAGATCTGCTCCACGCTCTCTGTCCGCCAGATCATCTCCGGCGGCTGACCGATCAGTTCTCCCATCACCGGGCTGTCTGCATAAGGGTCGATAGTCGGAAAGCACTCATCCCACCCTGCGGGCCGAAAGGATTTGCCTCCCAGGTCCACATCCCATGCCCATTCGTGCAGCAGATTGGGGCATCCGGCCAGGCAGAGTCTTTCCAGCTTGCCGTCGGGCGCAAAGCCCAGCCTTGCAGCCAATGCGTCCATCAGGCCACCCGGAATCTGGCGACCATTGCCTCGTCAACGTGCACACCCAAACCGGCTCTGGTCGGCACAGGAATGTAGCCATCCACCATTGCGATTTTCTCCTGGCAAAGGTTGTTGAGCAAGGAGGCTGAAGAAACGTTGTATTCGAGATAGAGCGAATTCATCAGGTAGGCGTTCAGGTGCAGCGATGCCGCCTTGAGTAGATCCGTCAACCAGGCATGAGGGACACAGTCGATGCCGCGCCGCTGGGTCAGGTCAGCGATTTGACGGCCGACTGTCAGGCCGCCACATCGGGATAAGTCCGGTTGGAGCGTGTGGACGCGCCCTTCCACGGCCAGCCGCTCGAACTCCAAGTAGCCGGACAACTGCTCCCCAGCCGCGATGCGCAGCGTGCGGGTGGCCTGGGAGACTTCTGCATAACCGCCGAAGTTTTCGGGGTGGAGAAAATCCTCCAGCCAGAACACATCCGCCGCTTCCAGTTCAGCCACAAGCCGAATCCAGTCCTTGACCGCCCGCGGGCGGTAGGGATTGTCATAGCCGACGCCATACCAGCCGCCGTCCACCATCAGGTCGACATCCGGCCCGGCTTCTGCACGCGCCGCCTGCACCAGGCGCACATCCAGCTTCAGGTCATGGCCAAAGGCGCCCCAGCCGAACTTGATGGCGCGGAAGCCTTGTTCGCAATAGCCCGCCACTGCACGTTTCATGGCGTCCGGCGTGGGACGAAACAGGGTGGACGCATAGGCTTTGACCTGGCTGCGATACTTTGCGCCCAACAATTTGCAGATCGGCTGTCCACAGGCTTTGCCGGCGATGTCCCACAAGGCGATGTCGGCGCCGGAGAGCATGTGCATCCCAGCGCCCTGCCGCCCGTAGTAGCCCAGGTAGCGGTACATCTTCTGCCAGAGCCGCTCGTGCTCCAACGGGTCCTCGCCCACCAACGCCGCCCGTAGCGACTCGAAGCCGATCTGCCCCCCGGAAGGCGCATCGACGATGGCCTTGCCCACGTGCGGCTGGGTTTCGATGTCGGACCAGCCGGTGATGCCTTCGTCCGTGCTGATCTTGAGCAGCGAAACAAAACGCACCCCGTGGGCCTCCGCCGCCACGGACGGGTCCGGGTAATCCTTGCCAGTATCGAGAACAATCGCTTCGACGTTGGTGATTTTCATAACAAGCACTCAGAAGACGAATGTGACTTTCATCGCGCTTTCTCGCCCCGTTGCGGCGAGATGCAAGGCCTGCTCATACTCACTCAACGGCAGCCGATGGGTTATCAACTCCCCAATCGCCAGGGCCGGGTCTGAGAGCATGCGCACCGCTTCGTCGAGCCGGTCCTGGTCGTTACATGCACCTACTATTTCCAGCTCCTTGATGTGCAGCCAGAACAAGTCCACAGGGGTCGCGTCGGCAATACCGGAAAATACCACCAGGCGGCCCTTGGGCTTCAAGCATTTGAAGCATTCCGTAAATGCTTGTGCTGTGCCCACGGCCAAAATGGCGGCATCATAGCCGGCTCCGCCAACCGCATCCTTCATCTCCTGAATAGGCTCGGTCATCTTTTTGCTATTCAGCTTTTGCGCCGACCCGGCAAACGACATGCGGAACTCATGCCGGCCAACGATCACGATATTGGCCAGGTTGAACGCCCCAGCCAGGCGGGCAATCAAAACGCCAAAGGGGCCATCCCCGATGATCAGCAGCGAATTGCCGGGTTGCAGCTTGGCCTGCGCCAGGGCTTCCAGGCAGACGCTCACCGGTTCAGCCAGCGAGGCCAGGGGAAAATCCATCGTGTCGGGAATGCACCGGGCGCGATCTTGCCGCACCACGTAATACTCAGCCATGGTGCCAGGCATGTTGATGCCAAAGTGCCCCATGTCCAGGCACAGATGCCCCACACCGTCCCGGCAGGCCTGGCACTTGCCACACGGATGCACAGGATGGGTGGTCACGCGATCCCCCACCTTGAATCCCTGTACAGCCCGGCCCACTTCGACGACCGTCCCGGCCCCCTCGTGCCCTATGACCATCGGCAGGATCGTTCCAAATGGATTGGAGCGGATATCGATCAAGTCCGACGTGCAAATGGTGGCCGCACCCGTTTTGATCAGCAGCTGATCCTCCTGAATGGCAGGGATGGGCAGATCAAGCAGTTCAACCTGCCCGATCGCTTGCAAAGAGACTGCTTTCATAGGCCTACTCCCAATAGTTTGAGCGCATCACGCGCCAGGATTTCTTCGATCACCTGCTCCGAGACGCGCGGCAGCGTGCTCGTGCCGATGATCTGGTTGACATTGCGCAGACCCTGGATCGATTCCGGCCCCTTGGCAAATGGATAGTCGGTGCCAAAGAGCAGCTTGTGGGTGACTTTGTACTCTTGGGCAGAGATCAGGGTGTTGTAAAACTGCCACGGGCGGTAGTAGAGCGCAGACACATCGGCGTAAACGTGGGGATGCTTGCGGATGACCACCAGGCACTCGTCGGAGAAGGGATGGCCCACATGGGCGAGGATCATTCGCAGATCCGGATACGCAATGGCCAAATCATCCCACAGCCAGGGCCGGCTGTAGCCGAGCGGGGCATTGCGATTGTAGGTCGTGCCGGTGTGAAAGAGGATCGGCAGCCCGTTTTCCTGGCAATAGCGATAGACCGGCGCACAGATCGTGTCACGCGGGTCAAAGCCGGCGTAGATCGGTCCCATTTTGACGCCGCGCATGTTCAGATGTTCGATAGCGTATGTCAGCTCATCAAAGTGCTCCGGCTGGGTCGGATCGCAGCAGGCAAAGCCGATCAGTTTTTCGGGGGCCTGCGCCACGAAGGCAGCCACGTACTCGTCGGGCACCCAGTAGCCGGTGCGCCGGGCCTTGAGACCAAAGACGACCACCTTCTCAAAGGCGGCCATATCCTCCAGGAAAGTCTCGAGGCGCACGGTCAGATCCAGCGGGTAGCCGCGGGAGATGTCTGCCTCGCGGATCGTATCCGGTTGAAAATGCAACGAAGTGTCCCAGGTGTGACTGTGAATGTTTTGCATTGCTTAGCCCTTGATGCCTGAGCGCGTCAGGCCTTGAATGAAATAGCGCTGGCCGAACAGGTAGATGATCAGGATCGGCAACATCCCCAGCAGCGAACCGGCCATGATGATGCCGCGCCGGTCAACGCCGGTGCCGGATCGTCCTGTCAGCATGGCGAGACCGCGCTGAACGGTAAAAAGATCGGGATTGTTGAGATATACCAGCGGTCCGAGTAGGTCATTCCATGACCACAAGAAGGTTAGTAACGCCACTGTCACCATGGTTGGCATCGTCAGCGGGATGAAGATGCGTGTGAAAATTTGAAAGTGGCTGGCCCCATCGATTTTTGCTGCGTCCACCATTTCCTGTGGAATCCCTCGATACGCCTGGCGCAACAAGAAGATCATAAACGCGCTGCCGAACCAATAGGGCAGGATCAGCGGCCAGAATGTATCGATCAGCCCGACCCTGGTTATGATGAAGAACGTTGGGATCAGGGTGATCGCATAGGGGATCATCAAGGTCGCCAGCAGAATGGCAAACAGGGTGTCGCGTCCGCGAAAGTTCATGCGCGCAATGGCATAGGCGGCCATCGAGGAGGAGAGGCACATGCCGATGACGGAGGCAACTGCGACAAACGTGCTATTGAACAGATATGTGCCGATCGGCATCACGTCCAACAGCTTGGCGAAGTTGCCCAGATAGATCGGCCACGGGAGCAATTGGGGCGGCCATTGATACTGTTGTTCAGGCGACTTCAGCGTCGCCGAAACCATCCAGAGAATCGGGAAGAGCACTACAAAGGCGAATGCAATCAGGACAGCATAGGCCAGCAGCTTGCCACCCTGCTTCTTCAGGCGCGCGGTTGGGTCTTTCATGCGCCTACTCATAAAACACCCACTTCTTCTCCAGCCGGAAGTTGATGAACGTCAGCACCAGAATGATCATGAAAACCAGGTAGCCCATCGCCGACGCCAGCCCCATGCGCTGCAGACGGAACGCGTTGGTGTACAAATACATCACAATCATCTGGGTGGCATTTGCCGGGCCGCCACCGGTCATCACAAATGGCACATCGAAGACCTGCACTGCGCCGATGACGGTCGTTACCAGCACGAAGAATGTGACTGGCGAGATGCCAGGCAGCGTGATGTGGACGAATTTCTTCCAGGCGCCTGCCCCGTCCAGTTCTGCGGCTTCATATTGTTCCATCGGCACATTCTGCAGGCCAGCCAGAAAGATCACCGTGTTCAGCCCAAACGTCGCCCAGATTGCCTCAATTGTAACAGCCAGCAGCGCGTAGCGCCCATTTGAAAGCCAGGGAATGGGTCCGACGCTGAAATACTTTAAGAAGCCGTTGAGAATTCCTGCTGATGACGCATCGTAGAGCCAAACCCATGCCAAAGCCGCCGCTGCAGTCGGAATGATCACAGGCATAAAGAAGATCGACCTGAAGACGTTTTGCCCACGAATCTTCATATTGAGCAGCAAAGCCGTCCCGAGCGACAGGATGATGCCGACGAAAACGGTGCCTAAAGCGTAGAGGAGGGTGTTGCGCAGCGTCGAAAAGAAGAATGGGTCTGATGTAAACAACGTTGTGTAGTTTGCCAGACCAACCCAGGTCGGTGGACTTAACAGATTCCATCTGGTGAAGCTGGCGTATAGCGAGAAGAGCACCGGATAGATATTGAAAATCAGAATGCCCACCACAATCGGGAGCACAAACAACCAGGCAGTCCGTTCTTCACTTCGTTGCGCCGCACTGAGTTTGTTTTGTTGTGCGTTCATCTGACATCCCTGCTTAGGGAGCCATCCCACGCCAGCCCCCCAAGCGGGGCAGGCTGGCGTGAGGTGGCTTCGAATCTATTGACCCTCAAAGAGCGCCCAAGCCGTGTCCAACTCGGCGTTCATGGCCGCTTCCGCAACCGGCAGCACTTGGGCGATGTCGGTGCCGTTGGAGAACGCATCTGCAAGGAGGGGTTGCACGACGTTTACAACCGTGAATACTTCAAAGAAACTGAGTCCCACCTTGACAGCGTCTGTCTGGATGTTCTCCAGCACTTTGGCTTTGCTTTCCGGCGGTTTGATGTCGTACCAGGGGATGGCGATCTCAGGCAAGCTTGAGGGAATGATGTAGCCCGCATCGGTAAATGTCTGCTGACCGGCAGGGCTCGCCATGTATTCGAGCAGGCTGAAAGCAAGCTCCGGTTCCTTTGCGCCTTTGAAGATCCACCAACCGTCTGATTCCACGCTGGTCGTGCGTTTGCCCGTGGTGGGATGTTTGGGCAGCATGGCGACATCGTATTCGCCTTCTTCCAACCCTTTGTTGAAGTCGGGAAGCCACCAGATGCCGTCGATGGTCATGGCAACTTTGCGATCCAGGAAGGGCTGATTGCTGCCTGGCGGAGGCGGTGGGATGGCAACTTTGTGCGTCCAGATGGCGTCCCACAGCCAGGTGATGGCCTCTGCCGTTTCCGGCGTCGTCAACATCGACGTCTTATAGTCGTCTGAAATGACGGAGCCACCGGCGGCTTTGGTCCAAATTCCCTTCCAGATCAACATCGGATCGATATAGAAGCCATATTGCTCCTTGTCAGGGTCGGTGAGCTTCTTGGCTGCATCCAGCATGTCGTCCCAGGTCCAGTCATCGGTGGGATAGGGAACGCCAGCCTCATCGAACATTTTCTTGTTGTAGACAAAGACCTGGGCTTGCGCATCTGAAGGGATGCCGTAGTAATCGCCTTGTGGATTCCCGCTGTCGAAATCGCCCTCTGCCCAGCGATATTGGTCGAGCGCGGCCGGCATGTATTGATCCATCGGCAAATCCGAAGTCTCCAACATGTCGGTGATGTTGAGCAGGGTGCCATTCTTGGCGTAGGAAATCAGACGCCCATAGTCTGCAATGCCGATGTCGGGCGGGGTGCCGGCCGCAATCTGGGTTTGCAGCTTATCCCAATAGGTGGCGCCATCGGCAAACTGCCGCTCGACTTCCACCGATCCGGGCGGCTGCGTGGCGATCCAGGCATCGATGACCTTGTTGATGGCGACATCATAGCCAGACCAGGTGTAGCTGCTAAAGATCAACTTCTTTGCTCCTTCAACGGCCGGGGCGGATTCAGCGGTTGTGCCGGTCCCGGCGCTCGGCGCGCAGGCTGCCAGCAGAACCAAGCCAGCCGTGGTGGCGCTGGCCTTCAGAAACGCGCGACGTGACAATTGGTTGGACATACGAGTGATCCTCCTTGTTTTGTGCAAATTGAGCATTGAGCGAACCAACAGTAGAGAGTGAGCGACTTGGTATGCTTCTATGCAAACAGTCGCGGGTCTGGCACCTCGATCGGTGTCCCGCCTGCCTGCGCCGATTGCAGTGCAATCAACCCCGGCAACGAACAATCCAGCGCTCGGAAAAGGTCCACGGGCGACGACTCGCCGCGCCGGTAGGCATCGACAAACGCTTTCATCGTCCAATAGTCGGAGCCGCCGTGGCCCGTCTTGGCTGCGTCCGCGCGCGCAGCCACGCGATCTGGAATATATTCGGCCTCGAATTCCGCCAATGGTCGCCAATGTACGCCTGGCCCCGACTTGCCGGGACGGTCGGCCGGCTCTAGGGACTCCAGCCAGATGCGCGCTGGGTCGCCGAAGCCGCGCGTGCCTTCGAAGGAACCTTTGGTCCCTTGGAGCGCGTAGTAGTCCATCAGGTGCGGGCGTGGCGAGACGATGTCGACGCGAATCTTCAACAATCTTCCGGCTGCGGTCTCGATCAGGCTGACCACGTTGTCGAAGATGTTGATGTCGGCTTCGAGCCGGCCTGGCTTCCCTGTCGCCATCGCCGAGATGCGTTTGGGGCGGTCATCGAGGATATAGAGCAACGGACGCAGGCTGTGCCAGATGTAGACATAGCCGGAAAAAGAGCGCCCGCGCCAGGTGAGTGTGCCGTCGGCGAAGCGGTTCAAACCGCGACAGTCGTGCAGGTATTCACCTTCGCCAAAATAGACGTCGCCGAACTGACCGGCCTGCACCATCCGGCGGATCAGCTCGTTCTCGTCCCGGTAGCCATAGTTTTCCAACAACATGTAGAAGCCACCGGCCTTGCGATAGGCCTGCACCAAACGTTGGCCGTCCTCGATGGTGGTGGCGGCAGGGAC
>CAZLMM010000083.1:0-29177 GCA_964560495.1 uncultured Caldilineaceae bacterium
GGCAAGCGCGCCCAGACGACCGTGCCACCGCCGGTGCGCAGTTCAACACGGCAAACGCCGCCCAACTCCTCTGCCCGCTCGCGCATGGACGCCAACCCCACGCCGTGACGAGCAGCCGGGTCCATGCCGCGTCCGTCGTCTTCAATCTCCAGATATAGGGCGTCCTCCACGTACAGACGCAGCCAACAGCGTCGCGCGTCAGCATGGCGCACCACATTGGTCAGCGCTTCCAGCGCAATACGATAGGCGGCCACCTCCACTGCGGCAGGCAGCGGCGGCAGGGGATCTGACGCCTCAACCGTCACCTGCAACCCTGCGCTGCCCATCTGGTGTGCGGCATACTCGCGCAGCGCCGAGACCAGCCCCAGTTGATCGAGCGCGGGTGGACGGAGGGCGTAGACCAGGCGACGAATTTCGGTCAACGCCTCTTGCACCTGGGACTTGTATTTTTGAAGCGCCTGATCAGCTGCATCGGGATCGCGGCGCAACAGGTTGCGCGTTGCGTCGATCTGCACGCTCAGCGCCGCAAGCTGCGGCCCCAGGCCGTCGTGCAGGTCGCGACGCAGGCGACGGCGCTCTTCTTCGCGCGTGGCGACCAGCCGCTCGCGCGAGCGTTGCAGGGCCGAAGTGAGCAACATGGCATTGATGGCCGGGCCAGCCTGACGACTGATGTCGTTCAGCAGCCGGTGGTCATTGGAGGTCAGACTCTCGCCAGGCGCCCGCGCTGCCACCTCAAGTCGTCCCAGGGCCTCACCCTGATAGACCAATGCGAAAGACGCAACTTCAGCAGGTCGCTGACCGTGTTCGACGACAACTTCGGCGCCATCTTCCTGGCGCACAATGACCGCAGCGAAGGGCAGCTTGAGCGCCTGCGCGATGGTCTCCACCAGCGTGGGCAGCACTGCATCAGCGGCGACCGCGCCTTCCAGCCGCTGCCCCAACCGCGAGAGCACCGTGGCCGGATCGTCGCGCTCGCCATAGAGCAGGCGATTGACGGCGCGTTGCAGTCCCTGGCGCAGCGGCTGGAAGAGAATGGCGACCAATCCGGTGGCGATGACTGAGAGCCAGAGATTGCTTCCCTGGAAGAAGATGCTCAAGACGCCAACGAGCAGGATATAGCTGAGTGCAATCAAAACGGTGAAACCACCATAGACCAGACCGCGGCGCAGCACCATATCCACATCCCACAAGCGGTAGCCAAGCATGGCCACGCCGAACCCCAGAGAAATGGCGATGGCTGAGAGCGCGTGGAGAGTGGCCATCAGCAGCTCATAAGAACCGCCGCCCGGCCAGGGCAGACCCAAGGCCGGGCGAATGTAGTTGAGCGCCACGGCCACACCCACCCAAATGAGCGCAGCGACGGCCAACCCAAAGACCGCCCACCCGGTCTGTCGACGCGCCGCCGAGTCCCTGGTGCGGAAAAAGCGCATCACCTGGATGACCAGCCCGGAGCCCAGGGTGATGACGAAGGCCAGAATGCCGCCGGGCCAGAACCACTCGCCCACGGTATCCCAAAGTGGACCTGGATACGCCTGCGCAGTGATGACCAGAAGCGGAAACGCAAGAGTAAAGATGGGCAGCGGCAGCGCCAGCCCAATGATCCAGCGTGGTCGAAAGCGTCCTTCTGGGAAGGTAAAGAGCACCGCAGTCAGGCTGAGCCAGGCAGCGACTTGCAGCGCCACAAAGAGCGCATTCCAGCCCGGCAGCACAGTATGACCGATCTCGAAACCGGAAAGGCTACCCAGCGCCGCCAACTGGGAGACCAACAACGCCATCCAATCGTCGAACTTGCGCCAGAGCACAAGACCCGCCAGCCCGAAGCCAACGAACGCAGTCAACAGGGTGAAAAGCGTCATCAACTGTGCATAGAGCGTCAACGAGAGGCCAGATTGGGTCATGATGAGCGCCTGATAGGGGTACAGTCGCCCGCCATAGCAGTCCACCTGGCCGCAGGGCTGGCTGAGCTCCGCCAGGCGATAAGGAAGATTGGCGATGAGAAAGGCCAGCGCCAGCCCGACGACAGCCAGCCACAGTCCGCGCGCCCAGAAAAGCGTCGCGCCGGTCAGCGTGGTGGCGCCAGGAGAGGCGGCGCGCTGTTGCTCGTCTTGACCCGCCGCCGCGCCGGCGGACCCAAGACGGTCGCCCAACCTCCTGGCCAGGCGGTGCAGTGTTGGGGCCAGGGCGATTACGATGAACGTCGAGAGCGCCGCGCCGCCCAGACCGCTGCTGGTGAACATTTGGGAAAAGAGACCGACGCTCAGCCCGTAGACGGCGAGAATGGCGAAGGTGAGCGCGCCGTAGATCATTGTGCGGTTGATCCACAGGTCGATGTCCCACAGGCGATAGCGCAAGATGCTGGCCAAAATGGAGAGCGGGATAAGTGTGGTGAACAAGGGAAAAAGCAGGTTTTCGATGGCATGATAGAGCGACTGGTCGGGCAGCAGCCAGCCGAGAATCCCAAACAGGATCACGGCAAGCAGCGACGCGCTCAATCCCCACACCACCCACTTGCCTTGTTGACGGCGCGCCGGGTCGGATTCCCGACGGATGCGATGGATCTGGGCGGCGAGTCCGCTGACAAAACTCACGAGCAATGTCAGCATGAACGCCTGCCATCCCCAATCCTCCACCACCCGCAAGGCTGGTAGGGCCGCCGGCGGCAGAATGGCGACCAGGATGAGCAACCCCACTACAATCGCCAGTGGAACACCAACCCATTTCATCCAGCCAGGGAAGAACCGCCCGTTGGGAAAGAGGAAAAGGAGCAACACCAGCGCGGCGAGAGTCGCCGCGCCCAGGATGCTGACCAGCCACGGCGCGTTGTTCATCAGCGGCGTGGACAAGCGCCATGCTTCCATGTTGCCGCTGACGCCAAAGACCAGGGAGAGCATGATCAATGTGGCCGATGCAAAGACCGCAAACGGATCGGAGGAACGCCGCCAGAAGATGATCAACCCAACCGCCAGATAGACGCCAGCGGCTACGTACTCCACCGCTACAAGCAAGCGCACATAGTCCGCAAACGAGAGATAGCCCGTTACAGCAGGAATTGCTTGCTGCACGGGCCATTCGTTGCGCGTCTGCGCCAGGTTTCGCGGCAACATCTCCACCAGGACGGCGACCACCAGCGCCAACACAATCGCCCACAGGGTGCGAGCCGTCCAGATGACGAGGCGCGGCGCTGGTTGGCTGGAATTGAATGGTTTCGTCTGTACAGCCATTTCCTCCCCCATTCAGGGGAATGAACCTATGGAGAGAGTGCGTCCAAAGATTTTGGTAGGCGCCGTTTCCCTAAATCTGGAACAGATCCTATGGAGAATGAGCGGAAACATGGGCGGTCGTTGTATCCACACTATGTTTGCAGTTTTGGCGTCATCCAGAGGTGACTCATCCAGAGGTGACAGTCACTTTGTGAAGTGACTGTCACCTGAGAAAGTGCAAAGGTGGTGGCGCCCATATTGTACTCATAAACTACCCACACAAGCAAGTGCACTTCTTTCCACCCGCCAGCGCGCCAGCATCACGCCGATGACGCCGCTGGCAGCGAGCGAGGCGATGATGTTGCCTACGAGCATAACAGTGAGCATGGTGAGGGTCGCCGCTGCGTTGATGCCGCCCACGCGTCGGCCCAGCAGGTCTTGCACCACGTCCGCCAGCAGGAACGCGCTGCCGGCTGCCAGGCCAGCGAAAAGCGCCAGCCACAACCCCAGCCTCCCATCGCGCAGGGCGATGCCCAGGACAAGCCCTGCCAATGCCGCCACGCCCGCTGCGGCCAGGGTGAAGACAATCGCAAAAACAACATGCACAGAGAGCAAATAACGTCCCGGGCCTTCGACAAAGTATTGTTCCGCCTCGTTGAGCAAGAAGATCGCAACCAGGGTCGCCGACGCGTAGACAAGGGCGCCGGCCCAGGCCATGCGCTTGCGCTCAGCCAGCCCAACGATGCGCGCCAGCATCCATGCCCACAGCCCGCCGCCCGCAGCGCAAAAACCGAGCAACAGCGCCATGACCAGGTATGGACCGACGCGCTCCATCTGTCGCGCCATGTGGCTGGGCAAGCTGTCGGCGATCAGCACTGCGGCCAGGAAGGCCAGAATGACGGCGACTTGCAGAATCAGCCCGGCCAGTGCGCTGCGCAGGCCAATGCGTTTCCCACTCTGTGACGGAAGCATCAGCGTTCGCTCATCGCCCACATCAGCAACAGTTGTCATGACGCTGCCTCCAGCTTGCGCGGCTCTCCCAGCCACAGAGTCAACCCCAGCCCAATCAGCCCGCAAGCGAAGATCGTGCGGAACAGCAGAAAGACCGCGGTGATCTCCTCGCCGCTGAACAAGAAGAAGCCGACGAAGCCCATGACGCCGGTCGCCAACGGCAGCCAGCGCCAGCGTTCCAACACCGGCTGACGCAGATTCACAATGCCAAACCAGATCAGGCCGGCCAGCGCGACTGATAGGCCGAGAAAGACGAAAGCCCAGAAGACTTCTGGCATGGACACACCATCAATGAAGCCCATGTGACCAAGCGCCAGCATCAGGCCGCCGCCGCAAAAGAGCCGCAATGCGTTCCTGCCGGATCGCCCTGTGCGCGGCGCATAGTATTGATAGAAGGCCACATAGCCCACGATCAGCGCCGCCTGGCCAATGAGGATCAGCAGCATGTTTTGCCCAGAAATCACATCGGGCATTCGTTGTCCAAGAAACAAGCGGCTCATTTCGTCGAGCTTGTTTGTGATGAAGAGCAGGTTGCCCAGCACGAAAGCCGCCCCGCCCCAACGATGAAGTGTACTGTTTGGGGCCATCTCTGCACTCCTTTCAGGCCCGACTACTCCACTGCAATGGCAATCGTCTGGGTCATGCCGTCGCCGGGCAGCGCCACGTGCAGACCATCGGCCGCCTGCAGGCAGAGGGTGTGCTGACCCGGCGCCAGCTCCAGCTCTGCCTCGAGTTGCCCCTGGCCGTAATGCAGATGGGTCTCATCCTTGGGCACACCCTGGCCCGCCTCCACACACGGCGTATCCACCATAATGTGGAGGTGGCCGCGACCTTCGGCGACGATTTCGCTGGCCGGCTCGATGACGAAGTTCTCGGCAGCCATGACCACCTTCACGGGCCTGGGGACCGTCGCGCCATCCACCGGCTCGACGAAATAGACGCGCGGCTCGGCGCTGGCGGTCGGCTCAGCGGCGGCGGGGGCTGCCGGCGCTTGCGCTACCGGCGCACAGGCGGAAACAAACAAGGACAATGTAACGATCAATCCGGCAAGCGACAGCCGGCGGCGATGCGAAGCAGCAGGGCGAATCATGGCGTTTCTCCTTTTCTACTGAATTCGGTTGACAGCATCTCATCTTCCATCACTCAATCTTTCAGATCATGTTCAGGACAATCCATCCTTTCCCTTGTTCATACTATCGCACATGACGTGTCCCGCTGTCATGGGGCTGGCATCCTGAGGAATCGGGAGCTTTTTATCCCGATTGGCGGGGCGCATAAATCAGCAAACCAACTTCTGATGTGCGATAATACGCTGTAAGACGGCGTGCTGCACTACGAGAGTTGTCTCATATCTACATCCAGTGAGAAACTGACGCAAAAACGCCGCAGTCAACGCTTTGGGTGAACCATTCGAGAAAGGATTCCTATAATGAAGCCCCAGCTCCGCATCGTCCTTCTACTCGCGGCCATGCTTTCGGTCTTTGGCATCCTGACAGCGGCTCTCGCCGAGCCCCTCAGCGCAGCCGTCTCTCTCGGCGCGCCCCACCGTGCAGCGATGCAGCAGACGATCCCGCCGCCAGACAGTGATTGGTTGCGCGTCCAGGAAGCAGGCGTCATTGTCGTTGGCACCTCCGCCGACTATCCGCCCTTTGAGTTCTACAATAGCAACTTTGAGTTGGATGGCTTTGATATCGCCCTCATGCGCGCCCTTGGTGAACGCATGGGCGTGACTGTTGCGTTCAACGATTTCGCCTTCGATGGCCTCTTGGATGCGCTGCGTCTGGGACAGGTGGATGCAGCCATTGGCGCCGTGACCATCACGCCCGACCGCGAGCAGATTGTGGACTTCACAGTTCCCTATTACCTGGGCGACTCTGCAGCCCTGGCCCGCAAGGAATTCACACGAACCATCACTTCTGCAACCCAAATGGCCGGCTTGCGCATCGGCGTGGAACGAGGCACGACCTACCATGCGTGGGCGCAGCAGAACCTGGTCGACCAGGGGGTGATCGCCCAGACTGACCTGATTCCCTATGGCACAACGCAACCTTTGCTGCGAGATGTGCGCAACGGTACGGTCGATCTGGCATTGCTGGGTTTGCTGCCGGCGGAACAAGCCGCGCGCCAGTTTGGTGATCTGAAGATCGTCGCTCAGGGCACAAACAAACAGAAGTTTGGGGTGGCGGCACGCACCGACTCGTCTCTGATCGATGAACTCAACACCGCCTTGCTGGAGGTGCAGGCAGATGGAACGCTGGCGGCGCTGGTCAAGCAGTATCTGCATGTCAATCCCAACCAGGTCATCCCTGAAGAGGAAGAACTTCAAGCAGGGCTGGAGGCATCCCCTGTCGTGACCGAGACGGCGAACGCAGTTACGCCCGTGGCGCAACCCTGCATCGACGGCATGGCCTATGTGGCCGACCTGAACTATGACGACCAAGGCATGACTGCGCCGCCGGTTATGGCCCCCGGACAGGATTTTGCCAAGACCTGGCGTGTGCGCAATTCGGGTACATGCGAATGGAAGCCCGACTACTATCTGGCCTATGTGAGCGGCAACCGCGCCGAGTCGGGCATGGGCGGCGCGCCTGTGCCCGTGGGGCGCGTGGTCAAGCCGGGCGAGACCATCGACCTGACGGCCAGCCTGCGTGCGCCGCAGGTTCCTGGCGTGTTTCAGGGTTTCTGGAAGATGCACAACTCCCAGGGTCGCGACTTTGGCGAAGTCGTCTGGGTGGGCATTCAGGTGCCTGATCCCAATCCACCTGCACCCCCGCCGCCTCCACCCACCCAGGAGATCAACCCCAATTTGCGCGCCGACGCTGACTACATCAACGCAGGCCAATGCACGACCATCCGCTGGGATGTGGACAATGTGATGGCTGTCTACTTCATCGACGGCATCTATTCCCAGGGCGTGGGCGGCCACGATGCCCGCACCGTCTGCCCCACCGTCACCACCACCTATACCCTCCGAGTGGTTGATATGAATGGCGTGACCCATGATTTCTACATCACCATCAACGTGGGCGGCGGCAACAATGCGTCCTACACCATGAATTTCTGGGCGGACAGCACCAACATCGACCAGGGTCAATGTACGACGCTGCGTTGGGACGTGCGCAACGTGCGCGAGGTCTACCTCAACGACGAAGGCGTGCCCGGCGTGAGCGAGCGGGAAGTCTGCCCCAGCAGCACACAGACCTGGGTCTTGCGTGCAGTGCTCATGGATTACAATCAGGATTTCCGCGAGGTGACTGTCAACGTCAATAACGTTGCGCCGCCCCAGCGGCCCGCGCCGGCCATCGTGGAGTTCTCGGTGGGTAACAACAGCATCCCTCTGGGACAGTGCGTGACGCTACGCTGGCGCACCAATGACGTGGACTACATCAATCTTTATCGCAGCGGTCAGACGATTGTGTCGGGCGGCCCAGGCAACGGCGAGGTGAGCGACTGCCCACCGGCCGTCGGGATCTATGACTACACGCTGGACGCATATGGCAACGGCTATACCACCCAGTGGCTAAGCGTGGAGGTCTTTGGCCCGCAGCCGCGCTAAGTGAAATGACTTGGGTGTATCCGTAGGGGTTTGAACGGCGGCGGCATAACTTCGCTATTACAGAAACGCTATTACAGAAAGATGACATCGTTACAAGCCAACTGGCGTATCACGTTTCGTTTTGCGGCAGGTGACGCCGAGGTTGTGAATTATGAGGATTATCAGTGAGAACTGAGCGACGATGAAGATGCACAAACCGCCACATCCTGGCGAGATCACCAAGGGCTTGCGGCTCTCTCCGATGGCGGCAGCATCACGGAGGCGACGCAGGCGATGGCTATCAGCCAGAAGACCCTGTCCAAGATCGTGAATGACCGCGGCCGTGTGACGTCAGAGATTGTGATGCGCCCGTCGAGCAAGCTGGGCAGCAGCGTACGGGTCTGGTGTTTGGGCTTGCCTGACACAACAACTCGCCGATCAAACCAGGATGAGCAAACCATATTTGATCGCAACTCGAATCGTGGAAAGAGCGTGGCGCAGTCCTTCGGCGGTCGCCAAGACTCGAAAGCGTATCCAGCGCCGCATTGAAAGCATTTTTCAACCTGTGTTATAATCTACAACCATCAGCTTGCGCGCTGAGGATGAAGTCATTTCGACCAGATGCGTTCAGGAAGCCATGTTGCGAAAAATCACACTGTTCCCATCACTTCACTTCCTGTTGTTCATTCCCCTGCTCACATTGATCGTCTGGCTTGCTTCACCATCTTTTCCCTTACGTGGACAAGAGAATCCGGCGGCGCCCGTTCCCACAACCGTCACCGCTGACGATGTCAATCAGGTGGCGCGTGAACTATGGTGCCCCCTGTGCAGCGGCGTACGTCTTGATTCGTGCGAATTGAAAGCCTGCGACCAGATGAAAGATGTAATTGCCATTAAGCTCTCTGACGGGGAAAATGTGCAGTCCATCAAAGATTACTTCGTGGAGCAATATGGCCCCCAGGTATTGGGCGAGCCGCCCCGTTCGGGTTTCAATCTGCTGGCCTGGATCTTGCCCATCATCGTTGCCGCAGGCGGCGGTGTCTTTTTGTGGATGCGCACCCGGCGCATGGTGCGGCCGGCAACGCAGTTGGCTTCTGCGGACGCAGCCGGCGACGCTGCACCTGGCGATCAAGACGAGTATGCACGCAAGCTGGAAGAAGAACTGAGAAGGTATGATTGAATCGACCAAGCTGACAAAGGCTGCCCTGGAAGACGCTATTCCCGAAGGTGAGAATGGGCCGTCGCAAGCGCCGCCCCATCGGGCTGTACGTTTCTGGCAGGCGGTAATCGTAGGCATTCTCTTCGTCTTCATCGTCTTTTTGGCGTTGCGCTTGCTTCAGGCCAATCGTTCGGAGTTGCGCGCCAGCGGCTCTGCGCCGCCATTCACCTTCACGACATTTGAGGGCGAGACTATCAGCCTGGACGACCTGAAGGGAAAAGGCGTCGTACTCAACTTCTGGGCGAGCTGGTGTGACCCCTGCCGTGATGAAGCAGCGCTGTTGGAAGCAACCTGGCGGGCCGAACAAGATAACGGCATCGTATTTCTGGGATTGGACTATCTGGATCAAGAGCCGGCAGCCCTGGCTTATCTGAAAGAATATGACATCACCTACCCCAATGGGCCTGACTTGCGCAGTGAAGCGGCGCGTCGCTACGGCATCAAGGGTGTGCCGGAGACCTTTTTCATTGACTCAAGCGGCAATATCGTCGAGATCATCATCGGCCCCATCGTAGACTCGACCAGGATGAGCCAGCTTCTCGACAAGATTCGTCCCCAAACTACAACTCAATGATGAAACGTGAGTGAGGCGGCTATGATCTTCGATGTGGGGTATCTCATTCTCATCACTGCCCTGATTCTGGCAGGCTTTGGCCTGATTGCTGGCTTTTGGGGCGGGCGCGTTCGCAACATGCGCCTGGTGCAGAGCAGCTTTCACGCTGTCTATGCCGTAGGCGGGTTGGTCGCTCTGGCTGCTGTCATTCTGTGGTACGGTCTGCTCGCCGATCAGTTTCAGCTGACTTATGTATGGAATCACTCGGAGCGAGCTCTGCCTCTTTTCTACAAATTTGCTGCATTATGGGGCGGACAGGCAGGCAGTCTCCTCTTCTGGGCCCTGTTGCTGAGCGCCTACAGCGTAATCGTTGCGCTGGCTAATCGTCGTCGCCACATGGTGATCATGCCCTTCGTCAACGCGGTGATGTTGGGCACCTCCTGCTTCTTTCTCACCTTGCTCGTCTTCGCCGCCAATCCCTTTCAGCGCGTTGGCTTTATGCCGCCCGATGGACAGGGTCTCAATCCACTCTTGCAGAATTACTGGATGGTGATCCATCCGGTGATGCTCTATCTGGGCTATGTAGGCCTGGCTGTGCCCTTTGCCTTCGCTGTGGGCGCGCTGGTCAGCAAGCGGCTGGACAATGAGTGGGTGCGCACTGTACGGCGTTGGACTCTTGTCCCGTGGATGTTTCTCTCTGCCGGCATCATCATGGGCAGCCAGTGGGCCTATATGGAGCTGGGCTGGGGCGGCTACTGGGCGTGGGACCCGGTGGAGAACGCCAGCTTCCTCCCGTGGCTCACGGCCACTGCTTTTCTCCACAGCATCATCATCCAGGAACAGCGAGGCATCCTCAAGGTGTGGAACGTGGTGCTCATCTGGCTCACCTATTTCCTGGTCATCCTGGGCACCTTCACCACGCGCAGCGGCGTGTTGGAGAGCGTGCACAGCTTCGCCCGCAGCGAAGTCGGGCCATTCTTCCTGGCGTTCATGATCATCATCGTTTTTGGCTTCCTGTGGCTGCTGTTTCAACGGCTACCTTTGTTGCGCAGCGAGCACCAGATCGATTCCTACATGAGCCGCGAAGCAGCTTTTATGGCCAATAACTGGCTTTTTGCAGCCATCACCTTCGCCACACTGTGGGGCACTTTCTTCCCCATGTTCAGCGAGATTCTCACCGGCGACCGCATCAGCGTGGCAGCGCCCTTCTTCAACAAAGTCAACGGCCCCCTCTTTTTGGCGCTGCTCCTGCTCATGGGCGCTGGGCCGCTGTTGGGCTGGCGTCACACCAGTCGCGCAGCCCTGCGCAAGCAGTTCACCTGGCCGGTCTTGACCGGCTTGGTCGTGACCGCGCTGATCCTTATCTTCAGTCGCGCCATCTATCCTGCCATTGGTCTGGGCATGTGCGCGTTCGTGGCAGCCACCATCGTACAGGAGTATGTGCGTGGGGTGATCGCCCGCCGCGCCACCAATCAGGAGAATGTGCTCGTGGCTATGGGACGATTGTGGCAGCGCAATGGCCGACGCTATGGCGGTTATCTTGTACATCTGGGCATTGTGTTGATCGGTGTGGCGGTCATTGGCAACGAGTTCTATCAGCAGACCACCAACGTGACGCTCGGTCGGGCAGAGACTGTCACCCTGGGACGTTACGAACTTGAATACGCCGGCCTGGAACGCAACGAGGCTGCCAATCGCACCGAGTTCCTGGCGCGTTTGATGGTCTATGACGCTGCCAGCAGCAGACTGCTGGGAGACGTTGCGCCCCAGCGCAACATCTACAACAAGGCGCCCGACATGCCCACCAGCGAGGTCGGGTTGCGCATGACCTTGCTCGAGGATGTCTATGTGGTGCTCAACGGTTGGGATGGGGGAGGCGCCAGCGCCACCTTCACCATCTACGTCAATCCGTTGACGACCTGGATGTGGATCGGCGGTGTGGTTCTGGTCATTGGAACGCTCATCGCCGCATGGCCTCATCCGCGTCAACGCGGCGCCGAAAGCGTACAATCTGTGGCGTATGCGGCAGGTGTAGGCTCATAGTGAATCGATCTCATTTCGACAAGCAGGGGCGACAAGAATGACATGGCTTGGTGTGGCGCTGGCGCTTACATTCTCTGCACTGGCGCTGGTGTATGTATTGTGGCCGTTGCTCAAGACTGGGCCAACGCCCGTAATGGTGGAAGACGACAGACTCTCTGATTTACTAGCGCGTAAAGACGCAACGCTGGCTGCCATCAAGGAGCTGGAATTTGATTATCGTGTGGGCAAACTGAGCGAAGAAGACTACAATCGTTATGATCAGCGGTTGCGCCGGCAAGCTATGGCCCTGATTCAGCAGATCGAGCAGCTGGCGCCAGAGAGTAACTCGGCTGACAAGGAGTTGGAAGAGGAGATTGCCCGGCGGCGCAAAACATCGCCGACGCCGGGCGCGGTGCGTGCAGGCAGTGACGTCAGCGACGCGACCATTGAAGCAGAGATTTTGCGCCGGCGTAAAGCAATCCAGCCCACGCCTGCGCTTGTGGCGCCGCCAGTGCAAGTAGCGGCTGTGGAAAGCGCAACAAAGCTATCCTTCTGCACCAATTGTGGCAATCGACTTGACCCGCAACACAATTTTTGTGGAGTGTGCGGCGCGCCGGTAGGGAAGCCCCTTCCGCAAACTCAGTGACAATGTTCCACGCGTTGACATGACTATCATCTATTTCGACCATCATCCTTTCGACGCCGACCTGGTGGTGTTCGACAAGGACGGCACGCTCATCGATTTTCATCCCTTGTGGGCGGGAAAGACGGTGGCCGGAGTGGAGCGTCTGCTCGACGCAGTCGGCGGCAGCGCCTCCCTGCGTTGCGATCTCTATCAGACTTTGGGCTACGACCCATCGAGCGACCGCTTTGCGACAAATGGCCCGGTAATCACAGCCAGCTTGCCGCACCTAAACATTATTGCAGCCACCATCCTCTATCAACATGGCTATGGCTGGCTGGAAGGCTACCTACTGGTAGAGGAGCATTTTGCGCGCGGCGTAGCCGACACTTTTAACCCGAGCATGTTGCGTCCTTTGGCCGATCTACCTGCGTTGTTTGGCGATCTGAGTGCGCACAGCGTTGGCGTCGCACTAGTCACCAGCGATGATCATGCCCCGGCTCAGCAAACGTTGGAGATTTTTGGCGTTGCCCATCATGTGGGATTCGTTGTCGGCGGTGATGATGGCTTTGCCCACAAACCGTCGCCAGAAGCGCTGCTGGCAGCTTGCGAAAGATTTCAAGTGTCGCCGCAGCGTGCGGTCATGGTGGGCGATTCGAGCACCGATATGATAATGGCGCAACGCGCTGGTTTCGGCTTGTGCGTGGGTGTATTGAGCGGTCCAATGGAGCGTTCTGCACTGGATGGAAGCGCACATGTCGTGCTGGACTCCATCGCTCAGATTCACCTTGTGCAATAGAAGATACTCAAACGAGCAAACCAAATGATTCAATCGACTCGGAGATGACGTGACCTATTTCTTCGTAGAAGACGGACGCCTGCGTCAAGGACCGGCGCCGCCCGCCCATGCGCAGCCAATTCTCAAGGTGAGCACAGCATTCCTGCCGCCCATCATCACCGATCTGCACCGTCAGTTTCGAGCATGGGGCGACATGGGGCTGTCGCCAGAGGCGATCCTGCCAGCGCGGGCATGGGTCTCCCCAGCCGGAAAGCTGGCCTTCCACTTCTCGGAGGGCAAGAAACCAGCGCAACTGGCGTCGAGTGTCGGTCAGGCGCCAGATCTGGCTGCCTGGCTCGTGCTACTGGACAAGTTCATGGAGACATTCGTCGTTGTGGCGCGGGCGCGCAGCGTGTGGTCGCCAGACGAATTGGGCGGGGCGCTCGCCTTTTTGTCGCCGGCCTATCTCCCGTCACCCCTGGTCGCTTATCCGCCCGACAATTGGCAGAGGGTGGCGCGCGGACTTGCGCAGGCCATCGCCGACAAGCCGATGGCTGGCGAATCAAATGAACGCCGCCGGCGCTGAGGACAGAGAGAACCGGGCGATCCATCCTAGGGAAGTCCATGAGCTTGGATAGAGGACGATCTACCCCAAAACGACAGAACCGCTCTGAGCGAGTCGCCATGCCTGAGATCACTGCGTCGCTGCGGCAGTCGTGGCAACGACGGCGTGAAGACCACTCGGCCGGCGGCGTCGCCTATCGTTGGAATGCTGACGAGGCCGGGTTCGAAACGGCCCTCATCGCCACCCGCGGCGGCACGCGCTGGCAGCTCCCCAAGGGCGCATGCGAGGAGGGCGAGACTTCAGTGGAGACGGCCATACGCGAGGTAGAAGAAGAAGTTGGGCTGCGGACCACTGACGATGGTTTTCTCGACACCATTGAGTATTGGTACTGGGACACCTATCAGCGCGTTGCGCCCGAACTCGTCTGCAAACGCGTCGATTTCTATCTTTTGCGCGTCATCGGCGGCGCGCTGAGCGACGTCAGCTTCGAAGTCGATTCAGCCGGCTGGTTCACTCCCGATCAGGCTGAGGAGTTGCTCACTTTCGAGGGAGAGCGCGCTATCATGCGCCTTGCCAAAGCGCGGCTGGAAGACCACTTGCGAGCACTCTCTATCAATCATCCAAGACAGGTGGGAACATGACGTCAGAGCAGAATTCCCTTCTCGAATCATTGACAGTTCTTTCACGCGAAGTTGGCGCCGAATCGCGCCAACTCGCTATCCTTGGCGAGGGCAATACAAGCGCCGAGTGCGGCGACTCCACGTTCTGGGTCAAGGCGTCGGGCGCGCAGTTGGGGACGATCACGCCAGCGGGCTTCAGCCGCGTCGATCTAGATGCAGCCATGCACTACGTGGGTCGCGAGCACATGAGCGATCAAGAAGTGCAGCAGGCGCTGCAGGACGTCCTGGTGGATCGCCAGCATCGCAAGCCTTCGGTGGAGACTTTCTTTCACGCAGTCTGCTACGCTGTGGGCGGGGCCAAATGGGTTGCCCACACCCACCCTATTTCTTGTAACGCCATTCTGTGCAGTCAGTTGGGCGCGCAGCCCTTTCGCCGCCACCTTTTCCCCGACGGCATCGTGGTCTGCGGGCGTCATGTAGCGGTGGTGCCATACGTGGACCCAGGTTTCGTCCTCGCCAAAGCCTTCGAGAGTGAACTCAATCGCTTTCAGGATCAGTACGGTGCGTCGCCCAAGCTCGTCTTGATGGAAAATCACGGCATCACCGCGCTGGGGCAGACCGCTCAGGAAGCCTTGAACATCCAGTTGATGGCCGACAAGTGGGCGCGTACGATCCTGGGAACCTATGCATTAGGCGGGCCGAATTTCCTGCCCGATTTTCAGATGGACCGCATCGAGACGCGGCCTGATGAACACTATCGCAGGCGACAGTTGGCGAATTGAGATCGTCTTTGCCCCTGAATCATGTTAAAATGTGAGTAACAATAACGTGGCAAGGGCAGATGCAAGCGGCAAACGAACGGCACACCTCTTTGCCCGCGCCTGGGCAGAGTGGATTGTCCATCAGCAGCATCTCATCATCGAGAGCGAGCTCTCCGGCGAGTTTCAACTGGTGGCGCGTGCCACAGATGCGCTGTTGCTCGTCAGGGATGAGCGGCATTCTCGCTTTTGCTGCTGACCGAGCTTCAGACGGAGCCGCAGTTGCACATGCCACTGCGGCTTACGGCATACGCCGCCTTGGCGCGCGAGAAATATCGCCTGGATGTCTTTGTGGCCGTGGTCTATTTGTTGCCTCCTGCAGCAAGTTTCACGCTGCCCGCTTATTTTCACAGCGAGTTCATGGGGCAGACAGCCCATCAAGACTTTGCTGTCATTCGTATCTGGGAACTGGACGCCTCCGAAGCGCTGGCATTGCATAACCCGGTGCTTTTGCCCTTCATCCCGCTCATGCGCGGAGGCGCAACAGAACAAGTCCTGCGAGCCTGCGCCGAGCGAATTCGCGTCGAACCAGAGGCCGCTGAACTTGAAGTGCTGTTGGCGACTTTTGCCAGCTTTGTCATGAACGTCGATATCGTCATGAAAATTGTGAGGTGGAATATGCAGATCCTGCGAGAATCGCCGCTCTATAAAGAGCTATTCAAAGATTATGAACGTGGTCGCGAAGAAGGGCTAGAAATCGGCCGTGAAGAAGGGCTAGAAATCGGTCGCGAAGAGGGGCTAGAGATCGGTCGTGCGACCGCTGCAACCACGCTCAGCCGCCTGCTGGCCTATCGTTTCCATATCCCAGAAACCTACTACACTGCACGATTGCAACCCTTCAACCTGGCAACCATTCGCCGCCTGACCGATGCAGCCTTCGATGTCCCCACCCTGGCAGAATTCGAATCCGTGCTCGTAGAGACAGAAGGAACGAACTAATGAAATCTACGGCGAATTTCCTCGGTGTTGATATTGGCGCGTCCAGCGGACGCGTTCTGTTGGCGCGTTTCGACGGCGTGCGTTTCGACCTGGACGTGCTGCACCGTTTTCCCAATCCAATGATCGAGGTGCTGGGACAATATCACTGGGATGTGTTGCGCCTCTACAGTGAATTGCTGGTTGGCATGACGAAGTTTGTCCATCAGCATGGCAAGCAACTCGATGGCATTGGCGTGGACACCTGGGGCGTGGATTTCGGCCTGCTCGATCGTGCAGGCAAGCTGTTGGGCAACCCAACCTGCTACCGCGACCCGCGCACCGACGGCATGGTGGACAAAATGCTCTCGATTGTTCCCAAGCGCGAGATCTTCGGTCTGGTGGGCACCCATTTCATCCAGTTCAACTCCTTGATCCAACTCTTTGCCATGCGCACTTTGGGCGACCCGCAACTCGATTGCGCTGACGCCTTCTTGATGACGCCCGACCTGCTCAATTACTGGTTGACAGGACGAAAGGCTGCGGAGTACACCATTGCCTCGACGAGCATGATGGTGCATGCGCAGGAGCGCCGCTGGGTGGGCGAACTCTTGGATCGGTTGAACCTGCCAGCGCACATTTTGCCGCCGCTGATGCAGCCAGGACAGGCGTTGGCGCCCATCCGCGGCGCTGTCGCTGCCGAAACAGGGTTGGACGCCGCCACGCCGGTGATACTGGTGGGCAGCCACGACACCGCCAGCGCAGTCGCTGCGACGCCTGGCCTGGATGAGCACAGCCTCTATATCAGCAGCGGCACTTGGAGCCTCACCGGCGCTGAGATCCCCCAACCCATCCTCAACGATCTGGCGCTGCAATATAACTTCACCAATGAAGGGGGAGTGGGCAACACGATTCGCCTGCTACAAAACTTCACCGGTCTCTGGCTGCTGCAGGCGTGCCAGCAGCAGTGGCAGCGCGAAGGCAAGAATTACACTTGGGAGGAGCTACTCTCTGCCGCCGAGCAAGCGCCGGCGTTCACCTGTCTGGTCGATCCTGACGCCCATGACTTCTTCTCGCCCAGCAACATGATTGACACCCTGCGCGCCTACGCCGCCAAGACCGGACAGAGCGCGCCGCAGAGTGTGGGCGCAATCGTGCGCTGTACGTTGGAGAGCCTGGCGCTGAACTATCGCTTTGGCGTGGAAGTTGTCGAGGACGTGCTGGGGCGCAATCAACAAGGCGGCCATTTCGACGTCATCCGTGTTGTGGGCGGCGGCTGTCAGAATCGCCTGCTCAACCAGTTCACCGCCGACGCCTGCGCCCGACTGGTCGTCACCGGACCTGTGGAGGCCACCGCGCTGGGCAATGTGATGATGCAGGCCATCGCTACGGGACATCTGGCGAGTGTAGCTGAAGGGCGCCAGGCCATTGCCGCCTCCATCCAGCAGGATCAATACGAACCCGGTGAAAGCGACAGGTGGGAGGAGGCTTACCTGCGCTTCAAGAAGATCAAATTGGGCGCGTGAACGAGTCAAATGGGTGTGTTCAAGTTGAATTGAGACAGATTCAGCAGCCGAGCATCATGACCACGAACCGTAAGATTGGCGTCATTCATCCAGGCGAGATGGGTATTTCAGTTGCTGTGTCGGCCCAGAAGAGCGGCTGCACCGTCTATTGGGCGGCGCAAGGGCGCAGCGCGGCTACGGTCGAGCGCGCTGCTCAACACGGCCTGTTCGACGCCGGCGAGATCGGCGATCTATGCGCTCTCTGTTCAGCTCTCGTCAGCGTCTGCCCGCCCCACGCGGCCGAAGATGTGGCGGATCAGGTGATCGCCGCAGGTTTCCGCGGCCTCTACCTGGATGCCAACGCCATTGCGCCGGCTCGCTCCATCCAGATCGGGCAGCGTATGGAGCGAGCCGGCGCGACCTTTGTGGACGGCGGCATCATCGGCGGGCCAGCATGGAAACCCCAGAGCACCTGGCTCTACTTGTCGGGCAGCCGGGCCGAGGAGGCGGCGTCCTTCTTTGTCTCCGGGCCGCTGGAAACGAAGGTGTTAGGGGAAGAGATCGGGGCCGCATCGGCGCTCAAGATGTGTTACGCTGCATACACCAAGGGGACGACAGCATTGCTCGCTGCTATTCTGGCTGCCGCCGAAAGCTACGGAGTGGAGGAAGCATTGGCGCAACAGTGGGAGCATGACACCCCAGGCTTTGTTGCCCAGACGCAGCAACGAGTGCGCCAGGTCACCGCCAAAGCGTGGCGCTTCGAGGGCGAGATGGAAGAAATCGCCGCCACAATGGTTACAGTTGGGCTACCAGGCGGTTTTCACAAAGCGGCCGCAGACATTTACCGTCGCCTGGCTGGCTTCAAGGGCGCTCCGATCACGCCCACATTGGCAGAGACCCTTGCCGCGCTCCACGCGACAGGCGTCATTGGGAGAGATCAGGCATAACCTGCGCCCGCCCCAAGATGCGCTGCGCCGAACGCAGTATGGGCATATCCACCATCTTGCCCTCGAAGGCGAACGCGCCCGCGCCCGATTGTTGATGGGCTTGAAAAGCGGCGATGAGACGTTGCGCCCAGTCCACCTCGTCGGGGGCGGGCGCAAAGATTCGATTGGCCGCCTCCACCTGATTGGGGTGGATCAATGTTTTGCCCACAAAGCCCAATTGGCGGGCAAAGACGCATTCCGCCTCGAAACCGGAGACATCGGCAAGATCGACGAACACGCAGTCGATGGGTTGCAAACCGTAAGCGCTGGCAGCGGTCACCACTGCACTGCGCGCGTAGAAAACCTCCCAACCGGCTTTGGTGCGGATGGCGCCTGTGCTGGCAGCCAGGTCTTCGGCGCCAAAGACCAGGGCGTCCAGGCGTGCCGTCGCCTGGCAAATCTCACGCAGGTTCATCACACCCAAAGCCGTCTCGATCATTGCAAGCAGACGAAAGCTATGGCGCGCACGCCCCAACGCATCTTCAGCCTGGCTCAGGATCTGCTCCAGCGCCAGCAGGTCGCCGGCGGTTTCCACCTTTGGGAGCAGATACGCGTCGGGGTGGGCGGGGGCGGTCGCCTGCACCTCCTGTTCCACGAACCGACTGTTGAGCGCGTTCACACGCACGATGCGTTCGCGGCGACCAAAGTCTAGTGTTCTGAGCGCCTCTGTCACTACGGCGCGCGCCGCTACCTTGCGATTTTGCGCTACGCCGTCTTCCAGGTCCAGAATGACTGTGTCTACATCCAGCGTGAGAGACTTCTCGATCTTGCGCGTGCTGTCGCCGGGCATGAAGAGCAAAGAGCGACGGGCAGAGGAAATGGCTGGCATGTTGGTCATGGCGCACCCGGTTTTTTGAGCATGAGCGCAGTGCGCTCGAATTCCAGAACCACCACGTTGTTCTGATTGCGCCCGGTGTGGCGAAAGCGCACGATCCCTTGATCCGGTCGCGAGCGCGATGCGCGCTTGTCGATCACAACTGTCTCCACATAGAGCGTGTCGCCATGAAACATGGGGTGCGGCTGGCGCACAGCATCGTAGCCGAGGTTGGCGACCAACGTCCCTTGGGTCAATTCGGGAACGCTGACGCCCACGGCTAACGCCAGAGTGAGCAGACCGTTCACCAGGCGTTGGCCGAATTCTGAATGCCTGGCCGCGTAGTCCTCATTCAGGTGCAGGGGCTGGGTGTTCATGGTAATGGCACAGAACAGCACGTTGTCTGCCTCGGTGATGGTACGGCCGAGCGCATGGACGATGACATCGCCGATCTGTAATTCCTCAAAGTATCTGCCAGGCATAGTCGTTTGAAAAGAGTCTGTTCGATTTGGATTGCGACGGGTTCATCTGTCTACTGATAGCGTGCTGACCTAAACGCACCAGGTTGAAAAGGCCTGGATGCGCAACAAGAAATTACAGCAGAGTATAGCACATCACAGAGATCACCCGTAATCAACCCTTAATATCTACGTCATCCCTCCTTTCGCTCGTTGCGCCAAAATGACAGTCAGCGAAGAGACCGAAGCCGGGTTTGCAGTTTTCGACGGGTGTAGTTCAATTCAAATTCCATTTGCATTCACCCCGCGGGTTGAAAGGTTGAGGAAATCATGGTCAAAATCTCACCATCTGAAATCACTCCAGAGCACATTTTTCGAGCGCGCCGCAAGTTCATGGTGGGCGTTGGCTCGGCTGTCGGCTTGTTGGCATTGGCAGCCTGCGCAGCGCCCACGAGACAACCGACGCCGGGCAGCCAGGCTCCCGCCGACGCCAGCGAGGCCAGCCAAGACCTGGCCGCTGCACTGGAGGAAGTTCCATCGGCCCTGGCCTACGAGGAACCCTATGCCAGCGCTCCAACGGATGAGCTGGGGGACGATCTGAACACCTACGAGCAGATCACAAACTACAACAATTTCTATGAATTCACCACCGACAAGGAGGATGTCGCGCCTATGTCCCAAGGCTTCACCACCTATCCGTGGACGGTGGAAGTGACAGGGATGGTGCGAAACCCGAAGACCTATGCCATCGAAGACCTGATCAGCAAGTTCCCCCAGGAAGAGCGCATTTATCGTCTGCGTTGCGTCGAAGCCTGGTCCATGGTGATTCCCTGGGTTGGTTTTCCCATCAACCTCCTCTTGAAAGAAGTGGAGCCGACCGCGGATGCCAAATATGTCAAGTTCACCTCGGTGATGCGGCCAGAAGAGATGCCGGGTCAGTCAAGCAGATGGCTGGACTGGCCCTATGTCGAAGGATTGCGCATCGACGAGGCCATGCACGACCTAGCGATCATCGGCACGGGCATGTATGGCAAGTTGATGACGCCCCAGAACGGCGCGCCCCTTCGTATCGTCACGCCGTGGAAATACGGCTTCAAGAGCATCAAATCCATCGTGAAAATCGAGCTGACCGACGTGATGCCCCAGTCCACCTGGATGAAGGCTGCGCCCAACGAATACGGTTTCTATGCAAACGTCAATCCTGATGTAGATCATCCGCGCTGGTCCCAGGCGACAGAAAGACGCATCGGCGAGTTGGGTCGCCGCGCTACCTTGCCATTCAACGGCTATGCCGAAGAGGTCGCCGGGCTGTACGCCGGTATGGATCTCGCAGCCAACTATTGACGTTGGGAAGGAAAAGGAGAGGCCAGTGAACGCCATATCAACCTATCTCAGACGGCATTGGTTCTGGCTGATCGTGAATGTTGCTGCGGCGGTTCCTTTGCTCTGGCTGGCGTGGGACATGCTGCAGGGCAACTTGAGCGCCAATCCTATCGACGAGATCACCGACCGCACGGGGCAAGCTGCCATCATCCTGTTGATCCTCTCGCTGGCCTGCACGCCCGCCCACACGGTTTTCGGCTTCAAGCAGGCGATCAGCGTGCGCAAAGCGCTGGGGATGTTTGCTTTTGTCTACGCCAGCTTTCATCTACTCAACTTCGTGGGGCTTGATTACGGCTTTAACTTGCAGTTGATCTTCGCCGACGCGATTCTGACCAAGCCCTACATTCTTGTCGGACTGGCTGCTTTCCTGATCCTGACGCCGTTGGCGATCACTTCCACGAAAGGATGGATGAAACGATTAGGCAAGAACTGGAAGCGGCTTCATCGGCTGGTCTATGTTGCTGGAGTTGCGGCTGTGTTGCACTTCTTGTGGCTGGCCAAAGCAGCGGAAGATTGGGAGCCGCTACTCTACGGCGTTATTTTGACGATTCTGCTGCTGCTGCGCGTGCCCGTCATTCGCCGCTCTGTTGTGCAGCTGCGTCAGCGCATTGTCAGCACACCCGCCGCTCCTGCAAAACCGACGCAACGGGCGGGCGCACGACCGGCTCGGGTCAATCCAGAGAAATCAGCGAGTATACACAACTCGACCGAACTACACGACCCGCCGGCCAAACTCATGCAAGGATAGCAAAGACAATATCAATCGAACGTGCACAACCACCACAGTTCTATCCGCTGCCATTCGGGCTGGCTGTTGATTCATTCGCAACTCGGCTTTGCTCCACAGAAAATCCTTCTGGCGAAGATGCATTGCGCTGCCGCAACGCCAAAACCTTTTCGTTGAGCTGGCTGATCTTACGACTCAATTCATCCAGATCTCCCTTGGATGGCACATTGAGTCGCCCCAAGATCACTTCCACGCTGTCAGCCAGCGCATAGGCCGCCTTATCCATGGCGCCTTTGCGCGTCTCCAATGCTGCGGCTTCACGTTCGTTGCTGCGCCGTACAAACTCGTCGACCATCCTGTTCAGGTCGAACTCAGCGATCTCGCCGCGTTCGACCAATTTATTGGCGAAGTCGTTCCCTTCTTCCAGGGTGAGAGCAACCGCCCCCAAACTGGTCAACAACACGCGCCGCGCCATCAGATAGAGATTTGCGCTTTGGACGATGGCCTCGTTTCGCACATCAATGGCTACATCGCGCAGTTGGTCTTGCATCGTCTTTTTGTCGTTTCCCTGTGCCATGCCCAGGTCTCCCATACGTCTCTTTGCAGAAATGATTCATGGCTTGCCTGCGCTTCAAGTCAAGAATATCTTCCAATATCAGCGCAACAGGCGTGTCAGCTGTTCATGAATCCCAGACGACCAACGGTTGCTGATTGTCTATGCGCCAATCCTACACCCTGACCATTGACACGTCAAACCTCCGTACTGGCTCAATCAACACACATTGTCGAACACACATTGCCAATAGGAAGAGGAACTCGCGCCAATGCGCCTTGGATTGCCAGAAAGCCGGGTGGAAAACAGTGAAACTGTTCCGTATGGTTGTATTGTATGAGGCTGATCTTCTGGCTGAATTCTGGTTGAATGGAAGACGCTGCAATTCGGACGCCGTGGCGAAGCCAGAAGACAATCAAGATGGGTCTATCTCGTGCAGGAGGTCATCAGCCGCAGCTCAGCGATCATTCCACCGTCACCAGATCTCGCAGCTGGTTGATGGTCGCTGCGCCAATGCCGGGAACACGTTCCAGCTCATCTACTGTGGCGTAGGGGCGGTTGTCAATGATGGCGTTCGCCTTGGCCGGGCCGATGCCGGGGAGCGAATCGAGCTGGTCGGCTGTCGCTGTGTTGATGTTGATCAGTCCACTTGCACTCCCAGCGCCGACTGCCAACGGAATGCTGCCGCTTCTGACAGCAGCAAGCTCATTGCCCGAGACGCCGGCCGGCGGAGCGGTCTGGATGGTTGTGGTGACAATGGTCGGCGCATGCACCTGGGCGCCGTCGTAGAGGTGTTCGGCCTGGTTCAGCAACTCCGCGGCAGCAGCGGCGGTCAACCCACCGGCGGCGGCAACAGCATCGCCGACGCGCCCGTCAAAGGGAATCACATAGAGGCCAGGACGCTGCACCGCGCCAGTGACATAGACGGTGATAGGGCCGGGTGTTGGCGTTGGCGCGGTGGTGGCGGTAGGGGCCGGCGTCGGGGGTGGGTGCAAGACAATGGGCGGCGGCGCGGGGCGATAAAAAATATAAAAGGCCGCGCCCCAGATGACGCTGGCCAGGAGAGCGCCAATCGCTATTCCGAGCAACGTAGAAGGCCCAGCGCGCCGGGAAGGATCATCGGCGGGCGGCGGGGTGGGGGCCATCGCCGGGTTCTCACTTTCTGTGGTGAATCTGTTCAACGAATTGCAATCGACTGTCGGCGAGAGTAAGTCGGGATGACCGCCATTGTACTGACAAACTGGGAGAGGCGCAAATGCTGTGCGGGGGTCAACGCGCCAGGGCGTGATATTCTCGATTGGGCAACATTCCCGCAGCCGAGGCCAGGCGGTTGGTGAAGTTGAACATGGCCGCAGTTTCAGCGATGTCGAAAATCGCCTCGTCAGAAAAGCCCACACTCCGCAGGTGGTTGATGTCGGCTTCGTTGCACTCCACCGGGCGGACGGTGAGTTTGACGGCATAATCGAGCATGGCCGTCGTGCGTTCATCCAGTCCTGCGCGGCGGTGATCATGCACGATGCGATCCGCCAGAATCGGGTCGCCCAGAAGCCGACGCAGGTCTGCGCCGTGACTCACCAGGCAATAGAGACAATGATTCTGGGCCGAAACCACCACGCCAATCATCTCGCGCTCGGCTTGGGTCAATTGGGATTCACCCTGCAAGATTTCACGAAAATGGGCAAACCAATGCTGAAAGTGGCTGGGGCGACTTGCATAGACCAGAAAGACATTGGGGACGAAGCCCATGACATTGCGGGACTTGGCAAAAAGCTTCTGCATCCGCTCGTCTGCAACAGATTCGCCAGGCGTATCGAGCCAGGAGAGGCGGTCTTGCGTCGACTCATTCATAGTTTTGCACCCTGCGTGTTGCACGCGCTAATGGTTGGGGAATTACGCGGCCTTGAGGAGAGGAGGCCCGACCATCAGATCAACAACCTGACCGTTGGCATTGAACAACGTTGGCCCTTTGCCCTGCTTGAAGCCATCGGCTGTAACGACGCAGCGCACGATGTCGCTACGGCCAGGAATTTCGTACATGGCGTCGAGTAGGATGTTTTCGACAATGCTCCGGATGCCGCGCGCACCCGTGCGCCGCAAGAAGGCTTCACGCGCAATCAGTTCCAGCGCCGCCGGCTCGAATTCCAGACGCACGCCCTCTACTGCAAACATGCGTTTGAACTGACGTACAACCGAGTTCTTCGGCTCTGTCAAGATGCGCACCAGGTCTTGGCGGTCAAGTGCGTTCAAACTCACGACAACCGGGAGCCGCCCGACGAATTCAGGGATCAGACCAAAAGCAAGCAGATCATCTGGCTCCACCAGACCGAGCATGTCACTTTCGTCGCGACTCTCCTGTTCGCGCTTGCGTAGACGCAGCTCCTGCTTGCGCTCGTCTGGGTCGTCGGGCAAAGGCTGTTCGTTGGTCACAGGACGGCGCAATCCGTCGCCTTGCAGCAATGCCTCATCGCCAGCGGCGAAACCGATCATGCCCCGTCGCTGCACGCGCTTACGCACCACATCGGCCAACTGTGCAAAAGAACCACCGCAGATAAAGAGGATGTTGCGTGTATCGAGTTGAACAAATTCTTGCTGTGGGTGTTTCCGCCCAGGGCCTGGCGGCACATTGGAGATTGTGCCCTCGATGATCTTGAGCAAAGCCTGTTGAACGCCTTCGCCGCTCACATCCCGGGTGATGCTGGGATTGTCGCCGCTTTTACGTGCGATCTTGTCGATCTCGTCGATGTAGACGATGCCCAACGCGGCGCGCTCCGTGTCCCAGTTGGCGTTCTGTAAAAGACCCACCAGAATCGTCTCTACATCTTCGCCCACATAGCCAGCTTCCGTCACGGTGGTGGCATCGGCGATGGTGAAAGGCACATCGAGCAGCCTGGCCAACGTCTGGGCGAGCAGCGTTTTGCCGCTGCCTGTGGGGCCGATGAGGAGCACATTGCTCTTGGTGATCTCCACATCCTCATCATCGTCCAGGGAGTTGTCCTGACCGGCGGCGCGCCCAATCACTCGTTTGTAGTGGTTATAGACTGCGACAGAGAGAACTTTTTTGGCCTGTCCCTGACCGACGATGTACTGATCGAGGTGCTCGACAATCTGGCGCGGGTGGAGGATCCTGTGCTCGCGGCCCGGCGCAGGGGAAGCGGAGGAGGGCTTCGAGGTCAACCCTTCTTCCGCCAGGATTTCAGCCCCCAACTGCACACACTCATCGCAGATAAAAACGTTGCCCATTCCTGCAATGAGGCGCTGTACTTCTGATTTGTCTTTTCCGCAAAAGGAGCAATAGGGAAGCCCCATTGCCCCGTTGTTCTCGCTCATGACCCTTTGCCATTGCTGGCTGCCGCAGCCGACTCAGTGGCGAACTGAATCTCGCCACCCTTGCCAATGATGACGATATCTGTGCTGTCGCCCAACACATCATCCACAATTCCAAAGGTTTTGGCGTCCAGGGCATTCATATAGCGGTCGCGGGTGAACTCTTCTTCGATTTCCTTCCAGTGGTGGCCGGTGTGTTTCCCCACCAGGTGGAAAAGCTGTGTCTGGACGCGCTCTTGTTCGCGGAATGCGATGCGCATGTCTTCTGTGTAGCCCTGTGCCCCGCTGCTGGCTGGGTGCATGTGAATGGTGGCATGGGGCAGCGCATAGCGACGTCCTTTGGCGCCGGCGGCAAGCAATACGGTGCCCATGCTGGCCGTAATGCCGACAGCGTAAGTGCTCACCGGAGCAGTGATCATCTGGATCGTATCGTAGATCGCCAGCCCGGCATAAATGCTGCCGCCGGGGCTATTGATGTACATATTGATGTTCTGATTGGGGTCTTCGCTGTTCAGGTAGAGCAGCTGCGCCACGATCAGATTCGCCACCTGGTCGTTGATCGGCGTGCCCAGAAAGACAATGCGCTCCTTCAAGAGCAGGCTGTAGATGTCATAGGCGCGTTCGCCCCGGCTCGAGCTGTCGATCACCATGGGAATGACGCTCGTGGGAGTCAAAATCGAGGATGGATGGTTCATTTCAGTTTCTCCACATTTCCAATTCTTCTTGGGACAATTCATGCAACAAGCGCCTTGAAGCGAACCTTCCTGCTCGACTTGCCGCCGCGATCAAGAAAATGCCGTTCGGTGCGCCCCAAGTGTAGAGTCACTCTACATGGCCAATACCATAGTCCACCGGACGGAATCAACACTGTAAGCCGCCTACACATTTTGTGTTTGCAATCTGTTAGTCTTGGTCTTTCTGTGGCGCTGCATCTTGGTCGTCGGCTACGGGGATAGAGGCGGCTATGTCGCTATCCGACGCTGGCTGGGCGGGAGCAGGAATCTCTTCGCCTCGCACGATAGCCAGGAGGCGTTGAACTGCCTTCTCGTGGAGGATCTGGCTGACGAGGATCGAACGCCCTGCGTCACTGCGCATCATGGAGAGCATGTTGTTGCGCTGATTGTTTATTCCGCTGTCCAGCTCCTCGTCAGCGCCGAACATCTCTTCGAGCCTGGCATCGATGTCCTCATCCGTTACGTCGAGCTGTTCCACCCTGATCAATTCCGAGAGCACCAGGTTGTTGTGGGCAATTCTGGTGGCGTCGGGGATCAAACTGGCGCGATATTCGTCTTTGTCCTGATTGGTCTGCTCGAAGTACTTGTCCATGTCATCGATGCCGTAGGTGCGCAATCGCTGCGCCAGATCGTTCATCATGGAATCAAGCTGATCTTCGATGACGACCGGCGGGTAGTCAAGCTCGCTGATCTCCACAAGGCGGTCCAAGGCTTGTTGGGTATATTCCTGCTCAGCCCGACGGCTCTCGGCTTGGGCCAGGGTAGAGCGGATGCTTGCCTTCAGGTCGTCGATGGTCTCGAAGTCCGGCCCAACCAGTCTGGCCAGATCGTCATTCAGTTCTGCCTTTTCGTATGCCTGGATATTCTTGACCACCACACTGAAATGTGCGGTCTTGCCTGCATGTATGCTGCGACTGTCTTCCGGCCAGGTGAGATCGAACTCCTTTTCCTCACCGGTTGAAAGCCCGATCAGCGCTGCATCAAGCCCCGGCGGGTCCGCAGGGTTCTCCTCGTCGGGCGTCATATCCCAGTCGGTCTCTTCCAAGACGACGGTCTCGCTGCCGTCTTCTGCGATGATGACGCTACGCACATCGATGGTCATCAGGTCGCCAAACTGGCTGGGGCGTTCAACCGACTGCCACGAAGAGTATTGTTCCCTGATCTGTTCGAGCTGCCGATCGATCTGCTCCTGGTTCACCTCTGGATGGGTTTCTTCCAGCCGCAGGCTGCGATAATCACCCAAGCGAATCTCCGGCTCCAGCGGTACAAGCAGCGTATAGGTCAGCGGGTCGATCTGGATGTCTTCCAGAGAGGCAACGGCGTATGGCTCAATCTTTTCTTGTTCGATTGCTTCTTTGAAAAGCTCCTGGCCCAGCTCATCGGCAAACTCACCGATCAAAGACGACAAACCCACCTGTTGGACGATAAGGTTGTACGGCGCCTTTCCCTTACGAAAACCTGGGATGCGGTATTGGCTGGCAATTTTGTTGGCAGCCTTGCGAAGTTCCTTCTCGACGCGCTCCCGGGGAGCTTCGATGCGCACGGCCACCTGGCGATGGTCGCGCGGTTCGACAGTGACATTCAACGACATGAGATCCTCACTCAAAATTGAACTGTCTCGGTGGATGCAGCCTCCATGATCGACGATGAGACTGCCCTTGACACTTGACGAAATATCAAGAATATAAGTTTACCATACACCTGTCAGTCGCCCCAAAGCGGGCATCGGGATTCTCTATTTGAAAAGGGAGGCTCAATCGGTTTGCAGCCGGAGGCCCGGAGGGATGCGACCCGCATCATCCACCAATGCGCAAAGACGGGCAAGATTTTCACGGTCATCCACGAGATCATCTTCTTTGGGCGTCTCTAGCAGCATGGCAACCCCTATCCACCGCTGGTCATTGAGAATGAATCGAAAGCCTTCATCGCCGATCTCCCCCTGGCCGATATGGGTGTGGCGGTCCAGCCTGCTGCCCAGCCCGCCCTTGCTGTCATTGAGATGCCATACCTTGACCGTCTCCAGGCCGATCTCGCGCTCGATCTCAGCCATGAGCGCTTCATAGCCATCCTTTGTGCGCAGTTCATAGCCCGCCGCAAACGCATGACAGGTATCCATACAGACGCCAACGCGCTGTCGCTCCTCCACCCCCTCAATGATAGCGCGTAGTTGACTCAGGCTGCGTCCCAACGTGTCGCCCTGGCCGGACATGATCTCCAGGCAGGTGACGACGCCGGCGCAGTGAGGCGTCTCGTGATGTATGCGGTTGAGGGCAGCGGCAATGCGTTCCACGCCAGCCTCCTCGCCGGCGCCGGTGTGGGAGCCGGGATGAAGCACGACATGGGGAATGGCGTAGCAGTAGGCGCGTTCGATCTCGTCGATCTGCGCTCTCAAGCTCTTTTCCCACAGGTCAGCTTTGGGGCTGGCCAGGTTGATCAGGTAGCTGGCGTGACTCACTGCATAGATGAGGCCTTGCCTGGGCATCTCATCTTCCCATCGCGCCACATCCTCCTGATCCACAGGCGGTCCCTGCCACTGACGATTGTTCTTCGTAAAAACCTGCACGGCATTGCTGCCCACCGAAGCGGCGCGGTCGATGGCCCGGCTGACGCCGCCAGCGATCGACATGTGGGCGCCGAGCATGAGTACAGACACATGACCTCCCCGTTGTGTAAATGGCGTTATACTGCGGTTGCTTTGAGACCAGGAGTTTTTGGCCTGCGAAAACTCCTGGTCTCAAACAGAGCAAAGTATAACGACGGGTCATTCTACTCTACGCTGCTGTCTCCTGGAAATCTGCTGTGAATGTTACTGCTCGCCAGGTAAACAATTCATAC
>CAZLMM010000084.1:0-29142 GCA_964560495.1 uncultured Caldilineaceae bacterium
GATTCTTCGCTGGCGCTCAGAATGACAACCATTGGTTTACTTCAGCCCATGTATAGTAGCCTGGTATTATCGCCATGAAGCTGCTACTCGATCAAGGGCTACCCCGTTCAGTAGCGAATTCTAACGCCGCCATGTCATCCCTGGATAGTCACGATAGAAGCCGCACGCCTCCAGGAGCGCCTGTCCTGGGCCGTGCAGCACGGGCGCGGCGTTCCATGTCTCCACGCTGATGCGCGCCTCGAAGGTCGCCGCATGACGCAGCCACAGCTCGATGCTGCGACGAATCAGGCCATCGTCCGTCCCCTGGGTGGTGGTCATGCGGCTGCCGCCATCCTCGATGAGCAGGACTGGCAACCCACGATTCAGCGTCAGCCACGTGGAGGGGATGCGGGCGAAGGCCAGCGGTTCGCCCGTCGCAGTCAGCGGGCCGACGGGCGCGGCGACGCCATACACATTGGCTGGGTCGCAGGCGTTCATTAACACCACTTCCTCGTCGGCGTTGCCTGCCGCTGCCCGCAGACGCTCCACCACATCGGGCAGAGCAAACTGTACGCCCGGCAGCCCGCTCACAAAATAGCCCCGTCGCACTTCGCCACGCATCTCCAGGCGCTGAAACTCTTGATAGATTGCGCCCCAATCCCAAGTCCCGACCTCGTTGGCAAGACTTTCGTGCGTCGCCACGCCCCAACGCGCCAGGAGTTGCCGGGCCTGCTGGTTGCTACGTTCCTCTGGCGAGAGCGCTTTGCCCAGCATCCCAAAGCGATGCACCAGGGACCAACGTCCGTTTTCTGGTGTCCGCTCCGCCGGAGGCGGCTGTTCCAGGCGACCGCGCACCCGCTCTCTGGCCGCCTGCATCGCCCTGCGGCTAGGTCGGTGGAGCGTCATCTGCGCAGGGCGCGGCCCCAGGCGTTCGGCCAGTTCCGTCTCCAGAGAGCTGAGCGGTTTCCGCTCAACGGACGGTCGGCCCACCTCACCCAGAACGAGCCGCTGCAAGACGACCAGCGAGTCATTGGTCGCCAACCCGGTCATCGCCAGCTCTAACAGAGCCGCCTCGGCTGCCTTGCCATCCAGCCCCAACCCAGCCTGTAGATCGGCCTGGAAGATCGCACCCTCGCTCTTGAGAAAGGCGTAAGCTGCCTGGGCATCTGCGCTCAGCAGGGACAGGTCGTCGGGCGGCGCTTCCAGATAGACGCCGCCTTCGCCGCGGAAGAAAAAGCGAATGCGCCCGCGCCGGGGATCGACGCCGCCGGCGCCGACCCACACCACTTCGCCGCTTTGACAGAGTTGGGCCAATTCCGCGGGCTGATAGCGCGCCAGCCTCAGGGGCAACACATCGCGCTCCCACACGCGGCCCACGACGGGAACCCCGCGCAGTTGTTGCAGCGCCAGGCGTAGACTGCCCGGCCCGGCAAGACGCTCTGCCGGATACAGATGCTGCCAGCGGGCCAGGAAATCGGCGTAGGCCGTGATGGGAACTGGGCGAACCTCGCCGCGCAGAATGGTAAGAGTGCGCCGGTGCATCTGCTCCAGCGTGCGCCGATCTACATATTCCTCTGCGGACGCAGCAGCCGATGGGGTGAAGCGCCCGTGGGCCAGCTGGCGTTGCGCGACGAGCTGCGTCAGCTCGTTGCGCAGCCAATCGCCAGGGAAGGCGTAGCGCGTCCGAATCGCCTCCACTGTGACCGGCCCTGCTTGGTTCAGGTAGCGCGCCAGGATGCGCCGTCGCGCCTCGTCCTCGCCGGCTCCGTCCCTGGCAGACTCGAAGGCCGCAATGTAATCGGGCAGATGCTCGGCGGCGACCCAACGCGTTTCAACGCCGTGGGCCGTGGGAATGGCCGCCTCCACAATGCGACCGGCGCCGGCCAGGTGTGCAATCCACCCGGAAGGCTCCGCCGCGGAGCGCAGGGCGACCTCGCCGGCCGAAAGATCGCCCAATGTCTGAAAGAGCAGCGCCAATTCCTCGGCGGTGCGCGCCTGGGCTGTTGGCGATGTATGCTGCAAACGGCTATGCACTTCGTTCACCGCCTCGGAGCGCAGCAGGTCGGCCAGGTTGACATCTTGCAACAGGTCTTGCAGCAAATCTCGGTTCATGGCCAGGGTTTGCAGTTGGCGCTCGGCTTTGGGCGCATCCCACTCATACATGTAGATGCTGATGAAATCCCACAGCAGGCTTTGGGCCACGGGCGACGGCGTCTGCGATTCCAGCACTGTTGCGTCGATCTCTCCCGACTGGATGGCCGTCAACACCTGTTCCAGATGGGGCAAATCCATCACATCTTGCAAACAATCGCGATAGGTTTCGGCGACGATAGGGAAATCCTCGAAGCGCCGCGCCACCTGGAGCAAATCTTTGGCGCGCAGGCGCTGCAGCCAGAAGGGTGTGCGCTTGCCGGCGCCAGCGTTTGGCAGCAGCAGCGCCCGCGCCGCGTTCTGGCGAAACTGTGCGCCAAAGACCGCCGAATCGGGCAGCTCGGCCAGAATGCGTTCGCGCGCTTCTACTGGTCCCATCTGGCTGACCACATCCAGTGGGAAGTCGGCGTCAGCATTGGGGAAGCGGATGAGGATGCCATCGTCGTTGCTCTGCACCTCCACGTTGACGCCCGTTTGCTCGCGCAGGGCGCTGGCCAGCGCGATGCCCCACAGCCCGTTGACGCGCCCGCCAAAGGGCGACTGGATCACCATGCGCGGGTCGCCCAAGGGGTCGTCGAAGACCTCCAACAGGATGGAACGATCCGATGAGATGGCGCCGGCGTGGTCGAGTTGACCCGCCACGTAATCGAGAACGTGCCAGGCCGAGTTGTCATCCAGGGCATAGTCGCGGCGCAGCCAGGCCAACGTCTCTTGCAGCTGTTCGTCATTGCGCCTCGCCAGCAGTGAGCGACAGTCGCCCAACCCCAGGCTGTTGACCATCCGTTGCAGCCGCTCGGCCACTGCACGGCGGAACGCGCCCACGCGTGCGCCCAGCTCATAGGGCCGCCAGGCGTAGTCGCCGCGCCAGAAGGGCATGCGCGGCGTCGCGCCGGCTGCATCGGCCACAATGATTCGGTCGTCGGTCACTTCCATCACGCGCCAGACCTGGGACCCCAGGGCAAAGGTGTCGCCGACGCGCGTTTCGTAGACGAACTCTTCATCCAGCTCGCCCAGCTTGGTGCGACCGTCGGCCAGATACGCGCCGAACGCGCCCCGGTCGGGGATGACGCCGCCATTAGTCAGAGCCAAGAGGCGCGCGCCAGGGAGCGCCGCCAGCCGATTGTTCACCTTATCCCACACCAGTCGCGGTCGCAGCTCGCGGTGGCTCACGCTGGGGTAGCGTCCGCTGAGCATGTCGAGCACGGCGTGAAAGACGCGCCGGGTTAGCCCCTCATAGGCGTAGGCGCAGCGCACCAGGTCGTACAACTCACCAACGTTCCACTCCTCCAGGGAGACCATGGCGACGATCTGTTGCGCCAGCACATCCAGCGGATTGGCCGGGGTGTGCACCGGCTCTACATCGCCGGCCAACATGCCGCCTGCCACAGCCGCCGCCTCCATCACATCTTCCCGATGGGTGGCGAAAATGCGCCCCTTGCTCGTCTGGCCAACCAGGTGGCCGGCGCGACCGATGCGCTGCAAGCCCTGGGCCACAGCCTTGGGGGATTGCAACTGCACCACCAGGTCGACCGCGCCGATGTCGATCCCCAACTCCAGGGACGACGTGCCGATGAGCGCAGGCAGACGACCGGCCTTGAGGTCGCGCTCCATGACCAGCCGCGCTTCCTTGCTCATGCTGCCGTGGTGCGCGCGGATGGGCGCGGTATGGTCGCCGCGGCCTGCGCCAAACATACCCACGCCCGATGCCACGCCGCCTGCAAACAGTCCATCTGCGCGCCCCTGGCTGCGCGCGCTCATCTCAACGTTGAGCCAGTCGGCGCTGCGTTCGGCCAGGCGGCGGTTGTTGACAAAGATCAAGGTGGAACGGTGCTGGTCGATGAGATCGGCCACACGACCGATGACAGTCGGCCAGATGGAATCGCCGGGCGTGTCGACAAAGCTGGCGACCACAGTCTCCACACCTAGGTCCAGGGGTTTGCAATAGCCGCTGTCGATTATGCGCACCGGGCGCGGGGTCAGTATGCGCTCGTCGCCTTCGCCTGTCCAGGCGTTGCCGGCCAGAAAGCGGGCAGCCTCATCCAGGGGGCGGACGGTGGCTGAGAGGCCAATGCGTTGGAAGGGACGCCCAACCAGGCGTTCCAATCGCTCCAGGCTCAGGGACAGGTGGACGCCGCGTTTGGCGCCGACCAGCGTGTGAATCTCATCCACGATGACGGTGCGCACGCCGCGAAACAACTCGCGCGCTTTGGGGCTGGTCAGCAAGATATAGAGCGATTCGGGCGTGGTGATGAGAATGTGGGGCGGCTTGCGCAGCATGGCCTGGCGCTCGCGGCTTGGGGTGTCGCCCGAACGCACAGCGATCTCGATATTCGGCAGCTCCTCGCCCATGCCCAATGCGGTCTTACGGATGCCTGCCAGGGGCGTGCGCAGGTTGCGCTCGATGTCGTTGTTGAGCGCCTTGAGGGGCGAGATGTAGAGCAGACGCAACGTCGCCGGGGCATCGCTTTGTCGGCGTTTCCTGGCATGCGGCTCGGTGGATGCGGGCGGCGACTCGCCCAGTTCGCGGAAGAGCTGGTCGATGCCCCACAGGAACGCGGTCAGCGTCTTGCCAGAGCCAGTGGGCGCGAGGATGAGCGTATGGTCGCCCCGCTGGATGGCAGGCCAGCCCTGGGCTTGAGGCGGTGTCGGCGCGCCGAAACTCTCTTGAAACCAGGCGCGGGCGGCGGGCAAGAAAGCGGCGAGGGGGTCTGGAGTGTATTGCGTGTCGGACATGATGGCCTCCATACGAACATTTGTGCGTATGGAGGAATTATACCATGAAGACTCCAAATACTTCGCTCTGTCACTATGTTTGCACTTTTGGCCTCATCCAGAGGTGACAGTCACTTCACAAAGTGACTGTCACCCGAGAAAGTGCAAAGGTATTGGCTCTGTTTGAAACCAGGAATTTTTGAACCGTGAAAACCTCAGGTTTCAAAGCAACCACAGTTTAACAATCTTCGGTCATTTCGATAGCCGAAGTTACGCCGAAGGTTTCGTGAAGGTTGACGCTGCTTATCTGCGCGATGCTTCGAGCACAGTCAGCCCAACCAGCGTCTCATCACGATAATCCAGAAGAATCCCCGCTTCCGTCATTTCGCTGTGAGTGAAGGCTGGTTTCTCTTCGAAGTGAACGGATAGGCGACCACAGGTCATGTTGACTGGAATGAGAATAACGAGCGGGGCTTTGACACTGTGTCTGATTGTGTATACAATCGCCTCCACGAAATCCATCCGACTGACCCCGGCTGAGAATATGTTGGCTGGTTCTACCACAGAGCGCTCAGAGAAAAAGGTGATTGAGGGCAGTTGATCATATGCACTGCGTCCTCTGTGGTGAAATCAACTGTCAACAGAATCTAGCCGGGCGGCGCTGTGAATCGATCCAACACAACAGGAACTCCCATGTCACTACTCCACTCCGCCCCCCGCTTCTCCACAACCGACGCCGCACAACTGGCGCGCATGCTTTACGGCATACACGCTGACGCCAGCAGGCTGCCCAGCGAGCGCGACCAGAATTTCCTCCTGACCAGCGTTGGCGGCGAGCAATATGTCCTCAAGATCGCCAACGCGGCTGAATCCTGGGTCCTGCTCAATGCACAGAATCAGGCCATGCGCACAATGGCGGCCAACGCCGTCAGCCCCCTATGCCCGCGCGTCATCCACAGCCTGGACGGACAGGCCATCTGCACCGCGACCGCGGCTGATGGAACGAAGCACTTTGTGCGCCTGCTCACCTACCTGCCCGGCGTCCCTTTGGCGACGGTCAAGCCCCAGACGCCCGCGCTGTTGGCCGATCTGGGTCGGGTCATGGGCGAGATCGACCGCAGCCTGGTCGGGTTCGACCACCTGGCCGCCCACCGCGACTTTCATTGGGATGTCGCCCAAGCCGCCCCGGTGATCCGTGATCGCCTGAATGACATTTTCGATTCGGGCCGGCGTCGCCTGGTTGAGGGGCATCTGGCGCGCTTCGAGGAACACACTGCGCCCAAGCTCGTCGACCTGCGCTGGAGCGTCATCCACGGCGACGCCAACGACTACAACGTGCTGGTGAGCGGCGACGGCGACCTCTATGCGCATCATCAGCGGGTGAGCGGCCTGCTGGACTGGGGGGACATGGTCTACTCCTGCCTGGCGTGCGAACCGGCCATCGCCGCGGCCTACGCCATGCTTGGCAAGGAAGACCCTTTGACCGCGGCCGCCCAGGTGGTCGCTGGCTATCACAGCGTCCACCCTTTGCAGGAAGACGAGATCGCCGCGCTCTATGATCTGATGGTCATGCGACTCTGTCTCAGCGTTTGCCATTCGGCTCATCAGCAGGCCGCCCAACCGGAAAATCGTTACCTTTCCGTCAGCGAGGCGCCGGCCTGGGAGCTGTTACACAGGCTGGCGACCGTTCACCCGCGTTTCGCTCACTACACGTTGCGTGCGGCGTGCGGCCTGTCGCCTTCTCCCCACAGCCCGGCCGTCGCTCGATACCTGATAGAGCATCGTTCATCTTACCCGCGGCTCATCGACGCCGACCTGCGTTGCGATCCGGTCGCTGTACTCGATCTGAGCGTGGGTAGTCTGCTCTTGGGCAGCGATACCCTCACCGGCAGTGTGGCGGCATTCAGCAAAAAGCTCTTCGACCGTCTGGCCGAGACGGGCGCAGCCGTGGGCATCGGTCGCTATGACGAGGCCCGGGCCATCTACACCAGCCCGGCCTTTGCCCTGTTCGATAGCCCCACCGCAGAACGACGCACAGTACATTTGGGTATCGACCTCTTTGTAGAGCCAGGCGCGACGGTCTATGCGCCGCTGGATGGGGTCGTCCATGCCCTGCACGACAACAGCGATCGCCTGGACTTTGGCCCGCTCATCCTGCTGCGTCATGCCACGGATGCAGGCGAACCTTTCTTCACGCTCTACGGCCACCTCAGCCGAGAATCGCTTGACGGGTTGACGGTTAGGCAGAAGGTGGCTGCGGGCGAGCGCATCGCGGCAGTGGGTGCGCCGCCCATCAACGGCGACTGGCCACCCCATCTCCATTTCCAGATCGTGACCGACCTCCTGGACCTGGAATGGGATTTTCCCGGTGTGGCCGCGCCTAGCCGGGCGCCGGTCTGGCGTAGCCTCTCGCCCGACCCGAATTTGCTCCTGGGCATCCCGGCCGACCGCTTTCCGCCGCGTGAGCGCAGCCGCGACGAGACGCTGGCCGAGCGCCGCCAGCGCATCGGGCGCAATCTGAGCATCTCCTATCGCCGCCCCCTCAAGATCGTGCGCGGGTTGGGGCAGTATCTCTATGACGAGGATGGACGCGCTTATCTGGATTGCGTCAACAACGTGGCGCATGTGGGCCACTGTCATCCCCACGTCGTAGCGGCCGGCCAGCGCCAGATGGCCGTGCTCAACACCAACACACGCTATCTTCACGACAACATCGTCGAGTACGCCCGTCGTCTGACCGAAACGCTGCCCGAACCGCTTTCGGTCTGCTTCTTCGTCTGTTCCGGCAGCGAGGCCAACGATCTCGCGCTGCGCCTGGCTCGCACGCACACTGGCCAGCAGGATATGATCTGTGTGGATGTGGCCTATCACGGCCATACTCAGGCGCTCATCGAGGTTAGTCCCTACAAGCATGAAGGAGCGGGCGGCAAGGGGCGGCCTGCCTATGTGCAGAAGGTCATGATGCCTGACCCATACCGGGGTTCATTCAAAGGCTATGGCGCAGAAAGCGGACGCAATTACGCCGAGGATGTGCGGGCGGCAGTGGAGACAATCCAGCGGCAAGGGCGCGAGGTCGCGGGCTTCATCTGCGAATCTCTCATGGGCTGCGGCGGCCAGATCGTCTTCCCCGATGGCTATATGGCTGCCGCTTTCGAGCATGTACGGGCGGCTGGCGGCCTTTGCATCGCCGACGAGGTACAGGTTGGCTTTGGGCGCGTGGGTTCGCACATGTGGGGCTTCGAGACGCAAGGCTGTCTCCCCGACATCGTCACCCTGGGCAAGCCCATTGGCAACGGTCACCCTCTTGCTGCGGTGGTCACCACGCCTGAGATCGCCGAGACCTTCGCCAACGGCATGGAGTATTTCAATACCTTTGGCGGCAATCCTGTCTCATGCGCCATTGGTCTGGCTGTGCTGGATGTGGTCGAAGGGGAGCAATTGCAGGCTAACGCGCTGGCGGTGGGGAATCACCTGATGGAGCGACTGCGCGAGTTGATGACGCGTCACGCGCTCATCGGCGATGTGCGTGGGCTGGGGTTATACATCGGCGTGGAGCTGGTGCTGGATCGGGCGACGCTGACGCCGGCCGGTGAGCAGGCCTCCTATATCGCCAACCGGGCGCGGGATTACGGCGTGCTGATCAGCACCGATGGGCCATTCCACAATGTGCTAAAAATCAAGCCGCCCATCATCTTTAGCCGCAGCGACGCCGATCATCTGGTCGAAACGCTGGATACGGTTCTGGGTGAGGATGCTGTGCAGGTGTTAAAGAGCGCAATGGAAAGGGGCATTTCTTAGCTGAATCTGGCGGAATAGCCTGGTTTCGTTGCCGCCTTGTGTCATGGCGACATGTCTCCTTGATCGGAAAACGAAGTGATGCGCAATTCTCAAAACAGTGTGTAGATAAACGGCCCCACCACCGACGCTTGGGCGATGATGAGCAGGCCGCCAAAGAGCAGCAGGATGATCACCAGAGGCAGGAGGAGCACCTGCCGCCGGCGGATGGTAAAGGCGAGAAGTTCTCCGGCGCTGCCGGCCAGCAGACCAGCGTTGCGCAGCCAGACGCTCCAGCCGTTCTTGTAGATGCTCCACACCAGCGAACCGATGAGCATGAGGACGATGCTCCATACGAAAACACGCCAGAGGAGGTGCAGCCAGTTTCGGCCCGGCTGCGGCGCGGCGACTTGGCCGGACAACGCCACCATCTCCGGGTCGCCTGTGAGCCAGGCCGCCGCCGACTGGGCGGCCAGCGCATGGCCCAGAGGCGTCCAGTGGCCGTCGTCGGCCAGATGAACCCTCTCGCCCTCCTGGGCGGCGGCGCGTATGATCGGCGTCAAATCTAACGCTGGTATGTTCGCAGTAGACAACAGAGCGAGCGCCTGCCGTGCGGGTTGGTCGAGGGACCAGGTGTGTTTTTGCATGGCCGGATAAGCGGCCAGGGTGCGCTGCCAGCGTTCGGCGTCGATCTGCTCTGGCGCAGTGAGCACGATCGCACGAATAGGAACGCCCATCTCGTCCGCCGTCTGTTTCATCTCTGTGAGGAGTGCACCGGTCAGTGCAAAGGACTCTTGCCACGTTTGGCCGGGCGGGTCTTCGTAGACGCCGTAGGCCAAAGGGATGAAGCTCGCGCCCTGGGCCAGATCGCTGCTCTCCTGGCCGGGCGTCAGGATGCCCAGCCGGCCCAGCCACGCGGCAAAGCCAGGCGCAGCGCGACGTAGCCGCGGGTCGAGATAGCGATAGAAGGCGGAAGAACGCTTGAGCAAATCGCCGACCGGTTGCAAGAGACCCGGTTCGATTTCCACCTGCTGCGTCGGCGCGGCGACGGTTTCGATCTCCTGCGCCATCTGGCGCAACCGCCGACGGCTCTCGTCCACCTGTTGCGGGTCAAAGGGAGAATCGTGGAGGACAAGTTCACCCTCCACCAGCTCGAACCATGGCTTGCGCACGATAGGCGTATTGGCGTATTCCAGCGGCGCCCAGTTGTTCATGAAATCGTTGCCTGGGTAAAAGGCCAACACAATCAAGTCTGGATCATACTTGACCCCCTCCTCCCGCAGCCAGAGGAGTTGGTTATCCGTTCCCCAGTTGCTCACGCCAGCGTTGATGGCTTCCACGGTCTTGGGCTGACCGTCGTTCGCTTCCCGCGCCGCGTTGAGCTGCTTCGCCAACTGCTGGGGCAGCGTCTCGGCCAGTTCGACCTGCAACCCTTCAATGTAGGAATCGCCCAAGACCAGAATCCGAAAGACGCCGGGCGGCTTTTCGTAGGTGCTCTCTGGGCTACGCAGTCCCAGGCTATTGATCTGCACTTGCGTGTCATATTCGTAGCTTGGATTGTACCAACGCCCGTGCGCGCCTGGCTCCAGGCTCCAGCCGGCGATGGGATCGGGTACGCGCCAGAAAAAGCCCGGCGGTTCGGCCAGCGGCGCCGCGCCAAAGACGCGCACGCCAATCTCCATGATCACGACAAAGCCGACAAGATAGACGACGACCAGCAGAATGAGGCCAAGTAGTTTTCGCATGGTTGGCGATGCTTTCATGGATAGGATGACAAGATCAACAGGATGGAAGAAAATCCTGTGCATCTTGCCATCCTGTCAAAACCTTCATCATGTCACTCGCCCATAGCGCCTTTATAGATCGGATCCCAGCGCCCACCCATCTCATCTTTGCGCAGGACGAAATTGCCCAAGACGAGCATGTCGATATCGCTGCCCACAAAGGTATTGAAGGCGTTGGCCGGCGTATTGACGATGGGTTCGCCGCGCAGGTTGAAGGAGGTGTTCAGAATGACCGGCACGCCAGTGGCCTGACCAAAGCTGCGTATCAGGTCGTAGTAGCGCGGGTTCCACACGCGACGCACCGTTTGCAGACGCCCCGAACCACCCACGTGGGTTGTAGCCGGCACCACCGATTGTTTATCCACAGCCACCGGGCTGACCAGCAACATGTAACGCGCCAGGTAGTTCTCATCCAGGCCGGGGGTGGTGAAGAAGTCGCAGGCGGCCTCTTCGATGATGGCCGGGGCGAAGGGACGAAACGGCTCACGAAACTTGATCTTGCTGTTGACGATCTCTTTCATCTCCTCGCTGCGGGGGTCGGCCAGGATGCTGCGGTTGCCCAGGGCGCGGGGCCCCCACTCGAAGCGCCCCTGATACCAGCCGACAACGCGACGGTGCATCAACTCGTCGATGACCTCCTCGGTGACGAGATCGTCGGGCAACTCGCGATAGGGCAGCCCTTTCTCGTTCAAAAACGCGGCCATCTCCGCCGGGGTGTGTTCCGCGCCCCAGTAGGCGTGTTCCAGCGTCTCGACCCGGGGCCGACCGAGCAAAACATGATGCACGTAGAGGGCCGCGCCCAGGGCGCCTCCGCTGTCTCCGGCCGCCGGCTGAATCCACACCTGCTTGAAGGGTCCCTCGCGCACGATGCGGCCATTGGCAACGCTGTTGAGCGCGACGCCGCCGGCCATGCAGAGGTTGTCGCTGCCCGTGCGTCGGTGCAGGTCACGCACCATTGCCAGCAGGGTCTCTTCCACCACGTGCTGGATGGATGCGGCCACATCGGCGTAATATTGGTTCTTCTCGACCAGCGAGCGATCAGGCGCGCCGCCTGGGTGAGTGAGGTCGGTGACGAACTCGGCCTTGGGGTGGCGTGGCGGGCCAAAGAGATCCTCGAAGCGGCGGTTGTAGGTGTGTTGGGTGGAGTAATGGAAGCTAAAGTAGCGCATGTTGAGGGCAAAAGAGCCGTCAAGCGCCACATCGATCAGTTTGCGCACTTTGTCCACATGGCGCGGCTGACCATAGGGCGCCATGCCCATGACCTTGTATTCGCCGTTGTTCACCTGAAAGCCCAGCCAGGCGGTGAAGGCCGAGTAGAGCAGCCCCAAAGAATGGGGAAAGCGCAATTCCCGATCCAGGATGATTTGGTTGCGTTGATTGCCGTCGCCCCAATCGGCGCTGGCGCGCCCCGTGGCTGTGGTCGTCCACTCCCCCACGCCGTCCAGGGTGAGGATGGCGGCGTCGTGATAGGGCGAGCAGAAGAACGCACTGGCTGCATGGGAGAGGTGGTGATCGACGAAAAGCACTCGCTTGCTGGGCACGTTCAACTCACGCACCAACAACGACTTCATCCAGAGCTTTTCGCTAAACCAGGTGGCCATGGCCTCGCGAAAGAAGCCTGCGCTGCGGGGAATCGTCGCCAGGGCGGACTGCAAGATGCGCTCGAACTTGAGCAGCGGCTTCTCGTAGAAGACCACATAATCCAGGTCTTGCGAGGAGACGCCGGCAGTCTTCAGACAAAAGTCGATGGCGTGACGGGGAAAGCTGGAGTCGCCCTTGATGCGCGAGAAGCGTTCTTCTTCCGCCGCGGCGATGAGGCGGCCATCATGGAGCAGCGCGGCGGCGGCGTCGTGATAGAAGCAAGAAATGCCCAGAATGAACATGGTCAACCCTGACGCCGCCCCTGGGCGACGGTGGGTTCGCCGGTTTCTTTGGGCAGCCAATAGCTGTCATTGCCCCGTTTCACCCGCAGCCCCAACACATCCTCGACTGCGTTGGTCGCCAGGCCGACAGGGATGACGAAAAGGACATAGAGAATGGTCAGGATGATCTTGGCCTGCACATCGGCCACTTTTGCCAGGCCCGCCTCGAATCGTTTCCAGATGTTTCGCACAAACTCACTCCGATAAAAGCATGAACAATATCTTGACCAGCACTATGACTCGAAGTTGTCTCTAGGCACACCAGACTGGCGGATAATCGACTGAAGTGTGCCAATACGCAGTTCAGCATGGTTTGGGACTGGAACAGTGACCGTCATCTCAGCCAGCCGTTTCTGCATGATAATATGGCTGCCAGCTTGCCTCACCTCAATGAATCCATGGCGACCAAGAATTGCGCAAACCTGTTTTCCGGAGAGGGTGCGAAGTTTACCCAACTGCAACCTCCAACCTGGTCACATACACTTCCTTATGGAGACGCAATTGTATCTCTGTCGGTGAAGCAAACTCAAAAAACAGTTCCACCGCTTCTTGAAGATTGGCTCTAGCTTCCTCAATCGTATCGCCCTGACTGGCGATATCTAGTTCCGGACAAAGCGATACGTACCCATCACCTTCGCGTTCGATCAGCGCAGTCAGTTGTCTGTATCTCATTTCACCACTCACCCCTTTTCCAGGAAGCCTTGCACTCCCAGCCAATCGCCAAAGAGTTCAATCCAACGATCCGAAGGAAGATTCTGTTTCCTCATGCCAAAGCCATGCCCGCCCCTGGAATAGAGGTGCAGCTCGGCGGACTTGCCGGCCGCAACCCAATCGTTGTAGAGGTGGATGCTGTGGGGCGCCAGGTTGATCTCGTCGTCGGTGGCAGCCAGGAGAAAGATGGGCGGCGCATCGGCAGGCACGGTCATGGGGGGAAACCAATCGTAGACCAGATAGATGGGTGCAACAAAATTCGGTCGCGTCTCTGGCATGTAGTTGAAGCCAACCAGCGCAGTCACCGCGCCGCCTGCCGAAAAGCCGATGACACCGATGCGTTCCGGGTGGACGCCGAACTCATCTGCATGGCGGCGCACATAGCCCACCGCAGCCAGCCCATCCGCCGCAGCCAGGGGAATGATGGGGGCAGCCGCCGCAGCCAAACCTGCGCCCTTTTCACTGAGTTCGGTGGCGGGGTCGTCGGTTTCGCAGGGAACGAGCCGATATTTGAGCACAAAACACACAACTCCGCGATCGGCCAGCCAGCGCGCCACGTCGAAACCCTCGCTGTTGATGGAAAGCGCATGAAAGCCGCCGCCGGGACAGATGATGATGGCCGTTCCGTTGGCTTGGGCCGGGTCCGGCGCAACCAACGTCAGGGTCGGATTGACCACATTGAAAACCACCTGCGTCTGCCACGGGATGCTGAAGTTCTCCTGCTCATGATGACGCCAATGCTCTGAGCCGGGCGCCGCTCCCTCGTAAAGACGAAATACACGTCGTGATGTTGTATTCATTTTTCATACCTGCGATTCTGAACTCACACTCACTGATCTTTAGGTGAAACATTCATGTCTCACATCTTCCAGGAAGCTCCCAGCTTTCTGGAAGATTGTGGGCCGGCATGAGTTCATCATCCAGAAATCAGTATCTGCACAATGCAAGACGATTTCTCGCCTATACTATTTTGCTGTTCAGTATAATGACCATATTTGTTGCTGCCAAACAGCAGAGGTCAGATAGCTCAAGATCGAGGTGTGCAGAGTGTCTGGGAAATGCTGCACACATTATTTCTGATTTGACAAATCAGAACATTTATTCTATTATGAACTTCCCTTTTCAATACAAGGAGAAATGATGTCCGCATACATCGAGCCAACCCATTTCACCAGCGCGCTCTATACGCTTCTCGACGAGACCTTTGACAACGTTCATGGTATCTTTCTGGACAAAGGTGCGTCTCTATTCGAGACGCTCGCGACGATCTCCGCTGCAGAAGCCTCGATTCCCGTGGGCGGAAAGTGCGCCACATTGGCTGCCCAGGTCAAACACATTGCGTTTTATCTGGACGTGGTGGAGAAGAACGTGCGCACAAGGCAATTCGAGCGAGTGGATTGGGGCGAAATCTGGCGCACGACCGGCGCGGTGACGCCCGATGAGTGGGAAGAAATCAAGCTGAGTTTGCGCGCCAGCTATGACCGCACCAGGGCGCTGATCGCCGACACGCATGAATGGCCGAGCGACTTCGAGATCATTGGCGCCATGGGGATGGTCGTCCACACAGCCTATCATCTGGGGGAAATTCGCCAGGCGTTGTGCTGTTTGCGCCAGTAATTTTTAACATTGCAACAAACCACACAAAGGAGAAAACGATGTCAGCAAAACTGGAAACAAAACCTGCCTTCACCGTCGTTGGCTTGCTTCTACACACCCAACCCATGACGCCTGAGATTCCTGCCTTGTGGGAACAGTTTGTCCCGCGTATGGATGAGATTGACCATGTGGCGGAACCCCATGTCAGCTATGGCTTGATGGCGTATGACCCCTCTGCGCCCACGCCGCTGACCTACATGACCGGCCTTGCTGTGGAACGGGTGGATGAGTTGCCCGCTGGCATGAGCCGCTGGGATGTGCCCGCCAACACCTATGCCGTGTTCCAAACAACGCTGCCTGCTATCGGCGATACATTCAACCACATCTACAACTCCTGGTTGCCTACCTCCGGCTATCGCCAGACAGCCGGTCCCTATTTCGAGCGGTATCCAGAGACCTTTAGTCCAACGAATCCCACCTTATCTATCTACATTCCTGTAGAGAAATCCGCATCCTGACAATTCCTTTCCGTTCAGATCCGTTCACACAAAGGAGAAAAACCATGACAACCCGTACAACAAAACGCAGCGCCGGCGAGCCGACCTGGTTCGATCTGGCGACGCCCGATCTGGTGACGGCCAAGAACTTCTATCACCAAGTCTTTGGCTGGGAGTTCATTGACTCCGGTCCAGACTACGGGCACTATCATCGTGCGTTGGCGCAAGGGCAAGACGCCGCCGGCATGATGCAGCAGCAGCCTGGCGATCAGACGCCCACAGCGTGGACAGTCTACTTTGCCAGCGATGACGCCGCGGCGGACGCGGCTCGCGTCAAGGAACTGGGGGGGCAGGTCATCTACGACACGCTCTCCGTAGGCGATCTCGGCGCGATGGCGATCTGCGCGGACCCCACAGGCGCAGTCTTTGGCCTTTGGCAGGCGGGTCTCCACGTCGGCGCGCGCATCGAAGGTGAGCACGGCGGTATGGCTTGGTGCGAAGTCAACACTTGGGATTCTGCAGCGGCATGCGCCTTCTACAGCGCATTGCTCCATGCTACACCTGACAAGATGGAAGGACAGGAATATCACATCATGAAGCGCGGCGCCGACATGCTGTGCGGCGTCTTGCAGATGGATGAGAACTGGCAGGGGATGCAGCCCCACTGGATGGGATATTTCGCCGTGGACAACACGGATGCAGCTATCGAGCGCGCTGTCGCCGCCGGGGGCAAGGTCGCCGTGCCAGCCTTCGACATGCAGTACGGGCGCATGGCCGTCCTTGCGGATCCAGCCGGGGCGCACTTCAGCATCGTACAACTGCCGCAAGCGTGAACGAACGGTACATCAAGGATAGCGTTCAGTTACAAAGGAGAATAGAACCATGAGCAGCGTACGCGTTTTGGTGGGCACCCGCAAGGGCGCCTTCATCCTCACTTCGGATGAAAAACGGGCGGATTGGGAGATCAGCGGCCCCCACTTCCCCGGTTGGGAGATCTATCACCTCAAGGGGTCGCCGGTGGACCCCAACCGCATCTATGTCTCCCAGGCCGGCGGCTGGTTTGGGCAGATCGTTCATCGCTCTGACGACGGCGGCAAGAGCTGGGCGCCTGTGGGCAATGAATTCGTTTACGAGGGAACGCCTGGCACTCATCAGTGGTACGACGGCACCCAGCACCCGTGGGAGTTCAAGCGCATCTGGCGGCTGGAGCCATCGCTCACTGACCCGGATGTGGTCTACGCTGGCGCCGAAGACGCGGCCATGTTTCGCTCCACGGATGGCGGCAACACATGGCAGGAGTTGGCCGGGCTGCGCGATGTCAAGGGGCATCTTTGGGCGCCGGGCGCTGGCGGTATGTGTCTCCACACCATCGTGCTCGACCCCAGCAACCCCAACCGCATCTTCATCGCTATCTCTGCCGCCGGCGCGTTTCGCACCGAAGACGGCGGCGAAACCTGGAAGCCCATCACCGGTGGGCTCCACTCCGCCTATGAGTTGCCGGATCCCAACGCGGAGGTGGGTCATTGCGTCCACAGTATCGCCATGCACCCGGCGCGGCCTGGCGTCCTCTTCATGCAGAAGCACTGGGATGTCATGCGCAGCGACAACGCCGGCGACCTATGGTATGAGATCAGCGGCAACCTGCCCAGCGACTTTGGCTTTCCCATCGCGGTGCACGCCCACGAGCCGGAGACGGTCTACGTGGTGCCAATCAAGAGCGACTCGGAGCACTTCCCACCCGAGGGCAAGCTGCGCGTCTATCGCAGCCGCACGGGCGGCAACGAGTGGGAGGCGCTGACCAACGGCCTGCCCCAGAGCAACTGCTATGTCAACATCCTGCGCACGGCGCTCAGCGTGGATACGTTTGATTCATGCGGCGTCTATTTTGGCACCACAGGCGGCCAGGTCTACGCCTCGGCGGATGCGGGCGACACCTGGCAGGCTGTCGTTCACGACCTGCCGGCGGTGCTCTCGGTTGAGGCCCAGGTGCTGCCATGATTCGCGTCAAGCTGCCGGTCCATTTGCGCCGGCTGGCCGGCGTGGATGGCGAAGTGACGCTGGCGGTTGAGGGTGAAGTGACCCAGCGCTCTATTCTTGATGCGCTGGAGGCAGAGTACCCCATGCTGCGGGGGACGATCCGCGACCACTCGACGCAGAAACGCCGCTCGTTGGTGCGCTTCTTTGCTTGTGGCGAAGACTTCTCTCATGAATCGCCGGATGCGCCGCTGCCCCCAGCGGTCGCATCCGGCGCGGAACCATTCCTCATCGTGGGGGCCATGGCCGGGGGGTAGTTGGATTCGACGCCTGTACATGCGGCCTGCCCAGGCGAGATCATTGTCTGGATGGGTAAACCTGGATACGCCGCTGCCCTGATAGATGTTGGCAAGCTGCCAGCGTGTCCAGGGCAACTGTGTGATGACGTCGTTCACAAAACCAGTCGCGCCCACAGTGCGTCGCTGGCTCGCTCGCCCACCAGGTAGCGCCGCTCTCCGTCCACCCCAACGCCGGTGATTGCATAGCGGCCATCCTCACGCCCGATGTAGTGGGTAAACAGCGCGTCGGTGGCGCTGCGCCATCGTTGCGCTTCGACCAGGTCGTCCTGCTGCATAGCAGTCCAGTCAGCCGGTATCTCGATGGCGATGTGCGACGCGTCAACGTCCCACAGTGCGCTGCGCCAACCGTCGTTGACGCGCACCACATGGGGATGGCGAGAGAGAGCGAGCACGTCTGCCTTTGCGTTGAATGCCAGGGTCTCGGCCACACGCCGGGAGCCGACCAGCCAGGTGAGCGCGAAGCGCGACGCCGGCGCTTGATTGAGCTCGTTGCGAAAAGGGTAGTAGTCGGGATAAAAGTCGAAAGCCACGGCGCGCAACAAGCCGAAGTTCAGCGCAGCATTGGCGTATTGAAGCGGGTCAGCCGTCCAGTTGATGACGCCAATGCCCTCGCGCCATGCTTGCTCCGCCTGCACCTTCTTGAGCAAGCTGGCGATGCGCAGGCCGCGATAGTCTGGCAGCACACCCATGATCTGCGATTCCAGACGATAGTCGCCGCCCAGCCGCTCGTGCCAATCGCCAGGCAGCCCTGGCCCGCCGAACTTGTAGAAGCCGATAAGAAAACCTACAACCCTCTCCTCCACCCGCGCGACCAGTGAGGTACCCAGCGCGAAATCTATACTGTGAATGTCCGCAGGATAGAGGTCTTCCAGCGCAGCGCCCCAGATCCGACCCTGTAGACGCCGCACCTCCTCCGCTTCTTGCGCCGTGGGGCGACCGATGTCCACCACACCGATCATCTGATGAGTGGGTGCAAAGTACCGCGGCGCAGAGGGATCGTAGAAAAAGAAGGGGTTGTGCTCCAGGTGGGCCGCAGCCAGGCTGTCCAACTCTTCTGGATCAAGTTGCGGACGACCACGCAGGTGATGATAGCGCAAGGTGTAGGTATGGCTTGCGCCCACGGTGCGCTGACGGGGCAAGAGCACGGCCAGGCCCACACGTTCGCCGGCCTGCTGGAACAAACCGATGCGCCCCCCGATGGCTGGCAGAGTGGAATGGAGAAAGTGGAAAGGCAAGAGTGCGAAACGATCTTCGGCGACGAATTGCTCGCCGATCCAACGCAGGTCTGCGCCCCAACGCGGCGATTGTGGGTCGAGAAAGATCAACATAAGAGTTGCTCGACAGCCTTGATTGGGCGGGCTGGCAGCCGGGTTGTGGGCTGCCAACCCGCGCTCCATTTTATGGTGCTGCTGCGCTGCCAGAAATAGTCAGGTGCGCGTTGTCGACGTGCGCCACATTACAGACCCGTTGTGGGCTGCACGTGATGCGCAGAATGTCGTTGAACCTTGAATCGCCCGCGCCAGTAGGGCTACTTTGACTACTGTTAGAGGCTACGAGCGACTGCGCCGATCGATACTGGCGGATGCGACGATTGGCGGGTTCTGTTTCGTTCAAGATGACATCCAGCGTGAAGTTGGGCATAGGGGTCGGCGATGTGTGCGTCGCAAACGCGTACAATCTTTTCCCGCAACGATGGATCGCTGAGCAGAGCCTGCCGCCACGCTGCCCAATCAGCGCGTTTGCCGCGGCCGATGATGTCATCGATTGCGGCCAGGGTGTAGCCCTGGTGTGTCAGATGGCGGTGCTGCATAGGGTCAATCCACTTCGGCGTCAAACAATGACATGAGTGTATTCTACCACATCTTGAGACCCAAACGCGCAGGAGTTTACACGGCGGTCCATCAAGTTCGAATTGCTGACCCCGAAAATTCAGACTTGACATCGCCTCCCCAATCCGTTATACTCGCAGTTGGTATGAGGTATGACCACATACCAGTCGCCATAGGTCGTTCTCGTTCTCGTTCTCGTTCTCGTTCTCGTTCTCGTTCTCGTTCTCGTTCTCGTTGTTGGACGTACGGCGGGCGAACGCTCTCGCACGAGGGCGTTCGCCGACCGTCGTCTTTGGGAACACTCACGTGAATCTTCAGACCGACTTCTTACTCGATAAATTGCTGGCCCCGCTGAAAGAAAAGATCGAAACGCTCTATTTTCTGATTCCATAGACTTTCACAGGAGTTGCGCGATGAAACTGGCAGGAAAGATCGCCGTTATCACCGGCGGCGGGTCGGGAATTGGTCGAGCCAGCGCCGAGTTGTTCGCCCGCGAGGGCGCAAAGGTGGTGGTGGCAGATTACGACGCGCACGGCGGGCAAGAGACCGCGACCGCGATCAACGCCAGCGGTGGACAGGCGATCTTTGTGCACGTGAATGTGGCCGAGCCGGCGCAGGTGGAGGCAATGGTGCAGACTGCGCTGGCAACCTACGGCGGCATCGACATCCTCTTCAACAACGCGGCGGTGTTGATCTTTGGCAACGGCGCAGTCACCTTGTTGACGCGCTGTATGGCCATCGATCATGCCAAAGATCATATTCGCGTCAACGCCATTGCGCCCGGCCCCACCGACACGCCCATGCTGCGCAACGTGATGACGCCGGAGCAGCGCGCCGCTTTAAGACCTTAACACCTCAACGCCCCATCCATTCAGGGAGTGCATCCGTGGACGAAACCAACGTCCAGTTCAACACAATCGGCAATAAGGATCGCCTGGTCGACCGGGTAGTGAACGCGATCCGCCAGATGATCGTGGATGGGCAACTACTGCCCGGTATGCGACTGCCTTCCGAACGAGAGCTGGCCGAGCGTGTGGGCGTCAGCCGCACAGTGGTGCGCGAAGCCGTTCACATCCTGGTGGCCAAAGGGCTGCTGGAGACGCGCCACGGCGTGGGCACGATTGTACGCCAGATGACCAGCGACCTGGTGGCGGAGCCGCTGAGCCTGCTCATGCAGACCCAGGGGTTGACGCTGGATCACATCCATCAGGTGCGCGTGATTCTGGAAGCGGCGACGGTGCGCCTGGCCGCGCAACAGGCAGATGCGCAAGAACTGGCGCGACTGAGCGCAATCATCGAAGAAATGCCGCAACGGATCGGCCAGTTGGATGAATTCGTTGCCTTGGATGACGCCTTTCACCATGCGTTAGCCGAAATGACCCACAACCCTCTCATCGTCATGCTGGCGGAGACCATCGGCCAGATCATGCACGAGGTGCGCGTCCACGTTCACCAATTCGGCCAGGTCTACGCGACTTCGACGAGGGATCACCAACGCATTTTTGGTCGAGTGGCCGCTGGCGACGCCGATGGCGCATCCCAGGCCATGCTCGACCATCTGGAACACGCCCGCCGCTTTCAAGCCGAATATACAGCATCCAAGGAAAACGGTCATGGATAGATTGCGCTTCGCCGTGTTGGGTGCAGGCTTTGGGTCGCTTTATCAAATTCCTGCCTGGTTCGAGGTGGGCGGCGTAGAATTGGTCGCCTGCTACAACCGCACGGTGAGCCGCGCCGAGGCGGTCGCCAGTCGCTTTGGGATTTCACGCGTTTATGGCGACCCTGAAGAACTTCTGCGAAACGAGCAACTGGATTTCGTGGACATCATCACCGAGGCGCCGGCGCACGAGCCGCTGGTGTTGTTGGCAGCGAAATACAAGATTCCCGTCATCTGCCAGAAGCTGCTGGCCGCCAGCTATGAATCGGCCCGACGCATGGTCGAGGCGTGCCAGGAAGCCGGCGTCCCCTTCTTCGTCCACGAGAACTATCGCTGGCAACACCCGGTGCGCGCGGCCAAACGCCTGGTAGATGAAGGTCATATCGGTCGCCTGTTTCGCGGGTGTTTCGAGTTTCGTCACGAGTTGCCCGAATTTGCCTGGAAGAACCAATCGCTGCTCAAACAACTGGAAAAGCTCGTGCTTGCCGACCAGGGCAGCCATCAGTTCAACCTGGCGCGCTTCTTTTTTGGCGAGGCGCAAAGCATCTATGCGCAGCATCTGACCATTCGTCCGGACATCGCTGGCGAAGATGTGGCCTCGGCTTTGCTGCGCATGGGTGACGCCATCGTTACGGTTCACATCACCTTTGTCAGCAAGAGTGAGGAAAAGCACTTTCCAGAGACCATTTTCTATTTGGAAGGGGAGAAAGGCACGTTGGAGCTGCGCGCCGATTTTTGGATTCACATGACGACCGCGGCCGTGACGTTCGTCGACCGCTATCCGCCGCCGCGCTATTCCTGGGCCGACCCGTGCTACGATGTGAACCATGCCAGCATGGTTCCGCTGCACCAGAATTTTCTGCGGGCGCTGCGCACCGGGGAACCGCCGGAGAATACTGGCGAAGACAACTTGAAGACTATGCAGCTTGTCTACGCCGCGTATGAGTCCGCTGCCAGCAACCGGGTAGTGGAGATTTGAGGCGGCGTAGGGGCGCGAGGTGGGCGGCGCAGTCAGGTTATCTTATCAAGCAGCGCCACACCACCGCCCACCTCATGCTCGTACAATGACCAGCGCCCATTTAGTTCACGATTTGGACAAGGCACGATGAAGATCGAACTGGCTTATGGCCGCAGCGGATTGACGATTGACCTGCCCGATGTGTGGGATGTGACGGTCATCGAACCGACCTTCGTGGCTGGACTGACCGACCCAGCGCGCGCGCTCGCTGACGCGCTGACCGCACCTATCGCTGCGCCGTCCCTGGCGGAGATGACGAAGCCGACCGACACGGTGGGCGTTGTCTTCAGCGACATCACCCGCGCCACACCCCACGGCTTGATCCTGCCGGCCGTGCTCGACGCGCTGGCGCATGTTCCACAGGAGAACATCACCCTCTTTTGCGCGCTGGGCACGCACCGCCCCAACACCAAAGATGAGCTGGCCGCCATGTTTGCCATGAGCGGCTCGCCAGAGATCGCCGAACGGCTGCTCAGCTATCGCATCGTGCAGAACGACGCCTTCGACCCGGAGACGCAGGCGCATTGCGGCGTGACCAGTCGCGGTCACGACATCTGGCTCAATCGTGAGATCGCCGCGTGCCATGTGAAGGTGCTCACCGGTTTCATCGAACCCCACTTCTTCGCCGGCTTTTCGGGCGGCGGCAAGGCGCTGATGCCTGGTATGGCCGGCCAGCGCACTGTGCTGGGCAACCACGACGCCGCCATGATCGCCAACCCCAAGTCCGTCTGGGGCGTCACTCAGGGCAACCCGATCTGGGAAGAGGTGATGGAGGTGGCGCACACGGTGGGCGGGACTTTTCTGGTCAATGTCGCGCTCAACAAACACAAGGAGATCACTGGCGTCTTCGCCGGCGATCTCGACCAGGCACACGCGGCCGGCTGTGCGTTTGTCAAGGAGACGGCGATGGTCCCTGTGCCCCATCTCTTCGACATTGTGATCGCCACCAATTCTGGCTACCCGCTCGACCTGAATCTCTATCAGGCGGTGAAAGGGATGAGCGCGGCCGCCAAAGTGGTAAAGTCCGGCGGCGCGATCATCTGTGCGGCGGAGTGTTGGGACGGCGTTCCTGAGCATGGGTTGTACAGCCAGCTTCTAGCCGAAGCCAGCAGCCCGCGCCAACTGCTCGACCGCATCATGACGCCCGGCTTTCTCGAACAAGACCAGTGGCAGGCGCAGATCCAGGCGCAGATTCAGTTGAGGGCTGATGTATACGTCTACGCCGACGGCCTGAGCGACGCCCAGATCGAGCGGGCGCTGCTCAAGCCCTGCCGTAACATCGAACGCACAGTGGCAGAGTTGTTGGAGAAATTCGGCCCCGACGCGTCGATCTGTGTGTTGCCGGAGGGGCCGCAGACGATACCGTATGCCGCGGGCTAGAAAATGAAGTCTTGATGAAGTGGGGTGTTGAGGTTTTGGGGTGTTGATTCGTCTATCCCCAAACCCCCATACACCAACTACCCCAAGACCCCACCAACTCAAAATGTCGCTCACAATCACAGAGGCTCATCTATGCACTATCACTCAGAGGCCCTGATCAAAGACCTTTCCCACAAAGCGCAATCCTTTCGCATCCACGTGCTGCGCATGGTCAATCACGCGCAGACTGGACACATCGGCGGCGCGTTTTCCGCCGCAGAGATTCTCACTGCGCTCTACTTCCATCACCTGCGCATTGACCCGGACAACCCGGCCTGGCCCGATCGCGATCGGCTCATCTTCTCTAAAGGTCACGCCTGCGCCATGCTCTATAGTTGCCTGGCCGAGCGTGGCTTCTTCCCGGTGGACGAGCTGATGACCTTCCGCCAGCTCAACAGCCGGCTACAAGGCCACCCGGACAAGGTAAAAACGCCCGGCGTCGAGGTGTGCGCCGGGCCGCTGGGCCACGGAATCGCCGTGGGCGTGGGCATGGCGTTGGCGCAGCGCATGAAGATGGCTGGCGTCAAGCCATCATCCCAAAGCGCGCCGTCGGGGCGCGCCTCTGTTGGCCGCACCTATGTGGTGCTCGGCGACGGCGAGATCAACGCTGGCGTCATCTGGGAAGGCGCGCTGGCTGCGACAAAATACCGGCTGGGCAACCTGACCGCCATTCTTGATTACAACGGCATTCAGCAGACGGGCGCCAGCGCCGATGTGCTGCCGACGGAGCCGATTGGCGACAAATGGCAAGCCTTTGGCTGGCACGTGCAGGAGATCGACGGCCACAACATGGGGGAAATCCTCAACGCGCTCGACCGCGCCGATGAAATCCACGCTCGACCCAGCATCATCATCGCCCGCACCACCAAGGGCAAGGGCGTCAGCTTTATGGAATATGACAATCGCTGGCATGGCATGCCGCCCAACCCACAGCAGTTTGCGTTTGCCCTGGCCGAGCTTGAGGAAGGATTGCAGCAATGGCTGAACTGATCAATATGCGCCGCGCTTATGGCAATGCCCTGGTGAACCTGGGCCGCGCCAACCCTGATGTGGTCGTGCTCAGCGCCGATGTCTCCAACTCGGATCATTCCTTCATGTTCGAGGAAGTCTTCCCCGACCGTTTCTTCAATGTGGGTATTGCCGAGCAATCGTTGGTGGATGTGGCGGTGGGGCTGGCCTACAGCGGCAAGATTCCCCTTGCCAACACCTTCGCCTTCCTCTTCGCCACCCGTGCGCTGGAGATGGTGCGCACTCATCTGTGCTATGGCGAAGCCAATGTCAAGTTGATGGGCGCCTACGCCGGGCTGTCCGACTCCTTCGACGGGCCGACGCACCACGCCATCACCGATGTCGCCATCATGCGCGCCTTGCCAGGCATGAGCGTGGTCACGCCGGCAGACGGCGCGGCCATCGACATGCTGCTCCCCCAAATCACCGCGTGGCGGGGGCCGGTCTATGTGCGCCTGAACCGCAACGATGTGCCCGTGCTTTACGATCAAACCACGTCCTTGGTCATGGGCAAGGCGCACCAGGTGCGCGAAGGCGACGACCTGACCATCATCGCCAACGGCATCCTGCTGGGCAGGAGCCTGGAGGCGGCTGAACGTTTGCGCAGCGAGGGCATCCAGGCGCGCGTGCTGGATATGCACACGGTCAAGCCGCTGGACAAGGAAGCCGTCATCCGTGCAGCGCAGGAGACCGGCGCCATCGTCGTTGCGGAAGAGCACAGCATCGTCGGCGGGCTGGGCGGCGCGGTGGCGGAACTTACGGCAGAGGCGCACCCCGTTCCGGTGCTGCGCGTCGGCGTGGCCGACCGTTTCGCCGAGACCGGCCCCTATGCCGCGCTATTGGATCGCTATGGCATGGCCGTCGCCGACATTGTGACCGCGGCCAGACGCGCCATCTGCATCAAGAAGTGAGAGGATTTCTCAGATTTTTCTTATACTGCGGTTGCTTTGAGACCAGGAGTTTTTGGCCTGCGAAAACTCCTGGTCTCAAACAGAGCAAAGCATAAAGGTGAAAATAATGACTCATTTTCGTTATTTGCGGCGGTTCATTCCGCCAATCAACAAGGAGTGTTCGCGATGAAACTCGGCATTGGCACCTATTGTTACATGTGGGCGATCGGTTTCAAGTTTGGCGATAAAGAGGTCAGACCGACTCGCCCCATGAACGCGCTGGGATTGCTCGAACGCGCTCGCGACCTGGGCGTTCATCTGGTGCAATATGGCCCCAATCTGCCCATGACGTATCTCTCTGACGCAGAGTGGGATGCGATCGTCGCCGGCGGTCGCGCCTGGGACGTGGAGTTCGAGCTGGCGACGCGTGGGCTGGAAGCCGACCACCTGGCGCGCGAGATCGGCATACTCAAGCGCCTGGGCGGCTCACTGCTGCGCACGATCCCCGAGATCGACGGCAAACCGGTGGATGCGGCGGCAACGGTCGAGTATCTGCAGGCGATCTTGCCCACGCTCGAACATGAAAATGTCAAGCTCGGCCTGGAAAACGGCAGGATTCCGGCCAAAGAACTGGCCTGGGCCATCGACCAGGTGGGCAGCCCCCACATTGGCGTCGTTCTGGACACAGCCAACTCCCTGGCCGTGCCCGAAGGCTGGCGCTATGTGGCCGAAGTGCTGGCGCCCTATACCATCTGTCTTCATCACAAGGAATTCGTCGTCAAGCGCGTCTGGTACATGATGGGCTTCACCGTGGAAGGGCGGCCCGCGGGCAAGGGACAAGTGGACACGGAATGGTTGCTGTGCACCCTCGATGCGGCCGGCGCAAAATACAATGTCATCCTGGAAGTCTGGCCGCCCGAACAGCCCGACCTGGAAGAGACCATCGCGACCGAAGATCGTTGGGTGCGTGAAAGTATCCCCTATCTGCGCCAGTTTATCAAGGACTGACCTATGCCCAACGCGACCGTGGTCTTCATCCACACCGTGCCACCGCTCATCGAGGTATTTAGCCGTCTGGCCGGCAAGTTGCTGCCGGGCGTGCGAGTGATGCACATCCTCGACGAGCCGCTGCTGGAGCATGTACGTCGGCAGGGGCAGTTGAGCGCCGCCGACGTAGAGCGCCTGGCGACGCACATACAAGAGGCCGCGGCAGTGGGGGCCGAAGCTGCGCTTGTCACCTGCTCCACTGTGTCGCCGGCGGTGGATGCTGTGCGGGGCGGCGCAGCGATTCCGGTGATCAAAATCGACGAGGCGATGATCGACGAGGCGGTGCGATTGGGCGCGCACGTGGGCGTGGTCGCCACCAACCCGACGACATTGACGCCAACCCAACAGCTTCTTTGCGCCGCGGCGCAACGAGTGGGCAAAGAGATCGCCATCGAGCCGTTGTTGGTGGAGGGTGCGCTGGCTGCGCTCCTGGGCGGCGACGGAGCGACCCATGACTGCCTGGTGAGGGACGCAGTTGAGTCGCTGGCCGAGCGCGTCGACGTCGTCGTGTTGGCGCAGGCAAGCATGGCGCGCGTCATGGGGGCGGATGGTCGCCCGCAGTCAGGACGCCGGTGCTCGCCAGCCCATATCTGGCATTGGTCGAGCTGGCGCAGCTACTGACCCAGCGCCCATATCCGGTTGACGCAGACAGGTCTATTTTAAGGTTGGGGCGCGAGGGCGGCAGAGGTATTTTTCAGGACAATCACACTTGTCACGCTGCAAGCGTGACCTACGGGAGGCTCTCCGTTGTTGTTTTTCAGGTAAGGGGGAATGATGCTGTCCACAAATGTACTCTACTATGGTGACGAAAACCCGCTGCCGGAACGCACCCCTCTGCGCGCCGGCCCACTGGAATTGGTGTGGGAGGAAGGCGATCTGCGCACCGTCAAGATCGAAGGCGTGGAGGCGCTGCGCCGCATCTATGTCGCGATTCGCGACCGCAACTGGGGCACTGTGGCGAATCGCCTGAGCAACGTGCAGATGACTGTCGGTGCAGATATCTTTGAGATCTGCTTCGACGCCAGCAACCGCGAGGGCGAGATCGACTTCACCTGGCAGGGGCGCGTCGTCGGTTCGCCCGATGGAACGATTGTCTACTCGCTGACCGGGCGCGCCAACACCACCTTCTGGAAGAGCCGCATCGGGTTTTGCGTGTTGCACCCGGCCGAGGCTGCGGGAAGCGCGTGCCAGGTGGCGCACGTGGACGGTCTCAGCGAAGAGACAACGCTGCCCGTGCTCATCGACCACCACCAGCCGGTGGGCGTCTTTGCCGACATGGAGGCGCTTACCCATGAGGTGAAGCCAGGAATCTGGTTTGAGACGCGCTTCGAGGGAGATCTCTTCGAGATGGAGGATCAGCGCAACTGGACCGACGCCTCCTTCAAGACCTTCTCCACACCGCTACGCCTGCCCTATCCTGTGCAATTGTCAGCAGGTACGGTGATCGAGCAGCGGTTGACCCTGCGCCTGCACGACCGCCGGGCAACACAGACGGCGGTCATTCGGGCAATCTCGGATCAGCGCATTCATTTTGCTCCTGTTCCAGATGCCGCGCCCACGCCGCTGCCCAAGATCGGCCTGGGCATGGCAACCCATGACGCGCCCCACACGTCAGAAGAGGTTACACGGCTGGCCGCGCTCCAACTTGACCACTTGCGCGTCGATCTGCGACCGACCGACGCGGGCGCAGCGGCGCGGCTGACTGCGGCGTCATCCCTGGCGCAGACGTTGGGGATCGGCCTGCATGTGGCGGTCTTTGTGGGTGAGCCGCACGCCGAACAAGTGGAGCGAATCAGCGAGATCTTGCAACAGACGAGACCCCACGTAGCGGCGTGGCTGGTCTTCCCCACGCCGGAGAAGTTCAATGGCGGCTCGCCCACGCAGCAAGTTTTGTCGCTGGCCGGCCGTGTGCTCAGGCGTTACGCCCATGTCCCGCTTGGCTCGGGCACAGATGCAGATTTTATCTTCCTCCAGCGCAACCTTCCACCCCTGAGCGCTATTGACTTCATCAGCTACGCCATCAACCCCCAGGTGCACGCCTTCGACAACACATCCCTGACCGAGACGTTGGGTTGCCAGGCCGCGACCGTACAGACCGCGCGCCATCGAGCTGGCGGTCTGCCCATTCACATCAGCCCGGTCACGCTGCGCCTGCGGTACAACCCCTACGCCACGGCCGCGCCTCCGCCCACGCCGCCGGGCGAGCTGCCGCCGCAGGTGGACGTGCGCCAGATGTCGCTCTACGGCGCCGGCTGGACATTGGGTAGCGTCAAGTATCTGGCCGAGAGCGGCGCGGCCAGCGTGACCTATTACGAAACCACCGGTTGGCGCGGCGTCATGGAGCGGGCCGACGGCTCGCCTGCGCCAGGAAAGTTCCGCTCGCTCGCCGGCGGCGTCTTCCCGCTCTACCACGTGTTGGCGGATGTGCAGGAGATGGTCGGGGCCAGCGTGCTTCCCAGCCGCTCCACCAATGCCCTGACGGTGGACGGAATCATCCTGGAGCAGAACGGGCGGAAGGCGGCGCTTTTGGCGAATTTCACAGGAACCGGGCAGAGCGTCGTCGTCGAAGGCGTCACAGGCAATGTTTCTTTGCGCGTGCTCGACGCCGCAAATGGCGAAGAAGCCATAGGCGATCCTGGCTCATTTCGACATTCCGGTGCGACGATGACGCCCGAGCCAGGCGCGATGTGCGAGGTTACGTTGCCTCCTTTCGCCACGGCGCGCTTGTTCTGGACATAGTACAGTTCGGCCTAAATCACACTACGCTTTGTCATGCTGAACGCAGTGAAGCATCTACGCAGTGAAGCATCTACGC
>CAZLMM010000085.1:0-28716 GCA_964560495.1 uncultured Caldilineaceae bacterium
GGCAGACCAACCACGACTTGCCTGATTTCAGTATCCGCTCTTTCGGATCGTCTGTTCGCACTGCTCAGCTCGCCGCCATCGACGCGACGAGCCTATTTCAGTATCCGCTCTTTCGGATCGTCTGTTCGCACATCGACACCGCCAGAAGTCTGGTTCCGGTGCTGACATTTCAGTATCCGCTCTTTCGGATCGTCTGTTCGCACTGATCCGTCTGGCGCCGACGACGCCCGAAGACCGATTTCAGTATCCGCTCTTTCGGATCGTCTGTTCGCACGCGGCCGAGCGTTATATTGGCGATGTGCTGGCGATTTCAGTATCCGCTCTTTCGGATCGTCTGTTCGCACAGCGTTGCCACGAAACGATTGGCGCCAGCCCAGCCATTTCAGTATCCGCTCTTTCGGATCGTCTGTTCGCACCGAGGCGCTGGGACGTGACGCGGACACGATGGACATTTCAGTATCCGCTCTTTCGGATCGTCTGTTCGCACGCGGGCATCGGGCTGGCGTGGCGCTGAGTCCACAATTTCAGTATCCGCTCTTTCGGATCGTCTGTTCGCACATTCCTCATTAAAGACAAGCCCTCCCCATCTGCACATTTCAGTATCCGCTCTTTCGGATCGTCTGTTCGCACGCGCAAGCTACAGAATCAACGTTGCGGCGTCTCCGATTTCAGTATCCGCTCTTTCGGATCGTCTGTTCGCACGGAGATCGGCAAAGCCATCGACGCGGCGATTGACGATTTCAGTATCCGCTCTTTCGGATCGTCTGTTCGCACGCGAGGCGCAGATCGGCGAGCAGATGACCGCCGACATTTCAGTATCCGCTCTTTCGGATCGTCTGTTCGCACGGCCGGATCGAGTCAATAAAGAACTATCCAGGCTATTTCAGTATCCGCTCTTTCGGATCGTCTGTTCGCACTGCAAAGCCGCACAAATGCACGCCAGCAATCGAGAATTTCAGTATCCGCTCTTTCGGATCGTCTGTTCGCACCAAATTTCTTCCAGGTCGGCGAGCGCCAGGCGCAATTTCAGTATCCGCTCTTTCGGATCGTCTGTTCGCACCCGGTCGTTGACGATCTCAACCAGCTTGTAGGCTATTTCAGTATCCGCTCTTTCGGATCGTCTGTTCGCACCGCCGTGCGCTGGTCTCCGGCAGGAGGCCAGTCATTTCAGTATCCGCTCTTTCGGATCGTCTGTTCGCACCGGACGACCTGGACGAATATCTTGTGCCGCTGAATATATTTCAGTATCCGCTCTTTCGGATCGTCTGTTCGCACATCACCATCCGCAACGGCAAAGGTACGCGGAGAGTTTATTTCAGTATCCGCTCTTTCGGATCGTCTGTTCGCACAACCGCGGCCTAACGCAAGAGGAACAAAACAACTATTTCAGTATCCGCTCTTTCGGATCGTCTGTTCGCACACGGTTGGCGAGGCGGCGGCGCTGAGCGTGCTCAGCCATTTCAGTATCCGCTCTTTCGGATCGTCTGTTCGCACTCTCCATCAACGACTACGCCATGGCGCTGGCGCAATTTCAGTATCCGCTCTTTCGGATCGTCTGTTCGCACTCTACCCAAGCCCTCTGGACTCATGGCGAGTCCAGAATTTCAGTATCCGCTCTTTCGGATCGTCTGTTCGCACCAGGAGATCGGCAAAGCCATCGACGCGGCGATTGACATTTCAGTATCCGCTCTTTCGGATCGTCTGTTCGCACACTCTCGCAAGACATAATGACAAAACTAAACACACATTTCAGTATCCGCTCTTTCGGATCGTCTGTTCGCACACATTCACCGTAATCGTGGCCTGACGGCCACCTATTTCAGTATCCGCTCTTTCGGATCGTCTGTTCGCACACAGATCAGCCGCAAATACTCGCGCGCGCTCAACTATTTCAGTATCCGCTCTTTCGGATCGTCTGTTCGCACATCGAGCGTCATCAGCAGATCGGACCGGAAATTGTGGAATTTCAGTATCCGCTCTTTCGGATCGTCTGTTCGCACCGCTGACCAATGGCAAACCTGGACATCATCATCCATTTCAGTATCCGCTCTTTCGGATCGTCTGTTCGCACGTGAGCGGGACAAGCTCACCGGTGGCTGTGGCGACATTTCAGTATCCGCTCTTTCGGATCGTCTGTTCGCACATGGTATTGTTATCGATCCGCAGCACGGAAACGCCAATTTCAGTATCCGCTCTTTCGGATCGTCTGTTCGCACAAAAGTGCGGCGATCCAGGACATCAGGATTCCCTCCATTTCAGTATCCGCTCTTTCGGATCGTCTGTTCGCACTTGGCGAGGCGGCGGCGCTGAGCGTGTTCCGCCATTTCAGTATCCGCTCTTTCGGATCGTCTGTTCGCACCGGCGACGGCGGCGTCGCCCAGAGAGCGCCCAAGGTATTTCAGTATCCGCTCTTTCGGATCGTCTGTTCGCACGGCGCAGCGCCACGGTCGCCAAGCGCAGCAAGTCATTTCAGTATCCGCTCTTTCGGATCGTCTGTTCGCACTGCTGATCGAGTCCAGCAGCAGCGACAACCCGGATATTTCAGTATCCGCTCTTTCGGATCGTCTGTTCGCACATTCTCCATCAACGACTACGCCATGGCGCTGGCCCAATTTCAGTATCCGCTCTTTCGGATCGTCTGTTCGCACTGCTGAAGCGGCGGCACATCACGCCGCACAAAGGCATTTCAGTATCCGCTCTTTCGGATCGTCTGTTCGCACGTTGGCGGCGGCAGTGGAAGCGCCCGACGCTAAGGCATTTCAGTATCCGCTCTTTCGGATCGTCTGTTCGCACAGGTGTATGACGCGTACAATGAGCGATTCCAGACATTTCAGTATCCGCTCTTTCGGATCGTCTGTTCGCACGTGTTTTCGCCGACGCCGACAGCGGGGTGGGATGATTTCAGTATCCGCTCTTTCGGATCGTCTGTTCGCACAAAGCGCCGGCGGAGCGGTTGACGAAGCCGGCGATTTCAGTATCCGCTCTTTCGGATCGTCTGTTCGCACTCTGACCGTGAGGTTGTATTACATGATGTAGGGGAAATTTCAGTATCCGCTCTTTCGGATCGTCTGTTCGCACATCCGTCTTTCAAGCGAAACGTGGAGGCGTTGGAGAATTTCAGTATCCGCTCTTTCGGATCGTCTGTTCGCACCAATGACGCGCAACGCGCACTCATGGAGAATAACATTTCAGTATCCGCTCTTTCGGATCGTCTGTTCGCACCAATTGGGGAAGGCGGAGGATGCAGCGCACACGACATTTCAGTATCCGCTCTTTCGGATCGTCTGTTCGCACCAGCGTGCCGCCGAACATGTCGATGATGCGAAAGATATTTCAGTATCCGCTCTTTCGGATCGTCTGTTCGCACTGTGCAGGCGGAGTGTTGGCGTGCGATCATGGAGCAATTTCAGTATCCGCTCTTTCGGATCGTCTGTTCGCACCATCGGCACCAAATAGAGATCGCCGTCCGGGATTATTTCAGTATCCGCTCTTTCGGATCGTCTGTTCGCACATTGCCGCCATCGTATCGTCTTCGTTCCACAGCATTTCAGTATCCGCTCTTTCGGATCGTCTGTTCGCACCGACTACAAACCCCATCCCCCACCAACATGGTTCAATTTCAGTATCCGCTCTTTCGGATCGTCTGTTCGCACGTGCTTGGATGAGATAGCAGCGGTCAAATGTCCAATTTCAGTATCCGCTCTTTCGGATCGTCTGTTCGCACGATGAAAGACATCAAATCATTTCTATTAGGAGTATATTTCAGTATCCGCTCTTTCGGATCGTCTGTTCGCACCACCCGCTGGCTTACCACCCAAACCTGGCCTTCGGATTTCAGTATCCGCTCTTTCGGATCGTCTGTTCGCACCTCGTCTCCCAGCCCGCCCAGCCCCTCGCCCAGCATTTCAGTATCCGCTCTTTCGGATCGTCTGTTCGCACACTCCAACGCACACAGCCCGCCCATCTCCGCCCAGATTTCAGTATCCGCTCTTTCGGATCGTCTGTTCGCACGTGAGCGTGGTGTAGGCGGGCAGCGTGAGCTCCTATTTCAGTATCCGCTCTTTCGGATCGTCTGTTCGCACTTGGCGGGGATGGCGGACGGATAAGAATTTGGCAAATTTCAGTATCCGCTCTTTCGGATCGTCTGTTCGCACAATCCGACGGAGCCGGCGCCGTGGAATTTGACGATTATTTCAGTATCCGCTCTTTCGGATCGTCTGTTCGCACCAACGCCGCCAGGCCGAGGCTCGCCAGGCCGGATACATTTCAGTATCCGCTCTTTCGGATCGTCTGTTCGCACGCGCCCCATCGGCAGCCACCATCGCCGATGCTGTTTATTTCAGTATCCGCTCTTTCGGATCGTCTGTTCGCACTGCCGCTGATATTCAGCCGTCCGGCAGCCTTGAGATATTTCAGTATCCGCTCTTTCGGATCGTCTGTTCGCACGTCACGCTCAAAGATTCGCCGGTCGTCAGAAACGAATTTCAGTATCCGCTCTTTCGGATCGTCTGTTCGCACAAAAAGAAGCCCGGCCAGTGTGGTGCTGGCCGGGCGATTTCAGTATCCGCTCTTTCGGATCGTCTGTTCGCACCGCCCCACAATTCCACGACAACGAGGTGATAAATGTCGCACAAAAGCGCTATCGCGCAGTGACGGGCGTTGTAGCCTGTCATTTATTGCTCTCTGCATGTCCATCTATACCATTCCTCCCCCAAAATTCCGAAAAATGCACTTTGCTCAAAAACCGCCCCGCTTTGCGACGCTCGCTCAGTCCAGATAGGAACAGAGAAATAGTGAATCTGTGCTATCGTCGAGCCACGAAATAGCTCGGTTTGCGGTCGATGCGCCCTTCCGACTGAAAAAGCGGCTATCACGGATGCACTATCTGCACGCCATCTGCCCCGAAGCCGGTTCACCCTTCGTCAGAGCTGCCCCCCCACGACGCTACAACACATCATTGCAGAAGCGCCGCATTTCGCAGTCCACGCAGCGAGCGCGCTGCGCTGTGGGCGCCGGCATAGTCTGCGTCTCGATCATCCGGCGGATGGTGGCCAAATCACGCCGCGCCGCGTTGCGGAGCGCTTTGGTCATCTCAACCTTCACAACGCGTCGCACTGGAATCAGATAGATTGCGCCTTCATCCACTGGCGCCCCGTAAACTTCCTCCAACATGATGGCGTAACAAGCCAGTTGCAGCTTGAAGTGACGGCCCGGTTCGTGGCGGCTCAGCTTGAAGTCCACCGGCATCATGCGCCGCCGCCCTCCCTCCTCCGTCTCGATCACCATGTCGATCTGCCCGCTGCAGCCCAGCGCCGGCGAGACGACCTTCACGTTATAGTGGCGCACACCCTCTTTCAACCCGAAAGCAGACAGGCTACGCCGCTCCTCCAGCCCGCTTACCCGATCCTGCTCGTCGATGCCGGCCGCCATTTTGAAGGTGGCTGGCCGCACATCAGGCAAACAGTAGTCATAGTAAACAATGCGTGGGCAGTACTCGTGCTGCTTCAGGTCAGTCACGCGCAGCAGCCAACCCTGCTCGTTGCCGCCAATGGAAAGTGCACTCACTTCAGCCTCCAATCTCAGTCTCCGTCACGATGGGCGCTCATCCGCCACTTGATTGTGGGAATGGCGGGCTTGCCAATCCTGGCGGCAAATGGGAAACAAATCGATCTTGCCACGCGACTTTCCCAGCTTTTTGGTGATCTTCAGCATCAATTCTTCCTGGTGATTGCTGCTCAAATCGCCCACGAACGCACTGTATTGCACCCGATCCAGTCCGTAATCCAGACAGAAGTCCGCCACCTTCGCGCGCACCCCATCGTCGGGAATATCGTAAATCAGCAGGCACTTCATCCCGCACCTCCTCGCAGCATATCGGTCGCCATCCTACCATCCTGCAACAAACGCGACATAGGCAGGTCGCTCGCCGCGCAAGAAAGTGGCAAGGTGGCGCGCCTGCATCTGGATGATCAGGCGCAGTGCAAAGCGCTTGCCTTCGTATTCCTCCTGACCCTCCAGCCGGGCCAACACCTTTTCGGCCACGCTGCGACGCGCGCTCTCCACCAATCGCCCCCGCTCATCAAGTTCCACGCTCATTCCCAGGTTGAAGATCGCCATCACGGTGCGGTCCACCACCGTCTGGCGAAACTCTTCCACCATGTCAAAGACCAACGTTGGCTTGCCAGGCCGGTCGGTGTGCAGAAAGCCGGCATAGGGATCGAGGCCTGCCAGCAACAACGCACGCTCCACCTGGCCGTACAATACGCCATAGCCATAGTTCAGCGCGGCGTTGAAGACATCGGACGCGCCCTGGGTCTGCCGTCCCGGCCATCCCACCTCTGCCAACATCAGCTTGCCAATCGCCTCCCAATATTTCTGCGCGGCGCGCCCCTCGCTAGAAAGAATCTGCCCGCGGCAATCGTCGATGGTGGCTCCCTGCCAGCGCTCCAATTCAGCCACATGATCCAACACCTCGTCGGCCAACAGGCGCACTTCCTGAAAGAGCTCGGGCTGGCGCTCTTTGCGATACTTGCCCATGTACTTGAGCAAGTTGGCTTGATTACGTATCTTGCCCTCGGCAATCGCCTTGGCAAAGTGCACGCTGCGACTGTCATCGCGCGCGGCCAACTGGGCGCGCCGCGTCTGAATGGTGGCGGTCAGCGCTGCAGAATAGAGCGCGCCGCCGGGATGCCCATGCCCATCCAGAAAGTGGAGCGGAATGCCATATTCCACGCAGGCCGCCACCACATCGCTGCTCAGGCTGACGCCTCGCCCGGCCACCAACACCGATTCCAGATACATGAGCGGCGCTTCGACCCGCTTCTCACCTTGACAAGTCACCACCAGCCGTTCGCTCTTCTTGCCGACAAAACTACCAAACTCATCGACGATCAGATGCTGAATAATTGCCATACATCACCCCCCCTTTGCACAACTTCTTCCGATTCATCCACGTTCAGCCGATAGACGCCACAACCCTTCACCACATTCTTACCCACCTGCACCACTTCACCCCAGAGCAACCACGGCAGCAACGCGTCCCAGTTTGCACTCTGATAGATCGCTGCGCCGATCAGACCGCCCAGCTTCTGCGACCGCCCCAGCCGCCCGGAGTAGCCCGCCACATCCCACCAGGTCGTCTTGTCGGCGGTCAGCGTCACCGCATCCGCCGCCGGGTAGATGTCACGCTTGAGCACGACATCGGGGCGTCCATCGCCGTGCTGGGCGCACAGGTCGAGCACGCGCAGCACGACCTGCTTGACCAACGGGAAGAACGCCGGCGTCTTGACCGTATGCTCGCCCTGGATCAGGCGCAGGGGCGTCAGAAATTCAATGGTCAACCGATTCTCGTGCGCCGCCAGTTGCGCCGCCAGCGCACCGGCCGCAGCCATCACCTGAGCGTGCGTCACCGGCAGCGTGGCGGTCTGCACCATCGCCGCGCCGGGCGCCAGCATGGCCTGCGTCGCACCGGTCAGCGGGTTGACCGCGTCGATGCGCTCCAACTGGAAGCGTCCGCGCTGCCGGTCGGCGCCGGCCACGCCAATGCCGTCTTCGCCCATCGCCCGCACCGCCAGCACGAGATAGGGCAGATAGGTCAGTTGGTTGCCAAAGAGCGTCAGCCCAAAGCTGAAGCCTTCGCCCGGCGCAAAGATGTTCTGCGCCGTGGCCGGCGGCTGCAGCGCAAAGGGGCGGCGGATGTCGCCGCCCTCCTCCGGCGCGCTCTCGAAGCTCAACAACTGGCAGACCGGGCAGAGCGCCTGGTGCAGCGGGTCGGTCTTTTCGGCGCGCCACTCCGGGCAGTAGGTGCGGCGCAGATAGCCGGCCATGGCCCCGCGCAGCGCGCTGCCCTTGAAGTCGTGAAAGGCGATGGGCGTCTCCGCGCGCACGGTGAAACGCAGGTGGTGGGCGGTGAGCGGGATTGCGCCTGTCGTAACGGCGCCAGCGCCATTTGTGTTATCATGCTGTCCAGCAACGTGTACCTGTGTCATGGAGTTGACTGATGACCTCACTTGCCCTGACGGTTGAATTGTCCGATCCTGCGGTCGCCGAAGACAGCCAACAAAGCCGGCCTGCTTTCTCCTGCTGGCCTGGGCAGCCTCATCGAAGCTCAACTGCGCCGTCGCAAGGTTGACGAATTCTTTGCGATTGCTGACCTGCTGGCCGCCGACGCTCCGCCCATGAGCGACGAAGAGATCGCCGCCGAAGTCGGGACGGAAATCCACGCAGCGCGGGCAGAGAAACGAGCTCGACAGAGGCGTAACGAGTTGGAAACCAGTCTGAGCGTAACTGAAGAACGCCTCCGTGTCTTCGAAGCCCAATATTGCATGACTACCGCCGAATTCGTGACCCGCTACGCCGACGACCAGATCCAGGAGACGCTGGAGACCATCGAATGGCTGGGCGAGTATCGTATGGCGCGGTTGCTTCAGCAGAAACTCGACGTGCTCACAACTCAGTCCAGCCTTCGATAGAGTGAGTACCCCCGGCTGCTGCTAACCAATTGATACGGGACTGCCACATGTCTCAATACACGTTCCATCCGCTTCTCTGAGTAGATGTCGATCTGCTCGAAGGTCAGCCCCGGTGCGCAGTCATCCATGATTTGCATCGTGCCGTGCAGACTGAATCCATCGCCCGTGGTTGTCAGATCGGTGAATCCTTCGGCCAAGAAGTCAGTCTTAGTCGGTTCCTCAGTTGTCTGCAGGAATCCGCCGCGTTTGCCGATATAGTTGATCTGCGTCAGCCAGCGCATCCACGGCAGGGTATCGTCAGACACATCGACAGCTATCTTCAGATCACCTTGCCAGTGCACATATTCGCGGAAACCGATCGTGTTGATCATCCCGCGTGTCAGCCCGGTCTCTGGGTCAAGCGAAGGCTTGTCCTTCATCGGCTTGAGTATCTTGGTGAAGGTGTTGTTCACCGCAACCCATGCTGGTCCTCGCACCGCGACACGGGCATCGCGCAATGTTCCCCAGATAGCCTTGCCCGTATCCAAGCCTGCATCCTGAATGGCGACATTTAGCACCGCCATCTTGAAAGCAAAGGGCGTGGGGAGCAGTAGGGATTTCCCGCCCGTCGATGTCGCAGTGGCCAGTTTGAGCGAGATCAGGCTCACCGGCGAGTAAGTTGCCACAAACCACATGGTTTCACCTACACTTTCGGCGTGTAGACATCGCCTTCGGCCATCAGCCGCGTGAGAATTGCCACCAGTTCTGCCAGCGACCCGAAGCGCTCCACCACCAGTCTCCCCGCATGGATCGTGTTCAGGGACGCAGCAATCGCCACCATTTGGTCGGCAAAGGTGCGGTTGAGTGGACTCAGCAACGGCGCCGGCGCCGGCCCAGTGCTGTACGTCAGCGCGCCGCGCACGTCAACAATGTGCGGATTCTGCGTGTTACGCATGGCGCCGTTCGGCTGGACGAAGGTGTAGGCCAGGCTCTGCAGCACAGCCGCCAACCGTTTCCGCCGATCCGCAGGCGAGATGGTGTACTTCTGGCTTACGTCGTTGTAGCCAATGCGCTGCGCCTCGACATTGCAGACGATGGCATACTGGCCGCTGTTTGCAGGGCGATGGAAGATGGCCTGGCCTAGGTTGCCCTCGCGCTCAGTCTTGTCGCTCGGAATCTCCTTGCGGTCGGGGTCGTACTTCACGTGGAAATACTGATCCGTTGTTACTGCATCGGGCAGACCGACAGCCCAGCCGAACTCGATCACGCTCTTGCGCGGGGTGGACTGGCCTTCAGTAATCAGGTTGCCTTCCGCGTCGTCCAATGTGCAGGTCAACAGCCGGTCGACCACCTGAATCGGCGTGGGCTTATCCTTCTTGAGCCAGACGCGGAAGTTCTCGTCGGCGGACATGCGATTGGCATCAAAGATCGTACAAGCAGCACATAAGGGCAGTCCCTGGTCTCGACTGATCTCGTACAGATGCTCGGCCTGGATGTGCTTGAGCATGTCACCGCTGATGGCGTTGACGCTGTAGAGGCGCCCATCCTCGCCTACGATGTTGACCATGCGCGTCTGAATCTGGTTGCCCTCGCCGCCTTCATTGTTGAGCGAGTGCAGGTTGATTGTGGCCTGGGCGGCGATAGAAAGATTATAGATAGTCGTCATGATGAAAACCTCCTGAGGGTTGAACCAATTTGCTGATTGACGAAGTTGTTGCTGACTACTGGTTTGCTGTTTGTGCCACGCCGGCTGATTCGCCGAGGTCTTCCTCTTTCTCCTTCGGATCGCGGGCGTAGCCAAAGGCAATGAGTAGGTTGCAGATTGTCTGTGGACCGTACTCGTCGATCAGTGACACCACGCTGGCGATGTCCTCTGTCGTAATTGCCTTGCGCCTGGATTGCCCCTTCGTGCGTTCGTAGACGCGCACGGTCTCCTCGTTGTAACTCTGCATGAACTCGGCAAGCGCCTGAACGAAGTCGTCGGCATACTGACTCTTGCGTTTCAGGTCCTGCCCCAAGCCATAGCGAACGTCGAAGCGGCTACTCTTGCGCCCGATATACTGTGGAATGATCGTGCTGCGCCGGATAGCATCTGCCACGTTGCGGAACCCCTGATTCTCCAGGATTGGGGTCAACTTCGGGTCTTTCATCTCCAGTAACCTCCTCATATTGGTTTCAGTGAACGGCTTGACGTAGAAATTGCTGCGCTCGATGGCGCTGACTAGATAACTGCTGTATCCAACGGCGAAATCGAAGAAAGCGCGCAGTTGCCCCCCAGACACAAAGTCGCGATATCGCTGCAAGAGCGCGGCGCCTTCGCTCTTTTCCTCATCGATTGCCTGGATCCGTTCCATGTGCTCGTCGATGACTGCCTTGAATACTTGCACCTGCTCGAACGACTCGATGCGCGGCGCCCAATCAGGTACGCCGAGCGAAGAGAGGTTGATCATGGTGTACGAGTTCTGGCTCAGCAACATGTAGCTGGCAACATCCATCCCCGCCACCAAATTCTGCACTGAGCCACCCCCAAACAGGCCTAGGTCTTCGGTTTCGACGCTGTACTGCAAGGCGATATCGGTGTAAAGCAGCGCTGCCTTGATGTCGAGTTTGATGGAAGAGTCGTTCCACAACCGATCCCGGAAACGGGCGAAGATTACATCATGAGCAGCCAGATGTAAGCGGCGCGGCGCCAGAATGTAGGTCTTGCGCACGTCGGCATTGGTCGCGTTGCGTGGCGCTGCCGCCGCCCAGAGCCCGATTGCCTTGAGATATTCCAGCAGCCAGAAGCTCTTTTCGTTGCCCATCGCCAAGCCATTGGCCTTTGCGCGATTCTGGCCTTTGCCCATGTGCGGATTGAACAACTGCGACGCCGTCGTGCTGTCGGATAGACCAGATCCTTTTGCTGCCTTCTTCCACTGCGCTGCAATCGCTTCGCGATCCACATCGGGTGCAGCAAACATCGACAGGATCGTGCGCAGATTCAGGCCAAGCAAGGGTTGTTCACAGCGGCGCCACTGCTCGATCAAGTTGTTATGATTGGCCTGCGCCTGCATCCGGTAGTCGCCCAGATAGGTGACGATAGTCCAGTCTGGCTGGGGTTTGGCGTCGGCAAGCAACTGCGCCATTTCCTGGCTTGCTGTTTTGGCGTCGACCAACTGTTTACGCAACCCCTGATAGCTGCGGAACTGCTCCCATTCCAGGTCCATGTCGCGTGTCCGAATCGCGCCCTTCAGATCATCGGGTACGGGCTGTTTGGGGCTTGACACGAACGAGGCTTGCTCGAAAGGGCGGATCGCATCGAGCCAGCGATTTTCAATGACAACTCCGGCGTCGATTACATACCAGCCACCGGCATCTTCCAGCATCACGTCGTTGCGGCCTGTTATCTGATACGCAACCTCTGCGATCAACTTGGCCAGGCCAAAAGCGAGCAGCGTGTCCGCTAGGGTGCCTGAGTCTTTAGGAACAAAGAAATGTCGGGTTTCATCCATACTGTTTCCTCCAATTTGCTAGTTATCGAACAAAGGTCCCCAAAAGTGTCGGTTGTAATTCAGGCCGCTTTGTGCGATAATCATCCACGATCACCTTGATTCCAGTTGGGCCAAACTGAGATCGGCACAACTCATACATAGTCTGGAACTGCGGAGTTGGCAACACCCATACTTTTTTGGTTTGATCCCACTCCATATGTGGGAAATGGGACCGGAAGACTCCTAGTAACGTGTCAACTCATTACGTGCTAGCCCTTCAAAACGGAAGGTTGTTCTTTGGAAAGAGATTGTAACTATCGCATTCTTGTTCAAGGCCCGATCCTCTCAATTGCTATACACTCTCTTACAGGAAAAACTCATTGCTTCAAGATAGCACGCAATTGCAACGTTGTCAAGAGCCTAAAAGCATCCACATGAGTTGCGATTGGGAGCCATTTATGGTAATCTCACCGTGAACTGCGAATGACGACTCCAGAGTGAGTACTGAAAAGTATGCGAGCGCATAGGCCATGACATCGATCCGCCAGTGGATACTCAGCGAAGGCCCAATGATCAGTTGTCATCCTGCGACAACCCATCACAGAGCCGCAACATCCTCACGATCCAGAAGTAGAGCAGCATCTGCCTGAACTCCCCTGGTTTGACCAAAACTTGGTCAAGCGTGATTGCTGGCTTGGCCATGATCAGGCTTGCATCGGGTAGTGTCAGTCCTGCCGCCAGCAACGCACTGCTGGCAGCAGCGGCAGCGGCGCTGTGCAGGCGATATTCACCAAAACTGTCTGTACCGGCGCTATGGTGGCGGGCAATTGCGGTCATCGCCGCGTAACCCAAATCGGGAGCGCCGGTCAGCGCAGCGATGATACGGGCGCCGGCAACTGCACCTTCTGCGGCATGGGGCGGGCGCTTGCACTGGCGGTCGGCCTCCTTCTTTGCCCGCACATGCACCGGATCGGTCGGCGACCAGTTTGTGTGTACAGCCATGTAGCCCGGATCCAGGATCGCTTCCCCGATCCCCTTCTGATACAGCCTCACCCAACGCTGCCAACGTTCGTCCATCTTCGCCAAATCGTGCAGCGCAATCGCCACCCGGATGGCACGGTCGATCGCATCTGTGGACAGCCCCCAGCACTGTGCAATCCGCGTTTGGAGGTAGGCGTAGTCGGCGGCAAAGTCGCGTTCGTAAAGCGCAACCATGTGACTGATGTGCTCGCCATAGCTTTCCACCCGATAGCTGTAGCCGCCCTGGCTGTTGCGCTGCTTCCGCTCACCAGGTTGCGACGACCATCCACCCTGCCCAGGCGGTACGATCCGGAAGCCCAGATCGCTGTCGTAGGTGCAGAAAGCACTGTTGACAACCACCAGTGCTGCGCCGTCCAGTAGTTGGGCACTATTGACTTCAATCCATCGGTATTCGACAGATTGCGTTGGGTCATCGGAATTGCGTTCTTCTGCAACCGGTAGTAGTTTCATCAGCCAATTTGATTCGTCATCATCAGGCTGCCACCCCTGTGCAAATTCCTCCAACGTTCGCAACAGCCCTTTGACCGTCCCGCGCCACAACCCAAATCCTTGCGCCTTGAATGGATCGCCAACTGCCGCAGGCGCAGTTGCCGCCACCACAGTGATACTGTCGATGCGCCGTATCAGCTTCTTGCGATATTCGGGCGCGCCGTGCATCGCCGCTTCAATGTCTTGGCGCAACAGCCCTTGCTGTCGCTGCATGGCATCCAATAGTTTGCGGTCGGCGTCAGTATGCACCTCATCAATCACCGCCTGCTCGGCGACGAAATCCAATTCCTCACCGTTACGGCGCAGCAAGCTATCCCACGTGTCTGCGCTGAGCTTTGTCGGATAGGGGAGAAAGTCCCGGTGCTCCTCGCAAATGCGAGTCTGCTTCACGGGCACATTGTAGACATGCACAACACCCTGTTCGCCTGGATACCGGGCACAGCGGCCTGCCCGCTGGAAAATGGCGTTTGCCGGTGCAATCTCCGTGTGCAAGTTCTCGCACGTGATATCCAGCCCGACCTCGACCACCTGTGTAGCCACCAGGATCGCGCTTGCCGCCTCTCGTTTTGCCATGTTCTTGCCAAACTCACGCCCGAGCCAATCCTCTTTCACGCGGCGGTCCTCAGGTGTAAATCGACTGTGTAACAGCACGATCTCCACGTCGTCTCCGGCCAGGTTCTTGAGCGCCTCGAAAAGGTCTTGGGCGCGCTGCACCTGGTTACAGATGGCAATGGAGCGCGTGCCATGCATGTCGAGGATTGCCTGCGCCGACAATTCCGCATCTTGAACCAGATAGCTGCGGCTGCGTGGCCGCTGACCGTCGCCTGACGCAATCACCGCGTATTCTTCTGGCGAGACTTGTACGATCTCAGCATCCAGCAAGCTCGCCAATTCCTGCAGCATTGTGCTGGAAAAGGTCGCCGTCATCAGCACGAACGGCACAATGCCCTTCAGATTCATCAGTAAGGCAAGGGTTGTCGTCAGCGCGCCTTCTACGCCATCTTCGCCGGCTTGTGGGAAAAGGTGAAACTCATCAAACACAAGATACGACGAATAGAAGGCGCCCGCATTCAAATTGCCCATGCCAGGCGAAAGCGAGTATGGCACTGCCAGTGCACTGCTGAGGCTTTGGTCGATGGTGGCAAAGATCAGGTCTCCCAAGAATCTTGGATCGCTGGACTGCTCACCAGTCTGGATGGTTGTCTTGAGTGGTTGGCGAGCGTAGAGCCGCTGATACTTCGCTGAAAGCTCGTCATATTCAGCGTAGAACTGGTTTGCCAGCACACGCATTGGCACCGAATAGATGCATTTACGTGGGAAAGCCGAAGCCGACAGATCGTAGAACGCCTCGACATAGGGCGCCATTGCGGCGCGTGTCTTGCCAGTACCTGTTGGTGCCTGAATGATGACCGACTTACCATTCAGAATGAAATCTCTGACACGAACCTGGTATGGATAGAGCGCCACGCGTTTATCCTCCGAAGAAATTGTCAATTGTTGAAGTGCGTTGTGTTTTCTGATCATCCAGACCATAGAGCCGGGCAAGAGCACGTGCTTCACCGATCATCACTTCGCTCATTTCTGTGGGGGCCAGTATTTTTACACTGGCCCCCCACCCCCGCACCCACGGGAGCATCTCGCGCCACTCGGCAATCTCCGCTTCCCAGATGCAGCCGCCATCCTCCGTATCGGTGATCCGTTCCAACGGATGCCAGATCGTCTCCTTGACGCGGCGCGTGGCAATGCCCGGCGCAAAGCGCAGCGTGACCGTCATCGGCTCCTCATCTCCACCCCAAATGCCCCAGGCAAAACGCAGCATCTGCTCCTCGTCGAAATCGGCCGGCAGGGTGAACTGCTCACCGGTCATAGCCGCACGCTCGATGCGATCCAGCTTGAAGATGGCCACCTTCGCCATGCGGTCGCTGTACCCAATCAGATAGACGCTGTCACTCCACGGCGATGGCTCAAGCAGATACGGGCGGACCGTGTGTTGAAACGTGTGCCGCGACTGCAGCCCTTGATAGGTGATGCGCAGACAGAAGCCCTGCACCCACGCCTCGGCCACCGTCGTCAGCACGGCTTCACGCTCTGGCCTGGATTGTTGCATCAGGATCACACTTGCGGCTTTCACCAGCCGCTCTGTCATTGGCTGGCGCAGCGTCATCGCCAGTTTCTCAAGTGCACTGGCAGTATACCGTTGTGCATAGCGCGTCTGCTGCGATGCACGCCGCGCTGCAAGATACAAGCTCAGCGCCTCGGTCAGGTTGACGCGGATACTGGAGAGATATTTGTTGCGATCGATGCGATAGCGCCCATCTTCGTCTTGCGTGATCGGCACCTCGGCTTCCAGCTCGGTGCGATCACGGAAAATGGTCGACCGGTCCACACCGAAGCGTTGCCCCATCTCAACGTCACTGTAGGCGCGCTGGTAGTAGAGTCGTTCCATCTCGCGCACGCGCTCAGCCTTGGCTATACTACGGCTCATGGTTCACCTCATTCACTCCAAAGAAACGCTCTCGAATTCATGCCCACGATAACACATCGCGTTGCCAAATCCTGCAACACCCCGACAAATCCACCTCATTTGTCGCGGTCAAACGGCCACAATCGCCCATCATCATCCTCGCTGAGCAGATAGCCCGCCTCCTCCATCCCCGGTAGAGAGCGCATGACCGTCGACGGGGCTACGTCCAGACGCCGCGCCACCTCACGCAGCGACAAACCCGGTGCGCCCTCCAAGACGCGCTGAATCTCCTCGTAATTGACCTCGCTCTTGCGCCAATGTGCCATTGCATCCTCCATGTTGTGTATGAATCGAAGAATATCGACATCGCACACAGCATGGAGGATGGGTGTTGCAAGTACGGCAACACGTTGAAACGGATTTTTCGCCCGGAACGGGGACGCGCCAAACCAGAGCGCGACCGCACTCACTCCCATTCACCGTTGCCTGATTCGGGAAAGTGTTCGTTGGGGGCATGGGGCGCGACCATTCGTAATGGAACACCGACGAAGCGTCCCCATAGTCTACACGATCAGGGCCAGGGCTGCAACCAACCCGGCGCGCCGTCCAGTCCGCGCCAAAATTTGGACATCCGCCCCACGAACGGTACGATGGAGTGCGCAGACGCAACGCATGACTTCCCATCGGTGCACAGAAACCAGCGTTCATCTGCGTTCTGTCGTCCCTCGACCCGGCTGCCAGGAACATCACAAGGGGAGACAACCATGAAGTTCGCCAAGAGAGTTGGGCCAGTGATCGGCGCGTTGTTCGTCCTCGTCGCCTGTGTCGCCGCGCCGCCTGCGCCGGAGCAGCCCACCCTCGCGCCCGCCGCGACCGCCACCGTCGCACCCGATGCGCCAACCGACGCGCCGGTCGATACGCCCACGGATACACCCGTCGCTGCGCCCAGCGCGGTCAGCGCCCTGGAATGCAGCGGCGTCCCGACGATTGGTCAAACCGAAGGCCCCATGTATGTCGCCAACCCGCCCCAACGCACCAATCTGCGTGACGACCCGCGCAATGCGGGCGGTCAACCGCTGCTCCTCACTGGCTTTGTGGTCGACCGCCAATGTCAGCCCATTGTCGGCGCACGCGTGGACATCTGGCACACGGATGCGCAAGGCAGCTATGATCTGAGCGAGATCTACACCTCGCGCGGCTACACGCTCACCGATGCTGATGGAGGGTTCCACTTCGAGACGATTTTCCCCTTCATCTACATGGGGCGCACAGCCCACATCCATGTCAAGATCACACCGCCCGGCGGCGCCACGCTGACCACTCAACTCTACTTTCCCAACGAGGCCACCAACAGCGGCGACGCCATCTTCGAGCCGTCGCTCCTGGTGACGCTGAGCGAGACGCCCGACGGCCAGCAGGCGAGCTTCACATTTGTCATGGAGTGACCTATGGGCTTGTTAAAGGATTACTTTGCACATTTCAGGAAGATCAGGAAGATCCGGACCTCCTGGAAGGTTAGAAAGCAGTTGTCAGGCGACCTGGCGTTGCACGCAACGTGGGGAGCTGTGGTGAGGATCTTTGCCCCGCCAACTGCCCGCCCGACAAGGGTCGGCGTCGGAGCCTCTGTCCTGCTCCTGCTCGTTTTCCTGTTTGCCACGCCTCCCCGTCCTGCCTCTGCTCACGACACCCCGCCGCCTCCCGTAACGCCCCTTGTACTGGAAGAAGTCGCCTCGGCCAATGTCTTTCCCCGCGTCTTCACGCCCGACCCCATTGTGGAGAATTGGCTGCCGCTCATCGAGAGCAGCCAGCTTGTCACCTATGTGGCCGAGCTGAGCGGCGAAAAGCCGGCGCTCATTGACGGCGCGCCCTATACCATCACCACGCGCCACACAGACAGCGGATCGCCCATCTTCAACGCGGTTCGCTATGTCGAGGCGCATCTGCAAGAACTGGGGCTGACCGTCAGACGCCATGCCTGGCACGCCACGCGCCCGCCCAACGTCATCGGCCAGATCACAGGCACGGTCAACCCGGGCGCGGTCTACATGCTCACTGCACATCTGGACAGCACTGCGCCGCCCGGCCCTGCGCCCGGCGCCGACGACAACGCCAGCGGGAGCGCAGCCGTGCTGGCTGCTGCCGATGTCCTCAGCGCCTACGAATGGACCTGCACCTTGCGCTTTGCTCTGTGGACCGGCGAGGAACAGGGGCTGTTGGGCAGTCGCGCCTATGCTGCGGCGGCGCGTGCGGCCAACGAGCAGATCATGGGCGTGCTCAACTTTGATATGATCGGCTGGAACACCGCCGGTAGCTCGCCCGATGTGGACTTCCACGCGTCGAGTACGCTGACTCCCACGCAGGAACTGGCCCAGCTCATGGCCGATGTGGTAGGCGTCTATGGTCTCGACCTGACCCCTCAGATCGTCGCGTTGAGCATCGGCGCCAGCGACCACGCCTCTTTCTGGGAGCAGGGCTATCCTGCCATTCTTGGCATCGAGGATTATTACCCGGGACGAAATGACTTCAATCCCTATTACCATAGCGCCAACGATCGCTTGTCTGCGTTGGACGTCCCCTACTTCACCGAATTTACCAGGGCCGCGCTGGCAGGTTTCAGCCATATGAGCAATTGCCTGGCGACGGGCAGCCTGCAGGGCGGCGTGGTGCGCATTTCCGATGGCGCGCCCATTGCCGGCGCAACCATCTCCATGACCCACACGTCGGGACATATCTACACAACCACCGCCAATGGGTTGGGTCAATACAGCGTCATCCTGCCCGCAGGCGATTATCGGGTCGCCGCTGCTGCCGATGGCTTTCTTCCCCCGACGCCTGTCACGCTCACGGTTGCGTTCAGCGGCGCAGTCGTCCAGGACTTCGCATTGGCGCGCGGCGCATTCAATCTGACCAAGAGCCTGATCACGCCCGAACCGTTGCGTCCGGGCCAGGAACTGCACTTTGTCGTGGCGATCACCAACACGGGCGACGCGCCAATCGTCAGCCTGCAGCTCAGCGACAGTTATCCAACCGCGTTCTTGAGCTTTCAGGGCAGTCAGCCGCCGCCTGACGACAACCTGAATGATGGCTTGCTGGAATGGAGCCAGCCTGCCCTTCCCCTTGCGCCGGGCGCATCGTTCACGGTCACGACGACCTTCCGCGCCCTGGCCGACACGGGCAGCCTATCGGGCGGCGCGGCTCAGAACATCGCCCACATTGAGGATGTTTGGGCAGGCGGCGACGGCGCACCCTCGCCGCTGCCTACAGCGCAGTCTGGCGCCGCGGTGCGTATTCTGACGCCCACCGGCGTCGTTATTAGCGACTTCAGCGCAACGCCCCAAACGGCTCGGGTGGTGTTGCGCTGGATCTCGGACAATGAAAGCATGGTCGCGGGTTATCGCCTTCTGCGGACCGACGTAGGCGCTCGGCCCGTGCTGCTGACGCCGTCGCCGATCCCGGCTTCGCATGCAGGCAAATCAGTGGGCGGCGAATATCATTTCTTGGATGAAAGCGCGGTTGCTGCCATCCCGTATACCTACACCTTGCAGGGCGTGGGTCTGGATGGCGCGCTGATTGATCTCGCCGTCGTTGCGGCGATGCGATGGACGCTCTTTCTGCCTTTGACTGCACGCCCAACAGAGCAATGACGCGCCTGTCGAAGATCCATGACAGCAGGCGAAAGTGCAGAATTGGAGATGCGCGCCGCCGGAGAGTAGAATTGTATCATCGTCGATGAAGGCAGCGGTTGATGGGAGGTGAATGCGATGGCGCAGCCAACAGCGATTCTCCATATAGAGACGCCGCCGTCCAATGGAGCCGCGGACAAGAACGGGGATTTGCTCACAACCTACATTCCCGAATCACTCTATTGGGAGAAGTACTACGAGTACGCTGGCGAATCTGATGTGAGTTATGAGTGGAACAATGGCTATCTGGAGGAGCTTCCGGTGACAGACCTGGCCGAATTCCGCACCTATCAGTGGTTCGTGAGCCTGCTACGGGACTTCCTCTACGTACATCCCATCGCCCTGATGATCGGTCTGGAGATGGGCTTCCGCATGGCGTTGGGCAACAAGGTTGTCATTCGCAAGCCCGACCTGGGGGTAGTGCTCAACAACAATCGCACACCCCTGAAGGAGCATGACCGTAGCTATCGAGGCGTCTTCGACCTGTGCGTCGAGTCGCTCTCCGACGGCGACCAGCGTGACATCAATCGGGACCTCATCGAGAAATTCGAGGAGTATGCAGCCGGCGGCGTCCAGGAGTATTACATTCTGGATGACAGCGGCGAAGCGACTCGCTTCTATCGGCTGACGCAGCGCGGCGTCTACGAGCCGTTGCCGATCAAGGATGGCATCGTCCGTTCTCTGGTGTTGCCCGGTTTCCAGTTTCGCATCAACGATCTCTACGCCAGACCATGGCTGGCACAGTTGGCAGACGACCCGGTGTACAGCTCGTTCGTGTCGCCCGATTTCCGCGCTGAGCGCCAGCGCGCTGCACAGGAACGCCAGCGCGCCGAACAGGCCGAGGAACGCGCCGAACAGGCCGAAGAACGCGCCGAACGTTATGCCCAGATGCTCAGGGCGGCGGGGCTGTTGGCGAAGGAGTGAATGCTTCGCGCCGGAATCACCCTCATTCTGGAGAGCGCGGCCAACGCCTTGTGCAGTGATTCATTCTTTGTCACATCCTGACGCAAACTCAACACACGCTGGCAGTAATATCATGATATAATTGCGCCCACAATTCCGTTCCTCGTCTCCCCTCTTTTGCGCCCATTCCTTGCGCGCATTTCTGACATTGGGTAGGTCGCCTCGAAAGGAGATGGGAATGTCGCTCTCTCGCCACAGTTTTATCTATGTTTCTGGGCTGGTTCTTGTACTTGCCTCGACGCTCCCCATCAGCGCCAACGCGTCCATTACAGCGCCAGGCGACAACCAGCGCGTGGGTGCATTCGCCAGGGAAAGCGATTCCTGGGGCGGCCTGGCCCCAGCGGACAATGGATCGGCGAACATGGTGGACGCCGCGCCCGCGATGCAAGAGGTTGCACCCGCCCAAATCGCTGCGACCATCAATCGCTTCTCGCTGCGGCTGAACGACTCGAACAGCTATGTGCGAGTGGACAACGACCCCACACTGTTGCTAGCCGATGCCGATGGCATCACCCTCGAAGCCTGGGTGCGACCCAGCTCCAACACTGGCGACTGTCAGGCCATCATCGGCAAGGGCGCCTATCTCAACGCCAGCGGCAACGGATTTGGCCTGGCCGTGTGCAACCGTCACGTCTACTTCCGCACAGTGGCCAACAACGGCGCCGAAGGCAGCCAGGTGTTGCCGGCCAACGCCTGGAGCCACATCGCCGTAACCTGGCAGCGCAATGGCGAGCGCAACTACTACATCAATGGCCGACGGGATTTTGTCGGCTCGGCCGGCAGCGCCCCGGTCAATACTAACAGTGCACTGCTCATCGGCGCCACAACTTCCGGCGGTTCGGCCTGCTGCGTCCTGCAAGGCAACATCGCCGAAGTGCGTATCTGGCGCACGGCCCGCGGCCAGAATGAGATTCGCCGGTCCATGCACATGGCTTTGGATGAGGCGAGACCCGGCTTAGTGGCTGTGTGGCATCTGGCCGGGGACGCCCAAGACGCGCTTGGCGTCCACCACGGCAGCCTGCAAGGCAGCGCCGGTTTCAATAACATCTCTCCACCACCACAACCGGCGGTTGTTCCACTGGACGGAGCGTTCAACGAGCTGCCCAGTGGTCGCGCCCTGGCCGCCGCAATACAGATTGGCGAGAGCGGGCGCGGCTTGCTCATAGGCGGCGCAACTGGTTCTTCTAGCCTGAACGGCATTCTCGCCGTTGATCTAGCGACCGGGGGCAGCCAGCCGCTAGGCGCTCTGCCGGGTGCTCTGGCCGGCGCTGCGGCGGCCTATGCGCCATCGAATGGCCTGGTTTATCTTTTTGGCGGCAGCAGCGCCCGCGATAGCGGCTTTTCGGCGGCGATTCATGCCATCGACCCGGCCAACGGCCAGGTGCGCATGTTGGCTGTGATGCTGCCAGCGCCCCTTTCCCGCGCCGCAGCGATTTATCTGCCTGACGCTGAGCGCATCGTTGTCATTGGCGGTCTCAACGACGGCGGCGGATTGACCTCCATCTCCCTTTTCGACCCGGCGACCGAAACCATCGTTGCCACCTTGCCGAGCCTGCCGGCGCCGCTCCACAGCATGGCGGCGGCCTATTCACGGCTTACACGCCAGGTCTATCTCTTTGGCGGCGTCAACGGCTCATCGGTCGTCATGACGATCCACCATTTCTCCGTGGGCGAGAACGGTGAACCTGGCGCTGTGACGCCGCTCCCCATCAGCCTGCCCGAAGCTGATTTTGGACTCGCTGCTGTGGAAGACCCAACCAGCAGCCTCATCTATCTGGTGGGCGGCGAGCAAGAGCATGTCTTCGTCTTCGATCCGGTGAGCGAAGAACTTTGGCGCACCCACTTGCGGCTGGATGGGACGCGCTCGTATCCTGGCGCATTCTTCGATGCGCTCAATCGTCACATTCTTCTGTTGGGCGGCCAGGCCCCGCTCACCGACGATGTGTCTCCTCGACCCGACGCGCGCGGCGTCCAGCGCATCACGGTGGGCAACGGTCCGGCCATTCCCACCGGCCGTTGGAGTTTCCCCACGGCGCTCGGCAGTCCAGTCAACGCCATCCACGGCGATGAACGCTATACGTTGGTGGGCGCCAATAACGGCGCCTGGCGCTACGCCGGGGATGGCAGCCGCGTACAGATCACACCTGCTACATTGGGCAGCGCCAGCGGCGTCGTCAACGATGTATTTGTTCACACGGCGAATGACGACCTGTGGTTCGCCACCGATGACAATGGCGCACGCCGGGAAGATGGCGGCGTCTACACCACGTTCGCCATCCCGCCCAGCACATACAAACAGGTCAACGCCTTTGCCATTGCGCCCCAATACAGCGACCCGCTCCTGGCTGGCATGTTCGCCACCAACCAGGGTCTGCGCTGGTATAACTTGATCGTCATCCTGCCGGGCAGCGGCTGGCGCACGGATTTTGCAGGGCAAAATGTCACGGCGGTCGCCATGCGCTCGCGCCGCGATGTGTGGGTCGTGGCAGACCGGCGTCTCAAACGTATGACCGTCAACGCGCTCGGCTCGGTCGTGACAACTGCCGATTACGGTCAACCGTGCAGCCTCTTTGGCTACTGGACCGACATGCAGTTTGCGCCCAACGGCGATTTCTGGCTTGTTTCACCGCCGCCCAGCGGGGACGACGATGTCAACGTGCCCAATCCAGCTATCTGTCGCCATCTGGCCGGGACGACGCCAGGAGCAGGCAACCTGTTGACGCCTGATCTGGGCAACGGCGGTCGTGATGTGAGCGTAGATGGCGACGGGCGCATCTGGGTGGCTGTCGCATCACACTTTGGGCAGAGCGGCGGCCTGGCGGCCTATGAAAATGTAGGCAACGGTCTGCGCACCAGCGAATTCAACTGGCTCAGCGCGCCCATCGCCGGCCTCAGCCTGGTCAACCCGGGGGGAACGGGAGTCAACAACTGGGACAGCGGTCTGACCGCCGTGGCCGGCGTCGGCGAGCGGGTGGTGGTGGGGCGCAGCGATGGCCTGCTGGCCGCGCTCACCCAACGCTGGCAGCAGTTCAGCGAATCCAATGGGTTGGGATCTCTCCCCATCGAAGGTGTATGGCTGGGTCGCGGTCGCGCCTTCCTGGCTGGCGCAACGACCTTGCACGTGCTCCAGCCCGATGGCATCACCTGGGACAATCGCTCCGGCGTCCATGCCCGCGCCGTGCTGGCTGACCGCGCCGGGCGCATTTGGGTGGGAACTGATACAGACGTGCGGCTCTACACCGCAGATGGCTGGGATCTGCTGGCCGGTGTCGAGGGAACGCGGCCAATCGGTCCGGTGATGGCGCTGGCCGAGGATCGCGACGGCCGCGTGTGGATCGGCGGCGCGGGTGGATTGACCCTGTTCGACCGCGGTCGCTTCGTGACGACCTTCACGACGGCCAACTCTGGGCTGCCAGCCAACGAGATGCGGGCGCTGCTGGTGGATCGCGACGATGTGCTTTGGGCGGGCACGTCGTCCGGGCTGGCGCGCTTCGATGGCGCATCCTGGGCGACCCACACCATCGCCAACGGCCTGCCCGACAACGCCATCCACGCGCTGGCACAGCCGGGCGATGGTGCGATCGCCGTAAGTACTGCGAACGGTCTTAGCTTATACACAAATGGCATTTATTCACCAACGACGCCGCCGAGCGGCAACGCAAATCTGCCCCTGGCCGTGGATGAGTTGGGGCGGCTATGGGCCGGCGGCGCAGTGCGCACGGCAAACGGCTGGCAGAATTACACGCCCAACAATTCGGGGCTGCGCGCCGTAGCGGTGAGCGCGGTGGCCGCCGACGGCGCAGGTCGCGTCTGGTTTGGTCACGCGCCAGAGGGCGGCGTCAGCGTGCGCGGCGACTATCTGCCGCCGCTGGCCGACAGCGTGCCTACCCTCAGCGGCATTGCGCCGGCCCAGGGCAGCGCCGGCGACGTGTTGACCATCAGCGGCGGAGGCTTTGGCAACGTCAGGGCGAATGTGCAGGTGGAAATCGGCGGCGCACAGCCCGAAATCATCTCGGCGAACGATAGCGCCATCACGGTGAAGCTGACTGCCCACAATGTGAGCGGCGACGTTTCAGTGCGGGTCAACGGGCGGCGGGCAACGCTGGCCAACGCCTTCTGCGCCGAGCCGGTAATCAGCGGCTACACGCCGACAGGCGGCAACGTTGGCGTCTATGTGGAAATCAGCGGCAGCAATTTCGACCGCGACGCGACGGTGAGCCTGGGGGGTGGGCCGGCGCGCTTTGTCAACCGTCGCGACCCAGAATTGATCTACCGGCAGATCGAAACAGGGGATGGCGTGGGCAGTCTGGTGGTCACGAACCGTTGCGATCACAGCGCGACGGCCGCCGGCGAGTTTCGCACCATCGAGCTGACGATACAGCGTGTCGTGCTCAATCAGGGCATCCCCAGCGTAGGGTTGGCGGCAGAGAAGCCCACCCTGGTGCAACATTACCTGAGCCGCAACCGGCAGACGCGCGCTACCGACGCCATCCAGATCGACCAGGCCGTGATCACCTTTTCGGCCAACGGCAACGAGCAGACGGTCACTCTCCCATACAGCGCGGCCGCGCCCACCATCGAAGGCGCGCCGACTGCGACCATGCTCAGGTCCATCGACCGCAGCGTCAACGTGGTCGCTATACCCTCCATCAGCGGCGACGCGGTGCAGGTGCACACCGTGCTCAAACGCTTCGGCAAGATTGTGGCCGAAGGCGCGACGACTCGCGCCATCCGTGCGAATCGTCGGCTGCGGGTGCTCTTCGTGCCCATCATGCCCGATGGGTACAGCTTTGCACAACTGGCTGCAATGAAACAACGCGTGAACGAGCAGTTCGACCACGCCCGACGCCGCATTTTTCCCAATGGCCGCGTCGACGCCTCCTGGTCGAGCATCGTCTACACGGTCAACGATGTGGGCGATGGAAGCGGCGTAAACTTCGACAGCCTGCTCGACCTCTACAACGGCGCCCACGAGTTACACAGTGCGCGCGTCAAATATAACAAGGAGAGCAGCAACGATGTGGTCATTGCCTTTGGCGTTGTTCATGGGGATGCAGTGGATCCAGACAGCGGTATCGGCGGCAAGGCGTTCATGGCCGACGTCAGTCAGTTCGCCAACATGATTTTCCTGGGATGGGTGGACGCGCTGTGCGATATCGTGGTGGAAGTGCTGACGTTGGGTTTTGGCGACGGCTGCGAGCTGGACATCCCGCTCTATGTCGCCTGGGCCAGGGCGGATGGAGGAAACATCAGCAGCCTCTTCGCTCATGAAATGGGGCACACCCTGGGTTTGGTCAAGCCGACGGCGTCCAACGGCAAGCTCTATGACAACTTCTCCCATTCCATCAACGACGAGATCAGCGGACCAACGGTCATCAGCCCGCAAGGCCATCCTGTCGAGTTATATCGCAGCTGTAAAGATGTGGGCGAAAAGAATGATCTCATCTTCGACTGGAACAAGTCGCTCTATCGCCAGTCGGGGGTCAGCGAGCCGTTGGTGGACGCCATCGGCGCCACACAGCATCTGCCTCTCGATGACAGCAGTATGTACAATTGGAACACTGACCGCGGCAAGGCCATCATGAGCTACGCCTGCACGCGCAGAAACGCCAATGTCTTTTTCGAGCCGACAGATGTGAACCGCATCTTTCAAGAGTTCGCTATGTTCCCCATCCGCGATTTCATTGAAACGATCACGCCGCTGGAAGCTGCTGCGCCTGCGCCGCCACCGACGGCCTTGAGCAAGCCGCCGATCGATGGCGTGCGTATTTTCATCTCCGGCTTGCTGGATCGGGCGGTCAATACGGGCAGCATCGACCAGGTGGAGGTCATCGGCGATACGGGACCGCTCGACGCCAGCTACGCCACCGGCTACTGGTTGGTGCAGTTGGATGCCAGCGGCGCGGAGCTGATGCGCGTCGGCGTCTTTCCCATCTTTGCCGGCGAGGATGAGGCCGAATCCAACCTGGGCTTCTACTCGGCCACACTGTTGCGTCAGCCTGGTCTGGCGCGCCTGGAGCTGCGTCACGGCGAAACGCTGCTGGATAGCTTCAGCGCGGGTGGCGCCGCGCCCACAGTCAGCGTGAGCTCGCCCACGGGCGGCGCGTTTAGCGCCGGCAGTCTCCCCCTGGCGTGGACGATAAGCGATGCCGACGGCGACCTGCTCGCGGTCACCGTGCTCTATTCTGCCGATAGCGGCGCAACCTGGACGCCGATGGAGACACTGCCCCCTGCGCCGCCGGGGCCGGGCGCAGCCAACTTGCCAGTGGCTGGTCTGGCCGGCAGCGCTAACGCCCGCATCCGCGTCATTGCCAGCGACGGCTTCCAGAGCGGCGAGGCCACCTCGGCGGCTTTCACAGTGACGGCCCAACCGCCGCTGCCCTACATCGGAGCGCCCGAAGCTGGCGCAAGCGTGTTGGAAGGCGAGACGCTTTATCTCAGCGGCGGAGCGGACGACCTGCAGGATGGCGCGCTCATGGGCAGCGCACTACGCTGGCGCAGCGATCGCGAGGGCAATCTGGGCGTGGGCCAGGAGCTTCCCGTCTTTCTCAGTGTGGGTCAACATACCCTGACCCTGGAGGCGACCAACAGCGCCGGGCTGACTGCATCGACCAGCGTCACGCTCACAGTGACGGGCGATTACGACGCGGATGGACTGAGCGACCTGGTGGAATCGGCAGGAAACCTGAACCCACTCAACTCTTTCGACGCGCAGAGCGATGCAGACAACGACGGCTTGACGCTGCTTGAGGAAATCCAGCGCGGGACGAATCCGAACAATCCCGACAGCGACGGCGACGGGCGCAGCGATGGCGACGAGGTGGCTGCCGCCACCAGCCCGACCCAGGCCGATCAGCCGCTGCCGCCCGACACGTTGAGGGCATCGCCGCCAGCGCTGACGTTCACCGTGGACATGGCATTGCCTACCGCGCTGCCTCAAGAGCAGGTGACGCTGCTCAGTCGCGAGTCGCACGATTGGCAGCTCGTTGCTGGCGCAGAGTGGCTGGCGGCCAGCGCGGTCGCCGGGCGCACTGTGGAAGGGACGACGCTCCTCGTGCAGACCCATGAGCTGAGCGACGGCGTTCACCAGGCAAATGTCGCCTTTCGCAGCGCAGAGCTAGGCAACACGGTCAGCGTGCCGGTCATTGTGACCGTGACCAACAGCGCGGCCTTTTTCGACTTCGATGGCAACGGCGTCAACGTGGGCGATGTGCAGAATGTGGCGGGTCGCACACCCACAGAGCGAGAACAGCCGGGTTTCGGTCTGGCGCAAGACCTGAACCGCGATGGCAAGATCGACGGCCAAGATGTGCAGAGCATGGTAGGACGCTGGAACACTCAGCGCGCTTGCTGCGGAGACGGCCATCCACTGAGTGGGGCCGCCCTGCGTGTAACGACGCCTTCTGCCGTTGTTGCGGGCCAGATCTTCGATGTCCAGATCGTCCTGGACAACGCGCAGAGCGTGGCTGGCGCCGAGTTCGACCTACACTTCGACCCGTTGCTGCTCGAAGTGCAATCGGTTGTCATTGGTTCGCTTCTCAGCAGCAGCGGGCGCGCGCCGGGTGCGTTGGGTCCGCTGATCGACAACGGAGCCGGAATGATAGCTTTCGGCGGCTACACACAGGGCGACAGCCCGGCGGCGAGTGGAAACGGTGTTTTGGCGCAGATGCAGTTCCGCGCAAAGACGGCTGGGACGAGCAGCCTGGAGTTGCAGCGTCACTTGCTGAGCAACGTGCAAGGTGGTCTCTCGCTGGCGCAGGTGCAGAATGGCGCGGTGACAATCACGGGCGATGCGCCGCCGCTGCAGCGCGTCTACCTGCCGATGATCGCTCGCTAGTTGGTGCGGTCATGCCCGCTTGGGCAGCTCTCGCCGTAAGTCTGGGTCGGCTTCAGGTGTACTTCAAGTTCGGGGCATAACGTCCCTGGCGCTCGCCCCCAACTTGAAGTAGACCTGTCGGCTTCTTCGTTCTTGACCCAGGGGCGTGAGTCGGGCATAATCCTTACTCCGAACCTAGCATCTCTGTGAGGAAGTAAAGGAGTCATGACAACCGCAATCCCGACAATTGAGACCAGGCAAGCCGTTCCCTGGTCGGGCGTTGCACCGACCAATGGCGACTTGGTGCACGGGGAAGAAGTCGAACCTCGCTCCGAAGCCG
>CAZLMM010000086.1:0-28598 GCA_964560495.1 uncultured Caldilineaceae bacterium
CTGATCGACGAGTGTTCGAAACTCAATCTCAACACCGCCACGGTGGACATGCTGCGCAGAAAACCCGATGGCCGCATGGCCTCCACATCCGCGCCAAAGATAGCCGCGTGGAGTTGTGTCATGGATTCCACCAGCGGGTCGATGTTGTTGTCGCTGGGATCCTGTTTGCGGCGAATAGCCAGCTCGCGATGAATGACCCAGTAGTCCAGCTCGCGCTCGGCCAGGGTCGCCGCGTCGGTCGCGATGCCCAGGCTGGCGCGCGCTTTCTGGAAGAAGAGCGTGAGATGGCGGCGCACTTCGCTCAGATCATGGTCGATGGGCGCAAAGATCTTTGCTGCTCGCACAGTGTCCAGCGAAGCCGAGATCGCCATCCACCAAGACATGTGAAACATTTCCCGGTTTAACTGCACCATAAGGGCAAAAGTGCGCAGCCAATCTCGGTCGTAATAGGCCTGCCAACCGGCCCGCTCAAAATAGGCGGTGCGTTCCGGGTTGAGGCGAATGGTTGGTGGCATGTTTCATTTCTCCCTGTACTTTTGATATTTCGGGTGGTGAGGTAGTGGAGTGGTGGGATACTCATATCGCTCGAACTCCAATTCCCCCAAAATCCTACGACCTCATCTTCAAGCCTCTACGAATCCGTATGAACAAGACGATGCCCAGAACGAAACACTCCAATGTGGCGGTGACCGCCAGAGCCAGGGGAATGGCGAGCACCCCGATGCGACTGATGAAGACCGCCATGAGCAAAATGCGTCCGGCCAATTGGCACAGATTCGTCGCCAGCGGTGTGCGTGTGTCGCGCAGGGCCGTCAGCCCGCGGGTGATCACCTCGGTGGCGACGAAGGCGGGCAGCGCAACGGCGTACCCCAGCAGCACAGCATAGGTAAGGTCGCCGGCCTCCACACCGAATTCGCCGCGCTCGAAAAGGATGCGGATGGCAGTGCGCCCCAAAAGGGCCAGCGCTGCGACTGCGGGAATGGCCAGGAAAATTGCCACGCCCAGGGTGCGGATCAGCGTTCGGCGCAAGGTGCGAAAGTCTCCTTGTTCGGCTTGCGCGGCCAGCCGCGGGAAAGCTGCCTGGCCGATGGCCTGGCCCAAGAGCGCCACGGGCAACCCGGCCAGCAACCAGCCGTTGTAGATGGCGCCTAGCGCGGCCAGATTGGCGACGGTGCTGGCAAAAGCCGTATCTACGATGGAGCCGGCGTAGTTGACGCTCACCGACAGTCCGTTGGGGATGAGCAAGCGCGTCACCGCACGCAAGTGCGCGTCGGCCGGCTGCCAGGCCAGGCGCAAGCGCGCGCCATTGCCTATCAACCCGGGCAGCAGGATGACCACCTGAAAGAGCGCGCCACACAACACTGCGACCGTCGGACCGTAAATGCCCACCTCTGGTCGAGCGGCGGCGATGAGGATGCCTAGAATGAGGGTGATGTTGTGGCTAAGGAGCGCCAGCCCGGTGAGCAGGAACTGGTTGCGCCCATTGAGCACGGCTGTCGCCACGCTGGCCAGGGAGAGGATGAGCGGCTGCACGAGCATGATGCGCGTCAGCGTGATGGTGAGCTGGCTGGTGGGCGCATCGAAGCCCGGCGCCAGCACTGTCTGCACGAAGAAAGGCGTAAAGATCTCCAAGGCCAGTACGACCACAGCGAAAAAGGCCAACAAAGCAGTCAACACCAGATTGAGCGTGCGCTGCACCGCGGCGCGCCCCTCGTCTTGCTCGGCGCGCAGGAGCACGGGGATCATCGCGCTGGAGAGTGCGCCGCCGGCGATGAGGCTAAAGAGCGTGTCAGGCAGGCGAAAGGCAGCGTAATAGGCGTTGGCCTCCATGCCTACGCCAAAACGAGCATTGAAGAGAATCTGGCGCACTGCGCCCAACAGGGCCGAAAGGAAGAAGCTGCTCATGAGGATGACGCTGGCTTCTGCCACACTGAACTGGCGCGTCAGTAGCCCGGTCACCGAGACGCGCGGCAGCCGCACCCCCAGCCGCTGGAGCTTCCGGCTCAAGTTGAGCGGCTCCAGGACTTCTGTGGCCTGCACGCTTCCCATCCAGGCGCTCTGGGCCAGCGCACTATAGCCACCCAGGCGCACGTCGCTCGTCGCGCCGCCGTTTCGGGCTTCCGTCATGCTTACACTCTCAACCGCCATGATCTGCCGCCTATAGTGTTGTTTGTCTGGATTCACCTGGGAGTTGGAGCGTGACGCCCGCAGACGCCAGAGAGAATCATCCTTCGTTTGCGCAAATCCTATGTGTTTGACCCGTGTTCGTGACCCTGTGGGGCGGCATCGAACAACGAAAACGCTTCTGTGCGCCTCTGCGCTCTCTGTGGCATGGTAATCAGTTGGCGCGCGGCGCGCCCTGGAGCTGGATCAGTCCCAGTTGGCGATGCAGGCTCATTTCATCCAGGAGGCTCCATTGTTCCACAATCTTAGCGCCCTTGAAATACATGATCGTGTATCCCTCCACTTCAAAGGAACGGTTTGTAGGAGGCTTGCCCAGGAAATTGCCCAGATGTGTACCGACCAGGCGATAGCGCATTGCCACCATCTCTCCTTGCACAGCGATTTCTTCGACGCGAAACTCAGCGTCCGGAAACGCGTTTTCCAGCAGGGCGGTGTACAGCCGGACGCCCTGCTTGCCTTGGGGCGAGTTGGGCGCGAGGAAATGCAGCTTTGCGCAGTCGTCATAGACTGCTAGAAACCCCTCCCTGTCGCCGCAGTTGAAGGCCGCAATTGATTGGCGCAACGCTGCCAATGCTTGTTCTGTTTCGGTGTGCGTGGGCGCGCTGGCTGGTGAATCGGACATTGGAAATGCTCCCAAGGCTGATGAACGCATTGGTTGTGTGGGCCAGAATCTCTCGCTTGCAAGTCTGTCAGAACAAGCAGATTGATTTCCAGTTCAAAACCTGCTCACTTTCTACTCATTTTTCTGGTTGTCGGTCGTCAATTGGTTGAGGGTTTTGGTGCACTCACTGTGCCTTGAGCGCCGCCGAGGGTTGAAACCCTCGTCTGGCACGCAAAGTGCGTTGAAACGCACTGACAAACCGGAGATCGCGCCGTTTCGCAACCGGGCTTCAGCCGGTTTCGCATGTCAGACACCGGTTTCAACCGGTGGGCGTGCAGCCTGCCCCCAACTTGAAGTAGACCCCAAAATCCCCTGCGAATGGCAAGTGGGGAAGAAGTGTGATATAGTGCGGCAATCAAGAAGAATGTTCGCACGTATTTTTGGTGATTTGCGCCATGCCCACCCACTATCAAGGTTCTGCCGAAGAAAAGCTTGCGTTGGACACCTTCATCAAGCTCTCACGCGCCGTAGAGTCGTTCGACACGCGCATGTTGGCTCATCACTCATTGTGCGACCTCACCCTGACGCAGTTTGCCGTGATGGAAGCTCTCTATCATCTTGGCCCCATGTCCCAGACTGAAATCGCCGCCAAACTTCTCAAAAGCGGCGGCAATATCACCCTTGTACTCGACAATTTGGAGAGGCATGGTTACGTGGAGCGTCTGCGCTGCGAGTCTGACCGGCGGCGGTTTACCGTGCGTTTGACGGAGGCCGGGCGCGCAAAAATCGAAGCCGTGTTGCCGCACCATGTGGCCGTCATCGTTCAGGAGATGAGTGTATTGACTCCAGAAGAGCAGGAGTCATTGGGGCGACTGTTGAAGAAATTGGGGAAGGGAAGTAGGAAAGCGGGTTGAAGCCCGCGTTAATACTGCTCGCCAGGTAAATAATCCATACGTCACGGGTCACGAGTCGCTCGTGATGGTCGGCCGTATGAGCTGCCATTCTGTACTTCGCTCCGTTTGAAACCAGGAGTTTTTTGAACTGTGAAAACTCCTGATTTCAAAGCCACCGCAGTTTAGGATCAGTAAAAGGATTTGCTCTACTGCTCTTGTTCTCCGCCGGAGGCTTGCCCACGATTGGGCAACCTTTTCGTGCGCTGAGCAAGAGCAATATCGTAAGATTGTCGCAAGAGCGCGACTGCATGCTCTACATCCTCGGGCTGGCGAATATAGAAGCTGATCCAACCTGTTTCCGGCAGTAGATGATGGGGTTCTGCCCGTTTCAGCGCAACCAGCTCGTTGCGCACCTTTACGGGAAATGGAATGTCCACCATAGAGTCGCCATGAATGTGGCCGATTTCTCTATTGCCCAGGCGATATTCGACGCCGCCAAAGCGATGAGGATGCACCGATGCGTCCTCCCAGGCAGTGACTGCGTTTGTGATCAATTGTTGCGCTCCACGCACCATACGATCCTCACCACATAGAAAATCAGCAGCCTATTACAGAGCGGCCTAAATGAGACCAGGATATCGTCATTCTGAGCGCCAGATGGACGATGAGGGCGTGGACGGCCTGGGCGGTGGCTAAATAAGACCAGGATATCGTCATTCTGAGCGCCAGCGAAGAATCTCGTTATGCGTTGAGACTGGTTCATCCGTAAAGATATGAACGGCGGCAGGAGCGTTTGGGGCTACAATAGCGCGCACCCGCCGCCGTTCATGTCGCTACAATCAACTGGTCTTGAACACACCAAGACCAGTAGCACAGCCTACAATTCTCAGGCCAGCGCCAGCTCTGGCTCCATCTCAGGTTGCTGTTCTAGTGTCTTGATCACTTCCAATTCGATGTTGACCGTGATCTCCTCGCCCACAAGGACGCCGCCTGTCTCCAGGGCGACATTCCACACTAGCCCCCACTCTTTGCGATTGATCTTGGTCGAGCCGGTGAAGCCATAGACCAACGCGCCCCAGGGGCTTTTGGACTGACCCACAAACTCCACATCGACTGCCACCGCTTTGCTGACGTCACGGATAGTCAACGCTCCGTGCATTCTCGCCTTGTTCTTGCCTGTCGTTTCGATCTTCGTGCTGCGGAAATTTAGCGTTGGATACAGGTCAGCATGGAGGAAATCGGCTGAGCGCAGATGAGCGTCCCGCTGCGATTCTCGTGTGTTGATGCTGGCAGCGTCAATGTGAATGTCAATCGTGCTTCGTTCCGGATTGTCCTCGTCGATGTTGATCTCGCCGGAGAACTTATCGAACTGGCCGCGCACCTTTGAAATCATCATGTGGCGGACGCTGAACTCGATGCTTGAGTGGGTGGGGTCAATCTGCCAGGCCATTGTCTGTCTCCCTTTTTGTAGATGAACATGTCATTTCGACATCAAATAATTTTATATCAAATCATTCAATGTGAAACTAAATTACTGCAAGGAAGACAATCTGTCAAGTTGGAAATCTTCCAATTCAAGGACAATCTATCAAGGTGGAAATTTTCCAAGTGTAGTTCAACGGGACGCGCCGTAGCGAGATTCACTTGGGCGCATCCGTGACGCTCTGCAAGCGGGCTGCGCGCGTGCGGCGTTCGCGATGCCACGCCCACAAACCCAGCGCCAGGCCAACTGCCACCAGTAATGCAGTGAAGAGGGCGGTGTCCTGCAACGCCTGCACCTGGGCCTCCGCTGGCGCAGTGGTGGCGCCGCCAGGCATCGAACCGCCAGCGTAAAAGGCAACCCGACTTGCCCATATCGCGCCAAAGATTGCGATGCCCGTCGTTTGCCCAAGGGTGCGGGTCAGAGAGAGCAATCCGGAGGCGATGCCGAGCCGTTCCCGCGGTACGGCGCCCATGATGGCGCTGTTGTTGGGCGACTGAAAAATGCCCATGCCCAGGCCGATGGGAAAGAGGCGGACGACATAGCCCAGCGCGGTGGTTGTCAAGCTGAGCGTGCTGACAGCCAGGTAGGCAATGACAAGTACGGTCAGCCCGCTAATGGTGATCACCCGCGACCCCAGGCGATCGGAAAGGCTGCCAGAAATCGGCGCTGTGATCCCCAAAGCAATGGGCACGACGGCCAGCAGCAGCCCCACCTGCTGGACAGGATAGCCCAGGATTGTTTCCAGATAGAAGGGCATGAGCAAGATGACGCCGGCGATGGCGGCAAAGGTAATGAAGCCGGTGACAAGATTGAGGCTGAATTGGGCATTGCGGAAAATGTTGAGGTCGATCATAGGCTGGGCGACGCGCCGCTCGACGATGACGAACAACCCGAAGAGAATCAGCCAGGCGCCGAGCAAGCCCAGGACCAGGGAGTCGGTGAAGCCCTGGTCCTGACCCAGGGTCAGGGCGAAGAGAAAGGCCAGAAGGCTCAGGCAGAGAAGGCCCGCCCCCAGGAAGTCGAATCGCTGCGCGCCGCGCGGTTGCACGGCCGGCACAAATCGCCAAGCCATATAGCTGCCGAGCAGACCAATAGGCAGATTGACAAAAAAGATCCAATGCCAGGAGAGATTGCTCAAGATGACGCCGCCCAGAGCAGGCCCGATCACGATGCCCACCGACACCACCGAGCCGGTGATGCCCAAGGCCCGTCCGCGCTCGCTGGGCGGAAAGGCCTCGGTGATAATGGCCGGACCCAAAGCCAGCACCATGGCTGCGCCCACCGCTTGCAGCACGCGCATGAGGATCAACCCATAGACATTCCATGCCAGACCGCAGAGCACTGAGCCAGCCGTGAAAACCAGAAAGCCTGTCACATAGATTGTGCGCTTGCCCCGAATATCCGCCAGACGCCCAACGCTCAGCAAGAGAGTTGCCAGGGTCAACAGATACGCCAGCACCACCCACTGCACTGCGGCGAAGGTCGTCTCCAGGTCGCTCACCAGCGTGGGCAGCGCGATATTGACGATGCTGCCGTCGATGGTGGCGAGAAAGATGCCCATGGCCACCGCCGCCATGGCATACCACTTGCGGCTGTAATCTACGCCGGGCGGCGACTCGTGGCCAGGTGCGCCCGGATGCGCCGCGGCTGGTGGATTCATCTGTGTGGACATAGTTTCACTTTTCTTTATTGGGTGAGGACGGGCAGACGCTCCAGGCCGCGCAGCACAAAGTTGTCCCGATAAGAGATGGCGTCGGTTGCCAGGGACAGGTCGGGCATGCGGCGGCTCAACGTGTGAAACGCAATTTCGCCTTCCAGACGCGCTAACGGCGCGCCCAGGCAATAGTGGATGCCGCCGCCAAAAGCCAGGTGGCGGTTGTCGCTGCGCCCGATGTCCAGTCGCGATGGTTCCGCGAACTGGGCGGGGTCGTGGTTGGCTGCGCCGAGGAGAAAGGCGATCTGCTGGCCGCGCCGAAAGGTGACGTCGCGATAGCAGAATTCCTCGAGCACGATGCGCGAGGTCATCTGCACTGGGCTGTCAAAGCGCAGCAACTCTTCCACCGCAGAGGGGATCAACTGCGGTTCATTGCCCAGCCTCTCCCACTGATCACGATGGCGCAGCAGCGCCAGTGCGCCGTTGCCGATCAGGTTGATCGTCGTCTCATGGCCGGCGATCAGGAGCAGCGCGCAGGTGGCGAAGAGTTCATCTTTGGTGAGGCGGTCGCCGCTCTCCTCGGCTGCGGCCAGAGCCGAGAGAAGGTCAGCTTGTGGACTGGCGCGGCGTTGGGCAAGGAGGCTCTCAAGGTAGTCGGTCAGTTCTTCCGCCGCTGCCGACGCTCGCACGTAGACCGCTTCTTCCTCAGTCAAATCCAGCGAGCGAGCAATCGCATCGGACCAACCGTGAAAACGCGGGTGATCTGCCTGGGGAATTCCCAACATGGCGCAAATCACGGTGACAGGCAGTGGATAGGCGAAGTCGGCGATCAGCTCCATTTGACCGCGGCGCTCGCCTGCATCAAGCAGTCCGTCGGTGATCTCTTGCACTGTGCTGCGCAGTTGCGCCACCATGCGCGGCGTGAAGGCCTTGTGGACCAGCGAGCGCAGCCGTGTGTGGTCGGGAGGGTCGCGCATGAGCATCCAACGGCTCATCATCCGGTTCAAGGCATCTTGTCCGAACGGCGGCTCACTCATGCCGCCATGACCAAGCCGGTTGTCGCGCAGCAGAGTGTTGCAATCTTCGTAACGTGTGAGAAACCAGATGCCCCAAACGTCCCAATAGAAAATGGGGGCGTGGGTGCGCAGGGTGTCATAGAATGGGTACGGGTTGGACCGAAATGCAGGTGAACGCGGGTCGAAGTCCATGGGATCAGGAATGTTCGCCTCCTGGCGATTGAACAAGAACAATGGGGGGAATTGTAACACAGCTGGCGTCTGGCGCTGCCTATAAAGAGCGGTGAACGTGGGCGAATCCCTGACCGCACGAAAAAGGAGTGGGCTGCGTCACGCAGCCCACTCCTTTTTCGTGCTTGCCGTTTTTGGCATATTTTATCAGGCCGCCTGCAAGAGAGGCGTAAGACGCCGCCCCAAAGGGGAGTGCTGGTGGCGTTTCCAGAGAAGATAGACCGTCTGCACGTCGACCGGTTCGCCATAGTTGGTGCGTCCAGGTCGAATCTCTCGGTCAACTTCGTGTAGGTAACTACGCACGGACTGTTCATGACATCGCAACGCATGGGCGATCTGACCTACGGTGACTGACTTTGCCATCTTCGTTCTCCTCTTGAAAGACCTTGACATTGAATGTGACAACGGCATGAAGCGGAAACGAAACTGCGATTGTCGTGGGGAGGTGCGTGAAAGACGCCGGGCGGCGGGCAAGAGTTCCCAAAGCGATGGATCAAGTGCTACAATCAGGATGCGAGTTCCGATTTCCAATAGTGAGACATATGCTATGTCCAACTTGATTCTTAAGACGCTAGAAGAGCGCATCCTGCGCATCCAAATCAACCGCCCGGAAAAGAAGAACGCACTCACTGTCGCCATGTATGGCGCGTTGACCGACGCGCTGCGCAGCGGCGAGAGCGACCCCACAGTGCGCGCAGTGGTGATCAGCGGGGCCGGCGGAGTCTTCAGCGCGGGCAACGACATCGCAGACTTCATGCAATGGCCGCCAGTCACTGACGATAGCCCAGTCTTCCAGTTCTTGCGCACCTTGGTGGGCGCGCAGAAGCCTCTTCTTGCCGCGGTCGAGGGCGTTGCAGTGGGCATTGGCGTGACGATGTTGCTGCATTGCGACCTGATCTATGCTGGCCGCAGCGCACGATTTCAGCTTCCCTTTGTCAATCTGGGGCTTGTTCCCGAAGCTGGGTCGAGCTTGTTGCTGCCCGTCGCATTGGGGCAGCGTCGGGCAGCCGCTTTGCTCATGCTGGGCGATCCCTTCGATGCGACCACTGCCCAGGAGGCAGGCATCGTCAATCGTGTGGTTGGCGACGGCGAGAGCCTACCTGTTGCACTGGAGACAGCCCGCCAGTTGGCTGCCAGGCCGCCGGCTGCGCTGCGCCAGACCAAGTGGCTAATGAAGCGACACACGGCTGCCCTGCTCGATGAGGCGATTCGCATAGAGGCGCAGGCGTTCCGTGAACGCCTGTCGTCGCCCGAGGCCAACGAGGCGTTCACCGCCTTTATGGAGCGTCGCAAACCGGATTTCTCTCGCTTCGACTGATGGGCGCAACCGGACCGCTTGGCATTCCCTGGTGGGTGTACGGTATCGGCGCACTGTTGCTGGCGCTGATGTGGGTGTTTGTCTGGCCGTCGGATAGGGCGAGCGAGGACATCTCCGCCGTGCGTTTCTTCTTCCTGCGTTGGGGACATGCACTGGTGTGGTTGCTGCTTGCCGTCTCGTTTTTCATCCGTGGATTGGCGCCCACGGCAGGTCAGGCAGCAAATCTCACAGCGTTGGCTGCATTGGGCGTCTACATTGGCTTTCTCGCCAGCATGATCCGTCGCTGAGCGCCTGCCTCAAGGCGCTGCTCTGCCTCGCTCTGGTGAAATCCACAACCGGTGTTCGGCGACCTTCTCAACGGCGGCTCGATTCCACGGCATACGATGATAGACGCCTTCGCGCCACATCATGACCTGGTCATCGTAATTCGGGCTGAGGGGATGTCCTGATTGCCCCACGCAGGTGATGGCTTGCCCTCGATCCCATGCGCCCACCTCAAAGATCTGGCGATAGCTGGCAACGACCTGGACAAGCCCCAGAGGATGTCGTGGGGTGTGACGGCTTTGGTTGGGCGTGGCGTTGTCGCCGCCGATGGGGAGGGGTCCTCGGTTGAAAAGTCCTCCCACCAGGCGCGCGCTGCCCAACGGATGGACGTAGCGCACCTGGTGCGACCTTCCCCACGCCCATTTGAGCATACTGTCGCCCATTTCGCCGCGGATGCGCTGGATGGCGCGTGAGAACGCCTCTTGCAACAATTCCTCCCGATCTCGCTGGCGGCCTGTGGCGCCCTCGGTGAACCAGGTTGACTGTTCGTGGGCGTCGATCAGCTCGAGCAGCCGTTCCTGCGCCCGATCCGCAAGGGTGTTGAAGGGCGAGAGTGGGTTGTCGCCGATGCCCAGATAGCCCGATAGGTTTGCGCCCAGTTTGTCGCCAAAGATCATCTCCAGCAGTTCCAACAGCGTGTAGTGAAAGACCAGCGCGTCTTTGCTCTCGGATTCCATGCGATGATTCCACTTGCGCAGACTGGCCAAGGCGACCTTCTCCCACGGGTCGTCGCTGTTGAGCAAGGTGATCCACGGGGTCAATCTCTCTGCGTATTTGCTGCCGGTGTCGGTCTGAAATTCTTCCATGTCGCGCACGGTGAAGCGATCTTTGGTTGCCAGCAGTTCTTCGATGCGGGCGGCGCGCCAGCCTGGCAGGAACTCCACGCCCAGGAAATGGGGATAGTCGTCGCCCACGATCTTGTTGTTGGCCGTGACGATCTTGCCCGATGGCGGGTTGTAGAGCCGGGGCAGCTCGGCGTCGGGAATGTAGCCATCCCATTCGTGCGCGGCGTCCCAGCCGGGCGCAGGAACCAGACCCAGGTTCCGACTGCGCAGGGGAACCCGACCGATCAGCCGATAGCCGATGTTGCCGCGCACGTCGGCGAAGATCACATTTTGTCCCGCCGCCCCGCTGTCGACCAACGCCGCGTCGAACTCCTCCCAGTTTGTTGCCTGATTGAGGCGATAGAAGGCCGCCAGGCTATGATCCGCCTCATGGCCCACCCAACGCAGCGCCAGGGACGGCAGCTGCGTACGCTCTGCTTCGCCCAACAGACCCGTGATCAAGGGGCCGTGGCGTGTGATGACGACCCGCTCCACGTGCGGCTGCGTGCGCCGGCGCACGCGAATTACCTCCTCCAGCACTTGCGCCTCTTCCCAACTGTCCCGATAGGCAAAACGAGCGTCGTCCTCTGGATGCGGCCGTTCAATGTACAGGTCTTGTTGGTCGATACACCCATTGGTCAGACCCCAGGCGATCTCCTCGTTGTGGCCGATGAGAACAGCGGGTACGCCAGGAAAGGACGCACCGCTCACCTCGTAGTTGGGACAGACCAGGTGATTCTCATACCAGACGCCTGGAATCTGCACGATGAGATGAGGGTCGTTGCAGAGCAATGGACGCCGGTTCAGGCTGTTGCCGGGTGAAATCACCCAGCTGTTGCTGCCCATGCCCTGTTCCAATCTGCCGAGCCAGGATTTGAGACTACGCGTCTGCTCCAAGATTAATTCGGCGGCTCTGGCCAGGCGCTTCACCTCTGCGCTGCCCACGCCTTCCATGATGAGCGGCGTCGATCGGGGAAAATCCGGCTCCAGTTCGGCGGCGCGCTCTGGCCCCAATGCAGCCATGAGCCGCAGCCGCGTCAGCTCCGCCTCCCAGTTGCCGCCCAATCCCCAGGAGACCACCTTGAGCCAGCCCAGGCTGTCGGCAGGCGTCCACAAGCCAGGTTGCAGCCCCAGTAGATTGAATTCAGCCGCCAGCCGCTTGGGGCGCGCGGCGATATAAGTGTTGACGCCCTCGGCGTACCAGTCGAGTATTTGGCGCGTTTCGTCATCGAGCCCGGTCAACTCGACCTGGGCTGCGCGCCAGAAACCCACAATGCGAGAGAAGCGGTCTGCCTCCAGTGCGGCTTCCCCAAAGACCTCGGCCAGCGCACCGCGTGCAATCCGTCGGTTCTGCTCCATCTGCCACATGCGGTCTTGGGCATGGACGAAACCCTGGGCGCGAAAAAGATCTGCCCGACTTTGGGCGTAAATGTGGGGGATGCCATGTTTGTCGCGCAGAATCTCCACTGGCTGCTCCAGGCACGCAAGCGTCAATTGGCCGTCGAGTTTGGGCTGTGCTCGCTGAATCAGCCACCAGTAGAGGTAGATAAAGCCGCCGGTGAAGGCGATGATGACAAAGCCAGCGACGATGAGAAGGCTCGTGACAAAGGTCGTAGTCATAATGATGTGGCTGAGGCGTGAGCAACTCTACTTTCCATTCTGTCTGACTATAGCACACGAACGGAGATCATGTAGAATGGAGGGATACAAACGGGTCTACTTCACGGGTGGGGCAGGAAATATCCCCAGCACGGTGCAGCAGATAAATAGCCGCCCAGAAATAACTTCCCGTTTCCAACCCTCCAGGAAGCTCGGTGCTTCCTGGAGGGTGCGAAGTAATACTTTGACAAACGTTATAAGGAGAAGGGGCATTGCTCACGATTGGCATAACGACGCGACGGGGCGATCAGGAGTGGGTGGAGAAGTCGGCGCGCAACTATCTCAATCGGCTGGCTGAATACGGCGCCACGCCGGTGATTCTCTCACCCGATCAGCCGACCACGCTGCCCACTGGCGAGATATTCTTTCCCGATGAGGCCGGGCGTTTGCCCGATATCGTCCTCAAACACCTGGACGGGGTCATCTTTTCCGGCGGCGGCGATGTGCATCCCAGCCGCTTCGGTCAGCCCATGGCCGGCGCCGACCCAGAATCTATCGACTGCCTGCGCGACGAGCTGGAAATTCACCTGGGCCGCGCTGCGCTGGAAAATGACCTGCCCATTTTTGCCATTTGCCGCGGTTGCCAGGTGCTGAATGTCGCGGCTGGCGGGAGCATGGTGCAGCAGCTGGATGGACATCGCTCGCCTCTGGACAATCCGTTCCTCCATCCTGTGCGGGTGGCGCCCGATTCGCGGTTTCGAGTAATCGTTGGCCAGGATGTTCTTCCCGTGAACACCTATCATCATCAGGGTCTGGACGAAAAGACGTTGTCTCCCCAATTTGTCGCCGCAGCCCTTGATGTCGAATCTGGCTGGCTCATTGAAGCCTATGAGAGCCGACGACATCGGTGGGTGATGGGTGTGCAGTGGCATCCCGAGCGCATCTTTGAGCTGCCAGAGGCTCACCGCCGTCTGTGGGAGAATTTCATCGAGGCGTGCCGACCATGAGCAAATTGACGCCACGTATCTCTGACTGGGCGGTCGGCCTGGGATTGGCCGGGGTTGGATTCTACGCTATTCGCCGACAAATCCTGGCGCTGGTGTTGGGCGCGCCCATGCCCAGCCATCAAGTGCAAGTGACGCGCAACGTGCACATTCCCATGCCGGACGGCGTTTCTTTGGTTGCGGATCTCTATCGCCCCTACGGTGAGACGCCCCAGCCGACCATTCTGATCCGCACACCCTATACGCGCCGTGGCCCCATCTATCATCCCTTGGTTTTCTACAGTCAGCGTTTCGCAGAGCGAGGCTTCAATGTCGTCTGCCAGGATGTGCGCGGCTGCAACGATTCGGAGGGCGAATTCGCGCCGTTTATTCACGAAGAAGCAGATGGTCAGGCGACCATCGACTGGATCGTTCAGCAGCCGTGGTCAGATGGCAAGGTGGGTATGTGGGGCGAAAGCTACGTGGGCTACACCCAGTGGGCTGCGGTGGGAGCGCCAGCCTTGCAGGCGCTCTTTCCTGGCATCACCCACTCCCAGTTGATGGATTACCCGGGCGATGGCCTGGAACTGGATACACTCCTGCGCTGGATGCTGACGCTTGACGCTCTGCGGCGGCCAGGGTTGCGCCCCTGGGAGCGGATGCAGCGCGCCAGCAACGCAGATGTACAGGATCGCCTGCTGGCAGATGCCTTCATGCATCTGCCTCTGGCGACAGTCGATGAGGTTTTTCTTGGACGACCGGAACCATTCTACCGCGAGATGCTCACTGACCTCTCCCCCGACCACGCTTATTGGCAGAGCACCAGTCAGGCGCACAAGGTTGCCGCCGCGCCGCCCACTCATTTCATCTCGGGTTGGCATGACATCTTCCTGAACGGTTTGTTGAACGACTATCAGCTGCAACTGGCGGCGGGAAAACAACCTTACCTGACCATCGGCCCGTGGACTCACATGGACTATCGCGTCGCCTTCGATGCGTTTCACGAGGCCGTTGCTTGGTTCAGCGCACACCTCAAGGGTGAGCGGCGCTGGTTGCGCCCCGACCCGGTGCGGATCTTTGTCATGGGCGCAGGAGAATGGCGGAGCTTTTCTTCCTGGCCGCCTCCGGCGTTCACCAAACGCTACTACCTGGGCGGCGTCGCAGCGGCCAAAGCTGGCTCGCTCTATCCAGACAGCCCGCCGCCCACCTCTGCGGCGGATCATTACCGCTTCGATCCTGCCAATCCTACGCCCAGCATTGGCGGCCCGCTCCTGGCGACCAAAGCCGGCGCAAAGGATAACCGTCCTCTTGAGACGCGCGGCGATGTGCTTGTCTATACGTCTCTGCCTTTGACCCAGCCCGTCGAGGTGATCGGCGGGGTGCGTCTGGAGCTTTTCGTCCAGTCCAGCACGCCGTTCACAGACTTTTTCGGTCGCCTGTGCGATGTGCACCCGGACGGGCGTTCTATCAACATTTGCGAGGGGCATCTGCGCCTGGAACCCGGCGTGGGGGAGCTAGAGCCTGACGGCTCGCTGCGCATCGAGGTGGATTTGGGGGCGACTGCCTATCGTTTTCAGCGGGCGCACCGCATTCGCCTGCATGTGTGCAGCGGCGCGCATCCCCGCGTGGCGCGCAACCTGGGGACGGGCGAGCCGCTCCACAGCGCAACAGCCATGGTCGCGGCGGATCAGACGGTCTATCACGACGCGGCGCACCCGTCGGCGTTGGCGTTGCCGCTGATCATGCTATGACCCGCTCATATCAACATATTCGATGAACTTGCTCATCTCCAGCTTGTACTGACCCATACGCGCCACCTCGAACTGCACTTCGCCGTCCTTGGCCTTGGAGACGCGCACAACGCTGCCAACAGGAATGTTGTTGTTCTGTCGTCCGAATAGCGTAGGAGCGGAGAATGCCTTGATGACCTTGCCCATTTTTCCTGCGGCGATGAGGGCGACCTGCGGGATGTCCAGTTCAAACGTCGCAAAAACGCCTGCAACATCGACCTCATCCTCCACCAGCTCGCCAATCGTCTCGTCCTTCAGGTCTTCCAGCCTGTCTGAGGTGAGGCCGAGATTGAGCCATTCCTGCTTATCCATCTCGCCAATACGATCTTTGTTGTCCCTGATGATGTTCGCAGTGCCTGCTTGCGTCCTTTGCTGCTGCATTTGTTGTTGCGCTTGCTGTTGCTGGATGGTCAACTGCTCGATCTGTCCGGTCTGGGCATTCATTTGATATTGTCCTGACCCCAGCTTCTGGCTTTCCGGCGAATCTTCATAGCCCTTGCCCGAGTCTTCGATTTTGTCGTAGAGTGCATTTGGGGCAAAGGCTTTCTGGAAGAGACGGATTTGTCCCACATTGGAGAAGGGGATCATCATGTGCGCGCCGCTGGGGAAGGATGCGCCAGCGGCCTTGGCGACTTCGCGCACGAACTTGGTGCAGTTGTAGCCAATCGTGGTGTAGGCTGGCGGGTTCGCCTTGAGTTGCACGGCCTTGTCCAGCCCCTGAGCGTACTTAGCGGCGTTGACGCGCGTGTCGAGATAGCGGTTGTCGCCGCTGTCCTCGAAATAGGTGTCTGGATTGTGCACCTCGCCGGCAACGACATCGGTGGGACGGGCAGGCGCAGCCGAAGCGTAGAAGCCGAAGCTGTAGGTCTTGATGGGTTGGCCGGCGTTGTCGAGCGCGCTGAACTTGATCCAACTGTGGCCGGTGCTATCGGAATTGGCGATGACATTGTTGATTTCCTGCTGGGATGCAGTGGTGTCTGTGGCTCCCTCGTTTTCTTTCACCCGTGAGACCGCCCTCTTGGCCGCCTTTGTCTTGATCTCGTCGCCCGTCTTGGCCTTGCGCACCAGTCCCTTCAACAGTGGAACGCTGCGCAACTTTGCGCGCGCTTTGTTGCGTATCGTGCTCTTCATGCGCTCCTTGGCGAAGGGCAGGAACTCTGGTAGAACGCGCGCAACGCCCACTGTGACCTGGTAGTTTGCCGGCGCAGCGTTGCTGGCTGGCGCGAAGTTGGGAACGAGCCCCTGCTCAAGAGCGCCAATGTCGCCCGCGCCCTTTTTCTTATCCTTGCGCTGAATCTCATCGGGCGTGCGCTGGGCGCTTTGGGTGGCTGCGCCTTGCTGCACCACGTGGGTCAGTTCGTGGGCCAGCAGGCGCTGACCAGATGAGCTGCCCGGGTTGTATTCGCCGCTGCGAAAAAAGATGTCCGGGCCAGAGGTGAAGGCGCGTGCGCTCACCGAGCGGCTGAGGGAATCGGCCTGGCTGTCGGTGTGCACCCGCACATTGGCGAGGCCGGCGCCCATGCCAGCTTCCATACGACTGCGCAGGCTTGTCTCGATGGGTTGGCCGCTGCCGCGCGCTCGTTGCAGCGTGTTTTCGAAGGAACGCGTCACAGGTCCGCCTTCAGCGCCCACCGATGCCTCCAGGTCATCATATCTGCTCCAGCGCCAGATGATGGGCGTGCGCTGCACCGGATCATCATTGGGTTCGCCGGGGGCGCTCAGAGTGGCGGGCGCCAGATTGCGCATCACCGAATCGGCGACTTGATCCGCCTCCTGCTCATATTTGTCGCCGGCGGGTCCCACTTGCAGCTTGGCCTGGAATACTGTGCGCGGCCGGCCTGGGAAGGCCGGCGCGCTGGCGAGGACGCGGCCTAGCGCGTGATTGCCGATGGTGCGCTGAAGCTGCGCGCCGGCGCTGGTCGTGAGCGTTTGCGGGCGCGTTGCTGCGGTCTGGATAAGCTGGTCGGGCGAGGCGCTCGCTTGCGGGCCGCTGTGGGCTTGCTGGTGGGGCGCGGGCGACGTGCGCTGATTCACATCGCCGGTTCGTGTGGCAGTCTGTCGTTGCGTCATGGGAGCACCTCGACGAGTGAAAGATAGGCCAGAAGGGTTATGAAAGTATAGCAGGCAGCCACGAATTGTCAAACCGCACTGTCGTGCTACAGGGATTCCAAATGTGTACCATAGTGAACACGGATTGGGCAGGATCGAGCGGATTCTGCGGATTTCTCTGCTGAATCCTGGTTTTCATCCGCTCAGATCAGCCCTAGCCGTTTCATCCGCGTTCCATATTTGGAATTGCTGGTCGTGTTCGAGGATTTCGAGCACGATGGCCAGATCATGGGCAATATCGCCTGTCAGGGAAGACATTTCGACTTCGCCTGTGTAGCTGTGAAAGTGATGAGGATGTGTAGCAATCTCCTGAAAGTGCTCTTTGTTATCCCAACGCAGGAGCGGCTTGCCGTCACGTAACAATTGGTACGAGTAATCTATATGGCTGCCATTGCAATAGATACGAACTTGCAGTGTTGCGCCAGAGTTCAATACTGCACGCACCTTGAAGGCAAACCCGATAGGCAGAGAATGAATGCGTCTCGATTACGCGGACTGCGCTGCAAGATTTCCATTCCTGCAGCGCAGTCATGACGTAACTCAATGTGTCTGCCAGAGTGTTCACGAGGGAACCTCGCGCTGTAAACCGAGCCAGCTCTGGAGCATGTCGCGTGCAATTTTCCAGTCCATGGCATCATCTTCTTCAACCATGATTGCCTGATTGAGTGTTTGGTTGGGAGATGCGCTGAGTATCTTTGAGCGAGCGCGCAAATACTCATCGAATTGCTCATAGGACATGCCATAACGCGCTTGGAAAGATGATTCTATCGAGCGGTAGCGTTCGATTTGGCGCACCACATAATCGCGGGCGATCTCGGTAACGGCTGCTTCTGCACTTGGAAATAGCCCCCGTCGTACAAAGGGATCGACGACCGAAGCCAATTCAAGTGTCATAATGTCACCTCCCCTTCAACAATTTGCATTCACGGTCCGATTATCCAGAGATGACAATCACTTTGCAAAGTGACTATCAGACTATCATCTGAGAAACTCTAGAATCTGGCAGATAATTTAACCTAGAGTTCCACAGCCGCCAAACGGAGCGCATGGACATTTCCCTCACGCCCGGTTTTCGATCATCCAAGCTCGCGGCGCATGGAGATCGTGTATAGCCCATACCCCATAGCGTGGTAGAAGGCGTGGGCGCGCTGGTTGCGCCACGCCGTCATGAGGACGAGTGCAGTCGCACCCTGGCTGGCCGCAACACCTTCTACATGACGAATCAGCGCGCTGCCCACACCTTCTCGCCGAAACGCGGCGGCGACGTACAACTCGGACAACTCGGCGTAGGGGATGGGATCGCAGACGTTGGGCAACAATCGCAAACAGGCATAGCCGGCGACCTGGCCGTCTACTTCCGCAATGAAGGCGCGCTCGAACTCGGAGCGCAAGGCGATGTGCGCAGCCATGTGTTCAACCGTCGCCCGCAGGTCGTTGGCTTCAGCGTTCATGCGGGCAATGGCGGCGGCGTCATCGGGCATGGCGGGGCGCACTGTGATCTTCATGGCGGCATGTTTCCTGGCGGCGAAAATCCGTGGTTTTGATCAAATTCACACTTGCGTTATGATCATGCGATACTTCCCATCTTGATTCTACAACACGCATCATGAGGAATGGCAATGGATACACTCACGGTTCGGCTGCGCCTGGATTCTTTGGAAGAACTCTATCGAACGCCCGAGTTTGACCCATTCTCCAGCAGTGAGGCGGCGCTTTCTGGGCGTTCGGGCATGGAGTTGCTTCTGTTGCGCATTTTGCCTGAATGGAAGAACCAGAAGGTGGCGATCTCTCTCCAGTTGCCTGCGCACATCTTGCGTCCCGATCTCGATGCAGATATTGAGACCGCCATCGACCGCATGGCGGATGCGCGCATTGCCGCCAACACGAACGAGTTGTCGGTCATGCGACGCAATGGGCTGCGCGCTCTGCTGCGCGGGTTGATCTTTCTGACGATCTGTCTCCTGCTTTCCGGCCTGTTCTATGGCGAATTCCTCACCTTTCTGCCTTCTTTCGTCAACGCCGTCTTGGGAGAGGGTTTCATCATCATCGGCTGGATCGCACTTTGGCACCCCTTCGAGGCGTTGGCCTATGATCGCATCCCTTTGCAGCGCGAAAACAAGATACTCCGGCGGACAAAGGACTTCGACATCACCGTCGAGCCAGCCCCGTAACCGAAACTCTTATTTGCACCCCTGTTCGTACTCGTTTTCGTACTCGTACCCGATTTCTTGCGAGGCCTGCCATGAAGCTCAAAAACAGCGACACCCGCTACGGATTCGCCACAAAGCTCTTTCACTGGGCGATCTTCCTGATTTTCCTCAACCAGTTCATCGTCGCCTTCGCCATGCTTAACACCCCACAGGGGGCGACGACCGCCGGTTTCACTCAGGGTGCGCTCTACAACTGGCACAAATCCATCGGTCTGATCGCCCTCTTCGTGGCGCTGCTGCGCTACACCTGGCGCAAGACCACGCCGCTCCCCAACTGGGCGCCGCATCTGAGCGACCGGGAGAAGCTCTTCATTCATTGGATCGAGCGCATTCTCTACATCTGCATGTTTGTCATGCCTCTCAGCGGCTTCGTCTTCGTCATGACCGGCGGCTATGGCGTCCATTTCTTCAGCCAGTGGCATCTACCCAACTTTCTCGGCGAGAACGCAACGATTGCCCTGTTCGTCCAATGGACGCACCGCATCACCGCCTGGCTGATCGTGCTCACCCTCTTTACCCACTGGGGATTGGGCATCCGTCACCAGATTGTCTATCGAGATCGTTACCTGCAGCGGATGTTGCCGTTCACATCTCAAGAGCGTTGACATCGTGTCGTTGGTGCGTCTAGTAGGTGCGGCTCGCGGCCGCATGAACAGGGTCGAACCGGGTGTGCGATTCTCAATCGCACCGACGATTCCATGAGATTGTCCAAGAGAGAGGAGTTCTACAGTTTACGCGGTTCGTTTACCCTAAACTGCCAGGTATGATTCAGAAAGGGCAAATCATGAACCAACTTTTCCAATCTCCTCTCTTCTTGAAGGCAACCATGACAGCGTTGTGCCTCATGCTCTTAATGACAGGAACGCCGGTCGCCCACGCGCAGCAGGCAACCTCATGCCTAACCACCGTCGTCGTCCGCGCCGGCGATACGCTCTCGTCCATCGCCGCGGCCACCCTGGGCAACCCGGCAGCCTATGCGCGCATCGTTGCTGCAACGAACGCCGCCGCGCAAACCGATCTCAGCTTTGCCCGCATTGCGAATCCAGGCGCAATTGCCATTGGCTGGAAGCTCTGCATTCCTGCTGCACAGTCATCCCAGGTCGCTGTGCCGTCGACTTCGTTTGCTCCGGCAACCCCTCTTGCGGCTGATTCGCCAACCCAGGTCGATGAGGATCTCCCTGAAGTCGATGGCGAGCGCCTCACCATCGACTACCTGCGCAGCCTGGACTTTCCTGGCAGCGACCTGGTCATCGAGGAGGAATTGGCAGCCGGGGTCAATTATCGCCGCTACATCGCTTCCTATCTTTCGGATGGCCTGAGGATCGATGGATTGCTCACTGTGCCCAATGGCGAACCTCCGACGACGGGCTGGCCTGCCATCGTCTTCAATCACGGCTACATCCCACCAGAAGTCTATCGCACCGCGGAACGCTACGTGGCTTATGTTGATGGCTTTGCGCGCAACGGCTACATCGTCTTCAAGCCTGATTATCGCGGGCATGGCTTTTCCGAAGGCGAGGCGACCGGGGCCTATGGCTCTCCCAATTACGCCGTCGATGTGCTCAATGCAGTCGCGACCATGAAGCGCTATGCGCCGGTTGACGAAAATCGGATTGGCATGTGGGGCCATTCCATGGGCGGCTACCTGACATTGCGCGCCATGGTCGTCAATGACGACATCAAGGCAGGCGTCATCTGGGCAGGGGTGGTGGCCTCTTACAAAGACCTGCTGGAGCGCTGGAACAGGAGAAACACGACAACGACCATCCCACAGCGGGCGCGGCGTTGGCGTCAGCAATTGGTGGAAAAGTATGGCGACCCAACCGCCAACCCGGCGTTTTGGGCGTCCATTTCGGCGAACAGCTATGTGAGCGACCTTTCGGGGCCGATTCAGCTCCATCATGGGACGGAAGATGAGAGCGTGCCCGTGGAGTTCTCTGAGCTACTCTACGACGAGATCGCAGCGGTCGGCGGCGCAGCAGATCTATTCACCTATGAAGGAGACAATCACAATCTCTCCGGCCAGTTCAACGCCGCCATGAGACGCTCCATCGAATTTTTCGACCGCTATGTGAAAAACGCTGTTCAATAGGTGCGCATTCTGGGCGGGCGCAAAGCCATGCCCCTACAAGGCCATGCGCGGAATGCTGCGCCCGCCATCCAGCGTGACGGTGTGACCCGTCGCCAAGGAGAAGGCGGGCGTACACAGCAGGCAGGCGATCTCTGCCACCTCAGCGCGTGTCACGAGCCGCTTCATGGGCGTTGCGCCGGTCGCTTGGGCAGCAAATTCATCGCTCATCCCTTCGTTGTCAGCGATGAGATCGGGCGCGAGTGCAAAGATGGCGACCTCTGGCGCAAGCTCCAGCGCAAAGGCTTCGGTCAAGTGGATAACGCCGCTCTTGGCCAATCCATAGACCGAGTGGCTACGGTGGAAGGCGTCTGTGGCTGCAATGTTCACGATCCGGCCAGCCCCGCGTTCTTTCATCCTCCGCCCGACCGCCTGACAAAGCATGAAAGTCGAACGCACATTTCCCGCCACCACCCGGTCAAAATCCGCCAACGCCAGTTCGAGGAACGGCGCATCTGCGTAAGGCCCCACGTTGTTCACCAGGATCTCAGGCGTCCCAAGCTGGCTTTCCACCTCCGTCAACAGACGCGCCACATCCGCCGAATCGGTCACATCAGCCTGGAACGCACGTACCCTCACGCCCAACGCGGCGACCTCCGCGCACAGCGCCTCCGCTTCACGCTGCGAGTGAAAATAGTGGACCGCGACGTGCGCGCCGGCTTGGGCCATGCGGCGAGCGATTGCCGCGCCCAACGTGCGTCCTGCGCCAGTAATCAGGCAGACTTTTCCGGACAGATCGATCATGGTCAGACCCCAATCAAGTCAATTCTGGCCGATGGCGCAGGCTGGGGTATAAAGAGGCTGCCATCGGTGACCCCCTGAGGGGCAAACCGCCCCAGTTGCGCCGCCAGCTCGCGCGCAGACTGGCGATTGGTCAGCGTGGCCGCAAACGCCTTCACGATCTGCGTAACCTCCTGGGCGCTTTCATGGACGAACTCCAGCCGGAAGTGGCGGATGCCTGCACCTCGCCAATCATCCATGTAGCGGCTCGCCTGTTGCGCCTCTGCGCCAAAAACCGTGTTGCGACAACCCACGTCTGCCATGACAGGGTGAGCGCGCCCGCTATGGTCGCGCAAGGCCACACGCTGCTTCTCGCAGGGGTGGCCGCAGTCTTTGTAGCTGGTTCCGATGGACAGAAAGCGACAGAAGACGCAGTGCTCGGTGTGAAAGACCGGCAGGTGTTGATAGGCGACAACTTCGACCCGGTGGGGGCCGATTGCCTGGGCCAGGCCCATCGTCTGGCCGGCGTTGAGATCGTGGGCGGGCGTGATGCGCTCCAACCCCAACCGTAGAAAGGCGTCCGCGGCCAGGGCGTTGGCTGCGTTCAGGCTAAAGTCGCCAATCAGGGCCGGGTGATCGTGGCCTTGCAGCGCATAGAGCAAGCCAGTCGAACGCACCAGGATGGGACAGTCCAGGCGCAGCAGAAAATTGACAATGCGCTGTTCGTTGGGTTTGAGGATGCGCGGGCTGGCGACCCGCGCCTCAAGACCTGCGGCCTGGATGCGCTCGACGGCAGGCCGCAAGCCATACAGATCAAGGTAGTCCAGAGTGATGCCGGCTGGCCTCGCGTCAATGGCCGCTTCGAGCTGCTCCGGCGTGCGCACCAGCAAGTGAAGCGCAGATTCCAGCTTCTGTGCGCCATTTATCGGCGACAATGCCCATCCTTCTGACTGTTGAAGAGCCGCTGTCAGGACCTTGACTGGTTCGCCATTGACTGGGATATGCGATTGGCTTTGCCGGGCAGTCAACTGCTCTACAGCCTGCCGCCGCAGTTGGTTGAGCAGCGACACGGGCGCAAATGGCTCGCCGCGCCTGTCCAGTCGTACACTCTCCAGCGAGTACGGCGTATTGCCCAATCGCCCCAGTTGCCCGGCGGCGGTCTCCACCGTCAAACCATGGCTCTGCGCCGGCGTGAGCGCCTCACCTGCCTCCACCTCGACGCACACTTGAGGATGCTCGACCAGTCGCCAGATCAGGCGCAGCGGCGCCCCCTCATGGGCAACGATTTCCACCGCTACAGGCTGGCGACGCACAGGCGCAACAGCCTGTGTGTAGACGCGCGTGGCTTTCTCCAGCGCAGGATCGTCGGTGCGCCAGACCAGGTCGCCCGGTCGGATGCGGCTGAAGTCTATGACGCCGTTGCCAAAGCGCAGCTCCACTTGCCCATTGGCCTTGTCGCCGATTTCGTAGATGCGGCCGCCTTCTTCTCGCTCTTCGGGGCTGCGCCAGTCTGCGGCGTCGAAGACCACACCGTCGCCCGGCTTGAGGGGCGACGCAACGTGCGCTTCGCCAGTCGCCACAAGCACTGCCTCTCGCTGCACCCGGGCCACCCGCCCCATGAGCACGCCCCGATGGCGTGGAGTGCGTCCCTGTACGACAGCCTGGTGGTTGACGCCGTTGATGAAATAGGGGCCAAGACCGCGTGAATAGATCTGCTCGATTTCAAGCTCGTCGCGGCGGGTAATGCTCAGCGGCAGCCCGGCCCAGGCTTCGTCCACTGCTTTGCGATATGCAGCGGTGGTCAAGGCGACGTAATCGGCGTCCTTGTAGCGTCCCTCAATCTTGAGCGCGGAGACGCCAATCTGGACGATTTCCGGCATCTGGCGCAGGGCGTAGAGGTCGCCGGGTGAGAGGAGATAGCGGGCGTCGCCCAGGGAACGTTGTTCGCCGTTTACCAGCAAGTCGTAGGGCAGGCGGCATGCCTGGGCGCATTGACCGCGATTAGCGCTGCGTCCACCCCACGCCTCGGACGAGAAGCACTGGCCCGAATAGGAGACGCAGAGCGCACCGTGGACGAAGATCTCCAGCTCGCAGTCGGTCGCCTGGCGGATGGCGCGCACCTCGTCGAGGGACAATTCCCGGGCCAGCACCACCCGCCGCACCCCGAATTGCCGCGCCAAATTGACCCCTTCGGCGCTGGTGATGCTCATCTGCGTGCTGCCGTGAACGTGGAGGTCCGGCGCAATCCGCCGGGCAAGCTGGCAGACGGCCACATCCTGGACAATGATGGCGTCGGCGCCAGCGCGGGCGATCTCGGCCAGGGATTGTGCGGCGTCGGCCAGTTCGCTGTCATAGATGAGCGTGTTGAAGGTGACATAGCCTTTGACTCCGCGGCGGTGCAGGGTGCGCATGACTTCGAGCAGTTCATCCGGCTCGAAGCCCACCTTGGCCCGCGCCGTGAAATGCTTCAGGCCAAAATAGACGGCGTCTGCGCCGGCTTCGATGGCTGCACGGAGTTGTGGCCAATAGCCGGCCGGGCTCATGATTTCTGGTTTTCTCGGTGTTTGCATTTCACCCCCTTGACGCCTGCGCTCGTCACCAGCCACTTGTCATCAGCGATAGGTCGAAGAGTCCTTTTCAAGGGAGAATCGTCCCGAACGCCGCCATATGCCACCAAACGCTCCGCGAGTCTGCCACAACTCTGCGCCCACCATCACGCCAAAGCTCAAGGCGTAGAGCGCCATGAAGATCGCGGCAATCCAGTTGGCTTGTACACCAGCCGTTGCTGCGGCGCACAGGGCATAGAGCGCCAACGCGCCTTCCAACAGCATGGTCGGCCCGACTGGCAGTCGATATGCGCTGCGTCGCCAATCATCTGCGCCGCTCTCGACGTGAAATTTGGGAGTGCGCAAGAACTGGCCGCTGCGCTGGCTGAACGCCTGGCCGATGGCGATGGAATTGTTCAGACTGACGCCTAGGCCCAAAAGCATGAGCGCCGGAAGAACCAGCCAATGACGCAGCCAGCGGTCGCCATGAAGACGTCTTTGGGCGACTGCATAGAGCATGGGCGGGCCAAGCGACGCCAGGCTCAACGCGGTCAAGAGTGAAGGCGGCGGCGCGTCGGCCAGGAGTAGCGGCAGAACTGTGAGCAAAAGGAGCAGCAGCAGGGGATGGATCAGGTAATTGCCCAGGTGGAGCAAGCCGGCCAGCCGAGCGGCAGCGGGCCAACCACTGTTCACGACCGGACGACAAAGTTTGCGCAGCGTTTGTACGCTGCCTTTGGCCCAGCGAAACTGCTGGCGCTTGAAGGCGGCAAGCTGGGGTGGAATCTCAGCCGGCGCGGTCACATCTTGCAGATAGACGCCGCGCCAGCCGGCCAACTGGGCGCGATAGGAGAGGTCCAGGTCTTCGCAGAGAGTGTCCGCCTGCCAGCCGCCCACGCGACTGTCTGCGATGCACTCCCTTCGCCACGCGCCAGCCGAGCCGTTGAAGCCAAAGGCGAACCCCGCCGCAGCGCGACCCGGCTGTTCCACGCCAAAGTGACCATCCAACGCCAGCGCCTGGCAAGAAGTGAGCAATGAGTAGTTACGGTTGAGGTGCTCCCAACGTCCCTGGACGAAACCGATGTTTTCTGCATCGGGAGAGAGAAAGGGCGCAATCGCCTGTTTCAGGAATGTTGGCGGCGGCGCAAAATCGGCGTCGAAGATGGCAATGAACTGCCCCTTCGCCAGGGGGAATGCCTGGGACAGCGCGCCCGCCTTGTAACCGTCCCGGTTGTCACGTCGCACAAGCTCCATGTCCACGCCGTGCTGTTGCCAATACACAGACCGGCGTTGGGCAATGGCCGTGGTCTGGTCGTCGGAGTCGTCCAACACTTGGATTTGCAGGCGTTCTTTTGGGTAGTCGAACGCGGCGCAGGCATCCATCAATCGCTCCACGACATGACGTTCATTGTAAACGGGAAGTTGAACGGTGACAGAGGGCCACGCGCTGACGGGGGGCGTTTCGGCTGGCGCAGGCGTCCGGCGTCGCAATAGCAGCCAGGTGAGCCACAAAGCGTGCGCGCCATAGACCGCCAGGCCGATGGCGCCGATCGTATAGAAGACCTGCAAGAGAGTCACAATGATGTCAAACCACATGTGCTTCAGACGGCTTTCTCTTGACTGGAACGCGCACAAAAAGAAACGAGCCGACGAGTTGCGCCGGCTCGTTTGTGCTTATTATACGTCCGACGAAACCAGGGGACGAAAACGGCAGGGGCCGATTCCACTGCATCTCCCATTGGTCGTTGGACCGACTAGTGATGCGTCAAGCGTGATTTGATGGGTAGGGGCGCTGCTTGCTGCGCCGCAGCGCTCCTACGAATTGCCATCACTTGACCGTTGACAGGACACTAGCCGCTATTCGGCTGCTTCCTCGCGCTTGTGTTGGGCGATGACCCCCTCGGCCAGATGCGACGGCACCGGGTCGTAGTGGCTGAACTGGATGGTGTAGATGCCCCGACCCTGGGTCATGGAGCGCAAGTCTGTGCCATAGCGCATGATCTCGGCCAGGGGCACCTGGGCGTGGACAATCGTGCGGTTGTTCTTTTGCTCCATTCCCTGGACGCGCCCGCGCCGGGTGGTGAAGTCGCTCATAACGTCGCCCATGTATTCATCGGGCACAGTCACATCGACTGTATAGATCGGCTCCAGCAGCACCGGCCCGGCGTCCATCATGGCCAGCTTGAAGACCTCGCGACCGGCGGTCTGGAAAGCAATGTCTTTGGAGTCCACCGGATGTTCTTTACCGTCATAGACGATCGCCTTCACATCAACCACGGGAAAACCAGCAATGACGCCCTGATCCAATACCTGGCGCACGCCTTTTTCGATGGAGGGGAGGTAGACTCCACTGATAGCGCCGCCAAAGATCTCGCTGGCGTATTCGAAGCCGCTGCCGCTGGGGAGCGGTTCCACTCGCATATGCACTTCGGCAAACTGACCGGCGCCGCCTGTCTGTTTTTTGTGGCGATATTGATTGGATGCCTTGCGCGTAATGGTTTCGTGGTAGGAGACCTTGGGCACCGTGGCGGTGACGTGGACGCCGAATTTACTCTCCAGGCGACGCACCGCCACGTCGATGTGCGTCTCGCCCATCCCTTGCAGGACGGTCTGTTTGGTCGCAGGGACGTTCTCCACGGTCAGCGTTGGGTCTTCTTCCACCAGCGACGCCAGCGATGGCCCCATTTTGGCGCTATCTGCCTGAGAGACCGGCATAATCGCCACGCCGTAGAGTGGGCGGGGATACTCTGGCGCCGCGACTTTGACCGGTGCATCGTTTGTTGTGAGCGTGTCGCCGGTGAGACAATCATCCAGTTTGGTAATGACGCCGATGTCGCCTGCCGTCAGCTCGTCGACTGCAATCAGCTCTTTGCCGCGCACATGAAAGAGATTGGCAATGCGGCTGCTTTTGTTCGTGCGGGAATTTGTAAGCTGTCCATCTTTGACGACCCTACCGGAGTAGACGCGCACATAATTCATGCGCCCGACGTAGCGGTCGATCATGGTTTTGAAGACTTCAGCCGCCACCGGGCCGGCGCTGTCGCATTTTAGTTCAACTTCGCTGCCCCCGACAATTGCAGGGATTGTGCGTTCGTCCGGCGCCGGCGCATAGCGGGGAATCGCCTGGAGCAGGCGATCCAGCCCGATGTCGTTCAGCGTGGAACCGCAGTAGACCGGTGTGATGGCGCCGCTTCTGACGCCGATGTGCAGACCGTGGCGCACTTCCTCTGCGGTCAATTCTTCGCCGTCAAGATACTTCATGATGAGTTCATCATCGGTTTCGGCTGCCGCCTCGACCAATGCCACATGGGCTGCCTCTGCATCTGCTGCCATGTCTGGGGGGATCGCCGCCTCTTTGCCGTCTTTGCCAAGATAGGCTTTCATATCGACCAGACCGACGACTCCCTGGAATTTGTCCGCTGCGCCGACTGGCATCTGGAACGGCACGATCTTCGAGCCGGAAAGCACAGCGCGCAGGCTCTCGACTGCACGCTCGAAATTTGCGTTTTCACGATCCATCTTGTTGATAAAGATGATGCGCGGTTTATTCAGTTCGTTGAGCCGATCCCAGGCCAACTCTGTTCCCACTTCGCAACCAGCCACGGCATCCACCAAGATCAATCCTGCCTCGGCTGCCTGCAACGCGCCGATCACCTCGCCAACAAAATCCTGATAGCCTGGCGTATCCAGAAAATTGATGCGGTGGGACTGAAATTCCACCGGCACGACCGCAGTGTTGATCGAAATGTGTCGTCGTTGTTCTTCCGGGTCAAAATCGCTGACCGTGGAACCGTCTTCGACGCGCCCGATGCGCGTTGTGGCGCCGGTCTTGAAGAGCAACGCTTCGGTCAGGCTGGTCTTTCCCGAGCTGCCATGACCCAACACGGCAACATTGCGGAACTGGCCTGTTTCAAACTTCGCCATGAATCCTCCTTCAGTCAATCAGTGCGTCCGCCGATGCGGGCGCAGATGCAGTGAAATGAATAAT
>CAZLMM010000087.1:0-28366 GCA_964560495.1 uncultured Caldilineaceae bacterium
CTGCAGTCACCCTCGGTGCTCGACCCGCCCATCGAAGAGAAAATCGAAATCCTGCACTTGATGAATGCGCTGGGAATAGACTCCGTCAACCTCGGCCTGCCGGGTGCGGGGCCGCGGGCGGTGGCGGATGTGGAGCGGCTGTGGGTGCGGGAGCTGCCCACGTATCGCTCCTGCTCGACGCTCTATACACCTGACACCGAATTCGCCAACATGCACCTGATGGAGATTGCCCGAGGCTGCGGGCGCGGTTGCCGCTTCTGTCTGGCCGGCTATGTCTATCGCCCGGCGCGAGAACAGCCGGTGGATCGTCTGTTGGCGTCGGCGGAGCGCGCCATTGCCCAGGGCCGCCGGAAGATCGGCCTGGTCTCTGCGGCGGTCAGCGACCACACCCAGATCGACGAACTGGCGATTGGATTGCAGACGATGGGCGCCAGCATCAGCGCCAGCTCCATGCGTATGGACCCCATCAGCATCCCCCTGATTCGCGCCATGGCCGCCACTGGCGCGCAGAATCTCACCGTCGCGCCCGAGGCTGGCAGCCAACGCCTGCGCAACGTCATCAACAAAACGCAGACCGAAGAGCAGATGATGACCGCCATCAGCCTGGCGCAGGACCTCAACTTCCCCCAACTAAAGCTCTACTTCATGGTCGGCCACCCCACTGAGACCGATGATGATATCCAGGCGCTCATCGACTTCACCCTGGAGGCCCGTAGGCGTTTCAAGCGGCGCATCGCCATCAATGCAACGCCTTTTACACCCAAAGCCCACACGCCCTTCCAGTGGGAGGGAATGACTGCCAGCGAGACGCTGCGCGGTCGCCAGCGCGCCATCCACAAGGCATTGGCCCGCCACGGCGTCGAGGTGCGAGCCGATTCACCCGATTGGGCCGAGGTTCAGGCGGTGCTCAGCCGCGGCGACCGCGGCCTGGCTCATGTGCTGTTGGCGATCCCCAGCGGCGGATTGAATGTGCGCAGCTTTTTCCAGGCAATGGACAACCTGGGGTTGAACAAAGAAGACTATATCGGCGCCTGGCAGGTCGGCGCAGCGCTGCCCTGGAATGTGGTGCAGAGCGGCGTGAGCGCGAGTTACTTTCACTATGAGCTGCACCTGGCCGAAAAGAACCAAACCGGCCTGAGCTGCCCGCCCGACAGCGCTGGCTGTCTGGCCTGTCAGGCGTGCGATCAGGCCTGGGCCTTTCGCTACGGCGACAACAATCAACGTCCAGTGCCCGCGGCCAAAGGCGGTCCCTGGCGCGCGCAAGATTGGCAACCCTGGACGCGCCTCAAACAGACGATGCATTCATTCGTGGAGACATGAGCGGCGGTAGAGGTTTGCGTCGGAGACACGTGGCTTCGCCGCCGTTCATGCCCTTATCGCAAGTTGCTTTTGCATACTCCCCATGGTGAAGGGTCAATCCTGACTGGTGGGCGCGGGCGCCCATCTCTCCACCTGTCCGTGGCGCAACCAGGGCGTCAGCGCCATCCCGTGCCAGCGCCGAGACAAGGCCCAGTGTTGCTGCTGCGCAACCAACGGAATGAAGGCCGCCTCTTGTTGGATAATGCGCTGCGCCTGGCGATAACGCTCGCTGCGGCCAGCCAGATCGCAGCCAGGTAGAGTGCGCGCCTCATCCAGCAGGATATCCACCGCGGCATTCTGATAGCTTGTCACGTTGAGTCCGACGCCCGGCAGATCATTGCGGCTGCCCCAAAAAGCCAGGCGCGCTGGCTCCGCGCCCAGATGTTCCCAACCCAGGATCACTATATCGAAGCGCTGCCCCAGGGCGATCTCGGCTGTACGGGTGAAAGACAGCGCCTCCATGCGGATGTCGAAGCCGATCCGCCGCAGTTGTTCGCTCACCTGTCGCGCCATTTCCACACGCTGGGGATTGTCGTCATTGACGATGAGAGTCGCCTGGAGCAGAGCGTCGCCCCGTTCTCGCACACCGTCGCCGCTGGCGTCGCTCCAACCAGCCGCCTCCAGCCTGCGCTGCGCATCCGTTGGGTCATAGGGCGGCGCGGCGCCATCTGTGAGCGCCGCCCATGTGGTCGCGGGAGGCACAAAACTCGCAGAGCGCATGGCGGAGTCGCCGTAGACGCTGCGTATGATGCCATGGAAATCGACGCCGCTGGCAACCGCACGTCGCACTTCCGGATCGCCAAACACAGGATGGGGAAGCTGCGGCTGGACAACGCCGTTTGCGTCAAGCCCGCTTGCGGGCGTCAACGGGTCAGCCAGATTCAGCGCCAGGAAGCTGTAACCATCGGCCAGAGTCTCTACAAGATAGAGACCGGCGCTCCCCTGGAGCAGCTGTGCAGCGTCCCAGTCCACTTCCGCCAGATCGACTTCACCCTCTGCAACCAGGCGCGCCCGCTCCGCGGCCGAGGGAACGATGCGCAAGACGTAACGTTCAATCGCAGGCGCGCCGCGCCAGAAGGTCGGATTGGCCATCAATTCGATCCTTTGTCCCGGTTGGCGACCGGCGAAGAGAAAAGGTCCGGCGCTCACCGTCGGCGCTTCATTGAAGGGATTCGTGCGTAGATCGCTGAAATCGGCGGCGAAGAGATGGCTGGGTAAGATGGGCAAGCGCAGGCCGTCCAGAACTGCGCAATCGGGCGCCGACAATCCCAGAGTCACAGTATGGTCGCCGATCAACTGAACGCGCTCGATGACATCTGTCAGGCCGACGAGCGGGCTGTTGACCTGGGGATGGGCCAGGGCCGCCAGCGTGAAACCCACATCACGGCCCGTGACAGGCTGACCATCGCTCCAGGTCACATCGCTACGCAGGGTGAAGGTGACTGTGCGTCCATCCGCCGACAAGATCCAGTTGCTCGCCAGCTCGCTGGCAATGACTGCGCCACTCTGGGCATCTTGCCCCACCAGCCGCGGCAGGATCAGCGGCAGCACAGTCGCCGCCGCGTCGCTTGTCGCCAACACGGGGTTGAAGGAGTCGATCTCCCCGGCGATAGCCTCGACGAAGGTGTGGGGTTCGAGCGGCGCGGCAGGCGTCGCCTCAACGAGGGGCGTCGCATCCTGCGGTTGAGCCAGAACGCCCGGCGCCCCTGTCGTTTGCAGAGCAATCGTAGGCGGCGCGGGCGTCTCAGGTTCTTCTGTGGAAAAGAAGGAGGTCGCCTGGCAGCCCAACGTCACCAAGAGTGCGAACGCAAGGCAGGCAAGGAACGGACGAACGCTGCTGCTCACTTCTTGTTCTTGAGCATGGGGTCCAGAGCGTCGCGCAGACCGTCGCCCAACAGATAGAAGGCCAGCACCGTCAGGGTGGTGAAGATGCCGGGCAGGATGAGCAGATGGAGCGCTGAGTTCTGTTTGGTCACCGGATCGACATAAAAGAGGAATTCATTCGCCCCGTAGAGCATGTTGCCCCAGGAGGGAGTCGGCGGCGGCACGCCCACGCCCAGGAAGCTGAGAATCGACTCGGTCAGGATGAGCGCGCCCACGTCGATGGCCGTGATGACGATGATGACGGGCAGGCAGTTGGGCACCACGTGCTGGGCCATGACGCGAGTGTCTCGGGCGCCGATGGCGCGGGCAGCCAGGGTGTAATCGAGGGAGCGCACCTTGAAGACATTGCCGCGCATAAAACGCGCTGTGCCGAACCAGCCCAGCAGACCCAGGTAGAGCGTCAAGACGATCGGCCCCGGGCGAAAGATGGCGCCGATGATGATGAGTAGATAGATGTCTGGGATCGAGGTGATGGTGTTGATAAACCAGATGAAGATGTCATCCACCTTGCCGCCAAAGTAGCCGGCCGCCGCGCCTACTGTCACACCGACGATCATGGCGATGGTAGCAGCGATGACAGCAATCGACAGGCTGACGCGCGCGCCGTAAAGGAGCCGCGACAGCACATCGCGCCCCAACTGGTCGGTGCCCAGCCAGTGCGGCACGCCATCGGCCTTGTAGAGCATGGCCGGCGCAGTGACCATATCCGTACCCATGCGCCACTGGATGTAGGGCACAATGTAGGGCGTCTGAAACTTGTTGCTCGGTTTGGTGGAATAGGGATCGACGCCCAGCGCGCTGCTGATGACCCCGGCGGCGGCAGCCAATAGGCCAATCGAGACCAAAAAGGAAATGGCGATCAACGTCAGGCGGTCGCCGCGCAGACTCTGGATCGCCATGCCCCAATAGGTCTGGGGCTTACGTTTGAGAATATCTTGTGCGGCTGAGGCGCCAGCGAGATCGACGCCTGGAAGCTGTGCTTGACTCAGTGACATGGTTGGCGAATCAGGTGAACATTCAAGGTTGTGAGGTTTTGGAGTGGAACAGCGCCGAGACCCTGGAACCTCAAGACCTCACAACCTCACGATCATCACAATCGGCGTTCCAAGTATCACGATAGGCGAACGCGCGGGTCCGCCATGGCATAGAAAATGTCGGTGAGTAGATAGCCAATGATGGTCAACACGGCGAAGAACATACCGGCGCCCAACACCATGGGATAATCCTGCTGATAGACCGCATTGATGGTCAGACGCCCCATGCCGGGCCAGGCAAAGATGGTCTCGGTGACGACCGCACCGCTCAGCACGCCCACGATGGCCGGTCCCATGACGGTCATGAGGGGGATGAGCGCATTGCGCAGGGCGTGAACGAACCAGACATTGCCAGGAGACAGGCCCTTGGCGCGCGCCGTGCGCACATAATCCGTGTGGATGACCTCCAGCGTTTCAGTGCGCATGATGCGGCTGAAAAAGGCGATGGGGCCAAACGAGAGCACCAACACGGGCAGGATCATGTGCTGGATACGATCCGCCAGGCTGAATTGCATGGTAAGCGAGACGGTCTGACGTCCGCCCGACGGCAGCCAACCCAGGTAGACGGCAAAGACCATGATGAGTAGCAGCGCCATCCAATAGATGGGCACAGAGCGGAAGATCACCGAGAAAAAGCGGATCGAGTTGTCGAAGGGCGATCCGCGATAGACTGCGCTGAGCACACCCAGGGGCACGCCAATTGCCAGCGAGAACAACAGACTGGCGATGCCCAGCTCCAGCGTGGCCGGCATGCGCTCCACCATGCGCGTCCACACCGGCTGCTTGGTGTCGATGCTCGTGCCCAGGTCGCCGCGCAGGATGCCGCCGCCGTTGTCGCAGATGGTGACATCCAGCCCGCCGAAATAGGCGCACGTGTTGGTGGGCGTCGTCATGCCGGCGATTTGGTCGCCGCGCCGGATGGAGATGCCGGTGAACCAGCTCAGGTATTGGATAGGCAGCGGCTGATCCAGCCCCAGGTTCTTGCGCAGAATCTCTTTGGTCTCCGGCGTCATCTTGGGGTCGCCAAAAGTGCGCAGAGAGATAGGGTCGCCGGGCGCCGCATTGACCAGCAGAAAACTGATGATGCTCACGCCCAGGAGCGTGGGGATGGCTTGCATCAGGCGGCGCAGGATGTAGCGGTACATAGTTGTTGGATTGGGGTCTGAAGGTGTTGAGGTGTTGGGGGGTGTAGGGGCGGGTGTTCACCACCCTACCCCAAAGACCCCAAGACCTCAACACCTCACAATCTGTTACGGTTGCAACGACTTATCATACCACTGGTGCACGTTGTAGTAGGTGCTCCATGGCTGCGGGTCGATGCCGCCCCAGCGGCTGCGATAGCCGATGTTGCCTTTGGTGCCGGTGACGAAGACATAGGGCACGTCATCATGGATGATCTGCTGGATCTCCTTGTAGATGGGCGCACGGTCTTCTGGCGCGCAACCCGGCACAGAATAGCCCTGAGTCAGCAGTTCTTCCAGCCGCTCGTTGTAATAGCTGATGGAGTTGAAGCCGCTGCCAGGAACATCATCCTCCGAGTGCCAGAAGGGTTTGTCGTTGGGGTCGGAGCCGAGACCTGTCCAGCCGATGATGTACATGTCGGTGGCCTGACCGTCGAGCTGCTCCAAGAGCGTGCCGAAGTCCACACCCTGGAAGTCAATGTTAAAACCAATGCTGTTCAACTGGTCTTGGACATAGGCGCCCAGATCCATACGGGTCGAGTTGGAAGAGTTGGTCACCAGGCTCAATTCCAGCTTCACACCGTCTTTCTCGCGCACGCCGTCGCCGTCGCTGTCCACCCAACCGGCTTCTTCCAACAGGGACTGAGCCATTTCAGAGTCATAGGCGTATGGTTCGATGTCGCTGTTATAGGCCCATTCCACGGCAGGCAGCACATTGGCCGGTAGGCGGTAGCCCTGGCCAAAGAAGATGTCGTTGATGATCGAGTCGTAATCGAGTGCATGGGCGATGGCCTGACGCACCCGAACATCGCCGAGGATAGGGTGCGGGTCCTGGGGAATCACGGCGCCGTTCTCATCGCGACCGGGTTGCGGATTGTCCGGGTTGCCAAGATTCAGACCAATGTACGTGTAGCCGTCATCCAGCCAACTGTAGCGGGTGATGTCTGGATTGCCCTCGATGGCCGAAATCTGGCTGGGCTGCAGGCCGCTGATGTCCACTTCGCCGCTCTGCAACTGGGCCAGGCGGGCGCCGGCGTCGGGCACGACCTTGTAGATCATGCCATCCATGTAGGGCGCGCCTTCCCAATAGCTGTCATTGCGCGTCACGATCACGTTGTCGTCACGCGTCCAGCTCTGGAAGACAAAGGGGCCGGCCGAGGTGCGAGGCGCCTCATTGTCCGGGCTGTTGGTGATGTCGCTGAAATCCGCGGCGTAGAGATGGCTGGGCAGCCAGCTGAGTCCTACATCGGTCAGGGCGTCGCACTTGACGGTCTTGAACTTGACCACCACGGTGAGTGGGTCGGGCGTCTCGATGCTCTCGATCTGATCCCACACATATTCGCGCGGCGATTCGACCGCGTCGCTGGCGATGGCGTCATAGCTGAACTTGAAGTCAGCCGAATCCACCGGGTCGCCGTCGCTCCAGGCAATGCCGTCGCGCAGCTTAAAGGTCCAGGTCAGGCCGTCTTCTGAAGTGCTCCAACTCTCAGAAATGGAGCCATCAGGCACGAGTTCGCCGGTCACCGGATCCTGGCCGATGAGACTGGGGTAAATCATTCCGATGACCTCGCTGCTGGCGGAGTCGTCAAACAGGATCGGATTGAGATTCGAGGCGTCGGCGGCCAGAATGCGCGTCCAGACACCGCCGGGGGCAATCTCGCTGGGTGCAGCCGCCGTCTCGCCGCCCGCGGCCGCCTGTTCGTCGCCTGCCGCGGCTTCTGGCGCCGGTGCGATGGGCACAGGCTGGGCGCAGGCTGTCAACAGCAGCGCAACGATCAATGCAAGGGAGACTAGCTGAGGAATCCTTCGTGACATGGCTAAAATCCTTTCTTGGTATGCATCGTAAAGCGATCTCACATGAAATAGGGCACGGATTATACAGAATGGGCGGATTTGCAATGTTGCCGTAGGTCACGCTTGCAGCGTGACAATCGTGACCGTCCAATCTCATTTTGCCGCACAGAGTACAGAGAGCGCAAAGAATGTTCAGGGTGATTTGCTCTCTGGATTTGTCAATGTATTGCTTCGCGCCTTCCAGGAAGCTCCGAGCTTCCTGGAAGATTGAAAGCGGGAAGTTATTCTAGCCGGGCAACTACTCAGCCACTGACCTGACACCTGCTGAGCAATTACCTGGCCGGCGCCTAAACCTGGGGGGGCGCCTGATGGATGAATATACAGCGCGACTCGAAATCGAACATGAGAGACGCAAGAAAATCGGATGAAATGCTATTCACGAATACGCGGGTCGAGGGCGTCGCGTAATCCATCGCCAAAAAAATTGAAGGACAGGACAACCAACGCCACACAAATGGCTGGCGCAAGCAAAATCCATGGCTGATTGTTGATGGCTGTCTGTCCTTCGAGAAGCATGGACCCCCAACTGGTGATGAAAATGTCGGTGGGGTCGGTGGAAGGGCGCAGACCCAGCCCTAAATAACCGAGTACTGCTTCGGTGATGATCGCGCCTGGGATGAGGAAAGCCATGGCCACAATGATGACGCCCAACGAATTGGGCAGAATGTGACGGAACATGATACGCGAATGACTCGATCCCACCGCACGCGACGCCAACACGAAATCGCGTTCCTTGAGCGCCAAGACCTGTCCGCGCACCAGGCGCGCCACTCCCACCCAATTGACCAGGGCCAGGGCGACAAAAAGTAAAAAGAGGCCATTGAGAAACTGGCCGATTGCCGTAGCGCGCAGCGCGGTCATCACGATGATGAAGAACAGGAGATCGGGAAAGGCGTAGACGATGTCGGTGATGCGCATCAAGATGTTATCGGTGGAGCCGCCCCAATAGCCAGACACCACTCCCAAGGAGACTCCAATAACAATGATGATCAACATGGGGATGAAACCGACAACCATGGAGACGCGCGCGCCATAGATGACGCGACTGAGCACATCGCGCCCCAAATTGTCGGTGCCCAGCACGAACTCGGGATCGCCTGCTTTTCCAGTTGCCGAGCGTTCAACCCACATGGGAGGGAGAAAGCCCTTGCCGCTGTTCAGTTCGAGTGGATTGTGGGGCGCCAGGATCGGAGCAAAGATCGCTACAAAAATGAAAAAGAGGATGATCAACGCGCTGGCGACGGCGGCTTTATTGTGGAGCAATCGAGACCAGGCGTCCTGCCAGAAAGAGCGCGACGGGCGCGACAGCGCCTTCGTCAACTCCAAAGATTCTGCTTCAACTCGACTGCTTGCTGATGATTGGCCCTGTACGGTTGCTGTCATCGTTCGCTCACTTCACCTTGATGCGCGGGTCAAGGAATCCATACATGATATCGACGGTCAGGTTAGCCAGGACGATCAACAGCGCATAGATCAGCGTCGTGCCCATGATCATGGAGTAGTCGCGCTTGCTGATAGCCGTCACATATTCGCGACCGCTGCCCGGAAAGCCGAACATGGTCTCGATGATGAACGAACCGGTAATCAAGCCCGCCAACGCCGGCCCCATGATGGTCATCACCGGAATCAGCGCGTTGCGCAGCATGTGGCGCGTGATGATAACCCGCGCTCCCAATCCCTTGGCCCGGGCGGTGCGGACATAGTCTTGTCCCATCACCTCGAGCATGGAATTGCGGGTCAGGCGAGTGATATAGGCGAAGGTACCAAAACCGAGGATCACGGCTGGCACCGACCATGCAGCCGGATTGCTCCAATCGCGCTGGATGATCTTCATGACATTCAACTGCCCCGCCAGGATGATGATCAAAAAAATCGCCAGCACAAAACTGGGTACAGAAATGCCAACGGTGGAGACAAAGAGCGCAGAGTAGTCAAAGATCGTGTTCCTCCGCAGCGCCGCCAGAATTCCCAACGGGATGCCGCATAGGGCAGCAAAGATGAGCGCCAACAGTCCCAGGCGCATGGAATAGCCAAAACGACTATCCCAGAACGGCTTGCCTTTGGGCGGCTCGAAGAGGATTTCCTGTACATCGCGCCCGCGCTGACGGTATGATGGACCGAGGTCGCCTTGCAGCGCATTGCCGATGTAGGTGAAAAACTGGCTATCGAGAGGGTTGCCGCCCTCCAGGTTGATGAACAGCGGCTTATCCAGCCCGAATTTCTTGTTGAGGGCTTCTTGAGTGACGGCATCAACCTGGCGCTGATTGGGGTCGCGATCCCACGGACCACCCGGCGCTTGATGCATCAAAGTGAAGGTGATGAGCGCCACCAGGAGTAGAACGGGGAGCATCCAAAAGATGCGGCGCAGGAGATAGGTGGTCATGTATCCTCCGGGGAGTATCTTATCGTGATCTTTTGGTCTGAAGCCGAAGCATGGTGGGAACCTGACGGGGAGGAGTTGCACAGTGCGCAACTCCTCCTAGAACGAACCTACTGAACCTACTGTGCAGCAGCCTGCGCAGCTACATCAATGTCAATCGTCCACGGAGCAATGTCGCCCGGCCAACCAGAATCCTGTGGCGTCTTGACGATGCCAGTGACCCACGGTTTGACCAGATAGGCATTCACATTGTTCCACATGAAGGCCACCGGCGCACCGTCGGTCAACATGCGCTGGGCGTCGGCGTAAAGTTGGGCGCGCGTGGCTGGATCCAGCTCGGTGTCCGCCTGTTCCAATAAGGCGTCCAGTTCCGGGTTGGAATAGCCGATGCGTTCGCCAAAGGCGCCTGTCTTCCAATAGACGCTCAGCCAGTTCTGTTGATCTGGGTAGTCGGCGCACCAACCCAGGATGAAGGTCTGCGGCGCGGTGGCGATGTCCTTGGTCAATGCAGTATAGGTGGTCGATTCGACCGGGTCCAATTTCACGTCGATGCCCAGAACTTCCTTGAACTTGGCGGCCAGCCATTCATTGCGCGTACGGTTACGCGGCGTATCAGAGAATGTCAAGGTGATGGGCGGCAGATTCTCGACGCTGCCATAGCTTGACTCAGCAATCGCGGCCAGCGCCGCCTCTGGATCATAGCCCCAACGGTTCTCTTCGGCGTCATAGCCAGGAAACCCCGGCGGAATCCAGGTCAGGGTCGGGCTGCCCAGGCCGCGCAGAACATCCCGCACCCACCCTTCGCGGTCGAGGGCGTGGGCGAAGCCTTCGCGCACTTTCTGGTCGGTGAAAGGCTCCTTGAGTTGGTGGAACATGACGGCCAGGGTGCAAGAGCCAGGGTAGATGTTGGCCTGCTGGCTCAGATCAGGATCGGCCTGCACCACTTCCAGGTCTTCGGCAGCCAATGGGACAATGTCGAATTCGTTGTTCTTGTACGCCTCGAAGGCCACGGCGCTGTCGGTGATGAAGGCGAAATCGACGCTCACCTGTGGGACTTCGCCCCAATAGTTGGCGTTCGGCGTGTAGAGCGCTTGCACGCCCTGCTCCAGCGTGTCCATGATGAAGGGGCCGTTGCCAATATGATTGGCTGCATCCAACCACCAGTTTTCGCCGGCGGCAGTGATCAACTCTTCTTTTGCCGGGAAGGTGACCCACAGCGACGCCACAACGTGAAAATAGGGCGCCGGTCGTGAAAGGGTCAAGGTCAGTGTGTTGCATTCGACGTCGTCATAACCGGCGCAGGCCGCGCCATCGGCGTGGCTGGCCTTGACGCTCTCCATGACCTGAGCCTTGGCCGCATCACAGGCTGCGGCGTCTTCGCCGCAAGCGCGCCATTCCGGTGCGCCCAGAATCTCGTCGGTGATGGCAGCATACTCGCCAGCCGTGGCCGGGTCGATATTGCGGCGGATGGAGTAGGCGAAGCGTTCGGCGTTGAGCGGCGAGCCATCGCTGTACATCAGACCCTCACGCAGGGTGAAGGTCAACTGCGTGGCATCTTCATTGTAGGCCCACGATTCGGCTGCGGCCGGCACGGTGGCAAGGTCGCCATCCTGGCGGGTCAGCCCTTCATAGACCATCTTGAGATTGGCGATCTCGTTCACGAAGGAACTCTTCTGGGGGTCGAGCATGTCTGGGAAGGTGCCCAGGTTGACGCGCAGCGTCTTGGCTTCGGCGGTCACCTCGGGCGCAGCAGCCTCTTCGGACGCGCCGCCTCCGGGACTCACTGGGGCTGCACACCCCACGAACACCAGACTGGCAATCGTGAGGACTACCAATAATGAAAAGAATCTTTGTCTCATCGTCCGTTTCTCCTTGCTGATTACTCTATTTTCGATTGACATAGGCGTCAATTGACGCTCACCCGAACTACATGCAGCTACCGTCCGACCGGCGTCGGACTGCCGGCCCGCTCTACCAAATGGCAGGCCACCCAATGGTCGGCGCGTTTCTCCTCGAAGACAGGCTCGACTTCTTTGCAGATATCTTTGGCAATGGGACAGCGGGGGTGAAAACGACAACCCGGCGGTGGATTCAGCGGCGATGGCACCTCACCGCGCAGCACCATGCGTTCGCGCTTGCGTCGCGGGTCGGCCACGGGAATGGCCGAGAGCAAGGCCTGGGTGTAGGGGTGAAGCGGGTCCCGATAGAGATCGCTGCGTCTGGTCACTTCCACCAGTTTGCCCAGGTACATGACGCCCACCCGGTCGCTGATATGCTCCACGACGCTCAGGTCGTGGGCGACGAAGAGATAGGTGAAGCCGCTTTCGGCCTGAAGGTGGCGCAGCAGGTTCAAGATTTGCGACTGGATCGACACGTCGAGCGCGGAGACTGGTTCGTCGCAAAGGATGAACTTGGGGCGCAGGGAGAGCGCGCGGGCGATGCCGATGCGTTGCCGCTGTCCGCCGGAGAACTCGTGGGGATAGCGGTGGGCATGATACGGGCTTAGCCCCACCTTGTCGAGCATCTCCTGGACGATCTCTTCACGTTCGTGTTTGTTCTTGACGCCCTGGATCTGTAACCCCTCGGCAATAATGTTGCCCACTGGCATACGCGGGTCGAGAGAGGCATAGGGGTCCTGAAAGACGATCTGCATATGGCGGCGCATGGCCTTGAGTTCCTTGCCCTTCTTGGCAAAGACATCCTCGCCATCGAAGAAGACGCTGCCGCCGGTGGCTTTCTGCAAGCGCAGGATCGTGCGCGAGACGGTGGTCTTGCCGCAACCCGATTCACCTACCAGACCAAAGGTCTCGCCCTCGCGCACGCGAAAACTCACACCATCCACGGCCTTGACCCAGGCGACCACACGCTGAAAGACGCCGGCGCGGATGGGGAAATAGGTCTTCAGGTCTTCAACCACCAGCAGGTCTTTGTTGGCAATGTCCATCGAAATCGTCATGTATCAACCCCTAAAATTTGCGACAGTCACCAATCACTGGACTAGCACCTCATCACCTACGAAGCGCCAATCAGCGCGCTGCACATCGCCCCACACCTCTTTGCCGCCTGGCTGGCGCATGAAACAGCGCACCTGATGACCCGGCTCGACCTCCATCAGGAGCGGCTCTTTTTCTGTGCACATCTCCTTCACGTAGGGGCAACGCGGGGCAAACTTGCACCCAGGGGGCAGGCGGATAAGATTAGGCACCGAGCCGGGGATCACTGCCAACGACTCGCGCACATCGCCCAACACCGGGATGGCGGCCAACAGCCCCTCCGTGTAGGGGTGCAATTGTTCATCGAAAAGGGTGTAGACATCGGTGTACTCGACGATCTGGCCGGCGTACATGACCGCCACTTTGTCGCAGATTTCGGCGATGACGCCCATGTCGTGGGTGATGAGCAGGATGGCCGTGCCGGTTTCGCTGCGCAACTGGCGCATGAGGTCGAGAATCTGCGCCTGAATGGTTACATCCAGCGCAGTAGTCGGCTCGTCGGCGATGAGGAGGGCCGGTTTGCAAGCCAACGCCATGGCGATCATCACGCGCTGGGCCTGGCCGCCCGACACTTCGTGGGGGAAGGCGTTGGCGCGGCGTTCCGGGTCGGGGATGCCCACCACGCGCAATAACTCGATGGCCTGCCTCGTTGCCTCCTGTTTACTCATCTTTTGATGCACACGCAACGTCTCGGCAATCTGGTCGCCAATGCGAAAGACCGGATTGAGGCAACTGGTTGGCTGCTGAAAAATCATAGAAAGACGGTTGCCGCGCAGATTGACCATTTTTTCATCGGACGCATCGACAAGATTCTCGCCGTCGAAGAGGATTTGTCCTTCGACAATCTTCCCGGACGCCGCCAGAAGGCGCATGATGGAGAGCGAAGTCACGCTCTTGCCGCTGCCCGATTCGCCCACCAGACCCATCACCTCGCCGGGCTTGATGGTGAAATCCACGCCATTGATGGCCTGGACGACGCCATCTTCAGTGAAGAAATAGGTTTTGAGTCCTTTGACCTCCAGGAGAGGTCGGTCGCCATTGGGTTGGCTTGTCGTGGTTGTCATGCGCATCAACTTCCGTTTAGCGGGCGAGTTCGATCCCCAGGTCTTTGCATCTTTGTTGCACATCAGGTTCAGGCGCCAGCGTAATGAAGACGCCACGCACGACTTTGTTTGGGTTGAGATGCTTCACCAAATCGACCTTGTCGGCAAAATCATCGACATCTTCCACCTCAGCCGCGCTTTTTACCTCGAAAACCAGATACTCCCCGTTCGAGACGATCAGGTCGACTTCCTTCTGTTTTCCGCGGGCAAAGACGACGCCTTCCTCATCGCGGATCTTCTGTCGCAGCTTGATACTTTGCGGCTGAATATCGGGGCGTTTGAGCGCCACTCGCATTGCTCCGGCGACGACATCTTCAAGACTGCGACCTGCACGCACTTGCAGCCGGCCAACATTGAGGGTCACCCAATCTTTCAGATCGGCGAAACTCTGACTCATCTCATCGAAGCGCCGATCGACCTGGTCGAAACGCTGGTCGACCTGGTCGAAACGCTGGTCGACCTGGTCGAAACGCTGGTCGACTTGCTCGAAACGCTGGTCGACTTGCTCGAAACGCTGGTCGACTTGCTCGAAACGCTGGTCGACTTGCTCGAAACGCTGATCTATCTTGTCCAGCCGTTGATCCGTCCCGTCTTGCCGCTCCTCAATCTGGTCGAAACGACGTTCTGTTGATTGCCGGAAATCTGTCAGATTATCGCCGAGATGGCGCAGCTCTTCCATGATTGCTGCGATCTCTTCACGCTTGGCAAATAAGTTGACCCACGAGGAATAGATACGCCAATAGAGATCGGGACGGCGGTCGACAAGCGCCGGTATCCGATTCTCCAGAATGTCCATCAGCTCTTCGTCGCTTAATTTTGTTTTCGTGACCGACATGTATTCCTCACATCACCGCTTCAACCGCGGATCCAGCGCATCGCGCAACCCATCCCCGATAAAGTTGAAACAGAGCGCCACAATGACCAGGGGGATGCCCGACACCAGGGGCAGCCACGGATTCGTGAACATGTAGCTGCGCGCCTGATTGAGCATATTGCCCCAAGTCGGCGTCGGGTCTTGAATGCCTACCCCCAGGAAACTCAGCGCCGATTCCAGGATGATGACGCCGCCCAAGGCAAGACTGGCGTTCACCAGGATGGGCGCCAGGCCGTTGGGGATGATGTGATAGAAGATGATGCGCCGCTCCGACGCGCCCTGGGCGCGCAACGCCTCGATGAATTCGCGGGAGCGCAGGGAGAGCGCCATGCCGCGCATCAAGCGCGCCGCGCCCAACCAGCCAAAAAAGATCAGGATGAGAATCAGGATCACCACCTGGCGCGATTCGCGCGGGGACGTCTGCATGAGGGAGCTGATGCCGCTGACAATTGGTCCGGGAATGGGCAGTACAGCATCAGTCTTGAGTAGGATGGCGGAAACGATGAGCAGAATAGGCAGCAAGGGGATCGCCAACATAAACTCGATGATGCGCGAGACGAGGGAATCGGTGACGCCGCCGTAGTAACCGGCGATGGCGCCGATGATCATGCCCACAGATTCAGAGAGCAGCACCACGAAGATGGCCAGCGTCAACGAGATGCGTCCTGCGTAGAGTACGCGGGTGAACAGGTCGCGCCCCAGGTGGTCAATGCCCAGCCAGTGCCTCTCTCCCTCCGAGTTGACGACGCCAGGCGGCGCCGGACGCTGCTCTGCCGCAATGTCGATGTCATCGCGGCCAAAGTTGGTGATGTAGGGCGCAAGCATGGCCGCAACGAAAATCACCAGGATGGTGATCAAGGAGATCATCGCCATGCGATGACGACGAAAACGCCGCCAGACAACTGCGGCCTGGCTTTGCGGCTTGCCTTCATCCGACGCGCTCGTCTTTTTCAGATTCACGGTTGTGGCTGTCGTTGTCATCGCTCATTCACTCCGAAATCAGGTAGGCCCGAAAATACTTTTTTGCCTCAGAGAACACAAGGAAACACAGAGGTACAAGCAGCTTCTGGTCTCAAAGCAACCACAGCATAACATTCTGTTCGTCCAGGAACATCCGTCAATACACTTCGTCGTGAGTGCCAACAGTCTCCAGCAGGATCGCCTCACCACCTTCATACTCCACAAACTTGAATATGATCCTCAAATCATAACCCGCACTGCACGCCCATGACCCTCTCAGTTTTCCCTTCAACTTGTGAGTCTGGAGTTCTGGACGAAATACGTCTTCCGCCAATGACTCCAAAGCTGCTCGAATGTCCTCCGCCACGCGTGGGTCTTTCCCTGCTCTCTGCTTCGCAGCACGCACAAAAGCGCTAGAGCGCAGTAGAGTACGTCTCACGCCAATATCTCGCGCATCAATTCGTCGGGCGTCACACTGCGCGTATCCCCAGCTTGAAATTCTGCCTGCGCCTCGCGAATGTCACTGGCCAGTTCTGCACGTCGTCGTTCGACAATGCGGCGACGGACGATGTTTAGCAAGGCTTCCTGGTCCTCCAAAGATAATCGCTCAACCGTTTCCAACACTTCTCCAAAGGACAACATACGTCTCATGACATCCCTATCTTCATCGAACGTCCATGCTTTATCATGAATACTTGATGCGCGGGTCGACGACCGTATACAAAATATCGCCGAGGAGCGTGGCAAAGACCGTGAGCACCGCAGTGATGAAAATGAAGGCCAGCGCCACAGGCCAATCGCTGCGGTTGAGCGCATCGACGTACAGGCTGCCGATCCCGGGCCAGGCAAAGACCGTCTCGGTGATGGTCGCGCCGGCGAAGAGATTGGGGATCTGCAGCACAAGAATCGTCACGAAGGGGATGAGTGCGTTGCGCAGCGTATGCTTCATGATCACTGTGCGCTCGATGAGACCCTTGGCGCGCGCGGTGCGCACGTAATCCTGGCGCAATACCTCCAGCATGGAAGAGCGCACAAAGCGGCTCCACTGGGCCGTGTTGAAAAAGGTGAGCACGGCCAGGGGCATGAGCAGATGCAGTGCGCGATCGGGAACGCTGCCGGCCTCGATCTTGGGCAGCCAATAGGCGATCTCATAGGAACGCACCGCCTCGCGTAAACCGGAAGGCATACGAATCAGCCAGGGGAGCCGATCCTCAAGCAGCACCGGCGTGACCGAAAAAAGCAGGATGAGCATCAAGCCAAAGAAAAACGTGGGCATGGCCGAACCAACAAAGGCGATGGTGGTCGCTGTGTAATCGAAGCGGGAGTACTGACGTATGGCGCTGTAGATGCCGATGGGCACGCCGATGAGCAGCGAGAGGATGAGCGCGGTCACCATGAGCTCCAGGGTGGCGATGATACGGTCGCCATAGAGGTCAATGACAGGGCGGCCAATGGAGACCACCGTGGAGAGCCCAAAATCGCCGCGCAGAATGCCATCGCTGCTCTTGACTTCGGGATGGAGTTCCGGGATTTCGCTCAGGTACACATAATCCTGGCAGCCGCCCTCTTCGCCAGGCAGATAGCAGCCCACAGGCACATTGGCAAAGAGTTCAGTTCCACCAATGACAATCGGGCCATCAGGCTTGCCCGTCATCCAACGCGAGAAGCGTACGGGCCAGTAGAGGTCGAGTTCGTATTGAGCGCGAATGCGCGCAACGTCCTCCGGGGTCATCCGCATTGCGGCCTGACGCAAGCCGGTCAGCGGGCCGCCTGGCGCAATCTCGAAGAGAAAGTAGGCTGCCACAGCCACAGCCAGGACGACCAGGATCATTTGAAAGATGCGTCGAATCAGATAGCCTGTCATATGCCATCCTCCAAACAGCAACGGTTGCGCCATCTTATAACAAAACGGGCGGGTGTGTCGAACTCACATCACCCGCCCGTTCTGGCTCATCAAGGGGCGAGAGCTTCTCGCCGCACCGACTACTTCTCCTTGATGTACATGTTCATGTCGATGTGTTCCCAGGTCGGGCTGGGGATGATCTCGAAGTTGATCTTGCCCTCGGCGCCGGCGTCGGCCACAAGCTGCACCTCAGCGCCGCCGGCCAGGGTCGCCTTCTCCACATAATCCAGGTCGCCGGCCAGGAGCTGCGCCACCAACTGGTTGGTGTCCTGGATGAAGACGACGGTGATGCGATCCACACCTGTGCCCGGCGCATAGTAGGGGTTGGCTTCCAGGGTCAGGCTCTGACCGCGCACCCACTCGCTGATGACGAACGGACCAAAGCTCAAGGGCTTTTCAGCGATTTCGGGCAAGGTCGTCCATTCAGCGGCCGGAACATCCTTCAGGTTGCGGCCGTCAGAGAGCACCTGGTGCGCTGGATAGGTGGCAGACGCTGGGCTGATGGTGAACGGCGCCAGGAAGTAGGTCGGATCCTGCACGCCCGGCCAGTACTTGATGGTGTATTCCAGAGCGCTGTCGCTGAAGGTGACGTTGCTCATGGTGTCAGCTTCGGTGCCAAAGGTGTCGCAGGTGGTGAAGGTCGTTGCGCCAGAGGTGCGGTCGCAGTTGATCTGGAAGGCCAGCTTGAAGTCCTCGATAGAACCCGGCGCGCCGTCGCTCCAGGTGTAGGGTTTGAACTTGTAGATGACGGTCAACTGGGGCATCTGCAACTCGCTGCTGCCGTCGTAGACCACCGTCTCGCCATCGATCAACAGCTCGACGCCTTCGGCCAACACCTCGGGCGAACCCGATTTGTTGTAGACAGTATCGCCAGCCTTGACTGACACCATCTCATTGGTCGCCAGACCCGAATCCAGCGTACTCAGACCATCCTGCAACACTGCCTGATAGTCATAGTTGTACTGGGTGTTATAGACGCCGCGCCCCATCTGGGAGATCATGCGCTGCACTGCCGCGCTCTCCACCAGGTCGAACATGGACGCCGGCTCCTGAGAGAAGCCCAACACGATGGTGTCGCCGCCATCGGCCAGGGTCCACTTGTCTGCGCTGGCTGTGCCATATTCGGTGGGGTCGACCACGATGCCTTCCAGGTTCAAACTCCACGCCTCGGCCTCGGCGCGCTGGAAGAGGGGCAGCGATACCATATCCTTGGCAAATTCCTGCTGGAAAATATCAAATGGGGCAAGGCGGTCTTCACGCTCAAGCGTGTTGTTGGCCTGCACGATGGCGTTGCTGGCAGTCTCATTGCACCAGCCCATGCCGTTCTGCCCTTCCCAGTTGTTGCGAGGTGTGGGAATCTGGTCGCAGGCATAGAGACTGCGAAAACCTGGCTCGGCCTGACCGACCCAGGCGAAGGCGCCCAGCTCATAGTCGCGACGGGCGAGACCCGTTGTGTCGCCAAACCACCACGACGCCGGCGTGTGCTGACGAATAATCGCAATTCCGCACTGACGCAGTTGCTGCTCGACAACAGCAGCCCACGTCTGGCGGAACTGGGAGTTGGTGGTGGTCAGCGTCAACTGGGCCACGCGGCCATCCTTATCGCGCAGACCGTCGCCGTCGCTGTCCGTCCAACCGGCCTCGTCCAGCAGCGCGCCGCCCTTCTCCACACTGTACTCGTAATCCGGATAGGGGCCTTGCCAGACCCAGTGGGTCTTGGGCCACGGGCTGTCCATGCGCAGCGTCGCCTTGACGTCATCCGGCACATAGGTGTAGACGGCCGAAATCAGCGCATCGCGGTCGATGCAGTGGGCGATGGCCTGGCGAACTTTGATGTCGCTCAACAGAGGGTGAGGGCGGGTCAAATCGTCGGCAGGGGCGGCCGCCGCATCGCCGGCGGGCGCGCCAGTTTCGCCGGCAGGCATGGTCGCCGGCGCGGCGCAGGCGGTAAAGACCATGCTGGCGATCAAAAGGGTCGCCAACAGTGCAAACATTTTTACTTTCATATTTTGCTTCTCCTTTGATGCAAAAAAGCTAGCTTGATCGAAACGAAAGCATCCCTTTGAGGCTTTCGGAGACCACGAAAATGAGAGGAGTTATCACTGCGAAGTCGTCTGTTCCACTACCTTTGCACTTTCTCAGGTGAGAGCCACTTTGTGAAGTGACTGTCACCTCTGGACATAGTGTTCTGTTCGCCAAATGAGATAAAACCCAACAATTTTGGTCGGACGAGGATTTCATGATTGCGTTAGTCTAATTCACCTGGACAGGTTTTTCCAAATCATAGGGCGCGTTCAAAGCCAGTTAAAGTACGGTTGCTTTGAAACCAGGAGCTTTTGAACGATAAAAAAACTCCTGGTTTCAAACAGAGATATCCATGCCGCGGGCGGCAGCGGCCCCAGACAAGAAACTGGTGGAGTTTCTAGGGAGCAAAGTATAGCTGTCGCTTCGACTAAACCCTATTCTATTCATACAGAAAACAGGCCACGTAATGCCCCTTACCATCATCCTTGAATGACGGTTCTTTTTCACGACAGACTTCCATGACGCGCGGGCAGCGCGTACAGAAGTGACAGCCGCGCGGCGGATTGGCCGGGCTGGGTACATCGCCTTCCAGGATGATGCGTTTGCGCCTGCCTTCGATCACCGGGTCGGGAATGGGTACGGCCGAAAGAAGCGCCTGAGTGTAGGGATGCTTTGGGTCAGCGTACAGCTCGTCTCGGTCAGCCAACTCCACGATCTTGCCCAGATACATGACCGCAATGCGATCCGAGATGTGACGCACCACCGAGAGGTCATGGGCGATGAAGAGGTATGTCAGCCCCAGTTCGTCCTGGAGGTCTTCCAGCAGGTTGATGATCTGGGCCTGGATGGAAACGTCGAGGGCGGAAATCGGCTCGTCGCAGACGATGAAGGCCGGGTTGACGGCCAGAGCGCGGGCGATGCCGATGCGCTGACGTTGTCCACCCGAAAATTCGTGAGGATAGCGGTTGACGAAATAGGGGTTCAGGTTGACGATCTTGAGCAGTTCTTGGACGCGCTCCTGGCGCTCGGCCTTGCTCTTGCCGATGCCGTGGACTTCTAGCGGCTCGCCGATGATGCTGCCCACGGTCATACGCGGGTTGAGCGAGGCATAGGGGTCCTGAAAGATCATCTGCATACGCCGGCGCATCTTGCGCAGTTCTTCGCCCTTCGTCTTGGTCAGATCTTGGCCCTCGAAGACCACCTCACCGCCCGTCGGGCGATAGAGCTGCAAGATAGCGCGCCCTGTCGTCGACTTGCCGCAGCCAGACTCGCCCACCAATCCGAGCGTCTCCCCTTTGAATAGCGTAAAGTCGACGCCATCCACCGCCTTGATCGCGCCCACCTGCTTCTGAAAGATGATCCCCTTGGTGATGGGGAAGTGCATCTTCAATCCCTTGACATCCAACAGAGTCTCTACCTGGCCGTTCATTGCGCCGCCCATCACGCCGCCTCCTGCATGAAATCGATCTGCTGCACCTGGATATTGGAAATGTCCACCCAACACGCTGCTTTGTGGTTGGGTGAGACGAGTTCGAGGGGTGGGTTTGCTTGCCAGCACTTGTCGATGACAAACGAGCAGCGCGGGGCAAAGGGGCACTGTTTCGGCGCTTCCAGCAGGTCGGGCGGCATTCCGTCGATGGGCACCAGACGCTTCTGACGCCCCAAATCCAGGCGTGGAATGGAGCGTAGTAGCCCCAATGTATAGGGATGACGGGGTTGCGCGTAGATCTGGTCTACATTGGCTTCTTCCACGATAAAACCAGAATACATGACGAGAACCCGTTGCGCCATGCCCGCCACCACGCCCAGATCGTGGGTGATCCAGATGATAGCCATGCCCAGGTCTTGCTTCAGGCGGTTGACCAAATCCACGATCTGCGCCTGGATGGTCACATCGAGCGCGGTCGTCGGCTCGTCGGCGATGAGGAGCTGCGGGTCGCAGCTCAGCCCCATGGCGATCATCACACGCTGGCGCATGCCGCCCGAAAATTGATGGGGGTAGTCGTCCAGCCGGGCTTCGGCGCCGGGGATGCCCACCAATTGCAGCAATTCCACTGCCCGTTTGCGCGCCTGCTCCTTATTCATGTTCAGGTGCAGTTCCAATGACTCTGTGATCTGGCGTCCCACCGTCAGCACGGGGTTGAGGGAGGTCATGGGGTCCTGAAAGATCATGGCGATACGGTTGCCGCGGATGTGACGCAGCTCGTCCTCGCTCAACTTGACCAGATCTTGCCCATCGAACCAGACCTCGCCCTCCACAATTTTACCGGGCGGCTGGGGAATCAAGCGGATGAGCGACATGACGCCCACACTTTTCCCCGACCCAGATTCGCCGACGATCGCCACAGTCTCCCCGGCATCTACCGAATAGGAGATGCCGTTGACAGCGTGGACGACTCCGTCCTGGGTGAAAAACTGCGTCTTCAGATTCTTCACTTCGAGCAGTTTTGCCATGTGGTTCAGCTCCTACGGGTGTTGGATTGCCATTGTTTCTGAGATATGGGATATATAAACATCCGGCGTCGTAATAGGTCTCGATATACAAGCCGATTTGGGCCAGTTGCGTCGCACACTTCTTGCGATATTCTGGTTCAAGTAAACGTTTTACATTGCCAACGGTGAGGATCGGAAGCGCCAGTGCATGATTTTGTTCTTCAACGGTCTGCTGAAGCGAATCATCCCCTTTACGATTGCGATTGCCCTTCAGAAGCAACATCCGGTGCTGTTGGACAAATCTCCATCCTTCACGATCTGATGCGTCGAATGGCGTTCCAACATCGGCAAAGGTAATCAGGCGAAAACCAGTCAACTCCAGCCAACCCTCTGCGACAAAAGCGCCCACAACAAAGCAACAATGAAAGGTGCGTTGGCGCCGTCTGTTGTCATCTTCTAGCCCTTGAATAGCCTTTCGCTCTAACAGCCTTTCCTGTGCGACAGCCCGCTGCGACAAAAAATGGCTGTACGCCAAATGCACGGTCGATGTTTTGGTGGAATATGAACTTGGGCGAAGATGGAGAAACGGCATAACATCGCCCTGCAAGTTTCAGCAATCCTATCAGACAATGGAACGTCTGTCAAACAAGGTGAAAATTCGGGAGGCGTATCGGCTACTCCCCCAACCACGCACGCAATTGTTCGATCTGTTCCCACACAGCGCGCCGACTCGTTCCACCCGCCACATCGCGCCGCTCCACGCTCGTCTCGAAACTCCACACGGCTGCCACGTCCTCCGCAAAGGCATCATGGAGCGTGCGCAGATCCTCCAAGGCTAAGTGAGACAGAGGAATCGCCTGCACTTCCGCCATGCGCACCGCCGCGCCGGCAACATGGTGCGTCTCGCGGAAAGGGACGCCCTTACGCACCAGATACTCGGCCAGGTCTGTGGCCAACATCTCGGCGTTGAGACCAGCCATCATCGCGACCGGATTGGGCTGCAAGGTGGAGAGGACGCCGCAGGCGATTTGCAGCGAACCGGCGACATTTTCCACTGCGTCGAACAGCGGCTCTTTGTCTTCCTGCAAGTCTTTGTTGTACGAGGTGGGCAGCGCTTTCAATGTTGCCATCAACCCGGTCAGGCTCCCCATCACCCGCCCCGACTTGCCCCGCAGCAGTTCCAGCGCGTCGGGGTTCTTCTTCTGCGGCATGAGGCTGCTGCCGGTGCTATAGGCGTCGGCAATGGTCACATAGCCAAACTCCCGGCTGGAATAGATGATCAAGTCTTCAGCCAGGCGGCTCAGATGCAACATAGTAAGCGTCGCCCAAAAGAGGAGTTCGGCGATAAAGTCACGGTCGCTCACGGCATCCAGGCTATTGGCGGAAATCGCCGAGAAGCCCAGATCAGCCGCCAGCGCATGGCGGTCGATGGCGAAGGGATTGCCTGCCAGCGCGCCGCTGCCCAGGGGCATGACAGCCACCCGGTGCGCCAGGTCGTCGAGGCGCTGCGCGTCGCGCTGCCAGGCCGCTGCGTGACTCAACAGCCAGTGACTCCAACGAACAGGCTGGGCAGGCTGCATGTGAGTATAACCCGGCATGAGCAGGTCGATTTCTGCCGCGGCGCGTTCCACCGTCGTGTGAATCAACGTCAGTAGATGGCCGCGCAGGTGGACGATCTCGCCCATCAGCCACAGGCGCACATCGGTCGCCACCTGGTCATTGCGACTGCGCCCGGTGTGCAACTTGCCCGCAACCGGCCCGATCAGCTCGGTCAGGCGCCGTTCATTGGCTGTGTGGATGTCCTCGTCACCGGCCTGAAGGACGAAACCGCCCGCCGCCCATTCATCGGCAACCTGGCTCAGCCCATCGACGATCTCCCTCGCTTCGGCTTCCGTGAGCAGCCCGGCGCGCTCTAGCGCCTGAGCATACGCCTGGCTGCCCCTGATGTCGGCCAGCCACAGTCGTTTATCGAAAGAGATAGATGCGTTGAACTTCTCCATCAGGGGGTCAGTTCGGCCTGTGAAACGACCACCCCAAAGCTTGGTCGACATGTTCTCATTTCCTCCATCTTGTCATTACTTACTGCTCGCCAGGTAAACAATTCATACGTCACGAGTGATTCGTGATTCGTAATTCGTTACTCGTGAGGGTCGGCAAGCGGCAGCCACAAGCGCGTCGCTCCATATCGCCAACGCACCCACCACACGATGAGCGCGCAACCCAGCGCCACTGCGCACAAAGCCAACAACCCAGCCTCGGGGCCAAAACTTCCTCCGGTCCAAAGTGCTGGCCCATGCTGACGAATTGCGATCACTGTCACGCCGGTAAAATCATTACCGCTGACCGGAAAACCGTAAACATTGCCCTGAAAAAGATTCCATGTAAAGTGCAAACCGATGGGCAGCGCCAGGCTGCCTGTGAGCACGGTGGGCAACCCTAACATGACGCCGGCCAGGGTCAGATTGACCGTGCTGGCCCACGAGCTATTAGGGTTGAAGATGTGCAGCAAACCAAAGAGCAGAGAAGAGATCATCCAGGCGAGCACGATCGCAACGCGCGCCCGAATCCTGCTCGTATTGAGACCTTCAGCCAGATTATGGAGCAGATAACCGCGGAACATGAGTTCCTCGACAAAGGCCACAGCGATGAACAACAGAATGGGGCCAACTAGACCAGCCAGAAAAGGCACACCGGAAAGACGCAGTTGAAAGGCGCCAGTGACAGTCACCCACCCCAGCAGCCATTGAACGGCGAAGAGCAGGGTCATGAGCAGTGCACCCAACAAGAGACCCGCCAGGAAGTCGATCCACCAGATGCGCGAAAGGTGCAATCCCAGGTCCTGGATCTGCCGTCGGTCTAAGAAAGAGGTCGCAATCCATGTCACACCGAAAACGCCCAGGAGGTAGAGCACGAAGTGGACGATCTGTTCGGCCCACAAGCCGTCGATACGCATGGATGCTTCCAACGCCGCCATGATGGGTGGGATGAGCAGCCAATCTAATCCTTGGGGCGCAACCAACCAGAGCAGGAGAAATCCTGTGATGCGGAAAAAAGCGCGGAGTCGACGCTCCTTTGGGTTCCAGATAAATTGATGAAGAAGGGCAATCACGTGAGAACCCGACACCCGTTTGCTTGATGAATACTTGCGGCAATTGTAAAGTATTCATAGCCATCTACAGCAATCTGTTGCACGTCTGGGAAGTTGTCTGGGCGTTGTGCATCCGGGCGTCATCCTTGTTCTGAAAATAGGCTCACACGGAGATACGGAGAGCACAGAGAAAGAGTCATCCGTAGGTCACGCTTGCAGCGTGACAATCATGGCTGACTTTTCATCGTTATCGGTGTCCGCAGATCATGTTGCCTGTTGCGAAAATGATCGTCTATGACTCGTGACTCGTCACGAATTACGAATCACGAATCACGAGTTACTTATACTTGGCCCCGCAGGAGCATGGATATGTTGTGAGTAGGTGACTGGCAACGGGACGTTTTTTGATGAGCCGTTCGGTATCTGGATTAGGCTGTGAAAGATCAACATGTACAATATATGATGAACTCGCCGGTGAACTCACCGGAATTGATGCTGGGAATCAGCACAAACGGGATGGACCGTCGCACGATGTCAGCGTTGGCTACTTCCACAGTGGAAGATACAGACAACCATAACAGACTCATCACGCAATCGCGCCTTCCGATTTCCGCCATTGGCTATTGGCTGCTCACCGCGGCGGTCTTTTTCGTCACTTTGCTCGGCAATCTGCTTTGGGTGCGCGACAACGTTGTGCTGCTCGGTCGAGACGCAGGCGGCCACCTGTGGCGTAGTCTACAATACGCTGATGTTCTTGAAACGCTCTCTCTGCGAACCGTCTTCCAGGCGTTGACATTTCACCATTATCGTCCGCCCGCCTTCTACCTTTTGGCCCAACCGTTCTATCGTCTCTTTGGCTTCTCGCCCGATGCGGCCCAGCTGCAGAATCTCTGTTGGTTCGCTCTCATTCTGCTCCTCACGCTCATCTACGGATGGCGCTTCTACAATCGCTGGGTAGGTTTGCTGGCAATGAGCTTGACAGCATTCTTGCCCATGTTGGCGGCTATGACGCGCCTCTTCTATCTGGAAAACTTGGTCACCGTGATGGTTTTGTGTTCTCTCCTGGCTCTGGCATCGAGTAACGGCTTTGTCCACCGGGGATGGTCGCTCGTCTGGGGAATCGGTTTGGGAGTGGGTATGTTGGTCAAGTGGACCATGCCTGCTTATGTGCTGTTGCCATCATTATATGTCGCATGGCTGGCGATTCGGCATGCATGGGGGCAGAAAAACCAGATTCGCTTCGCCTTCTCGCTACGCAAGGCAGGGATCAGCGTGTTGGTCGGCGGCGTGATCATCTTGCCCATGACCCTGGCCAACATTGATGTCGCAGCCGACCTGGCGCTGGGGAAGTGGCTTTTTGTCTTGTGTGGGGGCTTGCTCGTTGCAACCATCTACCTCCTCCAACAGCCAGCCTCTCGCATAAACAATCTATTGGCTGGGAGCGCCCTCGGGTTATTCATCGCCAGCATCTGGTATCTTCCCCGCATCAATTTCATCTATTATCTGGGCGAGGCAGCGTATGGCGAATACGGCGGCAACTATGAAGCCTTCCATGTGCTGCATATAAGCAATTACACTCGCTATTTCAGCTATCTTTTGCGGCAGCACCTGGGGGCGGTTCCGGCGTTGTTCCTGTTGCCTGCCCTGGTGGTCTGGTTCAATGATTTCAGAAACTGGCGTCGTTTGACAATCCCATCCTGGTTGTTGTGGCTGAGTATTCTGTCAACCTATCTGGCTTTCTCTTTTGCTTCGCAGGATGGAGAGCGCAACATTGTCCCGGTCTTACCTGCGCTCATGCTTCTGGTTGCTGCGACGACCATGCGTCTTCCCAAACGGTGGGGGCTTTTCCTGGCTTTGCTCTGGGCGACGGTGTTGGGGGTGCAGTGGCTCACATTGGCCTTCGACCGATTCGATCACTTCGGCCAGACGACAAAAGCTCTTTGGGTTTCTGGCGAGTTTCTCGCTCGACCAGCCTCGGGCGCAACAGACCCACGTTACTGGATCGCGCCGGACGTACTGGCGCGCATTGTTGACGCTACGCCTCCGAACACACCCCCCTCTTTCGGGATGCTTGTCAATTCGGAGCAGATTCATCGCGGCGTCTTTCATTTCCTGATCCAACGTGAGCGGCTCGACGTTGAGTTATTCCCACTCACCAATGAGGAGATGACAGGATTTGGAGACCTGTTTGCGTTTCCATGGATTCTCCTCAAGGATGGCGACAACAAAGATGTGGCGCCTGTTGGTCGCGCCGCCATAGATCGTATCTTGGCCGGCGACCGACTCTTCAACGCATTGTATGACCCGGTCGCGGTCTATCCACTGCCGAATGGAGAAACAGCGCAGCTCTTCCATCGGGCGCTTGGACCTGCCCATCCCCATGCAAACCCAGATATGTTGCAGGCAGGTGCAACGATAGCAGAGCATTTGCGGCGCTGGCAAACACCGGACGCCAGGGTTGTCATCCCTGATGCAACCCTGGCAGTGTGGCTGGTGGTCAGCGGCTTCGATGCATCATCGGCAATCCTGCCCGCTGACGCTGTTGACGTTCAGCGCGCACTGGCGCAAAGTGGTTCTGACAGCGCGTTCGTTGTTTTGGCGGATACGCCCAGCCCCGCAGTAGAATGGCTCAATGCCCATTGGGTCAAGGCGCTTGAGGTTGGCGACGCTCACATGGCACTGGCGATCTATGGGCGACCGTCTCAGGCCCTTGTCGAGCATGCCATTGCCAGCAGGCGAGGAGAAGTCACCATCGACCGGGCGCGTGCGCCGGGGCAGGCAAAGCCGGGAAGCGTTATTCAGGTCGAACTCGACATGAATGCGCCCCAGGAAAACAGCCGCAAAGTCTCGATCCGCCTTGTCGATCCGCAAGGAAACGTTGTTGCCCAAAACGATCAAGTTACGGAAGATCATCTGACGGCAGGTCTCTTTCTGCCCCCCGATCTAGAGACAGGAAGATATTCAATCGTGGCGATTCCCTATGACGCGGCTACTGGCATCCCGCTGGCAAACGAGACGGCGAAGCCAGAAGTTCTTCTCGCTGAGATAATGGTGCCTGACTAGTACACGTGGGCCTAAATGAGCCGGTGGTATTGTCATGCTGAACGCAGTGAAGCATCTGGGTGGCAGCGCGAGATGCTTCGCTGGCGCTCCCTAGAAACTCTCGCCGACACGCAGATGCTTCACTACGTAGATGCTTCACTGGCGTAGATGCTTCACTGCGTTCAGCATGACAAGAGTGGTGTTTCTTGCCCAAGTTATGCCACGCGGGGCATTGGAAACTCAGCATGACAAC
>CAZLMM010000088.1:0-28287 GCA_964560495.1 uncultured Caldilineaceae bacterium
AGCATCTACGTAGTGAAGCATCTACGTAGTGAAGCATCTACGTAGTGAAGCATCTCGCTCTGCCACCCAGATGCTTCGCTGGCGCTCGGCATGACAATACCCTGGCCCTATTGAAGGCCACCTGTACTAGCGATCTTTATCCTTGATAAATCACGAACAAGACGATCTACAGATTGCGCAGATGACACAGATTTGGAACGTGTCACTGCATTTTCTGCGAAATCTATGTCATCTGTGGATAGAACGAATGAATGATTGACGGGAATATGCCATGAAAGCGATTGTTCAGACAATTCACGGTGGGCCAGAAGTGTTGCATTTTGACGAGACGCCCCAACCAGCGTTGCGACCGCACGACCTGCTCGTGCGTGTACGTGCGGCCTCAGTCAACCCGGTGGACGCAAAAGTGCGCGCTGGCGGCGCTGCCAGCGCGCCTGTTGCGTCGCCGCCTCTCATTGTGGGTTGGGACGCGGCCGGCGTCGTCGAAGCGGTCGGGGCGGAAACCACTCTCTTCCACCCAGGCGATGAGGTCTACTGCGCCGGCGACATCACGCGGCAAGGTTCCTACGCCGAGTTGTTGGCGGTGGATGAGCGCATCGTGGGGCGTAAGCCGGCCACACTCAGTTTCGAGGAAGCGGCAGCAATTCCCCTCACAGCGTTGACTGCCTGGGAGGGCTTGTTCGAGCAGATGGCAATCGACCCGCTGGAACCACCGCGGCCCATTCTCATTGTGGGCGGCGCCGGCGGCGTCGGCGCCATTGCCGTACAGATTGCTAAACGGGTAGCGGGGTTGCATGTGGTCGCCACTGCCTCACGGCCTGAGTCCAGAGAATACGCGCTGCAGATGGGCGCTGACGCGGTCATTGACCACAGCCAGGAATACGCGTCGCAGGTGCGCAGGCTGGGGCTAAGTGGGTTCGATTACATCTTTAGCACTGCCCACCTGGGGAATTTTGAGGAGCTTGTTTCTGTGCTCAATCCATTGGGCAAGATCTGCCTGATCCTCTCTGGGCCGGAAGCCAAGACTCTCGACGTGAGCGGACTGATGGGCATCCGCGGGACGCTCACGTGGGAGCTGATGTTTACGCGCCCGCGCCTCGGTCTTGAACTTGAGCGCCAAGGGCAAATCCTGAACCGGGTCGCCGACCTGCTCGACGCCGGCGCGATCAAGACGACCATGACAAAGTTGCTGTCGTGGCGAGAGGTGCAGGAAGCTCACCGCCAGATTGAGACCGGGCATTCTGTCGGCAAGATCGTGTTGCGCGTGGACGGTTGAGCGAACGCGATGAAGATTCCGTTTCTCTCCGATGAGGCGTTCCTTACCGATGTGCAGCGCGCAGGCCAGGAGCCAGATACGCTGCACATCTGGTGGCTGGGTCAGAGTGGATTTCTGGTGCAGTGGCAGGGACGTCACTTGCTCCTCGATCCCTATCTCTCCGATTCCCTCACCAAGAAGTACGCGCAGACCAACAAGCCCCATCTGCGCATGACCGCCCGCGTGATTGGGCCCGAGCGCCTGGATTTCATCGACGTAGTCACATCCTCCCATACCCACACCGATCACCTGGACGCCGAGACGTTGCTGCCCCTGATGGCCGCAAATCCTGCATTGCGTCTGGTCATCCCCGAGGCAAATCGCAGCTTCGTGGCTGAACGACTGGGCTGCCCGATTGACTGGCCCGTTGGCGTGGACGAAGGCGCCGCCGCGACGGTCGCTGGCTTTTCCTTGACCGGCGTTGCAGCCGCCCACGAAACAGTGGAACGGGACGACGCGGGGCGCTGCAAGTTTCTGGGCTATATCGTCCATTGCGGCCCGTGGACGATCTATCACAGCGGCGACACGGTGCTCTATGAGAACATGGCGGACACGTTGCGGCCATACGCAGTGGATGTTGCGCTGCTGCCCATCAATGGCCGCGCGCCCGAACGTCGGGTGGCTGGCAATCTGGATGGCCGAGAGGCGGCGGCGCTGGCGCACACGATCGGCGCGCGGTCGGTCATCCCCTGTCATTACGACATGTTCGAGTTCAATACAGCCAGCCCAGATCATTTCGTCGCCGCGTGCCAGCAACTGGGGCAACGATATGTTATATTGCGGAACGGGGAGCGTTGGAATCTGGACTTGGGCGGCAAGTCCAACCTAGAACGTAGATCGGGCGAGTCAGGCTGATCTACGCCAACAACACGAGCACGGTCCCCGCAGTGAGGAGCGCGATGACCATGTCGCTGACCAGCGCCTGGCAGCGATAGACGCCCGACACATAAGGCAAGACAACCGCTGCCGCCATGACCGGAGGTGGGGCCATCGTACGAAGGCCCACAAAAACGATCAAGAAATAAAGCGTCCCGCGCATGACCAGGCGCGGCCACTTTTGCGCGATCGCCTCTGCCACAAAATCGGTCTGTCTGTGAAAAAAGATGCGCTCGGAGATGCCCCACATAAAAGTGACAAAGACCAGTCCACAGCCAAAGATCGCCCAGTTCTTGGTCAGCAAGTAGTCGTCGGCGAGACCAACGAGAGCGCCGTTCATCCATGCCCACAAAGCAACGCCAATGAGCGACAACAGATGGAGGAATTGGTCGAACAGGTAGAAGCCTACCAGTGATTGAGGACGAACGATATTCATGCGATTCTTGAATGCATCAATGGCGAAATGGATGCTGGCCAATGTCAGCAAATAGGGCCACAGAACCTTGATGGCGTCGCCCACCAGGATGACCAGGAGCGCCAAGTGAATCGCTACATGCACAGACAGGCCGCTCCATGTTTTCTTGGCTGCTGCCAGGCGGTCGGTTTGCAATGGATAGTCGCCCAACAGGTGGGCCAGGCACATGATCCAGAAAAACGCGGTCATCGACGGCTCCCCATCAGGCGTTTGTGGGCGACGCGCATACAGGCGTCCATGACCACATCCAATCCGGCCCGACGCGCCGCGTCCGCCGCCTGCTCGTTGACCACACCCTCCTGCATCCATACAGCCTTGGCGCCGATCTGGATGGCTTCTTCGACGATGGGCAGCACTTCTTTGCCAGGACGGAAGATGAGGACTGCATCAACGGCCTCTGGTACAGCCGAGAGCGTAGGAAATACACGTTCGCCCAGCACTTCGGTCTGGTTGGGGCTGATGGGAACAATGCGATAGCCCTGTTCCTGCAAATAGGCTGGCACCGTGTAGCCGGGACGCTCCGAACGGGCGGAGATGCCCACGACGGCGATGGTGCGTGCATTCTCGATAATGCGCCGCATTGTCGCGTCATCATTGCCCAGCGTAGCAACCGCCGGTCGGGCGATAGCGCCTGTCACTGCGTTGAAGTTGACAGGCAACGTCACGAAAAAGCAGGTGCGCCCTGGCTGCGAGAAGACCTTGATGTCGCCCCGGTGTTTGTTGACCACGATGTTGTACGTGATCTCCAGCCCCAACCCGGTTCCTTTGCCCGGCGGCTTGGTGGTGAAAAAGGCGTCGAAGATGCGGTTTTGGTTCTCTGGCGGGATGCCTGGGCCGTTGTCCTGCACTGTTACCGTAACCCAATCGTCCTCGCGCCTGGTGCTGATGACGATCTCCCCATTGGGCGTTCCGGTGAGCGCGTCGGCGGCGTTGTCGATGAGATTTGTCCATACCTGGTTTAGCTCGCTGCCATAGGCCTCGATTTTGGGCAAGTCCATAGCGTAATCTCGTTGCACTTTGATAGCAGCGAGCTTGTTGCGCAAAATCAGGAGGGTGTTGTCCAGCCCTTCGTGGATATCTACGCTCTGCACCGGCGCCTGGTCGAGATAGGAGTAGGACTTGAGCGCCTTGACGATGTCAGAGATGCGTTGAGCGCCTTGGCTGAGCTCTGTCAGCAAATTATGCGTGGAATAGAGCGCGCCCAGCCATTGAACGACAACCGGGATGCGTTGGCCGGGGAGCTGCCCGGCAAACTCATCCAGATGCGCCTCGTCATACCCCAGGTTGACCAGCGTCGGCGCTAGATCCCAGGCGTCGGGCGTGCCATGGTCTTCGAGCCAGGCTTCCAGTGCGTATTCGCGGTCGCTTCTCGTCAACGGATCCAGGTAGGCAGCCGGTTTGGCTGCCAGGCTGCGCACATGCCCCGCCAGATTGTTGATTGTCTCCTGTTGCTGGGCGCTCCAATCCAGGCGCGCCAGCGCAGCTTGCGCTACGCCGAGGTCGGTCAACGCTTCTGCCAGTTGTTCTGCGCCGCGCTTGACGGCTGCCGCCGGATTGTTGAGCTCATGAGCGATGCCGGCCGTGAGTGTACCCAGCTGGGCCATCTTTTCGCTTTGGCGCAGGGCCACCTCCACCATGCGCCAGCGGCCCAACACCGTGTGGAGCATGGCGCGCGACGCCGATGGGCTGACATCGAGCAGATAATTGAATTGTTCCTGTTGAATGGCGATCAGGTTGCTTGGGCTGCGCGCTGCTACCGTTGCGCCACGCGGCGAGTCCTCGATGAGCGCCATTTCGCCGATGACCTCGCCGGCCCGCCGCACTGCCACCAACACCTGTCGTCCACTCGACGTCTTGATGATCTCCAGCTCGCCATCGCGAATCACATAGGCGCGGTCGCCGCGGCTGCCCTCCTCGAACAGCACCTGGCCGGCGTCGAGGTGCACCTCCTCAGCCATCTCGCACACCCGGGCCAGGTCGGCGTCTGGCAGATCGGTGAAAAAGGGAATCTTGCGTAGAAAGTCGTACATGGCTGGTAGGTGGCAGGCAAAGAACAGAAAATAGCAGACGTGGTGCGCAGATCGTAAACCGTCAATCTGAAATCGTAAATCACACTGTCCGCAGATATTGGTGCACCAGGCTGACGGCCACCGCGCCTTCGCCCACCGCCGAGGCGACGCGGCGGATGGCGCCCTGGCGAATGTCTCCGGCCGCAAAGATGCCGGGCGCGCTGGTCTCCAGCAGATATGGGTCTCGTTTGAGTTTCCAATTCAGAGGACGTTTGCCATCGTGAATCAAGTCTTGGCCGGTGAGGATGAAGCCAGCGCTGTTGCGCTCCACCACGCCCGCCGCCAGCTCCGAGTGGGGGACGGCGCCGATGAAGAGAAAAAGCGCCGCGGCGGGCAAGGTTTCTTGCGTTCCGTCGCCGCGTTGGAGCGTGATGGCCTCCAGACGGCTATCGCCGTGGGCTTCCGTCACCTGCGTATGAGTCAGCACCTCGATGTTCGGTGTGTTGGCGATCTGGTTGATGAGATATTGAGACATGCTGGCAGCCAGGCCATCCCCTCGCACCAGCATAGAGACCTTGCTGGCGTAGCGAGAGAAGAACATGGCGCCCTGTCCTGCGGAGTTGGCGCCGCCCACGACGAATACATGTTGCCCACGGTAGTTGGCCGCCTCGGTCAGCGCCGTGCCATAGTAGACGCCGGCGCCGGTCAGCCGCTCGACGCCGGGCGCATCCAGTCGCTTGACTGTAACGCCCGTGGCGATGATGAGGGCTTTGCAGCCCAGCTCAGCCCCATCGCTCAGCATGACGAAGCGCGAGGGTTCTTCGACGCGCACCTTTGTGGCGACGCGCGCAGTTAGAATCTCGGCGCCGAGTCGAATTGCCTGCGCGGTGGCGCGCTGGGCCAGCTCTGCGCCGCTCAGCCCCTTGGGAAAACCGAGATAATTTTCGATGCGCGAGCTGGTGCCGGCCTGACCGCCCGTTGCATGGCGGTCGATCATGAGGGTATGCAGTCCTTCCGATGCCGCATAGACTGCCGCCCCCAGCCCAGCCGGTCCGGCGCCAACGATGATCACATCATAGAAAGGCATGGCGGCTTGGGTGCGCAGACCGGATTTTTCGGCCAGCATGACCAAATCCGGCTCCACCAGAGTGCTGCCGTCGGGGAAAAAGACGACCGGCAGGCGGTGCTCGCCCTTGTTTACAGCATCCACTAATGCGCGCGCTTGGGCGTCCTGTTCGATATCTTGCCACAGATAGGGAATGCGATTGCGCGCCAGAAAATCTTTGACGTCATGACTTTGGGGCGACCAGAGCGTACCTGCCACGCGGATGCCATCAAAGGGCGGCGGCGTGTTCTGCTGCCACGCGCTCAACAGGTCGTCGAGCACGGGATAGAGATTTTGTTCTGGCGGGTCCCATGGTTTCATCAGATAGTAATCCAGCCCGATGGTGTTGATGCTGTCGATGGCGGCCTGGGTGTCGGCGTAGGCGGTGAGCAGCACTTTGGCCGCGTCGGGATAGAGCCGAATGGCTTCGGTTAGAAATTCTGTGCCAGACATGTGGGGCATGCGCTGATCCACCAGGAAGAGCGCAACCGGGTCGTTGCGCTGCTTGAGCTGGGTCAGCGCATCCAGCGCCTCGCGCCCGGTGTTTGCCTTGACGATGCGGTAGTCGCTACGGTAGTGACGGCGCAGGTCGCGCTCCACGGCGTTGAGCACCTGCGGTTCGTCGTCGAGGATGAGGATGATTGGTTTACTCATGGAATGCTGGCTATCCCCAATAACTCAAAAAATCTCATGGGAGACAAAACCTGGAACGAGTGATCTGCTGACAGCCCTCTGAGGGAGTCACGGTTGCCAGAGAGAATAACTGGTATGTTTCTCCACTCACAAAATGCGCCTATCTCTGCATCGCCCTTCTTGGGCCCCTTCACCTCGAACGTAGCAACGAAACTCGCGGGTACTCGTGCGAAGTCGATGATGACGCCAAATTGCAGAACGAAATGATTAGAACTTCTCATATCGTAATCTAACAGATTTCGTTCAAGCTCCTCCCGAATCTGGTCTGGGACGATCACTTCAACTCTATGTAGATTCGATAAGATCCGCTCGCAGGGATCATCGACGCCGATCACGAGTCCAAAGATCCAAACATTTGTATCAAGAACGACTTGCATGTCTTTCGACCCATACCGCGTCGCGAGTATGACGCAGAGATGCAAGAATCTCGTCTTTACTCATTTAGGCGAATGGATGGCGAGATCGAATATCGACAGGCCACTTCTGCATATCCTCTGTGGTAGAGGTGTGCTCGACCACAACGATCTCGACATCCGTACAAGGAGGCAACCCACTCAGGCGCACGGAACCATCGGCTTCAACCATCATATTGAAATGATAAGTGTTCACGATCTCGTTTCTCTTTGTCCTGGCTTTACCATGATATTGATGACTCCGATTGGTCTCGGACAAGATTATACCCTGCCCAACGCGTTCGTCCGAAACGCCGTGCGCAATTCTTCGTTGGTAAAGCCTTTTGCAATCTCGTCGATGACAGCACGCGCATCTTTGCGTTTTGCCTCGGCCTGAGCGGGGTTTTCCAGCGCCTGGAGCGACCGCGCTGCGTGCGCCTGGGCCTGCCAGAGGATGGGGCGCAGGGTCAGTTCAGCGGCCCACTTCTCGCTGAGCGCAAACTGAGCGAGGGCCGCGTCGTGGTCGCCATTTGCTGCCAGCACTCGTCCTGAAGTCAGCCGCACGAGCGGAAAAAGATGGCGCATGGCGCGCTCCTCCACATAGGCGCAGGCTTCTTTCGCCAGGTGCAGCGCCTCGTCATGACTTCCTTGCTGGCTGGCGAGCAAGGCAGAGCCAGCCAGGTAACGCGCCTTTTCCAGCAACATGAACATGCTGGGATAGTTCAGACCCTTCTCGAAGCTCTGCTCTGCGATCGCCGCATCGCCAAGAGCCATGGCGCACCAGCCCAGGTCAGACCAGGCTGTACCGCCACCCATCGTCGCCATGGGCGACTCCAGCAGCTGTAGCGCATGGCGATGGAGCTCGGAGATGGCGTCGAAGAAGGTTGGACTCATCTCCAGATAGGTTGAGCCAAGCGCACCGAGAGGCTGCACCACCAGAAACGGCATGAATGATTCATAGGGCAGAGCAGCGTCCAGCGACCGCTTGTGAGATTCCAACGCAGCCTCGAAGTCGCCGCGCCAGCGATGCAGCTCCCCCATCAGCCAGTTGCCGTAAATGATGGGATAGAGTGCGCCAATGCGATGGGCAATTTCCAGCCCGTCGCGTAGTATTGCCGCGCCCTCGTCGAGCCTGCCCTGGCGGATCAGGCAATAGGGGATCGTCGTGGTCAGCGCCGAGCACTCATGAAGCCGGTCGCCCACTTCGCGGGCGATCTCCACTGCCTGCTGGCCCGTCTCCCAGGCCTCATCAAAGCGTGTGAGCAGCAGCAAGCTGAATGCTACATGCTCCAGCCCCATGGCCATGTACTCTTTTGACCCAATCGCCTGACCGATGGCAGCCATATTGCCCATGTGCTGAATAACGCCCTTGAAATCACCCTGGGCTGTGCACATCTGACAGCGGATCAGCGCGGCCTCCGCTTCGCCGCCCAAATCCTGATGCGCTTGTATGAGGTGGGCAGCGCGGGCAAGATGTGCTTCCGCCTCGGCGAATTGACCCATGTTCAGGGCGAAGACGCCAGCCAGCTTGTTCAGCGCGGAAATCTGCATGGAGGCGTCGCCGCGCTCCTCGGCCAGGGTCAACATGGCCTGATAGGTCTCTACGGCCTTGAGCGGCTGATTCGTCAGGGTGTAGACGCCCCCTAGCCCTTCGTAGGCGCGGCGCACCGGCGTTAGTTCCTCGACCGTTGCTTGCAGCTCAAGCGCCTTGACAAAGAACCCCAGCGCCTCGCTGGATGCGTAATTTTTGGCAGCGCGTTCGCCCGCATTCACCAAATGGGGCATGGCGCGAGCTGGCTGGCGCGCTTCCAAAAAGTGGCGCGCGATCTCGTCATCTTGCTCTGGTGTGCGCCGTAAGAGGGATTCGGCGGAGCGACGGTGAAGATCACGGCGCTTGCTCAAGAGGATCGTGTTATAGGCTGCCTCCTGGGTCAGCGCGTGTTTGAATGTGTAGCTGCGCGTCGGCGCAGCATCGCGCTCGCGGATCAGTTGGCGGCGCAGCAGGTCGACCAGACCAGCCTCCAACTGACCGTTGGCCGGGCCGAAGAGGTCGGCCACTGTATCGAAGGCAAAGTGGCGCCCCAACACGGACGCCGCCTGCACGATCTGGCGAGAATCGTCGCTCAGACGGTCCAAGCGGGCAGTGATGACGCCCACCAGTGTATCGGGCACGGCGATGTCATTGATGGCGCGTGTGGCGCGCCAGCGGTCGTTGTCCCGCACCACCAGGCCGCCATCCAACAGCGAGCGAATCACCTCCTCCACAAAGAAAGGATTGCCCTCAGATTTCTCCAGGATCAGCCGGCGCACATGTTCGGGCAGGTCTTCCACGTGGAGCAGGTTTGCCACGAGGGTGCGCGCCTCGTCTTCGCCCAGCGGCTGCAAGGCGATAGGGGTGTAGTGGTCGGCGTAGTCGCTTTGCGCCCGCTCGTGAAATCGCCAGGAGATCTCTTGTGTGCGCAGGCGGAACGCGGCGATGATGAGCAGCGGCGCGCGATTCGTCAGCGGCAGTAGGCTCTCCAAGAGGTCGAGGGAAGTGGGGTCGATCCAGTGGAGGTCGTCCAGCACCATGACCAGCGGCGCTTGCTTCGTCAGGCGCTCGATCAGAGCCGCGCTGTGGTGAAAGATGAGACCGCGCAATTGCGGCGGCTCCAGATACTTGACGCGCTCCATTTCTGTGGGCGGAAGGTGCATTCCCAGAAGTGTCGCCATGAAGGGTGCAGTGGCTTCACCGAGGCCAGGAAGCAAATGGTCTATGCTTTCCTGCAGTCGTCGGTATCTGGTGACGTCATCTGGCTGCAAGCGTAGATTGAAGCAGTTGGTGAAGAGGTCGCCAAAGATGGCATAGGGGGTGGCAGTCTGATAGGAGAGCGAACGCCCCTCCACCCATTGCAGATTGACAGTGGGGTCTGCGATCACAGCGTCACGCACTTCGGCGATGAGGCGCGACTTGCCCAGTCCGGCCTCGCCCATCACAGAGACGACGCCGCCGCGTCCGGCGCGCAGCGCGTCGATGGCTGTCCACAGCGTCGTCTGCTCGCGATCGCGCCCGATGAGAGGCGCGTGCAGCCCTTCGATGCCGCGCAGTCGTCCTGGCTGCGCCTTGGGGCCAACCACCCGATATGCTCGCACTCGCTCTGCCTTGCCCTTGATCTCCACGCCTTCCAGGGATTCCATCTCGAAGAGTGGCGCAACCAGTTTGTAGGTCGGCTCGGCGATCTGTATCGTTCCCGGCGCGGCCGTTTGCTCCATGCGGGCGGCCAGGTTGATGGCGTCGCCCAGAGCCGTATATTCCATGCGTAGGTCCGAGCCGACCGCGCCCACCACCACCAGGCCAGTGTTGACCCCCACACGCACATCGAAGTTGATGCCCCAACGCTGCTTCACTTCCACGCGGTAGCCCTGCACTGCCCGGAGAATATCGAGGCCGGCGAGCACGGCCCGTTGGGGATCATCCTCATGGGCGATGGGTGCGCCAAAGAAAGCCAGCAGGCCATCGCCCATCAGCCGCGCCACGGTGCCCTCGTAGCGATAGACCGGCGTGATCATTTGCTCGAAAGCGCCGTTGATGATCTCCGCCCACTCTTCGGGGTCGAGCTGACCCGCTGCCGCTGTAGAACCTTTGACATCGCAAAAGAGCATGGTGACGATGCGGCGCTCGCCTTGCATGGCGCTGCTGGCTTGGGCCGTCTGCAAGCGGGCCAACAGCTCGCGCGGGATGAAGCGTTGCAGAGGCGTCTCCACTGGGCTGGGTTGCGCTGGGGGTGGAGCCAGCGTTTGTGGGGCGGTTGCGCCGATTTGATGACCGCAATGAAAGCAAAATTTCGCGCCGGCGGGTAGAGCCGTTCCGCAATTGGGGCAGGTCAGTTGCAGGCGTGCGCCACAGTTGAGGCAAAATTTTGAGCTATCAGGATTTGCAGTCTGGCAGCTTGGGCAATTCATTTGTTTCTTCCCCCCTCATCCGACCTATGGATGTACAACCTGCACCTGTGTTGTATGCGCGGCGATCCAGTCCAACAGAGAGCGCGCCTCGGCATAGGAACTTTGGCTATCGGAATTGCCTTGCTCCTCTTGCAATCGGGCCAATTCCATCAGCATCTGCCAGGTTGGGCAGCGCATCCCCATGTCTCGCGCGGCCTCGACGCCTTGTTGCAGGCTGGTGATGGCCTGATCTTGTTCGCCCATGGCGCAGAGAGTCGCAGCTTTCAGCCGCAGCATCTCGGGCATAAAAAAACGCGCGCCGATCTCCAGCAGCCAGTCGATGAGCCGATGGACCCGGTCCAGCGCCGGGCCCAGGTCGCCTCGAAACAGAGAAAGCTCGACATCGAGGGCCCCAATCCAGACATCGATGACAAAGAGCGTCTGTGTGCCGCCGTGCAGAGTGCATTCTTTGCGTAGCTGTACGGCCTCGTCCAGCCGTCCCTGGCGCGCCAGCATCCGCGCCAGATGCGCCAGAGAGAATGGCCGGAAAGGCCTGAAGCGTTCTCCAGCCCGATCCGCTTCTCGGGCCAGGGTCAGGGCATTTTCGCCATCGCCCAAATTTTCATAGAGCATGGAGCGCCAGATGCGGTTGAGAATGTAGGCTGGATGTCCGACCTCTTCGCCTGCCTCGATGCCAAACTGGGTGGTGGCCCAAACGGCGTCGTTGTTCCCCAGGGCCACGTGAGCCAGCGCCGTGAACGTGCGTGAGTTCACCTGACCCCAGCGATTGTCGATGCGCGTGGCGATCTGGTGGGCTTCATCAGCCAGGGCAAGCGCTTCGGCGAGATTCCCAGCGATGACATGATAGAAGCAAAAATGAGCGCGATTTTCAGCCAACATGGCCAGATTGCCCGCCTCCTGCCACAACGGCCCGGCCTCGACCAAAGCGATCACTGCGGCGCGTGCGTGACCCACCCCCATGTAAACCATGGCGAGGTCCTGTAGTACATGCGCCAACAGTTCTCGCAATCCTAGCTGACGAGCCAGGGCGACGGACCGCTCGCCAGAGGAAACGCCCTCTTGCGCCGAACCTGAATAGAGGTGCAGAATCAGGTCTGTCCATAAGATTTTGGCTTGCGCAGCCTGATCGCCCGACTGATCGGCCAGATGGAGAGCCTGGGCAATCAGGCTGCGAGCCTTGTCCACATCCTGTGCGCGGGTGGGAATGGTATAGGCAGTGGCCTGCGCCTGCAGGGCCGCCAACAACACTGCCGGGTCGTTGCGCAAACCGGCAACGCCCTCCAGATCAGTGTAAAACTTGATCGCGCCTGCGTAATCCCCTTGCAATTCTTTGCAGCGTCCGGCGCGCAAATGGAGGTGCGTCAGTTGTTCTGCGGGCGCATCCAGCGTTTGTGCGCTCTTTGCTGCCCGGGCATAGTGGACAAGCGCCTCGGCGATGGCAAAGCTGCGAAAAGCAGCATCGCCGGCCAGTCGATCATAGTGAAGCGAACGCGGGTCGTCTGCCTGAGAGAAATGGTGCGCCAGCATGGGATAGAATTCGTCTAGCCGATCGGCATAGAGCGTCTCGATGGCTTCTCCCACCTGGCGATGAAAGTCACGACGACGACGCATAAGGATGGCCGTATAAGTCGCTTCCTGGGTCAATGAGTGACGAAAGGTATATTCTATCTCTGGCTGACGGGCAATCTCATGGATAAGTTCGGCAGCCTCCAGTGTGTGCAACTGGTCATCCAACCAGTGATTCGACATGGGCGGCGAAAACAGGGGCGCTTCGGAGGATGAAGTTGTGGGGGCGTAAGGTTGTGGGGCGGGTGGGGGCAAAGCAGTGAGATGTGGCAGGGGCGACATTAGGTGAGAGTCGGGCGGTTCACCTGACGGAACTGGCTGCGCCGTAAGCGCGGCCGCGTTCAGCGGCCTGCCGCACTGGTCGCAGAAAAGAGACGCCTCCGGCAGGGCGGCATGGCAAGAAGGGCAATCGGCTGCAAGCCAACCGCCGCAACGCTTGCAGAAGCGCGCCTGGATGCGGTTTTCAGCGCGACAGTTTGGGCAAATCATCGGGTTGTTCCAGCAAAGGCGCTGTGAAACAAGTGCATGCGAGGTTCATTTGGGCCGCATGATTGATCTCCAGGCAGAACATGCATGTCGGACATTTTCCAGGAACCTCCCCAGCTTTCTGGAAGATTGTAGGCGAGTATGAGTTCAATGGCCAGAAATCAGTATTTTTACACAGAGCTACTTATAGCCGCGACAAATAAAGATCATACAACCGTAGGTGCGGTTCGTAACCGCACAATCGTGGTTGACCAGAGACGTGCGGCTACGAGCCTACGCAATGTACGAAGTCTATTTGTGCTGTCTACTGTACTTCGCTCTGTTTGAAACCAGGAGTTTTTGAACTGTGAAAACTCCTGGTTTCAAAGCAACCGCAGTTTAGAACGGATAGCCCTTCAGCCCTTGCAACCCTTTGGTCACAGAGATCTCGCCCGTGTGAGCAGCCGTATTAGCAATCAAAAGCGTGGCGGCGGAGGCGACCGTTTGCTGCCCGACGCCCACTTCGCTCAGATCGACCCGGCGCGCCAGGTCGTCATCGTTGAGCGTTGCCAGATAGTTGTCCAACGCTGCATAGACGGCCTGGGCATAGGGGCGCGCCATGTCCAGATCAATCTGAACCCGGTTTGCCCATGCAAGCCAGTCGCCCAGGGGCGGCGGCTCGCTGATGCCCATCTTGCCGGCAAATGCAGATGCGCCCACGGGCGCCTGGCCTCCCACCATTCCCAAATAAAGAAAGTCGATGGCGGTGACGGCATGGACGTATTGCGCGCCGATAGGTCCCGAACGCCCCGGCGCTTGCCAATGGGCTTGCTCTCTCGTCACCCCGGCCATGGTGCCTTCCAGCCAGACTTGACATACATGTTGAAACTGACTACGAAGCAAATTGACGGCGTGCTGTGACATGAATCTTTTCTCCTTTGTCATGGAACTGCTTGAACGGAAGAAACGAAGATGACATCATTGCGTCAACACCTGGTGGACTTCGGGCTTTGCCAGGAATGTTGCGCGCAGATTGTCTGACGGTAGACTGTCTGCAATTGTGTTGATGATTTGCGATGCCTCGGCGCGTAGAGCTTGCGCGTCTTCTGGGGTCAACGCCAGGTTCGCAAGCACAGCAAGAATCTGCCAGTGAACGCGCCGCAGTTGCTTCTCGTGGGCGATAATCCGCGCCTGGTCCAAAACAGAGCGTGCGTCGTCGTTGCGTCCCAACGCAACCAACGCCCGGCCGCGCAGGAAAAGAACATCGGCGAACAAGGAAATCAACTGGTTCTTTTCGAACAGCTCATGATGACGGTTATTCAACGCCAGAGCGCGCTCGGGTTGATCGTTCCACAGAGCAAGTTCCATCTGCGCCAGGTTTTGGAAGTGATAGGTGTAGAGGCCAGCAGCCTGGTCCGGCGATTCGGTCATACGGCTGAAGCTGGCAGCCCGCTCACTCTCATTCGTCAGCGTCAGCAAATAAGCGATGACGCTTTGGGCAATAGGGGCAAACTGGGGAACGCTTCGCTCGATCACTTCCAGAGAAAGGAACGCCCTTTGGGTGGCCTCGCCATATTCGCCCAGCTCGGCGTAGATGAGCGCCAGCATGATACGCGGCAAAAATTGGCCGATGAGAAAACCCGCCCGATCCGCCAGCGTTGCGCCAGCCTCGTAATCTTTCATGGCCGCGCCATAGTCGCCTCTGAACCACCCCGCCATGCCCCGCCAGCCAAGGGCAAATCCTTCCGTCCACTCATTTTGCAGCCGTCGACTGATGGTCAGCGCTTCCTCGAAAAAGTTCAGGGCTTTGTCGAACTCACCACTCAAGCAATAGTATGTGCCATTCACACAGAGGTTATCAGCCAACATGGGCAGATTGTTTACAGCGCGGAAGAGGATTTGCGCCTCCTCGGCCACATCCCTGCCTTTGTCCATTTGACCGTTCTCAAAATAGACATCCGCCAGATCATTGAGGATGAAGGCCAGTTGTTCGTTCCACTGGGCGGCCCGCGCCAGATTCATGGCTTGTTCGCCATATTCGACTGCCAAAGAAAAGGGGCCTTCGCCAAAGCGCACCTGGTTCATCAGGTTCCAATAGGTTTCGGCTTGCGCTCGTTGGTCCTCCAAATCCTTGGCGAGCTGGAGCGCGCTTTCTGCCCGCGCACGCCCCAAACTCGGATTGAACAGCGGGTTGACCGTGGAATAGAGCCGCGCCTGCGCCATCAGGGCAGCCAGATTCAGCCTCACATCACCGCGCTCGTGGGCCAGGCGCTCCATTTCTTGGTAACTCTCCAGAGCATCGCCAAAGCGATTCTCTAGTTCACAGCAGCGGCCGCGTCTGTTGTAGAGGTGGACGATCTCCTCCGTCGTTGTCGATGTGGTCTTGATCAGCGAGATTGCCCGACTGTAGTGACTGATGGCTTCGGCGGTGGCGAATAGTCGCATGGCCGCATCGCCCGCGCGCCGACTGTAGTCAACGGCTTTCCCCGCGTCGCCTGCTTCAGCGTAGTGCTGCGCCAGCGTCGCCGCGTGGTCGTCGAGGCGGTCGGCAAAGAGTTCTTCGTAGCACGCAGCCACCTGGCGATGCACCTGTTGGCGCAGGCGGCGCGGCAGCGAGCGATAGGCGGCCTCCTGCGTCAATGTGTGTCTGAACTGATAGGCGCCGCCCAGTTCTGTCAACAGTGGGGCGTCGCTTACACCCACGCGCCGCACCAGCTGGGCCTGTTCCAAATCGATCAAGGATGTTTCCAGTTTCATGCAGGCGCCTCCCGTTCCAGCACAGTCGCGAGAATGCGCGTGTAGAACTGTCTGCCCATGACTGACGCAATCTGCAAGACATAGCGAGCTTCTTCGGGCAGGCGGTCGATGCGCGCAGCCAGCACACCACTCACGGTGTCGGGAATGTCCAGCCCCTGAATCTCGCCCACCGTCATCCATTGTCCAGCGCGCCGTACAACCAGCCCGCGATCGATGAGCATACGCAGCACTTCTTCGACGAAGAATGGGTTGCCCTCCGCTTTTGTCAGGATCAACTGCCGCACCGGTGCAGGCAGCGCATCGATGTTGAGCAGGTTGCTGACCAGCTGCTGGCTGTCTGCGGTGGAAAGGGGCGTCAGGTGAAATTCCAACGCGCCCGCGCCCGCCACTTCGCGCGCCTGGCTCACCAGACGCCACCCAGGCGCAGCGCGCTCTGGCCGAGTGACAAGGAGAAACAGAATCGGCGCGGACGAAGCAATGGGCAACACATGAAGCAGCAGATCGACAGAAGAGGGGTCTGCCCAGTGGATATCATCACAGACCAGAATGAGCGGTTGGTTCTGTGCAAGCCCAACCAGCAACCCCTTCCATGCGGCTACGTAGCGGTTCAAAAGCGCTGGCCCATCCAGATACCTCACGCGTTCTGCCATGACATCGTCCAATTTTAGATTGAGCAGATGTCCCAAGAAAGGATATAGTTCCATCGCCGTAGCATCAGGAATGCTCGCCAACAAGCGGCGCAGCGCCGCTTCCATCTCTTCATCTGCAACTTCGCTGGGCAGGTCAATCAGCGCGGTCAGCAGGTCGGTGCTCATTCGGTGAGGCATCGCTGCCGTATAGGAAAGGCAGCGGGTTTCGCACCAGCGCACAGCGGCGGATGCTGCCCTGTTCGGGCTTTCTGCGCTGCCGATCGGTGCGAGTGCGGCGGCGCGCAACTCGGCCACCAAACGGCTTTTCCCCAATCCGGCCTCGCCAATCAGGCTGACGATGCCGCCGCGCCCGGCGCGCACGTCGGCCAATGCTTGCAACAGCGCGTGCAGTTCACGGTTGCGACCCACCAGCGGCGAGCCGAGACCGTGAGATTCCAGGCCCCGCAGCCGACCGGGGCGCTCTTTTTGCCGCAGAGGGCGATAGACATGCACCGGCTGCTCGCGACCTTTGATCTCGACCAAGCCCAGGTCCTCGAACTCAAAGAGCGGCGCAACAAGTCGATAGGTGTCTTCGGCTATCTGCACTGTATCCGGCTGGGCCGACTGCTCCATGCGCGCGGCCAGGTTGATGGCGTCGCCCAGGGCGGTGTATTCCATGCGCAGATCGGAGCCGACTTCGCCCACCAACACCAGCCCGGTGTTGACGCCGACGCGCACGGCAACGGGGAAACGCCAGCGCCGCTCGATCTCTGCGCCGTAACGGCGGATGCCTTCGACGATCTCCAGACCGGCCAACACTGCCCGCTGCGGGTCGTCTTCATGGGCGATGGGCGCGCCGAAGAACGCGAGAATACCGTCGCCCATGAGACGGGCGACGGTGCCTTCGTAACGGTAGATAGGACGGATCATCTCCTCGAATGCGCCGTTGATGATCTCCGACCAATCTTCCGGGTCGAGGGTTCGGGCTGCGCTGGAGGAGCCTTTGACATCGCAAAAGAGCATGGTGACGATGCGCCGCTCGCCCACCATGCCGCCTCGTTCGCGCACGGTGCGCAACTGAGAAAGCAGCTCGCGGGGGATGAAGCGCTCCAGCGATGACCCGACGGCGGGCGATTCGGGTGGACTCGCCTGGCGAGCGGTCTGAGGCGGTGCGTGCTGTCCGAGCGATTGGCCGCAGTTGAAGCAAAAACGCGCCGAGGCAGGCAGCTCTGTTCCGCAGTTTGGACAGGCCAAACGGAGCGAGTGGCCGCAGTTCATACAGAAGCGGGCCGTCTCTGGGTTTGCGGTCTGACAATTTGGGCAATTCACTGCGCACTCTCCGCTGCCAGGTTGAATCAAGCTTCACTGAACACAGGGGTGACTACGGCCATATTTCGAGACGAATCCAACGCTGCCGGGCAAGCAACTGTGCTTTGCTGTTCATGTGAAGACATGAATTGTTACACGTCCTATGGCCGTTTTTCCAACTACCCACCCTGTGGTTGGGTCGGCCACAAAATGATCTTCCCAGTCATCGATACGAGGATGGAAAAGCAACGTGAGTTCGTCCGTGTCAGGACCAATGAACGCCAGATAAGCAGCTTTGTATACGTTGCACGCACGACACGCAAGCGCCAAATTCTCTATGCCATCGCCGCCACCATGGGCCAGGGGTGCGATATGTTCCACCTCGAACGGGAAATTGAACAGGGCTTCTGGCGCATGGCAATACTCACAGCAATGTCGCGCACGCAAGGATACAAGTGGATAATAGGGGTTCATCAAGCCAGCTCATCGAGAAGAGCTTGAGCGCGGGCCGCAGAAGCCAACAATTCAGCCTCTATCAACTCTTCCAACTTATCCTGCTCCTCTGCTACCAATGACTGATGTTCATCACGCGCATCTCTCCATCGCATCATGAGTTCGCTAAGATGCTCCTGTTGATCGACAGTGAAATATGTGTCAGGACGCCACTGCTGAACAACAAGCGCGCTGATAGAATCGCTATCGAGTTTGGTCGCGATTGCATCGAACGCTGCTCCCGCCGTCACACCGTAGGATTGTTTCTCCCCAGCCATAGCAAGATAAGATTTACGACCGCTGTTCTGTTGTATGGGGATAATCGTAACTCGCGTCATGTCTTCTCCCGATCGCTATGCCAGCTTGCGCAGATAAATGTTACCCCAGAGCAGAAGTGCGTGCAAGTCCCTCGGAAATCAGCCGGGGGCGCGAGGCTTCGCGGTGAGCTCAGCCGAACGGTGGGTGGCGAACTCAATTCGTCTTTTCCGGACACCTCATACCCGTACTGTTTCAATAACTTGGAGTGAACCCAGAAATCAGCCGATAGCCCGCGCTGCGGCGTTGCCAGAACGCACCGCGCCTTCTACACACGCCTGCTTCATCCAATCGCCGGCAAAGACGACGGGAGGGCGATTCTGGAAAACGGCCAGGCGGCGATAGTGGCCGGGCGCCATGATGGGTACAGCCCATTGCCAGCGGATGAAATGGATCACATCGGCGTCTTCCAGGGTGAACAGATCGGGCGCAACTGCGCGCCCCTGCCGCCACAGATCGGCCACGACTTCGGCCTCGGGTTTCTCCAGAAACCTGTCGCAGGTTGCGCCGTAGGTGCAGACCAATCCCCATTGCCAGTCGGGAGGACACGCGCCCCATGCGCCGTGGCGACCGGAGTAGTGCTCAACGGAGAAAAGATCTGTCGGCGGCAACAGGTGAACGCCGAAGCGGGCATCCTCGGTTGTCCGCCGGGCGGCGTAGACGCGCACCTGGGGCGCATAGCGCACTGCATCCAGCCACGGCGGCGCGTATTCCTGCGCGCTCGCCATGATGCGCGCTGCGGCCGGAGCAGGCGCAGCCAATACGACCGCGTCTGCCCGATGGATGTCATTGCTACTCACAATTTCCACTGATTGAGCGCCGACCCGCATCGCTTCCACCTGAACGCCGGTCTGCACATCCAGCCGCTCGGCCAATTGCAGCCAGGGCGCGTCCATGCCGTTTTTCACCTGGAAGAATGCGCCGTCTTGCAACGCCCGCAGCCATGAACGCGTCGCCGCAGCAGATTGGGCGCTGAGCCGGGCAAAGAACGGCCCCTCGAACAGGGTGCGCAGCATGTACTCGACGATGCCGCCGCCTAACTGGGCAAAGTGGTTTTCGGCGTCTGTGTCATCATAGGCCAGATCGACCCCCAGATTGTCCGGTTGTTCGACCATCAACCGTGCGAGATATTTTCGCCAGACTGCTTTGTCATCATCCGACAGCAAGGTGGAATTGGTCACCAGGTCGCCTTTGAATGGCCAGGGAGCGGTCGCGCCGTCGATGAGGAGATCGGCCGCGCCCCGCACAGCGCGCGGCTGCAAAAAGTGGTCGCGCACCCCCAGTTCGTCGAAGAGCGCCAACGTCTCGGTGTAAAAGGTCGCCAACCAGCCCGCGCCTGTATCGCAGTGGTGGCCGGGGCCAAAATGCTCGGCGTGGGTGCGTCCGCCGGGCGCGTCCAGCGCTTCCAGAATCGTGACCCGGTGGCCGGTTTGCGTCAGGCGATAGGCGGCAGTCAAGCCGGCCGGCCCGGCGCCAACAACGGCAATGTGCATGATGCGAAACTCCTTCTATGCTGCGCTGGCAATCGGCGCCGCCTGGCTCTGTTGTGCAAAATCCTGTTCAACGTGATCCCTGAATGCATCGATATCGCGCTGGGCCTGTTTGGCGATCATACCCATCATCACGCCCGCCAGCAAGCGACCATAGAGATTGCCCTTGACCTTGCCAAACACCTGAAAGAAGCGCGTGCCCCGCTCTGTTGACCGCAAGCGATAGTCAATGGGTATACGGATAAGCGCGCCCAGCATAGCCACCCGATCTTCAGTTGTCATTTGCTCGAAGGGTCGCCACTGGACAATGGTCTGCAAAGTGACGCGATTGCCATGATAGCACTCAAACGCGCTGCCTTCATCAATGCGCCCATGCTTACGGTCACGCACCTCTTGCCGCTGGGCCGCCATCAGGACGTTACGATGGACAGGCGTTGCCAGGTAATTCCAGACCAGGTGGGGCGGCAATGCGATCTCTGTCTCCACCTGAAAGGCAACTTGTTCCGGCGGAATGTCCATGCGCATGGTCTCTTTCCTTGCCTTCCACAGCGGGTGCATATCCTGCACCCACAGCTTCGTTTCGCCCAGGTGCTCATAGGATTCTGCATGACTGACCAGCTTTTCGCAAAAGCCCTCCAGGCCAAGCTGGCGAATGGCGGCGTCGGTGTAGAGGGTGTAGGCGCGTATGCCCGCCTGCTCAACCACGTGGTTCTTGGTCAGGCGGTGGATCAGATTGACGTCGCTGCCCACCAGTTCGTCGCGCCCGGCCAGACGCTGGACGACGAACGCGCCGTAGTGAACGAAGAACTTGAGGTCAAGGGTGTTGATATTGGCGCACGCGTTGCAATGGCAGGTGTTATTCATCACCATGAGGTCGATGGCGCGGCGGAAGGCCACGTAGGTGTCCTCGATCATCTCGACGAAGGTCTGCCCTTGCAGCGCGCCGCCATGCAGCGCATAGCTGATGACTGCGTCGCCTGCCGTGCGCGAGATGGCGAGGGGCGGGCGCGTGTGGCCGATGAGCAGCTCCAACAGCGTTTTCAACACTTCCTGCGCATGGTCAAGCTCCGACTCGCTCAGATACATGGTGTAGCCGCTGATGTCGGCGATGAGCAAGTAGCCTTGTTGTGTGGTGGACATAAGTCTATCCTGGTTCAACCCGAGTTACGCCACAGATAGCGATTGATACGCGCCGTGGTCAACTTGAAGCCGATGCGCTCATAAACCCGCACGCCCATTTCGGTGGAAAAGAGCACACCATGCCGATAGCCCATCTCGCGCGCGGTGAGGAGTGGCTGAAGGGTGATAGCCGCGCCGATCCCTTTACCGCGCGCGGCGGGCAGCGTCGCCACAGCATAGACGCTGGCGACCCCGCCGCCGTTGAAGAGCATGTTCGTCGCCACAGGTTCGCCGTCCAGGTAGCCCACATACATACGCCAGGGCGTTTTGCCGACGCCGATGGACAACGCAGCATCCACCCAGGCCTGACCCGCCCAATCGGGAATCTCGTAGCTCTCGACAAAAACGCGCTTGAAGTGGTAGAGTCCGGCTTCGTCGTCGATCTCCTTGATCGTGAAGTCGGTTGGCGTCTGTTCCAACACGGTTTCGTTCATCTGGTGGAGATCGGCTATCATGCACGGCGCGCCTTGTTCGGTCTGCTTGATGCCGGCCGCCAATTCTTTCTGCTGCTCCGCCATATCCAGCAAACCGCGCGCCTGCAAGCGCGCGCCCAGGTCGTCGGGCGTCGCTCCTTGCCCACTCCACCAGAAGAAGAAGGGCGCGTTGCGCGCCTGAAACCAGGCGATGGCCCGATCGATGGCATCGTCGACTTCGTCGGTCGACAGGCGTGGGGACCATACCCCTTTGAACATGGGATTGGTGGGAAAGGTGTGGTGAAAACTCAAGGCGGGCGTCTCGATCAATTCGCCGCCCGGCAGATTGGCGCTCATGGCGCGGAAGAGATCGTACAAGTTCTCCTGCACGAATGAACTCAGTTCTTCAAGCGGTTTTGCAGTTGAAACAGTTTGACTCATTGCCTCTCCCTCCTATTTATACTTTGCTCTGTTTGAAACCAGGAGTTTTTGAACTGTGAAAACTCCTGGTTTCAAAGCAACCGCAGTTTGGAGCCTGTTTGAATATTACAGGCTCTTACGCACCACATACCAGTTGTTCGAAATGTCATGGGCCAGTTCATTGACTTCGACGGAACGAAACCCTGCCTGCTCCAGGTACTCGATGGTCTTCTCCTTGCCCCACATGGCCCCCAATCCCTCACCGCCTTGCGCCAGGGAGACGGTCATGCAGTGCATACACGAGATGGCGTAGAGAAACGTGCCAATGGGGTGATCGAGATTGTTGTGAACGTCGCTCGACCCTTTGATGTCCTGCATCAAGTAGACGCCGTCGGGCTTGAGCGTGCGATGGATGCCCCGCAGCACCCGCAGCGGTTGCCCCTGGTCATGGATGGCGTCGAAGGTGGTGACGAAGTCAAAAGCGTCGGCCTCGGCCGTCACATCGAAATCGCTCAGGTCGCGCGCATAGAATTCGGCGTTCTGCAAGCCACGCTCCGCCACTGCGCCATGGGCATAGGTGATGGCTTCGCGCGACAGGTCCAGGCCGACGAAGCGGCTGGCGGGATAGAGTTCGGCCAGGCGAGTGATGACCCGGCCCTGGCCGCAACCCACATCCAACACACGAATGCCCTGGGCGAGTCGTTCGCTCATGCCCGGAATCAGCGGCAGCACATGCGACTCCAGCGACGAGAAGACCGATTGCCCGCTGTCCTCGGCCATCACCTCGTGGAAGCGCCGGTAACGCTCGTAGGGCACGCCGCCCCCGCGGTGGAAGCACTCGACGATGTCATCTTCCACCGCGCCCATGACAGCGACGTACTGGGCGAAGACGGCCAGGTTGTCGGCGCCGGCGGCGCGTGTGAGAAAGGCGGCGTGTTCGGCCGGGAGCGAATAGCGTTGGGTCGCCGGGTCGAGCTCCATGACGCGCCCGGTGAACATGGCGCCCAGCCATTCGCGCACATAACGTTCGTTCAGCCCCGCGGCCGCGGATATCTCCTGCGATGTGGCCGCCGGCAGCCCACTCAACACATCGAAGAGACCGGTGCGATGACCAATGGAGACCATCAGACAGAGCGACGCCTGGTTGAGCGCGCCCAAGAACCCCTCAGCAAAGGCCGCTGCCTTGTCTGCGTCGAAGCCTGTGTGTTCATTTTCCGATGACATGGCAGTTACCTCATCAACCATTGACTATTAGCCGTTTACCATCAACCATTTTCTTGGTTAGCCCGGCATCACGCCCATCTGCCGCAACATCCCCACCTGGTCCCACTCATCCCACGACTCGACGATCTTGCCGTCCACGATGCGCTCAAGTGTGATGCCGGTGACTTCGCCCATTGTGTTGGTGGGTGCAATGTTCATCAATTGCCCCGTGTGACGAGCCCTGGTGCGCCAGCGAAGCGCCACCCGGTCCCCTTCTGCGATGACATCATCCACAGTGTTGCTCAACTCCGAAAATGCGCCGTGAAAGATGCCAATGAACATCTTCACGCCCTCCGGCCCGACCAGCGGCGCAGGACTGGCCGGATTGTGGCCTACATAATCCGCAGCGTAAAGGTCATCGGCCGCTGCCAGATTGGCCTTGTTCCAAAGTTCATCGAAAGCGCGTACAGCAATTTCCTTGTTTTGTACGGTCGACATAGCAGGTTCCTCCTGTAGATATGTTCAGGGGATGCCCATGAAATCACCCTGGTGGGTGCCGCGCAGGGTGAAGCGCACGACAACCTTGTCGCCTTCGCCAATCACATCGTCGATTGTGTGGTAAATGTCGGGGAATCCCTGGTAAAAGGCGACGCCAAACCCTGAATGCCCCGCCCTATCCATGGTTGGGTTGCTGCCGATGTTCGCTGTGTAGCTCGAAGCGACAATAGCTGGGTCCAGCGGCCCCTTGAGTCGGTCTTGCGCAAGGAAAAACTGACGGGCGGTGAGTTTGTTCTGTTCTGTTGACATTGGTCCTCCCTTATAGACAACACAAATAGACTTCGTATATTACGTAGGTGCGGTTTGTAACCGCACGTCTCTGGTCAACCAGATTGTGCGGTTACAAACCGCACCTACGGTTGTATGATCTTTTAGACACCCACAGAAACAAGCGCATGCGTTCAATGTGGGGCATGAACGGCGACGAACTCGCTTGCCGGGAACAGCAAATCCCTGCCGCCGCCGTTCATGCCCCTGCGAAGTGGAGGACTATTGACCTCCAACAATCTCATCCCACGAGCCGACCAGCCCCAGGCTTTGCAGGAAAGCCAGATCGTCCCACATCTCCCAACTTTCCACGATCTTGCCTTCCTCCAACCGGCGCACGATCAACTCGTGGCGTGTGATGGGGTTGTCGGTGGCCGGGATGCCCAGGAGATCGCCCGTGTGTGTGCCCATCCAGGTCAGCTCGGTGAAGACATAATCGCCGACGGCGAACATGCTGTGAATCTCGGCCTGCAAGTCGGGATTGGCCTCCTTCAGCGCCGACAGGTTCTCGTACAATGCCTGAGCAGGGATCTCTGCCGTCTCGCCGGCGTAGTGCATGGTGATGGTCATGGGGTGTACGTCGAGAATCACCTCGGCGTTGCCGGCTGCGAACTCATCGTAGAAGCTCTGCACAACGGCCATGTTGGCCTCGGCCATCTCTTCTTCCATCTCCATCATGGGGGCAATTGGCTCGCCCGCCATTGCAGTCAAACCCGCTGCCATTACGACCTCGCCTGAACCCGGCGCTCCCACGCCGTTGATGGTGATATAGGCGTTGCCATCGGCGTCGAAGTCAAGCGACGTGGGGAAGGAAAGGCCGTCCAGCACCACTTCGGACGCGTCGCCCTCCTTGACGCGGATGATGGCGCCGCTGTCAGGCGCAGGTCCCTGTTCGCCAAACTGGCCGAACTGCACCCCGTACATTTCGCCGTCGGGTCCCATACGCAGGTCGGTGAGCATGGTCAGCCCGGTCGCGTAGTCGCTGACCATGCCATCGGCGTTCACCATCACTACTTTGGCCGAGCCGGGGGTGAAGGGGAAACCGGGCAGGAGCGAAACGTAGGCCACGCCATCTTCACCCACCACCACGGCAGTCGGTACGGGATCGCTTTCCATGGCGTCGCCGCGCGCCGGGTTGGGGAAGGGGCCTTCCACACCGTCGAAGACAGCCACGATGCTCATCTCACCGCTGGACGGATCGACCGTGAGCAGCGCGTTGGCGCCGGCGTCTGCCACCCACAACAAACCGTCAGGTCCGGCTGATAACCCATAGGGATGGCTTTCGAGGATGAAGCCGTCGGGGTTTTCCTCGACCTCCAGCGCCCAGGTGTTTGCCACCTCTGTCACTTCGCCTTCGCCGACGGCAACGATAGACGCCATGAGCGGCATCGCCTCCTCCCCGGCGGCCTCGATCCAGCCGCCGCTGGTGGCGTAGAGAACGCCGTCCAGCACAGCCAGGCGCGACCCGCCGCTGGCCTCCTGTGGCGTCAAGAGCGAAGGCAGCGTCGCGACCTCAATCTGCTCGCCATCGGGAGTGACCATGACGATGCGCGAGGTGTCGCCGACAAGGACAGTCTCTTCCTGGCCTGTCTCTGGGTTGACGAAGGGAATCTCCATCTCACCGCCTACGCCGGCGTCGATGACCCAGAGATTGCCATCTCCATCCAGAAGAATGCCCTGAGGTCCGTTGAATCCTGCGGCGACCGAGACCAACTCGGCTTCGGCCATTTCCTCCCCGGAAGGGAGCTGGCCTGTCTGCATCAACAATCCCACCTCGTCGAAGTTCTCCCAACTTTCCACAATCAGGCCATCGGCGAGCCGGGCAATGTGGATGCCCTGAATCGAGACGCCGGCTGCCTCGCTGCTGAGGGTGTAGCGCACGACGACCCGATCCTCTTCAGCGAAGATATCTTCGATGGTCACTTGAACGTCCGGGAAGGCGTCGAGCAGTCCTTCGATGTTTGCTTTATAGCCCTCGATTCCCATTTCGCGCGCGCCGTCGCGATCATACATGACGTAGCCTGGATCGACGACTTCGTCGGCGACGCTCAAATCGCCCTGGTTGATCATCTCCTCGACCACGCGAGTCATGATCGCTTTATTCGCTTCTTCTTGATCTGGATCGTGGGCTTGAGCCAAAGGAGCGCAAGTGAACCCCAGAAGCGTCGCCGCCACAACCAGACTCAACAAACGGACAACGAGAGTAGGTTTACGACCAAAATACCACATCTTCTTCCTCCTTTGTTCTGAATGACACATTCTATCCCGTCGAAACAATACAACTCCGGCCCGATGTAAGGACCAAGCCGGCGGCAGTGCGGAAAGAGATTCACCGGGAGTGGGCGACGATGTGGGAGCGATGTAAGCAGCGTCGTCGCCCACTCCCTGGAGCAAGCCCGATTTCTGACTGTGGAGCCAGTTCAGGCCAACGAAATAGAGACCCGGCTGCGCGGTGACGCCGCGCTCCTGGATGGGATAGCTATCGCTGTCGAAGACCGGCAGTTTGACGAGACTGAAATCGAAACCATAGCCGAGCGCCCAAATGACGCTGGAGACGCCGGCGGCCGACAGGTCAAGTTCGGTGATGATTTCGACGACGCGAATCAGGCTTTCGTGCAGATCTGGCGCCAGCACGAGCCGGCCACTTTCGATGTTGCGCAGATGACCAAGCAGCTGCATGCCATCGCGGGCGAATTGGTGCAGATTCAGTGTGTGACCGCCGTCCCGTCCAGAGATGTGCGGATTGCCGGCAAAACGAGCGCGCGGCGAGGGCAGCTTGTCGACTGTGCGATCCAGAAAGCCACTCAGACTGAGCCACTCCCAACAGTCTCGCCCCCGATAGCGGCGCGGCGCACGCCCAGCGATCCCCACACAGAGATAGACCGTGCGTCCGCTCTGATAGATCTCTTCGGCGATCTGTGCACCCGATTGCCCAGAGCCGACCACCAAAACTGCGCCCTCGGGCAGCGTCCGAGGATTTCGGTAACTCGTGGAGTGCATCTGCACAATGTTGGCGGGCAGGTTGACTGCATCGGCAGGGATACGGGGACGCTGGAACGAACCAGAGGCGATCACCACGTTGGCAGCTTCGAAGCTGGCGCCGTCGGCGCAGTGCACAAGATAGCCGCCTTCAGACTTTGCCTCCACCGATGTCGCTTCAGTGGAAAAGCGCACAGGCAGCGCATGGCGAGCCACATCGTCCTCGAACGCGGCGATGATCTGGTCGCGGCCCATAAAGCCATGGGGATCAGTCTGGCCGTAGTCGCCGCCCGGCAGCCGAAAAGACCAGTTGGGCGTCACCAGGGTGAAGGAATCCCAACGCTGTTGCCAGGCGCTGCCGGGCCGATCGGCCTTTTCCAGCACAAAATGTTCACGACCGTGCTGTTCGAGCCAGTAGCTCGTAGCAAGGCCGGCCTGTCCCTCGCCGACGATAATGGTTTCTGTAATGGCCATTGGCATTGTAACCACATTTCCCTTTGTCGTCAAAGCATGATCGCTGGCCTGGGAGAAGGCGATGCTGCTCCCAAGCCGATCATGACGTTGTGGCACAGGTCAGGCACGTAGGGCAATAATGAGACCAGGATACAGAAAATGTTAACAACAATAGACAAGGACAAGGGGTCACGCTTGACGGCGAAGCCGCATCCCCAGGAGCAAATACCAGAGTGGATTGACGACAAAGCCGGTCGCGATTGCCGCAGCCAGCAAGAGCGGATTGGTTGGCGCCAGCAGGATTAAGCGACCGATATAGACGACTATGAGCAGCAGCGCCAACACAAAGGTCAATATGATGAAACCGCGGGAATAGCCGGCGTCTTGCTGCATGAGCAACACAGCGACCAACAGAGCCAGCCCGGCCACGCCAAAAGTCAACAACCCGCGGGGATCGATGGCGCTGGGCAGGTCGGCCAGGGCCGGCGTATTTTCCAGCGGCGGGTTGAGCGCATTGGCCAGGTCGTAGCCGCCGTGGATGGCCGCGCCCAATGCGCCGGCCGCAGCGAGCAGCAGGCCGAACATAGCCGCCCCGGCGTCCACCCGTCGCAACTCCTCAAAGAGCGCGGTCAACGCTGTGATGGAGAACAGCCCGCCCAACATCAGACAGAGCGCACTGAGTAGATTGTTTTGTAGCGCGACGAAGGAAATCGAATAGAGCAATCCGACCAGCGCCGCGAGAATGGCCGCCAGACCGGAGAGTCGTATGAAAGGCGTGGTGGAGTGTGTGGCAGACATGGCGCGTTCACCTCAAGTCGAGCAAAATGGATTACTCACTCAACAGGGGGGAATTGTTGGTGAACAACAGTCTACTCTTGTCCGCCGCCAATCAACAGACCAAATACTGCTCAGTTCTTGTTCAGTTTGGTTGGCTGCCGATGGATGTATAGACGTATGCAGCAGAAAAAGGAGACGGGCGGATGACG
>CAZLMM010000089.1:0-27926 GCA_964560495.1 uncultured Caldilineaceae bacterium
CACCACAACCACCACAACCACCACAACCACCACAACCACCACAACCACCACAACCCTCGAATAGCCTCTGGGCCAGGTGTGGGTTAGAATCAACCCATGCGGATTGGCGTGCTGACCCACAACTACCCTCGCTTTCCGGGCGATTTCAGCGGAACCTTTGTCGAGGCCCTGTGTGAGGAGTTCTCCCGCACAGATGAAGTGACCGTCTGGGCGCCCTATGACCCGGCCTATCAGTGGCCCACGGCCGCCCAGGGCCTCGCCCGACCCGGTTCGCGCGTCCAGCTTCGTCTCTATCGGTACGCCTGGCCCGACAGCCTTCACCGCCTGGGCTATATGCGCTCCATGCGCTCCGACCTGGCTCTGCGCCTGGAGAGCTACGCGCTCAGCCCGCTGCTCTTTGCCAACGGCATTGCTGCGGTCATGGCCCAGGCGCGGCGGCTGCGCCCGGCCGTGCTCCACGCGCATTGGGCGCTGCCCAATGGCTTCATCGCCGCGGTGGTTAGCCGCTGCCTGGAGATCCCTCTGGTGGTTTCCATCCCCGGCTCCGACGCTCACGTGGCGGCCAAGAATGCCCTTTTTCGCGCCATGGCGCGCTTCGTCTTTCGCCAGGCCGGTCTGCTCACGGCCAACAGCGCCGAGCTGCGCGACGCGGCCATCGCTCTGGGCGCAGACCCGGCCAAGTTCGACCTGATCATCTATGGGACGGATCCCGCCGGCCTGCGACCGGATGCAATCGGCGTCGCCGGTCTGCGCGGCCAATGGCGCGATTTGGCAAAGTTGGCTCCAGGCGTCGAACCGTGTTTCGTGCTGTGCGTGGGACGCATGGTGCATAAGAAGGGCTTCGATGTGCTCATCCGCGCCCTGGCCGAGCCGTCTTTGTGTGAACGGCCTGTGGTCGCCGTCATGGTGGGGGGCGGCGATGAACAGGCGAACTGGCAGCGACTTGCTCAGGAACTGGGCGTCGCCCATCGTGTGCTGTGGGTAGGTTTCGTTTCCAAAGAGCACATTGGTCGCTATTATAATGCCGCAGACGCGCTGGTCATGCCATCGGTGAGCAAACCCGCGGATGGACTCAACGTCTGCGTGCTCGACGCCATGAGTTGCGCCAAACCGGTGATCGCCTCCAACGTGGCGGGCAATCCCCTGGCCGTAACGGATGGCGAAACCGGCTTCATTACGCAGGAAGGCGATGCGGCTGCCCTGTCCCGCGCGCTGGCGCGGCTGGCGGACGATCCCGATCTGCGCCGAAGAATGGGCGCGGCGGGGAGGCGGCGCATCGAAGACGAGCTGGGCTGGCCCCATCTGGCCCGACGTTATCGCGCACATTTTCAGAGATTGCAGGAGAAGAACTGAGATCATGACCGAGGTCATTCCCTTCAACGATCTACGCAGCCAATATCTGGCTCACAAAGAGGAGATCGACGCCGCGCTGAGCCGCGTCCTCAACAGCGGCTGGTATATTCTGGGCAAAGAGGTCGCGGCCTTCGAGGAAGAATATGCGGCGTTTTGCGGCGCCGTCGGCTGTGTGGGTGTGAATTCGGGCACGGATGCGCTGACGCTGGCATTGCGCGCGTTGGAAGTGGGCCCAGGCGACCAGGTAATCACGGTGGCGCACACCGCGGTCGCCACTGTTGCGGCCATTGCGCTGACCGGCGCGACGCCTGTGCTGGTGGACATCGACCCCGCAACCTACACCATGAATCCCCATGCGCTGGAAGCCGCGGTCACGCCGGCGACCAAAGCTGTGATCCCCGTTCACCTCTACGGCCACCCTGCCGAGATGGACGCGATCCTTGAATTCGCCCGCGGTCATGGGCTGGCGGTCATCGAAGATTGCGCCCAGGCCCACGGCGCCTCCTGCATGGGGCGACCGGTGGGAACGCTGGGCGACCTGGGGTGCTTCTCTTTCTACCCCACCAAGAACCTGGGCGCGCTGGGCGACGGCGGCGCGGTCATCGGCGACAACCCCGGCCTGTTGGAGCGGGTGCGACTGCTGCGCGAATATGGTTGGACGCCGGCTGCGCGCTACGTCTCCATGATCCCAGGCATGAACAGCCGCCTGGATGAGCTGCAGGCTGCGGTTCTGCGCGTCAAACTGCGCTATCTGGCTGAGGAGAACGAGACCCGCCGCAGCCTGGCTGCGCGCTACGCTGAGTTGCTGGCTGATGCCGTTACGACGCCGGTGGAAGCGCACGCTTGCCGCCATGTCTATCATCTCTATGTCGTGCGCGCCCCGGCCCGGGACGCAGTGCGCAGACGGCTGGAGGAGCTGGGGGTTGGCTCTGGCATCCACTATCCGACGCCAATCCACCGCCAACCTGCCTATGCCCAGGGCAGCGTCATCGCCCATGATCTGGCCGAGACTGAGCGCGCCGCGACTGAGATTCTCTCCCTGCCTTTGCAGCCGCACCTGAGCGTCCGCCAGATCGAGCGCGTAGCCCAGGCGTTGGGCCAGGCCATCTCCGAGTTGGCCCACGGGTGATTTCACGTGCGCATGCACTTTTGGAACACCAGCCGCATCCTCTTGCTGACGGCCATCATTGCCTATGTCTTCCTCTTCAGCGGGCTGGCCTTCGACCTGCACGCCGGCATGCGCACCCACAAGGCCGACCTGGGGCAGATCGACCAGGCAGTGTGGAACAGCAGCCGCGGGCGCCTTCTGGAGCAGACCGACAACGGCTATCTCTCCACCCGGTTGACCGACCATGTGGAGCCGATCCTTGTGCTCATCAGTCCGGTCTTCTGGCTGTGGGATGATGTGCGGGCCCTGTTGCTGTTGCAGGTCATCTTTGTCGCCCTGGGCGCGTGGTTCGTCTACGAGATTGGGCTGACCCAATTCGACCGCTTGTTGTCGCCTCAACAGCGAGACCAAATCTGGCTGGTGGAGCCGCACCGCAGTCTGACGCAGCCCCTGGCGCTCAGCCTGGCGATTGCCTATCTGCTCAACGCCCAGCTCCAATCCAGCCTGCTCACCGAATTTCACGCTGCGCCGTTGGCTGTCCCGCTCATCCTGTGGGCCTTCTGGGCGGTGGAAAAGGGGCGCTGGCGCCAGTTCACCGCAGCTGCCCTGCTCACGGCTGCGGTCAAGGAGGAGATCGCCCTGTTGGCTGCGTTGCTGGGAGTGTGGGCGATCTGGCGCGGCTGGCGGCTTGCCCGCAACGATTCGTCCGTCGCATCATTCACCCGCGGCGGATTGATCGCTGGCGCGCTGGTCTGCGCGCTCTCCCTGGTCTGGTTTGCGGTCGCCACTTTTGTTATCGTCCCGGCCCATGCCGTGGAGGTCTATGGCGTGGCCGAGAGCGGCTATTTTGCGCGATATGGCGCGCTGGGCGACTCGCCCGCCGACATCGTGATCAGCCTCATCACCCAGCCGTTCCTGGTGTGGCAGATTCTCAGCGAGCCGGCCCGGCTCAATTATCTGTGGGAGCTGGTCGCCGGTTTTGGCCTGCTGCCTCTGTTGGCGCCTGAAGTGCTGTTGCTCTCCTCGCCGGCGCTCTTGGCCAATGCGCTCAGCGCCTACCCCGCCCAGTATTACGGTGAGTTCCACTATAGCGCGCCGCTGATCCCCTATGCGGCGACCGCGGCGGCGATTGGCCTGGGGCGGCTGTGGCGCTGGATCATGCGACGCACCGAACGCGCCTCGCCCCACTTTCAGCACCTGCCCGCGGCGGGAACGGGAACCATGGCCGCGGCTGCGCTGGCGCGCAATCCATCCAGTGCGCTGCGTCCTCTGCTGGCGGCCGGGCTGGTCGTCTGGGTCATCGCCTGGTCTGGCGCGGCCTATCTGGAGGACGGTCGCGGCCCGTTTGGCGGGCGCTACGACCCGACGCCCGTTGGCGAGCACCATCGCCTGCTGACGCGCTTCACCAGCCAGTTGCCTGCCGACGCCTCCGTGACCGCCACTGCCGCGGTGCATCCCCATGTCAGCCACCGTCGCTTCGTCTACCAATTTCCCCTGGGGTTGGATGCGCCCACGCCGGCCGATTGGGCGCTGTTGGATGTGACGACCAACACCGACATGGCGCCGGGCGACTTGAAAGGCCAGGTAGACGCCATGCTCGCCGCCGATTGGGGCGTGGTGGATGGCGCAGACGGTTTCTTGCTACTGCGGCGCGGGGAGGTCAACAAGATCATCCCGTCCAGCTTTTTCGACTTTGCCCGCGCGCCTGATCCAGGTGGGGAGGGATCATCGTTGCCTGCGTTGGATATCCAGGATTGGCCGCGTTGGCGGCAGACGCGCCTTGTGCTTGATTGGCCCGCAGAGGAGTTCCAGCCGCAGCTGCAAGTTGTAACGCCATCAGGCGATGTTGCGTCTCCCCTGGCCGCCGCGCCGCCAGCCCAGATTTGGCGACCGCCCCACGAATGGCAAGGCGGCGCACCCATGCGGGTGACAACGCTGCCCCTTTTCCTGCCGCGCAGCGCGGCGATCTACACCGACGTGATTGCTGGGGCGCCGTTGGCCGTCTTGCGTCGCGTTCAGGGCGACAGGCTCGTGGAAGCGCCAGTAGACCTGGCAGAGCGCGACGATCTGGGCGCTGCCCTTGCGCCGCTGGCGATTGGCGATCTGCGAAGCAGCTCGACCGCGCTGCGGGTGGGCAACAGCGCGCCACTCACCCTCACAGCGTGGCTGGAGAATCGCTCGTCGTGGCCGGGCGATACGCTGGATGTGTGGCTGCAATGGCGGGGGACAGGCTGGCCGTCTGGCTACATCCCCTTCGTGCATTTGCGGCGCGAGGGCGAGAATGTGGCGCAGCAGGATGGCGCGCCGCGTCTTTTTGTTGGGCAAGACGCAGATGCACTGTTGAAGGCGCAGGGTTTTGTGAATGATTGGCGTGGACTGGCGCTGCCGGAGGATGTTGAGATTGAAGGGGATTGGCAGGTCGTGGTGGGGCTGTACGACCTGCAGACCGGAGAACGGGCCCGGCTGGCAGATGGGTCGGGCGACGAGGCGGTGGTCGGGCGAGTACAAGTCGCTTCCCCTGCGCCGGATCAGGCGTGCGCGCTCATTCCTGCTGTGTGCGCCTCGCAACCTTGAATGCAAAAAAGAACGGTCCACAGATTACGCGGATCTCGCAGATGGATTGGCGCCCAAATCGGTGTAATCTGCTCAATCTGTGGATCATTTCCTTGTATCGCCAATGGGACCATAAAGCGGATGAGCAGCGATCACACCGGGCGCAATCCCAGATAGATTTGGTCGCCGGCCAGGGTGCGGAGGATGGAATCGGCTGATTTCCACGGGATCAATAGATGAAGTTCGCTGGCCGAAAGGGGTGAATTGTTGTTGGCCAGGAAGATGCGAAAACAGGCCGAGGCCAGGGGCAGCCGTTCGTTGATGTAGTCGGGGTCGTTGGCGCAACGAGTGCGCAGACATTCCCGCAGCGCGTCGGTGCGCCGCACCTCACCGCTGTCTGGGTCCACCCAATCCACATCCTCTGTGTGGAGATGGTTGGCAAAGCGTTCACGGCATTCTTCGCATAGCTGGTCGCGCAGGTAGAGACGAAAGTTGCGACCACTGGTTTCCCACCAATCGTAGTCGATGTGGAATTTGGTGTCTACTGTGGGGCGGTAACGAGTCAGACGTTTGCTGGCAAGAGTGCTCATGCTGAGTTGTCTCCGAGTGCAGGTCAAGCAAGGGCAAAATAACCGCCAGCCACATCGCGGAACTTGCGATTGGCGATCAGGGCATTGAAAACCACCCCAGGCGGAGTACGTCGCATCATGTTGACTGCGCTATAAACGGTCTTGGCATGGACTGTCCCTTGGGGATTGAGCTTGATGAGCTCGGGCGTCACTTGTTCGACGATGTCATAGAGCGCAATCTGGCGCAGATCGATCTCCTTACGAAAGGCATCCAGTCCTGCCGGATCATTTTCGGCGACGATCAGCTGTTCATCATATTCGCAGGTGACCTGTATCTTGTTCAACTCAAAGTTGACGCGCAAGTGCTGGAGATCAGGGGTGGCAATGCGCGCCCATTCACGCTTGGCGCGCCGCGTGCGGAAATCCACGATCACCTCTCCGGGACGGTTTCCCCGGTCCAGGGTGATGTAGGCGCCCACCGGAATTGCGTGGTCTTCCATCCACTTGGCCAGGCCGGCGATATAGCGCCCCTCGAAGCAGACCCACCCCGTATAGCGCGTGCCCCAACGACCGTCGATCAAGGAGACCATGGCCTTGCCGCTCGTCCCGCCTGGGAAGAAAGGACGTGTGCGGCCATTGAGCGGCAGCGTGCCAAAGCGACGATGAGGATAGATAAGCGAGATGCTGGCGCTGGGCGCCATGCTGGGCATTTCGCTGCTGAGGGTGCTCTCACCCCATTCATCATCCAGCTCCCACTCGAATTGGAGCAGTTCAACGCTCAGCAGGGAACGGTTGTAGCGTTGAGGGGTGTAGCGCAGCAGCCAGGGCGTCTCGATGACCACCTCTGGCTCCAGGCGACTGAGAAACCACAGCAAGCGGTTGCCGCTGCGCACCACGTCGAAGCGTGGGTCGCTTGCCAGGCCGTGATCCAAGCTGAGGACGCGCATTGCTTTGGAGATGTTGGTGTCCAGATCCATCTCTGCCAACAATTGTTCGGTGGAGAGCGGCTGGCCTGCCACTTCGATCATGGCCTCGGCAATGTTGAAATGACCCACATGAACATCTGCCAGCATGTCTTTGAGCAGCCACTTGCCCTGAACCTCGACAAAACCTCGACTGAGGGCGTTCTCTTCCAGGGAGTACAATACGGCGTCGTCGATTTCGCCCTTGTATAGTTGATAGATTTCTGGAGCGGACAAAAGGTTTTCGCCATCCAGAGCGGCTGTCCCACTACTTTCGTTGAGTCTGTGAGACGTCTGCAAACCGGCGGCATATTCTCGGGCGCTCCGTCCATCATTGAACTGCACCTTTACTACCTCGAAGTCTCCGTGTTCGGGATTTTGACCAGCACGCAAAGCGATGATGTCGCCCGTGGCAAAATCTAGACTGGGAAAGACGAGTCTTTGTCCAACACGGTAGCGTTCTTTGGGCTGGTAGATGGAACCTTTCGCCAGCTCCGCTTCAATCTTGCCTTGCTCTCGACGCAGATATTCCCCAATGAGGGCCACTGAAAGATCACTGAGCGTCTTCGGGGCGGCGGCGTCGAGAAGATAATTGTAAAGAAAATCCAGGTCTTCAGGCGTTGCTTCAAACTGGTCACGCCAGAAAGCTGCTGTTTGAGTGCGGCGTTGCAGCACGCTTTCCTCCTCTGCACTGATGATGAGTGTATGTCTACATGCGCCCTGAACAGAGAGACGCTTGCAGGTTTTTCCTTCGCGACATACAATTATATCCTGTCTGCGACGCAGACGCCAAACTGATCGGCCAGAATCGTGCAACAGTCTCCATGCTCCAGTGGAGCACAATGGGCAATGTCAATGTCTCTGTGTTCCTTTGCGCCCTCTGCGGCAAAATTACTGATCTTTTAAGATTGGCTGCTCATGTCGCCGACCATCACGAGTCACTCGTGATGGTGGTATATAAATTGTTTATCTAGCGAACAGTACTATCGAATCAGGCATGATGTTCTTTGCATAGCTTCCAGCCTTCCACGTGACAGATTGGGTGAAACGACCATGAAGACCAGCGCCATGATCCTTGCCGGAGGCGAGGGAACCCGCCTCACCGTCCTGTCGGAAGATAGGGCGAAGCCGGCCGTGCCTTTCGCCGGCAAATTTCGCATCATCGATTTTACGTTGAGTAACTGCGTCAACAGCGGCATCTTCACCGTGGGCGTCCTGACGCAATACCGCCCCCACAGCCTCAATGACCACATTGGCATCGGCAAATCTTGGGATCTCGACCGCAGTCGCGGCGGAGTGCGGCTGCTTCAACCATACCAGGGACGCCGGAATCAGACCTGGTATGCCGGCACTGCGGACGCCATCTACCAGAACCTGAATTTCATCCGAGAGAGTCGATCCGACCTGGCCCTGATCCTATCGGGCGACCACATCTACAAGATGGACTATCGCCCCATGCTCAATTATCACATCCAACGAGGCGCTGACCTGACCATTGCCGTGATGCCGGTGCCGCTGGAGGAAACCCATCGCTTTGGCATCATGCAGGTGGATGAAGAACAGCGCATCGTTCAGTTTTACGAAAAGCCCAAAGATCGAGATAAAGGAAATCTCGCTTCTATGGGCATTTATGTCTTTAGTCGCTCCATCTTGGAAAAGCGGCTAGAAGAAGGACGCCCCAGCGCGCCGCGCAATGATTTTGGCAAAGACGTCATCCCGGCCATGATTGGCGCCGGAGATCGCGTGTTCGCCTATCAATTTCATGATTACTGGGTTGATGTGGGGACCATCGACTCCTATTGGGCCACCAGTCTGGAATTGCTCCAGCCGAATGCTGCTCTCGACCTCTACAACGACAATTGGCCCATCCACACTCGCTCGGAAGAACGCCCGCCGGCCAAGCTCGGCCCCCAGGCGAAGGTGGTGAGCAGCATGATCTCCAATGGCTGCGTGGTGCGCGGCATGGTGGTCAACAGCGTCCTGAGTCCGGGCGTCTATGTCAGTCCCGGCGCGGTCGTCAAAGACAGCATCGTAATGAACGACACGTGGATCGGTCCGGGCGCGCTGCTGGACAAGGTGGTGGCCGACAAGCAAGTGACCGTCGGCTCGGGCGCAGTTGTGGGCACGGGCGACGAGACCATCAAGAATGAGCAAATGCCAGATCGCCTCTTTGCCGGCATCACTGTGATCGGCAAGAACGCGGTCATTCCTGATCGGGCGCAGATCGGACGGAACGTGCTGATCAACTCGCGCCGGGATATAGAAGATTTTCCGCCAGACGGCATTGTTGCCGATGGCAAGAGTGTCTAGGCGATGACCCAGAGAAGATGACCTGAGAGGGAGTTATGTCCACTGCATTCGCAATGATCATGGCTGGCGGCTCCAGCGAAAACCTGAGTGTGTTGACCGAAGTGCGTTCTGAACCAGCGGTGCCCTTTGGCGGTAAGTTTCGTCTCATCGACTTTCCGTTGAGCAACTGCGTCAATAGTGAAATCTTCAACGTCGCGGTGTTGACCCAGTATCGTCCGCGCAGCCTCAACGACCATATCGGCATTGGCAAGCCGTGGGATTTGGATCGGGCGAGCGGCGGCGTTCGTCTCTTGCAGCCCTATCGGGGTGGGCTTTATGGAGATTGGCAGAGGGGCACGGCGGACGCAGTCCATCGCAATCTCGACTTCGTCATTCAGCAGGATGAAGAACATGTGCTGATCCTGGCCGGCGATCACATCTACCTCATGGACTATCGGCCCATGCTGCGCCAGCACATCCAGAACAACGCCGATGTCACCGTCGGTGTGCGCCGGGTAAGCCGCTACGAGACGGACCGCTATGGCATCGTCACCGTGGACCCGGATGACAGCATCGTCGACTTTCGCGAAAAACCCAAACGCTCTTTGAACAACCTGGCCTCCATGGGCATCTACGTCTTCCGCAAACAGGTGTTGGTGGAGACGCTGTCCGGCAACGGTTTCGACGATTTTGGCCGCGATCTGTTGCCAGCCATGGTGAAGAATCGTTCTGCCTGTTACGCCTACACGTTTCCAGGCTACTGGGCCGACGTGGGGACAGTGCAGGCGTATTGGGAAGCCAACATGAGCCTGTTGGCCGAGAACCCTGCGCTCGACCTCTATGATCCAGAGTGGGTGGTGCATACGCGCAGCCAGGAGCGCGCGCCGGTCAAAGTGGGACCCAACGCTCAGGTGGGAGGCAACCTCCTGTCGAATGGCTGTCGCGTAGACGGCGTCGTGGAGCGCAGCGTACTCTCTCCCGGCGTCTATGTGGCCGAAGGCGCCACCGTGCGCGACAGCGTCATCCTCAACGACACAACCATCGAGGCTGGCGCTGTCGTGGATCGCTGTATCATCGACAAGAAAGTCGTTGTGCAGAGCGGCGCACGCGTCGGCGACGGCGATGACAATACAGCCAACAAAACTCTGCCGCAGGTGCTCAACACAGGCTTGACGTTGATCGGCAAAGGCGTCGTCGTGCCAGAGAACATGGTCATTGGCCGCAACGTGGTCGTGCACGCCTTTGGCAGCGAGAAGGGCTTCGGTAAGCGTAAGCGCATCTCCAGCGGCGTGGATATCGGCGAGAGCGGTCGCTAACTGCCACGGGTCATGTCCGACGCTTTTTTGCCCGGCTTCATACCGCGCCCGGCGCAGGCAAAAATCCTGGAATACAGTGGCGGCCCCATGGGGGTGAGCGCCGTGCCTGGAAGCGGCAAGACCTTTACGCTCAGCCTGCTGGCTGCACGGCTGGTGGAGCGCCTGGCTGATGAGGGGCGGCTCGAAGACCGGGAAGTCCTCGTCGTCACTTTCACCAATAGCGCGGTGGAGAATTTCCGCCACCGAATCGCCAGATTTCTGCGCCAGGAACGAGGGCTGTTGCCCAGCGTGGGCTATCGCGTACGCACGCTGCACGGCCTGGCGCATGACATCGTGCGCGAGCGTCCCAGCCTGGTGGGGCTGAGCGAAGATTTCGACATCATCGACGAGCGCACCGCCAGCGAGATCAAACGCGAGGCCAGCCTGGCCTATCTGCGCAGCAATCCAGATGTCTTTGCCTCCTATATTCAGCCCAACTATCTTCAGAATTCTCGCAGCTACGAGCGCTACCTCATCGACGACGCCATCGATCTCGCCAATGCCATCATCCGCACGGCCAAGGAAGAAGGGGGCGAGGCTCATGAATGGATTGCCCTCCTGCGCAACCAGAGTGGAACCTGGCCGCTTTTGGACTTTGGACTGCACATCTACGCCGATTATCAGCGCAGCCTCTTTTTGCGCGGCGCGGTCGATTTCGACGACCTCATCGTTTTCGCCCTCCGTGCACTGGAGAACGACGAGCATTATCTGGCGCGCCTCCAAGAGCGTTGGCCCTACATCCTGGAGGATGAAGCGCAAGATTCCAGCCTGTTGCAAGAGAAGATGTTGCGTCGGTTGACTGCAGGTCACGGCAACTGGGTGCGCGTGGGCGACCCCAATCAGGCCATCAACACGACCTTCACTGGCGCTGACACGCGTTTTCTTCAACGTTTTCTGGCCGACCATCCAGAACAGGCGCGCGATCTGCCCAATTCAGGGCGCAGCGCATTGCCGATCATTCGCCTGGCGAACGCGCTCATCGATTGGTCGCGCCTCAATCATCCGGTTCTTGGCGCTGATCTGGCGTTGTCACCCCCCTTTATTGAGCCTACTGCGCTGGATGATCCGCAGCCGAACCCGGCGCCCGGCGACCCGCCGATCCACCTGTTCGACCGCTCGCTGACGCCAGAACAGGAGATCAAGATCATTGCAACCAGTCTGCAGCGATGGCTTCCCCAACACCAGGAGATGACCGTGGCGGCGCTGGTTCCAGAAAACAGTCACGGCTTCAAGCTTACCGATGCGCTGGAAGAACTGGGCGTCCCCTTCGATGACAGCCTGCTGCGCAGCGATTCGGCGACGCGGGCAGGCGCGCAGGCGTTGGCCATCGTCGCTGCATATATCGCACAACCGCAAAACCAGGTGCAACTGGAGGCCGTCTGGCGCGATGTGTGGTGGCCGCTCATTGGCCAACGCCAGCTGGTCGATAGAAACGGCGAGGCGTCGTCAGGCGTCCGTCGCCGTCGTCAACGCCAAAGAAAGATCGTGCTTCCTGCGCCGATCAACGACTTTGGCGGTGAACTGCGCAAGCTGCGCACGCCCGAGAGTTTTCTGTTTCCCAGCGCAAGCGACTGGCTGGACCACCTTCCCTGGCTTGCCGAGATAGAGGGAATGCAGGCGACGGTCGAACGTTTTCGCGGCGACATGCAGCGTTGGGCCGCGGCGGCGATTTTGCCCATTGATGAACTATTGCTCACGTTGGGCAACGACCTCTTCGACGAGCCGGTGGATCTGGCGTTGACCCACCGGCTGGCGGTGCTCATGGCCAAGCTGGCGCGCGAAAATCCAACGTGGCGTTTACCAGAACTGGCCGGCGAGCTGGAAAACATTGCCCAGAACAAGCGGCGTATCCTCGGTTTCAGCGAAGAAGCTGGCGGCTATGAAGCTGAAGCGGGCGTCGTTACAGTGGGCACGATGCATGCAGCCAAGGGTCTGGAATGGGATCGGGTCTATCTCCTGGCGGTCAACAACTTCGGTTTTCCCAGCGGCGGTGAAGACGACAAATATCGCAGCGAGCGCTTCTACGTTCGCGATCGACTCAATCTCCTGGCGGAGGCCCAAGCGCAGCTTCATCAACTGCGGGGCGGCACGCTGGACGACTATCTGCCGGAGCAGGCTACCGTCAACGCACGCCTCGACCTGGCCGCCGAGCGGTTGCGCCTGCTCTACGTGGGCGTCACCCGCGCCCGTCGCGAGTTGATCATCACCTACAACACCGGGCGCAACCCCGAAAAGGACCCCAACCGCCCGGCGTTAGCCCTTCAGGCGCTGATGCGCCTGACCCCGACATCGTCCTCGACATAGTGGTTCGAATTGCTGTAGCTGTGGAACCAAATTGTGCATCCCGTTGCGCCTGTGCTACCATAGGATCAATGCGACGTGAACCGTCAACATCCATTGTCTGAATAACTTTTTGCGGAGGGCACAATGAAGCGACTTTTTCGATTGCTGTTTCTGCTTGCGGTAGGCGCCGCAATTTTTTATCTGGTGCGCAAGTTCATGGCCCCATCGGGTGAACCGATGAGCGGCGTCTTGCCCAGCCAGCCCATCAAGTCGTTGGATGAAGCGCCTTTGGGTGGACAGATCAGCCCCGAGTTGCTCAGGATCTTGGTTTGCCCAGAGGATAAAGGGCCGCTGGAATTGGTGGACGAAGGCAAGTTTCTCCTCAACCCGCGCAACGGCTACCGATACCCCATTCGCAATGGCATCCCGGTCATGCTCATCGAAGAAGGCAAGAAGTATCGAGCGGCTGATTTCACCGCCAACACGAATGGCGCGGCGGCCTAGTACACAAGGGCCTAAATAAGCCGGTGGTATTTTCATGCTGTTCGGAACGGATGCACCTGCCAACGCAGTGAAGCATCCATCGTGGTTGAGCAGGATTCTTCGCTGGCGCTCAAAGTGACAATCTTGGTTTACTTCAGCCCACGTGTACGAGTCGGTTTGTTCACAACAGGACGGGGAAGGCTCGGTTGTCACAACGACCGAGTCTCTCTTTTGTTCTGACCCCTGCATTCGTTGCGATCAAGCGCCTTGTGCAAGTATAATGGCCGGCTGTACGCAACGTACATCGTTCCCAAAGCTTTCTTGATTTCCATATCTGATGCATCAAAGGAGAGAACCGTATGAAAACACCTTCTCGACTCGGCGCCCGCGGCGTCACTTGGGCAGCAATACTACTCGTGCTCGCCCTATTGGCGACGGCCTGCGTTGCGCCCGCGCCATCGGCGGCGCCTGCTGAGCAGCCCGCCGCAAGCGAAGAAGCCGTTCCGGCAGAAACCGGCGAAGTCAGCCGCGCCGACACACTTATTTTTGCGTCGGACACCACGGACCTGCTTACCCTCGACCCGGCTGTCGCCTACGAGTTCAGCGGCATCCAGGCCGAAGGCAGCATCTACGAGACGTTGGTGACCTTCACCGACGGTATGGAGGGCGTCCAGCCTTTGTTGGCCGAATCGTGGGACGTTCAGGATTCCGGCGACATGTGGACTATCACCTTCAAGCTGAACCCCAACGCCACGTTTGCAAGCGGCAACCCTGTGACCGCCGATGATGTGGTCTGGTCATGGGGACGCGCCATCGACATCAACCTGTCGCCGGCCTTCCTCCTGAACGATGTGGCCAAGGTGACCAAAGAGAACATGCGCGCTGTCGATCCACAGACCTTCGAGGTGAAGATTCCCAAGGATGTCAGCCCACAGGTCTTTCTGTCGGTTATCAGCTTTACTGTGGCAGCCGCTGTGGAAAAAGCCCTGGTGGAGCCGAACATGGGCGACGATATGGGGCAAAGCTGGCTGAACGACAACTCCGCGGGCAGCGGCCCCTTTGTCCTCAACCGCTGGGATCGGGAAACCGCAGTGGTGTTGGACGCCAATCCCAATTACTGGGGGGAACCGGCCAAATTCCAGCGCGTCATCATGCAGAACATGAAAGAAGGCATCAATCGCCAGAGCGCCATCGAAACTGGCGACGCTGACATCGTGCAGGATTTGGGCCCGGAACAGAAGAGCGCGTTGGAAGGCAACCCCGATGTGCAATTGGTGACCGGTGACAACACCCAGCTGATCTACATCGGCATGAACGCCATGAAGCCGCCGCTGGACAACTCAGACGTGCGCGAGGCCATCCGCTACGCCATCAACTACGATGAAATCATTGCGCTGACCGGCGGCGACGCCAAGTTGGTGCAGGAGGTCATCCCGGCAGGCTTCTTGGGTCACACCGGAGAGATCCCCTTCACCCAGGACATCGACAAAGCCAAAGAGCTGCTGGCTCAGGCTGGCGTGGCCGAAGGCACAGAGATTGTGGCGTTGGTGCCGTCGGATTTCCCGGCCGGGCCCATCGACTTCCCCACCCTGGCCGCCAAGATACAGGCCGACCTGGAGAAAGTAGGGTTGAAACTCACCCTGCAACAACTGCAGGTGAGCGAGCTGCTCAACATCTACCGCGCCCAGGAAGGCCAGATGGTCTTCATCCTGTGGGGTCCCGACTTCCCTGACCCGGATGGCAACGCGACGCCCTTCACCAACTATGAGGCAAAATCCATCGCCTGGCGCAACGGCTGGGACAATCCAGAGATCGCCGCGATTGCCAAGGCCGCAGCTATTGCCCCCACCGCCGAAGAACGCGTTCAGCTCTACGCCGAAATGACTGAGCGCGTTTTCCACGAAGGGCCGTACGTGGTGCTCTATCAGCCCACGCGCACCTACGCGGTGCGCAGCGACATCGACGGTTTCAACTTCAATCCATCGGATACGCCGCAGGTCAACTTCGCCGTGATCGGCCGTAAATAGAAAGAATCAGTGATCCGCAGACTGCACAGATTGCATAGTACAGTTCGGCCTAAATAACACTATGATTTGTCATGCTGATCGGAACGGGCGCACCCGCCAACGCAGTGAAGCATCTGGGTGGCATAAAGAGATTCTTCGCTGGCGCTCAGAATGACGATATCCTGATCTCATTTAGGCCGCTCTGTAATAGATGCACAAATTTCTTACTTGTCATCATCTGTGAAATCTGTGTAATCTGTGGATCAGCCATAAGTAGAGATGAGAAGCCATCCGCAGATTTCTAGCTTGTCATCTGTGAAATCTGCGTAATCTGTGGATTGTCCCACCCTTGAGAAGCCAATCCTTCATGCTTCTGTCTCGTTTCACTCAGGACTTACACAGTTTGCTGCCTAACCTTCCTGGAAGCTCGAAGCTTCCAGGAAGGTATCACATGAGAGTCTAAACAAGTTCTATTACTGATAGTTTCTGGTTTCTTGTATGACCCAGTTCATCCTGCGCCGTCTCGCTGGCCTGGCCTTCGTGATTGTGGGCGTCTCCATCATGACCTTCTTCCTGGCGCAGGTCGTGCCCGTTGACCCTGCCGCCACTGCGCTTGGCTCCAATGCCCGTGAGGAGCAGATCGAGGCCTATCGCCAAAAATTGGGGCTGGATCAACCTGTTGTCGTCCAGTATGGGCGCTATGTCAGCGGACTGGTGCAGGGCGACCTGGGCCAATCCATCCGCACCCGGCGCGACGTCAGCGCCGATCTGACCGATTTCGTGCCGGCTACCATCGAACTGGCCTTTGCCGCGCTCGTCGTTGCCATCTTTTTGGGCGCGCCCCTGGGCGTGCTGGCCGCGCTCAAGCGCAACACATGGATCGACGCCAGCGCACGCATTTTTGCCCTCATTGGCAGTTCGCTGCCCATTTTCTATCTCGGCCTTCTCCTGTTGGGCTTGTTCTATCGCACGCTGCGTTGGGCGCCGGCGCCCGGTCGCCTCGATGCAACGGTAGAGCCGCCGCTGCACCTGACCGGCCTCTTTGTAATTGATTCATTGGTCGTTGGCGACTGGCCCACCTTTGTCAATGCCGCAACGCATCTGATCTTGCCGGCTGTCACTCTGGGCTTCTTTTCCACTGCGGTCCTTCTGCGCATGACGCGTTCATCCATGCTGGAGGCTATGAGCCAGGATTTTGTGCGCACCGCCCGCGCCAAAGGGCTGAGCGAGCGCGTTGTCATCTGGCGGCATATTTTCAAGAACGCCTTCCCGCCCATCTTGACGACCATCGGCATCGTCTTTGGCAGCCTGCTCAGCGGCGCGGTTCTGACCGAAACAGTCTTCAACTGGCCGGGTCTGGGGCGCTACGCAACGACATCGGTCACCACTCTCGATTATCCGGCGGTCATGGGCGTGACATTGGTGGCCGCTATCGTCTATCCTGTCGTCAACACACTGGTCGATATTGGCTATGCCTTCATCGACCCGCGAGTTCGCCTAAGCTGAATTCTTGCGCATGAAGTCTCTTACGCCTCGTCAGCTCATTTTTCGTCGCTTCCGCAAGGAATCCACCGCCGTATTTGGGTTGGCGATCGTCATCGTTCTTCTCCTGATAGCGCTCTTTGCGGCCTTTCTCAGCCCGTATGATCCTATTGAACAAGATATTCCCGCCAGCCTGCAGCCGCCATCGCGCGAACACTATTTTGGCACGGACAAGCTGGGGCGTGACGTCTATAGCCGCGTGCTCTATGGCGCTCGCCTCTCCATGGTTTCTGGGGTCGCCGTCGTGGTGAGCGCCGCTTTCTTGGGTACGACGATTGGCCTGGCGGCTGGCTATGCGGGCGGCTGGTGGGATGAAGTGGTCATGCGCGTCACCGACATTTTTTTTGCGTTCCCTGCCTTGATCCTGGCCATGGCTATCGCCGGCGCACTGGGGCCGAGCCTACAAAACGCGCTCATCGCGGTGGCCGTGGTCACGTGGCCGGTTTACGCCCGGCTGGTGCGCGGCCAGGTGTTGGTGCTGCGTAGCCGCGAGTTTATTCAGGCCGCCCATTCAATCGGCGCGGGCAGCGCACTGATCCTGCGGCGACACCTGTTGCCCAACACCCTGTCGCCCATTCTGGTGCAGAGCAGCTTTGATCTGGGCGCGGTGATCCTTTCCGTGGCCGGGCTCTCTTTCATCGGCTTTGGCGCGCAGCCGCCCACCCCAGAGTGGGGTGTGATGATCAGCGAGGGGCGCAATTACATCATCAGCCATTGGTGGGTGTCGTTTTTTCCAGCCATGGCGATCCTGGCGTCAGTGGCCGCGTTCAATCTGGTGGGCGACGGCTTGCGCGACGTGTTGGATCCGAGACTGAGGAAGTAGATTTTGAGTGGAGCCTATTGTAGTCGAGGTTGAAGTGACGGACGATGACCTGACCGTGGACCTGGCTGATGGCCGTCACATTTATGTGCCATTGGCCTGGTATCCCCGTCTATTTCACGCTTCGGAGGCGGAACGACAGAACTGGGAGCTCTTGGGCGATGGTTATACAATCGAGTGACCCGATCTGGACGAACACATCGGCGTCGAAGGGCTGCTGGCCGGGCGGCGCAGCGGCGAGAGTCAGCAATCCCTCAAACGCTGGTTGGCGTCGCGTCCATCTTGAACGGCAACCATAAATCTTCAAGAAGGTATGCCACATGATGAAGATTGAGCAACTTCAAAGGGAGATCGAATTACTCCCCGAACCAGATTATATGAATCTACGGCGATGGTTCGCCGACCGGGACTGGGAGCGTTGGGACAGACAGCTTGAGTCTGACATCGCCATGGGTAAGCTCAACTTTCTGCTTGAAGAAGCGGCAACGGCGAAAGCCCAAGGCAAGCTGCGAGACCTGTAAATGTACCGCACGACGCCTCAGTTTTGGAAACGCTTTGATGAGCTACCAGAATCAGTACAGAATTTAGCTCGCAAGAATTTCAGGCTGCTCATAGAAAGCCCCAATCATACTTCGCTTCATTTCAAGAAGGTTGGGAAGTTCTGGTCGGCGCGAGTCGGGCTGAACCATCGTGTATTGGCGGTGGAAGACGGCGATGACTACATATGGGTCTGGATCGGCAGTCACGATGAGTATGATCGCATAATCGGCTAAGTGCCAGTGTGACGTCTGTAGCCACGGACGTTAGCTCATGGACGAAAAACAGTTCTTGACTAGAAACAGGATCGATGACAAAACTGAAAAAACCACGACCACACGTCGTCAATCAACCATACACCCACCGCCAGCTGCTGCAAGGCGTCAACCAGATTGCCGACTTGTTGGCGCCCACCTTAGGTCCCCTGGGCGGGGCGGTGGGCATGGCGGCCAACGACAACCGCAAGATCGAGCTGCTGGACGACGCCGGCACCATGGTGCGCCGCATCATCAGCCTGGGCAACCAGCACGATGACATCGGCGCCATGCTCATGCGCAGCATGGTGTGGCGGCTGGAGCAGCGCATCGGCGACGGCGGCGCCATGGCTGCCGTGCTCACCCGCAGCCTCATCACCGAAGGTGTGCGCATGATCACTGCTGGCGCCAATGCGATGATGCTGGCCGACGGCGTGCGCAGTGTGCTGGACGACGTGCTCGACGCCATCCGCAGCCAGGCGCAACCCATACGCGACGAGGATGCCCTGGCCGCTGTGGCCCTCACGGCCATGGGCGAACGGGACCTGGCTGCCATGATTGCAGAGCTGCGCTGGCTACTCGGCCCGGAAGGGCACGTGACCATTGATCGTTTCGTTGCCCCCTACCTGGAGCGACGTTACATTTCCGGCGTGCAATTCAAAGCCGAGATCGCCAGCATGTATTTCTACACCGAGCCGCCCAAACGGCGCGCAGTGCTGGCCAACCCCTTAGTAGCAATCTCTGAAGACCCGGTCAACACCGTGGACGAGGCGCTGCCCATCATGGAAGCGGCGCTCAAGCGCGGCGCAAAGGCCCTGCTCATCGTGGCGAAGTCGTTCAGCGGCGCGGGTCTCAACTTGCTGGCTTCCAACAACCAGCTGCCGGCCGACAAAAAGAAACTCGACCTTCTCGCCTGTCGCACGACCCTGGTGGGCGCGGAACGCACATGGACGCTGAAGGACCTGGCCCTGCTCACCGACGCAACGATCCTCGGCGCGTCCTACCCACGTTCATCGTCCTTCGTCCGCCCCGAAGACCTGGGCGTTGCGCAACGGGCGGAATTCACCAAAGACCTGCTGGTGGTCGCCACCTCGGGCGCCAGCCGCGCAGCCGTACAAGAGGAAGCCGCCCAATTGCAGGCGCGTGCGGCGCAGATGTTCTATGACGCCGAAGAGCGCAAGCTGCTGACGCGGCGCATCTCCACCTTGACGGGCGGCGTCGCCGAACTCAAGATCGGCGCGGACAGCCAGCCCCAGCGAGAGCTGCTCAACTCCAAAGCCGAACGTGGGTTGAAGGTGGTGGCCGCCGCACAACGCAGCGGCGTGGTGGCCGGCGCTGGCGCAGCGCTGATCCACGCCGGTCGCGCCATCAACCACGGCAGTGCAACCGGCGACAAAGCCTTGGGCGTGGAGTTGCTCAAGCGCGCGCTGGCCGCGCCCTTGCGCCAGATCGCCGTCAACGCCGGCGCAGAGTCGCCCGAAGGGATAGTGCAGCGAGTGCGCGACGCCAAAGCGCCGACGACCTTCGACGCCTTTTCCCACAATGTGGTGGATGCTCACCATGTGGGCATTCTCGACGCCGCCGAGCTGGTTGCCACTGTCTTGCAGACGGCTGTCAGCGCCGGTCTCATGGCCCTCACCACCGACGCCATCGTCTATCATCGTAAGCCCAAGCAAAGCCTGGAACCATGACAACGCCCACACTTCTTTCATTCGCCGTGGATGGCTCGACGCTCTACGCCGCCGGACCACATGGCTTGTTTCTCCTGGAAAACGGCGACGCCGCGCCTCAGCCTCAACCCATGACCGAACTCACCTGTTGCACGGTGGTCGAGGGTCGCGTTCTGGTAGGTGGGATGCCCCACGCCGTTGCCTTTCGCCGGGCAGATGGCTCCTGGCAGGCGGCCTGGACCGACAACGTGCATGAGCCGGCGCTCTGCTTTGCGCCCGCGCCCGATGTCGCCGAAAGCGGCGTCGTGCTGGCCGGCGCAGCCGGCGGCGGCATCCTGCGCTCCACAGATTCGGGTCTTTCCTGGTATCTCTCGAACTTTGGGATGCAGGATTTCAACGTCCTCTCCCTTGCCTGGGCGCCGCCAGCGCCGCTGACCGCCTGGCCCGCCTGGGAAGTTGTCTTTGCTGGCGCAGAGAACGGACTTTATCGTTCGCCCAATGGCGGCCGCGGCTGGCGGCGCTGCGAGGGGGTCACGGGCGTTGTCCAGTCTGTCGCGGTTGCGACTGATTTTCACACGAGTGGTCTCGTGCTGGCTGGCGCTGAAGCTGATGGCTTGTGGCGCTCGTGCGACGGCGGACGCATTTTTGAGCATGTATCGGATGCGCCAGAACGCGTCGACGCTCTGGTCGCTTTGGCGAATGGCTGGCTGCTGGGCGCTCCCGACGGCGTCTGGCAATCGAGCGACGGCCTTTCATGGCGACTATTGCCCGACAGCCCCCCCGCGCTTGCCCTGGCAATCACGCCTTTGGGTATTGTGGCCGGCGGTGAGTTTGGCTACAGCTTTGTCGATCATGCGTAGTCAAAATAGTGTGGCTCAAAGGGGTGTGTTCAAAATCAGTTATACTTCGCTCTGTTTGAAACCAGGAGTTTTTGAACTGTGAAAACTCCTGGTTTCAAAGCAACCGCAGTTTAGGCGTGGTCTGCCCGTACGGCGAATCAATTTTGAATACACCCTATTCAAAGCTCGTTCAGTGCAAATGTTGCCTAAGGATATACGTACATGACACAGACTATCTCGCCCGCCGAATTGATGACCCGGGCGAAATCAATTCACGAAGAGATCCGCGCCTGGCGGCGCGAAATTCACAAATACCCTGAGCTGACTTTCACCGAACACCGCACGGCCGGCCTGGTGAACAGCGTGCTTATGGGGATGGGGATCGAGACCGAAACAGAGGTCGCCAAGACTGGGGTGGTCGGTCACATCCCCGGCGCTGAGGGTCCGCTGGTGGGGCTGCGCGCCGATATGGATGCGTTGCCTATTCAGGAGACCAATGGGACGGAGTTCGATTCAACGCGCCCGGGCATCATGCACGCCTGCGGCCATGATGCGCACACCGCCATGCTCTTGGGCGCGGCGACGCTCCTCAAGGGATTGGCAGATGAGGGTCGGCTGCCAGGTTCCGTGCGCCTGCTCTTTCAGCCCAGCGAAGAGGCGCAGGATGCCGAGGGCAAATCGGGCGGGATGCGCATGGTGGAAGAAGGCGCGTTGGAAGGACTGAGCGCAGTTTTCGGCCTGCACGTCTCCCCGCGCCACATGGTGGGCAGCGTGGCGACGCGGGTTGGTCCCATGATGGCTGCGGCCGATGAATTCCGCCTGACGATCCGCGGCTCTGGTGGTCACGCCGCCCGCCCACAGATCGCCATCGACCCCATTCAGCTTTCCGGCCATGTGATCAATGCCATTCACCAGGTCATCAGTCGTCGCATCAACCCCCTGGATGCAGGCGTGATCACCATTGGCACGATCCACGGCGGCACGGTCAACAACGTGATCCCCGACACGGTGGAGATGACCGGCACGATTCGCTCCTACACGCCAGAGGTGCGTGCGCTGCTCCACGAGGAATTGGGCAAGGCTGTACGGGTGGTGGAGTCATTGGGCGGCAGCGCAGAGTTGAAGATCCTGTGGGGCTACCCGCCCACGGTGAACTCACCCGAAGCGACGGCTATCATGCAGGCAGCGACGAGCGACCTGTTGGGCGCGGAAAATGTCATCGAGGCGGAGATGGGCATGGGCGCGGAGGATTTCAGCTACATGGCCCAGACTGCGCCGGGTTGTTTCCTGGTGGTCGGGGTGCGCAATCCGTCGTGGGATCGCATGTACCCTGTGCATCGCGCCGACTTTCGCATGGATGAGGAAGCGTTGCCCATTGGTTCGGCTTCGCTGGCGGCTGCTGCACTGCGCTGGATGGAGGAAAAGCGGTGACGCGACCAGTTGCGTTGACATTGCCATCACGCACGCTCCTGAAAGCGGCCGCGGCGTTTGTCTTGACGCTGATTCTTGGGGCGTGCGGCGCAGCGGAACAGCAGCCATTGCGTTTTGGTCAGGCGCCGTGGGGCAATGGTGAGACGACCACCTATCGGGTCACTGACATCAACGGAGAATACGCTGGAACAGCGACCTTTGCGGTGACCGCTGGGGCAGCCAACGACCCCGCCGGTTGGACATTACAACGCAACCTCAATGTTCAAGGGGATCAGGAAATTGCCGCGCTGGAAATGAGCGGCGCGGGCTTTCGCCCGCAATCATCGACCGTTGTGCGTATCAGGCCGGACGGAACAGAGCAAGTGAAGACTGCTTATCGCAACGGACAGGCCGACATGGAGTTGATGACCAAAGCAGGCGTCGTCACCGTGGAACAACGCAGCGTCCCAAGTGATGCGCGCGACTTACTCTCGCTGCCGCTCATCGCACGCAGCCTGCCCCTGACAAAGGGGTACTCGGCGCGCATCAACGCGTTCTTCCCCATCACGGGCCGGTTGGAGCGCGTCGCCATTACCATCGAGGATCAGGAATCTATTTCAACCCTGGCAGGCGTATTCGACGCCTGGCGCATCAAGTTGGAAATTCCAGACTCCGAGTCGTTTCTTTGGGTTGGCGTCGAGCCGCCTCATCCCCTTGTCAAATTCAAGGATGGCCGCAGCGGCGCGCTCTACGAGCTTGAGTCCTTCACATCCGGTTCCTGAGCTTGGAACGTTTGGCTTGCGCTCACCCTGAGGTGCGACTATACTGGCGAGCATGAGCGTGAACATCCATGACAGTGGGTACAAGAAGCTCTTCTTCAACCACACCATCTTTCGTCAGTTGTTGGAGACCTTCGTCCACGAGGGGTGGGTGAAGGATCTCGACTTTGCTCTTTCTAGCCGAGACCCACTACGACATCGAGTTGCTGCAAGAGGAGTTGCTCGATCTCTTCGAGCGAGAGGCGGACAAGGAGGCGGCGTCGCTGTTGCTGAACTGGTTTCGTCAGTTGGCGGCGGCCGGCCGGGTGGCGCCGGAGGACGATGCAGCGTTGGAGCATGTCTATCGCGATACGGAGGAGGCGCGCACCATGTTGGTGAAGACGTTTGACGATCCTCATGCTTTGAAAACCCTTCTCGATACGCTTTTGCTCACCCCAACACTCGACGCGTTTATGAGTCAGCTCCTCAACGCATGAACGGATGATCGTCATCTCTTGATTGAAGATCGTTTTGAAGTCATGAGGGGAGACGGCCCGTCATGAGAAGATTCGACGCTTTCACATGGATCGTCATTTTGGCCGTGCTGGGGTTGATCGTCGCTGCCGTGATCACGGTCAACCGCAGCAGCGATGCAACCCCTACGCCAGCCGCCTATCGTAGCGATGACAATCCGGCCGCGCCCGTCTACAATCTCTATCTGGCCCTGCAACGGGGCGACGCGGCCACGGCGCGCGCCCAGTTTACCCAGGCCGCGCTCGATGAGTTTGCCAAACGCGGCTATGACCCCATTCAGAACAACATTCCCTACTACGCAAACGACGCTACAAACCGGCGCATCCGCATCGTTGCCGCCAGCGAAGAGACGCCGGGCATCGCCCTCGTCACAGTGGTGGAGGATAATTACGGCGGCGGCGGTCTCTTCGAGAGCTCCACATGGAGCAACCGCCGCGTCGTGCGCGTAGCGAAGGAAGAAGGGGTGTGGAAGATCGATGACGCTTCCGCAATCTACTGAGCTACGCCAACCTGTAGGCGATTCCGGCGGCAAACTGGCGACCGTGCGCCGCCTCTACTTCTACCTCGTTGCGCTGGTGAGCTTTGGCGTCATGCTTGTCGCGGTAGACGGCCTGTTGGATTCGCTGGCCGATGCGTGGCTGCAAGGGCGCGCCCTCTTCACTCTCGGCGGCATGTCCTTTACGCGCATGGGTATCGCCCGCAGCGCCGGCGCGCTGGTCGTGGCTACGCCTTTTTTTCTCCTCCACTGGCGCCTGGCTCAACGTCGCGCCCAAAGCGAAGATGAGCGGCGGGCCGCTATGCGCAAATTTTACCTCTATGCGGCTTCGGCGCTCTCCCTGGGCTATGCCATCGCTTCCTCGGTGGAGCTGTTGGCCGGCGCAGCGCGTCTTGTTTTGGGTGAGCCTCCTGAGTTTAACGCGCTACTGCCCGCTGAGTGGGTTCACCTGGCTGCGATGACGATCGTAGCGGCGCTGTTTTTGGTCTACTGGCTGGGTGTGACCCGCAGCGACGGCGATTATGGCGCAGAAGTGGGCGTGGCGGCCTGGTGGCGGCGCATCTTCTATGGGGTGGTGGGTTGGGTCGCCATCGGCTTTGTCATTTTTGGCAGCGCCCGTCTCATCGACGCACTGCTCCAGTGGCTGCTCGATCGCTCAACGATCGCTCTCGAAACCACTCTTTTTGCGGCGCAGGCTGGCGATGCGCTGGCCTTTCTGCTGATCGGCGCGCCCCTCTTGCGCTGGGTCTGGTCGAGCTGGCAGCGTATCGCCGACGACAACGACCAGGAAGCGCGCAGCGGCTTGCGGAGACTTTATCTTTACGTTGCAGTTGTGTTTGGCGCGCTGGCGACCCTCTTTCCCGCGGCCAGCGTCCTGCGCGAAGCGCTGCTCATCCTCTTTAGCAGGACAGGTGCAGAACCCGGTTCGCTCCTGGAGCAGATGATCGAGCCGCTCTCGTTTGTTCCCGCTGGTCTGGTTGTCTGGCTCTGGCACTGGAGCAAAGTGCGCGCTGACGAGGCTCGCTATGGCGAAAGCGCCGAAGCGGCCACGATCCGGCGCATCTACTATTACACTGTGGCGGCCATCGGTCTCGTACTCACCTGGTTGGGACTGGTGAGCATCGTGCAGACCGCGCTGGATCGCTTCCTGGTCACAGACCTATTGAAAGCTGCTGAGTTCTGGCAGGCGCCGCTGGCCGACGGATTGAGCCTGCTGGCGGTGGGCGCGCCTGTGTGGTTGATTCACTGGCGCGCCATGCAGCGCGTCGCTCGTCAACCAGGCGATGAGGGTGCGGCTGAACGCGGCTCATTGCCCCGTCGCATCTATCTCTACGGCGTTGCATTAGTCGGCGCGCTGCTGATTCTCTTCTACGTTGCCCAGGCTGCCTATCGTCTCTTTCTCTATTTGTTGGGCGACCGCGCCATTTCTCTCTTTGCCCCAGAGACGGCTGAAGAACTGGCGCGCAGTATGATCGCCGGCGTCCTGTGGCTGGTGCATGCGTTGGCAATTCGCACCGACATGCGCATGGGCATCCAGGCCGGGGACGACGTGGAGCGCAAGCGTCAGCGCCTGCAAGCGCGACTGGCTCAGCTCGAGGAAGAAGCCGCCAGCCTGCGCCGCGAGTTGGCAAGTCTGTCAACGAGCTACGTTGACGCCCCACTCATAGACCAGCACGCCGCCGTTCCACCCGCTGAGGAAGACTAGCCCTGCGCCCACGCCTAGCAACACAGCCGTCATCACGCGCCGCTGGGAGTCGTCTAGCAGGTCGACCGCCGCTTTTCCTGCCCGGCGGCGCGCCCAACCCAGCCACTCCATGTAGAGCAACGCTCCGTACACCACCAGGACTGCCAGCCCCGCGCCGATGTGCCAATTGAGTACGTCGTGATAGGGCGCATCCGGCGACAGGTTGCGTTGCGCCAACAGGCCGGTGAGCACGGCAAACATGCAGGTGATCCATCCGGCGATCAGCAACCACCAGGTAAAGACCCGTACTTCATGAACCGGTCGCCAGAAGAGGTAAAGCAGACCAGTTGCGCTCCCCGCCAGCAGAAAGGCGATGGGAAAATGGACGACTGCCGGGTGGAGATGATCTAGCAGCAGCATGGTGGTTGCGTCCAATCAATCAGAGCGAATTTGCAACGCGCTTTACAACGCCTCCAACTCGTCGATCATTTCGCTGATCACATCGAAACCGCCCTGCCAGAAGGCCGGATCGCTCATGTCGATGCCGGCCTCGGACAGAATGTGCTCAGGGCGCGCCGCGCCGCCGTAGGAGAGCAGTTTGATGTAGCCCGGCTTGAAGGCATCGCCCTGCTGCTCGAAGCGGCGATAGAGCGCCAGCACCAGCAGTTGCCCAAAGGCATAGGCGTAGCAGTAGAAGGGCGTGTAGTAGATGTGGGGAATGCTCACCCACTCGTATTTGAATTCATGCGCTACGTCCACGCTATCGCCAAATTGTTCGTGAAGGTTCGCCATGTACATCTCATGGAGATCGCCAGTGGCTTTGTGGGCTGCAATGGCGGCGTGGGCGTCACGTTCGAAGAGCACGAAAAAGACTTGGCGCATGACCGTAGCGTAGATGTCATCCAGCGAGGCGGCCAGCAGCTCACGTCGCACCAGCGGGTCGTTCTCCACGGCCAACAGGCGATTGGTCAGCAGAATCTCGGCAAAGACCGAGGCTGTTTCGGCCAGAGGTAAAACCGGGTGTTGGGTGAGGATAGTGTGCTTCTCAGCCAACATGCTATGAATTGCATGTCCCAGCTCGTGGGCCAGCGTCGCCACATCGCGCACTTTGCCGGTGAAGTTCATGAGCACCCAGGGCGTATGGCGGGGCGTCACCGTGGCGCAGAAGGCGCCGCCCCGCTTGCCCTTGCGCACTTCGCTGTCGATGTGATTCTCGTCGAAGACGCGCTGCGCGTGACGAGCCACCTTCTCATCGAACTTGGCGAAGGTGTCCAGCACCATCTCCACGGCCTCGCCATAGCTGATAGTGCGGTCCGAGCTTGCCAGCGGCGCGTAGATGTCATAGCGGCGTAGCTTTTCCACGCCTAGCCAGCCGGCTTTGCGCTTGAAATAGCGTTGGAAGATGCCTACATTGCGTCGCGTCACTTCGAGCAACGCGTCCACTGCGGCGTCGGGAATGTCATTGGCCACGTTGCGCACGGTCAACGGCGAAGAATAGCCGCGCAGCTCCACCTGCTCGTTGAACCAGTCGCGCACCCGATTGGTGTACATCTGCGCCAGGATGTTGGCGTCCTTCTCGTAGACGCGATAAAGCTCCTGATAGGCGGCGGCGCGCAGCTCCGGATTTGGCCCTTGCACATAGGCCATGAGAGCATCGCGCGTCAGCGTTTTGGTCTCGCCATCCACATCCAGCGTAAACTCCATGCGGTTGGTGAGCATGGTGTAGAGCGTGAGAATGGCGTTCATGCCGTCAGAGTCTTTCAGGTTGATGATCTGCTCCGACTTCTCATCCAGCGTGAATGGCCTGGTCAGGCGCAGCGTCTCCAGATAGTGACGGGCGTCCGGGTATCTGTCCGCCGAAGGCAGCAGCGCCGCCGCTTCGTCATCATCCAGCCCCTTCCACCATAGGTCGAAAAAGAGCGTCCGGTTTTGTGCGCTGGTCATCACCTGATCCATGCGGTTCTGGAAGGCCAGGGCGTCGGGCGAGAGGGTGTTGGCGGCGAACCACAATCCGCCATAGGAGCCAAGCACATAAACCTGCTCCGTCAGCGCCTCATATTGCGCCATGATCTCCATGAGGGTTGCAGGGTCCATTTCCGCATTCAGTTCGGGGCGTCGGGCGGCAAAGGCCTGGACATCAGCCTCGAGGGTTGCCAGTCGTTGGGTGATGATCGCTGCGGACGGCTCTGGCAATAGCTCGGCCAGGCTCCAGCCGGAAAGTTGGTAGCTTGTCGTTGACATTGATTCTTATCCTCGTCGATGTGAAAAAGATAGATCTCAACCGGATCTCATGTGGTCGTAAGTCTCAATTCCATATTGCGGTTGCTTTGAGACCAGGAGTTTTTGGCCTGCGAAAACTCCTGGTTTCGAACAGAGCAAAGTACAGTCGAGCCAAAGATAGCAAATGACAGGCGCAAGAGG
>CAZLMM010000090.1:0-27508 GCA_964560495.1 uncultured Caldilineaceae bacterium
AAAGTCGGGTCGGTGACCGGCGCCAGCGCCGTGAAACAGACGCCGTCAGCAAAGTCTTCGGCCAGCATCTCGGCGATCTCGATGCTCAGGCGGGTCTTGCCTGCGCCGGGCGGCCCGGTGAGCGTGAGCAAACGCACCCCTGGCTGGCGCAGAAGCCGGACAGCCGCAGCCACTTCCCGTTCGCGACCGAGCAACCCGGTCAACTGGGCGGGCAAGTTGTTGAATGGGCGAGGGCTTGCCGGTGGTGGGAATGGGGAGGGTGCAGAGAAAACCGCTGTCGGCGCAACATCCAGAGAAAGCGCGCCGTTTTCGGCGCGGGCTGCGTGAACGAACTCTTCGCGCTGGTGCGCCGGCACATTCAGCGCAACGGCCAACAGCTCTGCCAGTTGGGCAGAGGGGCGCAGATCGCCGGCCTCGATCTTCTTGACCGCGGCTAGGGAACAGTTGGCGCGCTGCGCCAGGTCGTTCTGGGTCATATCGAGAAACTTGCGCCGGGCTTTTAACCAATCGGCGAAGGTCAGCTGCGCACCCATCTCTTTCGCCCCGTCTCTCCGTAGGTGCGATTCTCAATTGCACATCGATTCAGGCAATCTATTGATGCGTCAAGCGTGATTTGATGGGTAGGGGCGCTGTTTGCTGCGCCGCAGCGTTCCTACGGAATTTCCATCACTTGACCGGTGACAGGACACTATTATGGACGCGGATTTCAGGCGGCGCGGATTGACAATCTCTACAAGCGGCCCGCGTTCCCCTTGATCTGCGTCCCTGGAATCGCCAGATGGCCTGAATCGCACCGCACATCTATTGCGCCAGGGCATTGGCGCGTGCAATTGCGCCAAGCCAGGGGGCGCTCGGCTTGGGCGTGCGCTGTTGCGTGGCCCGATCGACTGCAATCAGGCCGAAGGTGGGCCGATAGCCCAGCATCCACTCGAAATTGTCCATGGCCGACCAATAGATGTAGCCTCGCACGTCCAAACCATCATTCAGGCAGCGGATGACGCTTTGCAGCGCCCGCTCGACGTACACGATGCGTCGGGCGTCGTCGTCTGCGCCGATGCCGTTCTCGGTAACGATCACCGGAATGCGCGCCTTCTGGACGGCGCGACGAATCACCCCTTCCAGCGCCTCGGGGTAGAACTCGTAACCCATCTGCGTTTTCTCTGCATCTTCGTCGGGCGGCAAGGGACCATCGGAACCAACCCGCATACGCGAATAGCTCTGGACGCCGACAAAGTCGTCGCCGCTCAATTGCTCCAGAAAGACATCGTTGATCTGGCGATTCATCTGGGCTGCCTGCGCCTCGCCGCCTGGCATGGCCTGCACATCCTGCAACGCCAGGGTAATGCCCACCGGGAGGCTGGCGGCTGCGCTCTTGATGGCCTCGACGCCGCGGCGATGCGCCTCCATGATGATGTCAACCGCCTGGGGCGACAAGGCGAAGAGGAAGGGCGCAAAGTGGTCGGGCGCTGCGCCCATGGTCTGCGCGGCGGCTGTCCACCAGGCCGCCTGCTGCACGACGCCCACGGGCGGCAAATAGCCGGCATTGGTCAACAGCGCGCCGATGTTCGCTTCGTTGATGGTGCAGGCTGCGCCTATCAGGTCGCCCAGGTGACGTGCGGTGCGTTCACAATAGCGGGCGAACCGATCTGGCGTCTCCTTAGCCGCCCATCCGCCCTCCCTGATGAGCCAGCGCGGGGAGGTGAAGTGGTGAAAGGTCACGATGGGCGTCAGGCCGTGCTCGCGACAGGCAGCCAACATGCGTCGGTAGTGTTCCAGGGCGGCGCGCGAAAAGTGACCTTCCTCTGGCTCGATGCGCGCCCACTCCACCGAAAAGCGATAGGCGTTGAAGCCAAGCCGCGCCAGCAGCGCAATGTCCTCACGGTAGAGATGGTAGTGGTCGCATGCGTCGCCCGATGGCTCGGCGAACATGCTGCCGGGCGCGTATTCCATCACCCAGAAGTCGCTGTTGACGTTGTTTCCTTCCACCTGGTGGGCTGCGGTTGCTGCTCCCCAGAGAAATCCGGCGGGAAAATTGAATGATACGGTCATGGGATGGCCTGCTCCATCTATGAGTGTTGATTGAATCAGCGGGACTCGTTCGTGAATGATATTTTACACCATCTGACATGAATAAAAGAAGGCGGCTCATGGTGCAGACAACCGGCGTGGCGCTGCTGAGGCCGACGGGCAAGACGGGTGAACAGCAGCCGCGCCGCTGTAACGGAAGTGGGAGTCCTTCTGCCCATTCGTCGTCAAGTCTATGTGCTGGATCAACTCCATGGAATTCGACGCGGCGCGCCAGCGCACCACGGGCGCATAGTAACCGCCGCTGGACGCATTGCCGATCACATCCTGTGCACTTGCGCCAAACCCCACCGCCAACGTGTAGCGCTTGAGCAGGAGATTGCCGCCGCCGCTGTTCTTGGTGTAGATGACCGTCAGGTTGCCCGCGCCATCGAAGGCCAGCGAATTATATTCTCCGTGGACTGCCAGCGTTGCGTTGGACGTGGAATCAGCCGCGCGAGTCGCTGATCGAATCGCCGGGCGCGCTGCGTCGCTCACTTCCTAGCCGAGCTTTCCCACAACTTTGTCCGCAGGAAAACGCCTCTGATTGCGCGCCATCTTTTTCTGCACCGCTGCACTCACATCGATCTGCGCAGCATTGGCAAGGCTGAGGCAGTAGATCAACACATCTGCCAGCTCCTCGCTCACCTCAGCATGGATCACAGGGTCGGTCAGGCGGGCTGCGCTCTCCTCCACTCCATACCACTGGAAGTGCTCCATGAGTTCCGCCGCTTCGATGGCGATGCTCATGGCGAGATTTTTGGGCGTGTGAAAGCGTTGCCAGTCGCGCTCGCGGACAAATTCCTCAATTGCAGCGCGCAGCGCTCCGAGTGTGGTGGAATCATCCATCGATGGCATGCCTTTCCGTCAGGAAGTCTTTGCGGCAAGGGTGTTTGGCTGTCGCCATCCAGCCGCCCAGGCTCGCATGGTGTGACGCGCCAGAGTCGTGCGCTCATCTCTCAGGTCAGTTGCGGCCAGTTTCAGGCTGCGCAGCAAGCTGAACGCAAACATGATCGGCAATTGCCAGGGAGCAGCATAGCGGCGGTAGACCCTGATCTGATTGCATATCCGCCAGTAGCGCGCCTGGGGATGATGGACGCCAGTGCTGCGCGACACTTTGTGCCACATTCGCGCCCGCGTGGCGCAGCCCAGGCGGAAACCCGCCCGTCGCGCCCGCCAGCAGAAGTCGACATCTTCGCCGTACATGAAAAAGCTGGGATCGAACAGCCCGATCGTTTCTAGCACGCTGCGATGCAGTAACAGACAACAGGCGTTGAGAAAGTCTACGTCGATCCAGGGCGCCAAAGAAGCCGGGGCAACCTTGTCGCGCCAGCGGCTGTAGGTGATCAATGTTCCAGGGAGCAGGTGGTCGCCCAACGACCATATACGTTCTGGCTCAGCGTGATAGAGGATCATGGGGGCGATGATGCCTGTGTGGGGGTGCTGTTGAACGGCGATAGCAAGCTCGGCAAAGAAGGTTTGCGCGACACAGGTGTCGTTGTTGATCGGCAAGAGCCACTCCGCGCCGCAGTCAAGGGCATGACGCAAGCCAAGGTTGTTGCCGCCGGCAAAGCCCAGGTTCGTCGGGCTGGCGATCAGCGTGATCGCGTCGCCGAAGGCAGCATGAAGTCTCTCTGCGGAGCCATCGGTGGAGCCGTTGTCAACCAAAATGATCCGCCCGGGCTGAGCGCCAGCAGCCAACAATGAGTGGATACAGTCGATGGTCTCCTGCGCCAGGTTCCAGTTGACGATGATCGGATAGACGAGTCGTTGCATTTGTGTTGTGCGTAGCCCAGAGGAGGCGACAGTCACTTGCAGGGGTGACTGTCACCTTTGGAATCGTTTCTCATGCCCATAGGGGAATACGTCCATGATGTCGCCTGCCGAGATACGTCTTTGCATCTCCTGCCACCACTCAACGGTGAAGAGATAGCCGTGCACTTTTTCCAGCACTTCACGCAAGGGCTTGGGCAGCCACAAAAAGGTGCGGAATTCCTCGGGAAAGATGTCATTGGGGCCGACAGAGAACCAGGGCTGGGCGGCCACCTCATCATCGTAGTCTGCGCTTTCCGGCATGTGGCGGAAGTTACACTCAGTCAACAGGCAGAGCTCATCATAGTCGTAAAAGACGACTCGACCATGACGGGTGACGCCAAAATTCTTGACGAAGAGATCGCCTGGGAAGATATTGGCCGCCGCCAGGTCGGCGATGGCGTAACCGTAGTCGATGATGGCGGCTTTGGCCTTGGTCAGGCTTTTTTCCTTGATATAGAGATCCAGCGGATAGAGCCGGCGCTCGGTGTAAAGATGTTTGATCACAACCTCGCTGTCTTTCAGCGAGACTGTCCCGAGGGCAACCGCCAACAATTCTTCCAGGAGTTCGTCGGAGAAGCGTTCCCGTTCGAAGGTCAGGTTCTCGAACTCCTGTGCGTCGATCATACGCCCGACTCGATCATGCTTGAACACAAAGTGATAACGATCCATGACATCCTGGCGCGTCATCGTCTTGGGTTCGGCAAAGCGATCCTTGATGATCTTGAAGACGATGTCATAGGAAGGCAATGTGAAGACAGTCATGACCATCCCTTTGGCGCCGCGGGCGATCTCGAAGCGATCCGAAGAGTTGCCCAAGTGGCGATAGAGCGCACGATAGAGCATGGTCTTGCCGTGCTTGTGATAGCCGAGAGAGGTGTAGAGCTCGGCGATGGGCTTGAGCGGCATGATGGATTTGAGAAAACCTACAAGTTCTGTGGGGCTTTCTGCGTCCACGTGAAAATAGGAGCGGGTGAAGCTAAAGACGCGACTGGCTTCCTCTTCGCTGAGGAGCACTGCATCGACGACGATGCCGCCTTCCACGTGGAGCAGGGGCAGAATGATGGGCAGCACCCGGTTGCGGCGGCGGATGCGGCCAATAAGATAGGCTCCCTTGTTACGATAGAACACGCTCTTGAGCACTTCGATGGACTCGAACTCTGGCGACTCCCACACGGCCAGAAGATGGTCGTCGAGCACGGCAGCCACTTTGCCGGCGTCCCCTTTCAGGTCCAAGTAAGGGGCGTCGAACTGATAATCGCAGAGGATCTCGCTGATCGTCGCCGCTGTGCTGGTGATCTTGACATAGCGTCTGCACATCTCGGCGGCATCGCGGCCTGGCAGCATGGTGGCGCCGAGCCAGACGAACTCGACGCGCTCGTTGACCCCCACAGTGTTGAGGATGCGCCGGGTGACGGAGTTGAAATAGGTCTCTGCCAATTCAGGGTCGCGCCTGCGCGCAATTAGGCTGGCGTAGGTGTGCTTGATCGCCAGCCACAGCTCATCGTTGGCGATCTGCTCGCCGAGCATCTCCATGACGCCGGAGACGACCCCGCGAATAACCGCCTCACGCACGGCGAGGCGCTCGACTGCATCGTCCTGCATCGCGCGCCATTCACACCGTTCAAAACGCTGGCGCGCCCGCCGCGAGATGGTTATGAACTGGCTGAGATAGTTGTCGAAGGCTTCGAGGATGGCAGTGCTGGCCGCCCGCGCCAGTTGGCGTTGACGAGACGGTTCGAGGCTCCTGACGGACTTTCCTTGAATTGTTAGGGCGATGGTCATTTCCTCCAGACGCGGCGAACCGGCGCGTCATCTCCATAAACTTTCGATGCGGCGCTTTCGATGTGGAACTCGAACAAGATGTATCGTTCCAGCACGGTGTAGCTTGCTAGACTTGCGGCCAATGTCCGTCGCCCCACATCTTCCACCAAATGGGCTTTGCCCGTGAGCATGAACTCGCCGCTGGCGCCGCTGTTGTCGCTCACCGCGCAGTGAATGGCATAGCGTCCGTCACGCCGGAGGTCGTGGCCTTTGGGCGAGGTCGGCTCCATGAAGACGAACAGATGACCCTCTCCGATGATGGGCGTCATGGGGTGGAGGCGCGGCGAGCCATCCTTGCGCACAGTCGCCAGGTAGGCGACCTTGCCGTTGAGCCGCTCTGCGCCAAAGGTTGCCAGGTCGGGGGCCTCCTCTTCAAGCGTTCTCCAGCTCATTGGTAGACTCCTGGTTGACGCGCCCGAAGAAGAGTTCCGTAACATACACATAGGACACATACCCCTCAGCTTGATGGGCCTTGAAGAGAGTCTCCAACTCCTGGCGCACTGTCGCCGCTTCGGGCGAATCGGGCGGCGGCATGTAGGAGCCAGAGAGAGTGCGGCCAATCAACTGCTCAAGATTGAGTTGCGTCGGGTTGGGGAAGACGCGATAGCTGAATACGCCATCAGCGAAGAAGGAGCGATAGTCGGCGTCGGTGAGGCGCGTGTGATAGACGTCGGTGTAATCGCGGCTGTAGCGGCGCAGCAAGACCTCGTATTCGGCCATGAAGGGCGAACTGGCCTCGCTGCGCGTGTTCCAAAAGAGCGCGGCCCAGCCGCCTGGCTTCAGGATACGGCTGAACTCGCGCTTTGCCTCTGCAAGGTTAAACCAGTGAAACGCCTGACCAGCGATCACATAATCCACGCTGGCATCTGGCAGAGTGGTGGCCTCGGCCGTTCCAGCGATGCTGACGAACAGCCCATAGCCAGCAAGCACTTGTTCGCCGGCAGCGCGCATCTCGGCGTTTGGCTCAACGCCGAAGACCCGGCTGCCGTGGCGCAGGAACATTTCGGCGGAAAAGCCAGTGCCCGAACCCACATCGGCGATCACAGAGTCAGGAGTGAGTCCTGTCTCCACTGCGAGGGTTTCGAGCACCTGCGCCGGATAGCGCGGGCGATAACGCACATAGTCGGCCACGCGATTCGAGAAACGTTGTGTGGAATGATGGCTGGTCATCTTTTGTCAGGGTCGATCTTTCACTGTGTATCCCTCTGCGAAGTACTGGTCTGGTCAAGAACATCGTGGAATCTGTAGTCGACAGTGCGGTTACGAACCGCACCTACATTTTTGCTTCATCTTGACCAATATGCTTTTTGCGAACTACTTTCAGTCTACTCAATCTGCCCAGTCTGCGCAATCTTTGCGCGCTGCGTCGCGCTGCACCAGGTAGAGATAGCGGGCGTGTGCGTTGGCTTCCACCGCGGCGATGATGCCATTCGCTTCATTTAGCCTGTTCTCATACAGACCCAGCGTCCCTTCAGCCTCGAATTGAGGCTGCAATTCCAAGAGCACTTCACGGGCGCGTTGGGCATGTTGAAAGTCATCGGCTGTGATATCCCATATTTGGCAACGTAGCCCCAGATGCTGTAAGGCCATGCCAAGAGGGGTTGCGTTTGCCGGTAATGTCTCTCGCGGGAAGCTCTCGATAGGCGTCCACGGGTCTGCACCATGGGAATAGAGGATAGCCATCTGCCCGCCCGGGGCCAGCAGCGCCTTGAGCCGGGCCACGGTGCTCTCCATGTCGGTGAAATAGAGTGTGTCGATGGACATGATAGCGTCGAAACTGTTTGGCTCGAAGGGAAGGTCGCCGATGTCGGCCACGTGGAACTCAAGGCGGTGCGCCTTGCCGGCGGTGCGCTGCTGAGCCAGGCGAATGGCCGTCGGCGCAAAGTCGACCCCTGTCACCTCGGCGCCGGTGACTTCGCTCACATATTCGGCGATGCCGCCGGCGCCGCAGCCCAGGTCGAGTACACACTCGCAGGGCTGGAGCTGCAACACCGACAACATGAAATGAATCTGGTTCATGTCGGCGAAGCCATGTTGCAAGAAGTTGCGGCCATAGGCCCGCTGACAAAACAGCGCATAGGCCTGACTGCGCTGGGCTGTGGTGTAGTACCAGTCATAGAAATCTTGGGCGGGCGGCGGGCCGATCTGGTCAACCGTTGCATTTTGTAAATCTTTGGTCTCAATGGTTTCAACGATGTCCAACGTCTTTGTTGCGGAAGTCATCATTCTGTCCTTCATTTGAATGTGGAATTTTCTGACGGGAAATCGACAGGTGAGTTTTGTCTCTGCTGCTATGAATCGTTGTGCATCTGATTCCGAATTCCCGTCGTGGCCCAACAACGCGCGGGCGCACGACTAATAGCATAAATGTGCGTCATGTGCAGGAAGTTGCAGCTGTGTTCAGGACTGCTGTGGTTTTGCCGGCCTGCCATAGACAACTCGCGCCGCGATCTGCTGTTCCACTTCATCATCTGGACAATACCTGGAGATAACATCACGAAGTTTCTGGTCGAATTCATCTGCGCTCTGTTTCCCCATGCGTTCGCGTGAGAATCCGTTGCGGGCATGAAAAGACTCTATCCATGCGGCGACCGGCTGACGGAAGACGACGGGCTCAGTCTCCACAACGCCGACCTGCTGAAAAAGGCCGCGCTTCTGCAGGTCGGCAGCGACCGTGAGCATTGTGTAGGGCTGGAAGTCATAATTCATCGAAATCAACGACTTTCGCATAGGGATGTAGCCGGCTGGCGATCTGACCCGTGCCGCAACCTGCATCCAGGATGCGCTGCGCCGATGTGTTCTTGTCCATCAATTCAGCCAGTATTTCAAAGGTCTCTTGTGGATAAGGCGGTCGATACTGATAGGCTGCAATCACGCTCGCATCCTGGAAGATGCGAGCATATTCATCGCTGAAGTGTTTTGGTTTTAGGGTCATCATGAACTCCATGGCTGCTGGAACTCTCGTATTTTTCGTCTCGTTGCGAAGTGGAACATTCATACGGGAAATCTTCCGGGAAGCTTCCCGTCTTTCCAGAAGATCGTGCGTGCGCATCAGTTCATCATCAGAAATCGTAACGTCTCAGGATTCCGCTCTTCATTTACCAATGTGCATCGAGGAGGTCGCCGTGTTGAAGGAAGAATATAGTCTACTACACAATATGGCCCAGCGCATCATTCTACAGGATTCACAGATGGCGGAACGGGCAAGAGCATCGCTGCCACGTGGGGAAGCAACGCCGGCGATAGATGCAGCCTTTGACGATGTCCTCACATTTGAGACGATTGTTGTGCGGGAAGGACGCCCGGTGATCCTGGTGGAGAACGACAGCTATTACCTGACAGGACCTGGACTGGAGGTGTGGGCAGAGCGACTCGAACAGTCCGCGACAAGACACGCACTTGAGCGTGTGATCCCTGCCGTTGGCCGGATCGAGGTGAAGAACCACTATCTTCCCTGGCTCGGCACAGGCTGGCTGGTCGACGATGACATTGTTGTGACGAATCGTCATGTGGCCGAGGAGTTCGGCGCACGAGGGTCTGATGGCTGGGTCTTTCGTCGTGGGTGGCTTGATCCGCAAACACGTATGCAAGCCGCGATCGATTTTCGTGAGGAGCACGGAGGATCTCAAACCAATGAGTTCCCGGTTCTGGATATCCTCTACATGGAAGACGACGACGGCCCTGATATTGCGTTCCTCAAGGTTGCCCGCAGTTCGCACCAGGGAGCGCCCCTGGCCGGCAAGCTCCAGCTCGCGGCGCACGGCGTTACGCGGGGGCAGTTCGTGGCGACGATTGGGTATCCTGCCGCTGACAGGCGTATCCCTGATCAGGACCTGGTGCGACGGATCTTCGGCGATGTCTACAATGTCAAGAGGCTGGCGCCCGGGCAGGTGATTGAGGAACGGGATGAGCTTGTGCTGCATGATTGCTCGACTTTGGGAGGCAACTCAGGTTCTCCCATCGTCGACCTAGAGACAGGCGCCGCGGTTGGTCTGCACTTCGCCGGGTTGTTCCTGCGCGAAAATCGCGGGGTGCCGGCAGCCCTTGTGGCAGATCGCCTCGAAAAGGCGCGCACCGGCGCGATCTTTTCGAGCGCCGGAATTCCCACTCAAGAGCAGGCGATCACCGCCACGGCGCAACTGGTGGCGTCAGGGAAGTCCGGGGATTCGCATACCATTCGCCTGGAAATGACGACGCCCATCCAGATCACCTTAACGCTCGGCCCTATGCGCTTGGGCGGCGTTGACAACCAGCTGGGCGCAGGCGGCTCACGCAGCGACATCGACGCGGCGGTTGCCAGGGCGCGTGTTCTCTATGGCTCGCGACCAGGCGTATTGGCAATTCGTGACGGATACGTCTTCCGCAATGGGTGGATCACCGATGAACAGGCTGTCGTCGTGGCGGCGTCCGATGGGCCTGGCCTGACGCCCAGGGATATCGGGCTTGCGGAATCAATTGCTGGATTTCCACTTTGTTTGCGGGCGCCTGCGCTCATGGACATTGGCGAGAGACTGGGATATCTGGAAGCCTTGGAGGGCGTTCCTGCCATCACTTACACGCCGCCAGAGGATATTGCGCTCAAACTCGTTGAAGAGGAGATGAAGGTCACTTGCCATCTCAGCCCCGACGCCGGCTGGCCGGTCTTGCGCGAGTTTCTCGCGGCCACCCAGCAAAGGCTTACCATTGGCATGTATGATTTCACGGCGCCCCACATCGTCGCCGCGGTGCTCTCCGCTGTTCGTCAGCCCGATCAGAGATTGGCCCTCGTATTGCAGCAGAACGCTTCGTTGGGTGGTGGAACCAAGAAGTTTGATATTCCCGAAGAGCAGACAATGAGGAATTATCAGCGTGAGCTGGCGGATAGGTTCGATTTTGCCTGGGCTTCGGTGGGCGAGAATCGGAGATTTGCCTCAGCATACCATATCAAGGTCGCTGTGCGTGATGGCAAAGCCATCTGGCTGTCCAGCGGCAACTGGCAGTCGAGCAATCAGCCCCCCGGCGAATCGCCTGCTTCTCAAACTTCCTGGCATCTCCTACTGAACTATAATCGGGAATGGCATGTGGTCATCGAAAACGAGAATCTCGCGCACCAATTCGAGGGATTCCTCCAACACGATTTGCGGCAGGCTCAGCTTGACGCCGGCGATGGGGTGAGGGAGATGCCCATGTCCGAGCTGTATGTCAGCGAAGCCGCTGAACAGGCGCAATCGCTTGCAGGCGCGCCGACCTACTTTCCGCCGCTGACGGTCGAACGGAGGCTGCGGGTCCAGCCGCTGCTGACGCCGGACAACTACCAGCAGCACGTTCTAGACCTTGTGAGAAGCGCCGAAGAACAAATCCTCTTCCAGAACCAGTCTTTGAGTATCCTCCATGAGGACAAGAACGACCCCCGTTACGCGGCGTTGCTCGATGCGCTGCTCGCAAAGCAACAATCTGGAGTCGATGTGCGCATCATCGTGCGGGGCGAGTTTTATAGCGAGGCGCACCTGGAGCGACTGAAGAAACGAGGCTTCGACATGAATCGGGTTCGCTTGCAGGATCGCTGCCACACCAAAGGCATCATTGTCGATGGCCAGGCAGTGTTGATCGGCAGCCACAACTGGACGAACCAGGGTGCGTTGGTCAACCGTGACGCCAGCCTCATCATTTTCGATGGGGAGATTGCCGGCTACTTTGCAAGAGCGTTCTGGTTCGACTGGAAGAACCTTGCGCGCCAGAGGGTCGCCCCTGCGCGTCGCGTTCAACTGGGGGATAGCCGTGAGACGCCGCCCGGTATGGTGCGCATGATGTGGAGCGAGCTAGTCTAGGATCGCCTTGAGATCGCCTTCATTTATTGATCTCTAGATTGACAGCTCATATCGCTGAGCATCACGAGCTACGAGTCACTCATCACTCGTGATGTATGAATCGTTTACCTAGCGAGCAGTAATGTTGAAATGGGGCGGCTCATTTGGTTTTCTCCAATTTTTGGTTGCTCACAGTCCGATGCCGTGCAGGTAGGCGCGATTGCGGCGGGCGCTCTCTTTGGGGCTGCCCATGCCTGGCAGCACATCTTGTTCCACCACGATCCAGCCTGTGTAGTTCATTGCGCGCAGTTCGGCGAGGATTGCGGGAAAGTCAACGTCGCCCTGTCCCAACTCGCAAAAAAGGCCATGACCGACCGCGGTCACAGCGTCCCAACCTTGCGCCCTTGCCTGCGCCGCCACGTCTGGGTTGTGATCCTTGAAGTGGACGTGCCAGATGCGGTCGGCGTGGCGGCGCAACCCGGCCAACGGGTCGCCGCCGCCATAGCTGTAGTGACCTGTGTCGAAGCAGAGGCCCAGAACTTCGGGGTCGGTCATCTCTAGCAGATGCGCCGTCTCTTGGGGCGTTTCGATCCAGGTGCCGATGTGGTGATGGAAGACCGTGCGCAGTCCTGTTTCCCGTTTGACCGCCCGCGCCACTCGATTGGCGCCGTCGGCAAAGATCTGCCATTGGGCTTCGCTCATGCTCTGGGCCGGAGTCAGGCGACCGGCGTTGAGCGTGCGCATGGGGTCCGTGTAGGGGTCGTTGCCCAGCACGATGAGGTTATCCACTCCGCCAACCAGCGCGAGCTGGCGCGCAGTGCGCACCGCGTCTGCCTCGCTGACTGCGTGGCCGGCGGGGTCGTGCAGCTTGACGCTGACCCATGACGCCACCAGCTTGAGTTGGCGGGCATCCAGCTCAACGCGCAACTGGTGCGGGTCGGTGGGCATGAAGCCCCAATCGCCCAGTTCTGTGCCCAGATAGCCGGTATCGTGCATTTCATCAAGCACTGTGGCGTAGCCGCCCCGTTCGCCCTCGATATTCTCGATGACGCCCCAGGAACAAGGCGCATTGCCTACTCTGATTTTCACATCACTCATAGCGAATTCCTCTCACAACAGCCCATGTTTCCATAGGCGGCGGGATAGGCTGTGGGCCGGCCCCGATGACGGATTGATCGAAGTCGACGACGCTGCCTGTCATCAGCCCTGATTCATCCGACGCCAGAAAGGCGATGGCACGCGCCACTTCCTCCACTTTCAGGAGACGACCAAAGGGCTGGCTGACCTCTGCCTTTTCAAGCCAATGGGGGTCATCGGTGTGGTAGCGTTTCTGAATTTCATCCTCGCCCGGCGTATCCATCCAGCCCAAGGCCAGGGTGTTGACGCGGATGCGCCTCCGCATTAGTGAGTAGGCAGTGTTCTTGCCCAGGATGTTCAGCGCAGCCTTTGATGCTGCATAGGGTGAGAGCATGGGCACGCTGCCATAGGCGGAAACGCTGGAGATATTGACGATTGCGCCAGCGATTCCCTTGCGCTCCATCAGTTTGATGGCGCTCTGCATGAGAAAGAACGGGGCGCGCACATTGATTGCCATCATGCGGTCGAAAAGTTCCGGCGACGTGTCCCAGATCGTGCCGCGTTCGGTAAGGGCAGCGCAGTTCACCAGGATATGCAGCGCGCCAAAGCGCTCGTCGGCAGCGGCGATGATCCGCTGGCAGTCCCCCACATCGGCCAGATCGGCCTGGACAAAGTGCGCGGTGCAGCCATCTCCGGTAAGGCTGGCGGCGACGGACTCGCCGCGTGCGCGGTTGCGGCCCGTGATGATCAACCCCTGGATGCCGCGCGCCTTGAAGAGTCGTGCTGTCGCCTCACCCAAGCCTTGTGTGCTGCCCGTGATGACTGCGATCTTTCCTTGCAGCGACGAGTGATCGTTCACCCTTTTCTCCTTCCGTGATGAGGTCCAGATTTACCGGCGTGTATGGCCTTCGCTCTCCACCGATTCCCATCGCCCACTTTCCCAGGAGCGGATCATGGCCTGTTGCACTCTGGCGACCGCGGCGGCTTCGGCAAAGCCCGGCTCACCTTGCTTGCCTGTGACAATCGAGTGGAGGAAATTGTATGTTTCGATAGATTTGAGGTCATCGTAGCCCAGGCCGGCCGCCCAGGCAGGGTTGAAATGCCCATGATACGGATGCGCCGGCCCGCTCAGTAGGGTCAGGTAGCCGTCCTCGGCAGGATTGGCGTCGTTGCGCCACTGCAACTGCAACTCGTTCATGCGTTCGAAGCTCCATTTGATGGCGCCCTGCGTACCATGCACCTCGAAAGACATGTCGCATTTCGCGCCATTGATCACCCGACACGATTCCAGGTGGCCGCGCGCGCCGTTGACGAAGCGCACCAGTGCGCTCACATAATCCTCATTGGTTACATCGCCCTTAGGGGCGTCTGGACCACCTACATCATAATGCGTGCCGACCCCTGGTTGTGGAATGGGTCGCTCGCGGATGAAGATCTCCTTGTCGCTGGTCAGCGACTCCATGGGGCCGGCGATCATGTGGGCCATGTCGATGACGTGCGACATCATATCCCCCAATGTGCCCAACCCTTGCGCCTCGTCGAAACGCCACGAGAGAAAGCCGTTGGGGTTGCTGGCGTAGCCATTGAGAAAGCGCCCGTGATAGTGGGTGAGCCGACCGAGTTTGCCTTCTGTGATAAGCTGGCGGGCATATTGCACCACCGGCGCCCAGCGATAATTGAAACCAACGAAGGTGAGCACGCCGGCATTTTGCGCCGCTTCCGCGCTAAGCAGCGTTTCTTCTGGGAAACGACCGACGGGTTTTTCGCACAGGATGTGCTTGCCGGCCGCCGCGGCTGCCCGATTGATTTCCAGGTGCATCCCGTTGGGCGCGGTGACGCTGATTGCCTCGACTTCCGGGGCGGCGATGACCTCGCGCCAGTCCGTTGCATATTGATCGAAGCCAAAACGTTCCCTTGTCTTTTGTGCACGGCTTTCGACCGGGTCGGCGCAGACGATCAACCGCGGACGAATCCCACTCTCAGGGAAGCGGTCGGGGATCGTGCGATAGGCTCGGCTGTGCGCCTCGCCCATCCAGCCCATACCAATGACGCCAATGCCAATTGTGCGTGTCATGTGAAGGGTGCTCCTAGCGATTCTTGCGCTCGTCGATGATGACAGCAATGACGATGATGGAGCCTTTGACGATGGTCTGCCAGTAGGCCGACACATTGAGCAAGTCCAGGCCGTTGTTGAGAACGCCGATGATCAGCGCGCCGACGATGGTGCCCCAAATGGTGCCGATGCCGCCAGAGAGACTGGTGCCGCCGATCACTGCCGCGGCGATGGCGTCCAGCTCGTAGCCAACGCCCAGACCCGGCTGTCCAGAGCCGATGCGCGACGAGAGTACCAAACCAGCCAGACCTGCGAGCAGTCCAGCGATGGTGTAGACGCCGATCTTGATGCGCCCGATATTGAGACCGGAAATGCGTGCAGCCTGTTCATTGCCGCCGATAGCATAGATATGCCTGCCAAAGCGCGTGTTGTTGAGCATGACATGGGCGCCGATGGCGACAACCGACAGAATGATGATGGGAATGGGTAGCCCCAACGGAGGCTGATTGGGGATGGGAATGACCTTCAAGAACTCGCCTTGACCGATGTAATTATATGCGTCAGTCAGGCCGCTGACGGGTCTATCGGAATAGATCAGCGCAAAGCCGCGCGCAACGGTCATCATGCCCAACGTGGCGATAAATGGTGGTATCTTGAATCGGGCGATGATCGAGCCGTTGATCAATCCACAAATTGCGCCGATGGTCAACGCAGCAACAATGGGCACGATGACAGGCAAATCGAGGCCGGGATATTTGGCGCCCGACCAATCTGTACGCTGGGCCAGGCTGGCGGCGACGACGGCGGCCAGGGCCAGAATAGAGCCAGAGGAAAGGTCGATGCCAGCAGTGATGATCACCATGGTCACGCCGATGGCAATCAGCCCCATGACGGAGATTTGTCGGACAATGTTGAGCAGGTTTCGGGGCTGCAAGAAGGCATCCGACAGGAGCCACATACCAATGAACATCGCCAGAAAGATGAAGACGATGGCATATTTTCTGAGAAACGCGCTCAACCATTCTCGATTGATGCCTCTTGCCTGAGTATCGGCAGTGGTGGAGCTTTGCATGGTGGATTTCCTCCTACACGTTCCCATTGGTTGCCGCGCCGACCACGGCGTTGCCCGTAGCCGCGCGCATGATATTCTCCTGTGTGGCGTCCTCCCGCTGGAATTCGCCGCCGACTTTTCCTTCGTGCATCACCAACACGCGGTCGCTCATGCCCAGAATTTCTGGCAATTCCGAGGAAATCATGATGATTGCTTTGCCCTCCTGAGCCAGTTTGCACATGAGTCGATGAATCTCCGACTTCGCCCCTACATCGATGCCGCGCGTCGGTTCGTCCAGGATGAGAATATCGGGCGTTGTCAACAACCAGCGTGAGACCAGCACCTTCTGTTGATTGCCGCCGGAAAGTAGTTTGATGAGCTGATCCATGCTGGGGGTTTTAATCTCTAGCCGCGTTTTTTCCCTTTCGCACGTCTTCTCGATCAGCCTCCTGTTGAGAAAGCCGCCCCGGGCATAATTGCCCAGGCTGGCGATCATCATATTGTCGCGAACGGGCAGCACACCCATGATGCCTGTGAGCTTCCTATCTTCGGTGAGCAGCGCCATGCCATGTTTGATGGCGTCCCCCGGCGATCTGATCTGGACTTTCTTGCCTCTGATTTCGATTTCGCCGGCGTCGATCTTCTCGATGCCAAAGACGCCCTGGATGACTTCGGTGCGACCCGAACCCATCAGTCCTGCCAATCCGAGGATTTCGCCGCGGCGTAAATCGAAACTGACGTCCTGCACAACTCCCTTGCGCGTCAGATTGCGCACGGAAAGCACGACCTCGCCGATGGGCGCTTCTTCTTTTGGAAAAATGTTGGTCAGCTCGCGCCCGACCATCATGGCGATGAGGCTGTTCTTGTCGGTCTGAGAAGCTGGCACAGTGGCGATATGCCTGCCGTCGCGGAAGACGGTCACATCGTCGGCAATCTGAAAAACTTCATCCATCTTGTGGGTAATGTAAATGATGGCGACGCCTTTTTCTTTTAAGGCGCGTATCATCCTGAACAAGTGGGCTACTTCGCGCTCAGTGATAGCGGATGTCGGCTCATCCATGATGATCAGGCTGGCGTCATAGGAGATCGCTTTGGCGATTTCGACCATTTGCGTATTGGCGACGCTGAGACTCTTCATGACAGCGGTCGGGTTGATATTGATTTCGAGCCTGTTGAGCAATTCCCTGGTATTGGCGATCATCTTGCGCTTGTCGATCAGCCCAAACCTGCCCAATGGCTCGCGCCCCAAGAAGATATTCTCTGCCACTGTCATGTAGGGTACAGGAGACAATTCCTGATGAATCATAGAGATGCCCAGCTTGAGCGCTGTCTCTGTGCTTTCGATCTCAACCGGCTTGCCCTGGAAGGCGACCACACCGCTATCGGCGACATACATGCCAATCAGCACCTTCATCAAGGTGGATTTGCCTGCGCCGTTTTCGCCCATGAGCGCGTGAACCGTTCCCCTGCGCACGGTCAAGTGTACATCGCTGAGCGCCTTGACGCCGGGAAAAAATTTCGAGACATTCTCCATCACAAGGATGGCGTCCTGATCCATGCTGTTCCTCCCACTCTCGTAGGTCATGTTGAAAACGTGACTCCCGTAGATCACGTTGAGAACGTGACTCCCGTAGATCACGTTGAGAACGTGACAATGGCCCGGGGTAAGCCAGGGTTGTCACGCAGCGTGACAATGACCCAGGTGAGCCGTAGCGATCCGCTCCCGTAGGTCACGTTGAGAACGTGACAATGGCCCGAGTAAGTCAGGGTTGTCACGCAGCGTGACAATGACCCAAGTGAGCCATAGCGATCCACTCTCGTAGGTCACGTTGAAAACGTGACAATGGCCCGGGTAAGTCAGGGTTGTCACGCAGCGTGACAATGGCCTGGGTAGGCCAGGATTGTCACGCTGCAAGCTTGACCTACGATGCCCATCAATTTACTTCATGTACTCCTTGTAGTTCTCTGGCGTCACCAGCTCGTAGGGTACCCAGACGAGCTGCTCGACCGATTCTCCGCGCGCCAAGGCAATCGCGGTGGCGACGCCGCCTTCGCCTTGTCCCACTGCATTCTGGAAGACCGTGACATTGAGGCGGCCTTTATCCATCTCGGCCAAGGCGTCGGGAGAAGCATCCACGCCGCCAACGATGATCTGACCCAGCTTGCCGGCCGCTTCGATGGCGCTCAGCGCGCCGATAGCCATCTCATCGTTGTTGGAAGCCACTGCGTCGATCTGATCTCCTGTCGCCAACCAGTTCTCCATAAGCGCCAGACCCTGGTCGCGGCTCCAGTTGCCCGTGTCTTCCTTGATAATCGTAATTTCCGGGTACTTTGCCGCCACCTGCTTCACGCCGGCCGTGCGCATCTGGGCTGCTTCTTGGCTCAGGTTGCCATTCATGATAACGATGTTGCCCTTGCCGCCCAGCTTTTCGGCGATCCATTCCATCTGCATGATGCCGGCGTCGATAGAATCCGAGCCGACATAGGCGACGCCTTCGGGCAAGTTGGCCGGTTTGCGATTCACGTAGACCAGCGGGATGCCGGCGTCGACCGCCAATTTGGTCATGGGGTCAGTGGCGTCGGTGTTGGCAGGAATGATGATGATCGCATCGAGACCTTGGGCAACAAAGTTTTCGATCTGACCGAGTTGGGTGGCGACATCCTCTTTGGAATCCACCATGATCAGCTCCACGCCCGGTTGAGAGGCTGCGTAGGCCGACATAGCATCGCGCAGGGTAGTGAGCCATAGGTCATCGAACAACATGCTTACACCGATCTTGATTGGCTCAGCCTCTGCCTCTGCCGCGGGCGCTTCTGTCGCTTCGGCTGCAGCCGCGGGTTCTTCCGCCGCTGGCGGCGCAGCGGCCGGCGCCGGGCAGCCAGCCAAGACCAACAGGCCGATCACCAGAACAAGGACGAGTGATAGGGATTTCTTGAGTGACATTGAGTTTTCTCCTTTGAGTTGACAAATCTGGGTTGACAAATCTGAGTCGACAAAATTGTGAAGACAACGACTGAAGTGCAAGTTGGCAATTTCGCAATAGACTGATGCTCCCCCTTCCTTCTAAGATTCTGGTGCGAAAACTGGCTCACACAGAGGCACGAAGATCGCAGAGAAAGGCGAGCAACAGCTTGTGTCCCCGTGTGAGGTTTTTATCATTATTCTTCGCTCTGTTTGAAACCGATAGTTCTTCAAGGGTGAGAACTATCGGTTTCAAAGCAACCGCAGTTTAGCCTATCTCACTCACTTTCACAGGCCGATTTTCGCGCTGCGACCTGCCCGCGGCCAGCCCGATTGCCACAGGCGCGCGGCCATCCAGCCCACTCACTGGCGTCGGTTGGTCGTTGAGGACCGCATCCACAAAGGCGGTCAGTTCGGCGACATAGCTCTCGGTGTAGCGTTCCATGAAGAAGTTCAAGGGCAAGTCCCTGTGTATGCTCACGCCGTCGCTGATGATGGCTGTGTTGGGATAGTTGTTTCCTGTGGCGATGGCGCCTTTGCTGCCTAACACCTCGACGCGCTGGTCGTAGCCATAGCTGGCGCGCCGGCAGTTGTCGATGACGCCCAAGACGCCGTTGTCGAAGCGCAGCATGATCAGGGCGGTGTCCACGTCGCCGACCTCGCCAATGGCGGGATCGACCGTCACCGCAGCCTGCACGTAGACCTCTTCCACCTCGGCGCCTATGAGGAAGCGCGCCATATCAAAGTCGTGGATGGTCATGTCCAAAAAGATGCCGCCCGAGGTCTGCACATATTCTATGGGCGGCGGCGCCGGGTCGCGGCTGATGATGTGCAACAGCGCCGGCTGACCGATCTCGCCGCTTGTCACGGCTTGACGCACTCGGGCAAAGTTGGCGTCGAAGCGGCGGTTGAAGCCGATTTGCAGCTTGACGCCAGCCTGCTCCACCGCGGCCAGCGCCCGGTCGATCTCAGCCAGGTTCAGGGCGATGGGTTTTTCGCAGAAGATGTGCTTGCCAGCCGCTGCAGCCTGGATGATGAAGGGCGCATGGGTGCTGGTGACCGAGCAGATCACCACTGCGTCGATATGGGGGTCGTCGAAGATCTCATCTGCATTGTCGGTCGCTGTGGCAATTCCAAAACGCCCGGCAAGCTGCCGCGCTGCGGACAGGTTGACGTCCGCCACCGCGACAGCCGACGCGTTGGGGATGCGGTAGGTGAGATTTGCTGTGTGCACCCTGCCGATGCGACCGGCGCCGATGACGCCGAGGGTGAGAATTCCATTCATGTTCAGATATATCCTCGACGTGACTTGATCAGAACTTGCGCGACCATTCGCCCAACCAGCGTTCCACCACGACTTTGGTCTGGGTGAAGAACTCGACTGCATGCTTGCCCTGGGCGTGGAGCGTGCCGAAAAAGCTGTTCTTCCAGCCGCTGAAAGGGAAGAAGGCCATGGGCGCAGCCACACCGATGTTGACGCCGATGTTGCCGGCGTCCGCTTCGTAGCGGAACTTGCGCGCCGCCGCGCCGCTGCTGGTGAAGACACAAGCCATGTTGCCATATTCGCCGCTGTTCACCAGAGCAATGGCGTCGTCCACCGACTCGACGCGCATGACGCCGAGGACCGGCCCGAAAAGTTCTGTGCGCGCCACCGTACTGCCCACGGGCAGGTCGCTGAGGATGGTGGGCCGCAGGAAGTTGCCCCGTTCGTAGCCCTTGATGGTCGGGCCGCGCCCATCCACCACCATCTCTGCGCCCTCATCCAGCCCTTTCTGGATCAAACCCTCGATGCGGGCTTTGCTTTGCGGCGTGATGACCGGCCCCATCTGCACGCCCGGCTCCAAGCCGTAGCCCACGACGCGCGATGCAGCGGCTTCGGCCAGGGCCGGTGTGAAGATGCGGTCCGCCTCGCCCACGGTGATGGCCAGCGACGCCGCCAGACAGCGCTGGCCGGCGTTGCCAAAGGCGCTGTCCGCCACGATGTTGGTCGTCAGCGACACATCAGCGTCGGGCAATAGAATGACGGGGTTCTTGGCGCCGCCCTGCGCCTGTACACGCTTGCCATTGGCCGAGGCGCGGGCGTAGATGTGGCGCGCCACCGGCGTGGAGCCGACAAAGGTCACCGCGGCGATGGCTGGGTGGTCGAGCAGTGCGTTGACCGTCTCTGCGTTGCCGTTGACTAGATTCACCACGCCGGGCGGCAGACCGATCTGATCCAGCAAGCGGAAGACTTTCTGTAAAGTAATGGGGCAACGCTCCGACGGCTTGACGATGACCGTGTTGCCGCAGGCGATGGCGTAGGGCAGATACCAGAAGGGGATCATGCCCGGGAAGTTGAAGGGACAGATGATGGCCGCCACGCCCACGGGTTGGCGAATCATGTATTCATCCACCCCGCGCGCGATGTCCTCGGCAAAATCGCCCAACATCATGGTGGGGATGCCGCAGGCCACTTCCACGTTCTCGATTGCCCGGCGCATCTCGCCGCGGGCGTCGTCGATGGTCTTGCCGTTCTCCATGGTGATGGAGCGGGAAAGCTCCTCGAAGTGCTCTTCCATGAGCGCCTTGAGCTTGAAAAGGTGCTGGATGCGCGCCGGCGTCGGCGTGCGCCGCCAGCCTGGGAAAGCCCCAGCCGCCAGCCGCGCCGCCTCATCCACCTCCTCAACGGGCGACAAGGGAACCGTCGCCAACACTTCCGCCGTGGCCGGATTGGGCACATCAAGATAGGTCGCAGCCGCTGACTCGCGCCAGCTGCCGTTCACATAGTTTAGTAATTTCTCGGTCATTCAGGTTTCCTCACTCAAACCAACTCTGGTCACAAACCACGCATTCACAATTCCCCATTGACAATTTGCCATTCGCCATTACAAAAACAGCCTCTCCTTCGTCCGCATCTCCTCATATTCCTCGCGCGCGGCCTGCACGGATTGCAGCTCGCTCACTTCAGGCACAGGCACATCCCACCAACTTTCATAGCCGGGCACACCGTGCAGCCGGTCGTTGCGAATGGTGATGACCGTGGTTCGGTCGGCTTTTTTCGCCGCCTCGATCGCCGCTACATAGTCGTCGCGGGTGGCGCACTCGATGACGTTGCAGCCCAAACTGCGTGCGTTCATCGCGTAGTCGATCTGCAAGGGCGTGACGGCGTCGCCTGCGCCGTCGCCCACCAGCACGCCGTCTTTCGGCTCGATGAAGCGTGTGCCAAAGCCGCCCAATCCCAATGATCGGCTCAGAGAACCGATGCTCTTGAAGCCGCCGTTGTCCCACAACAGCACGATGAGCTTGACCCCCAACTGCACCGCGGTCGCCAATTCTGACGAAAGCATGAGCCACGTGCCGTCGCCGATGATCACGTAGACCTCTCGTTCGGGCGCAGCCATCTTGGCGCCCAGCCCGCCGGCGATCTCGTAGCCCATGCAGCTGTAGCCATATTCCAGGTGGAAGTTTTTGGGGTGGGTGGCTCGCCACAGCTTGTGCAGGTCGCCCGGCATGGAACCAGCCGCGTTGAGCATGATGGCGTCGGGACCCGAAAGCTCGTTGATCACGCCGATGAGCTCGCCCTGGCTGGGCAGGGGCGATAGGCGAATGTCAAAAATCCGCTGCGCTTCTGCGTCCCATTCGTCGTGGAGACGCTGCGCCTCGGCGTGAAATTCGGAGGAGACCGCATATCCCTGCAAAAGATCGGCCAGCTCTTCCAGCGTCTCGCGTGCGTCCCCGACAACCGGCAGGCCATGATGTTTGCCTGCGTCGAACTCGGCCACGTTGATGTTGATGAAATGCACGTTGGGGTTCTGCCAGGCCGTCTTCGACGCGGTGGTGAAATCACTGTAGCGCGTGCCGACGCCGATGACCAGGTCGGCGTCGCGGGCGATGCGATTGGCCGCCAGCGTGCCCGTCGCGCCGATGGCGCCCAGGTTGAGGGGGTGATCCCAGCGCAGGCTGCCCTTGCCGGCCATGGTCTCGCCCACCGGGATGCCGGTTGCGTCCACGAAACGGCGCAGCGCGTCCGTTGCGTCGGAGTAGATGACGCCGCCGCCGGCCACAATCATGGGGCGTTTGCTGGCGCGGATCAGTTGGGCGGCAGCCTGGAGCGCGGCTCGGTCGGCCCGGTTGCGCGTGATGCGCCAGATGCGCTTGCGGAAAAATTCGACTGGATAATCGTATGCCTCGGCCTGTACATCTTGGGGCAGAGCCAGGGTCGCTGCGCCGGTCTCGCTGGGGCTGACGAGCACCCGCACCGCCTCGGGCAGGCTGGTGAGCAGTTGGTCAGCCCGATTGATGCGGTCCCAGTATTTGCTCACGGGCTTGAAGCAATCATTCACCGAGATGTCTTGGCTTTGAGCCGATTCGAGCTGCTGCAACACCGGCGCAACGTTGCGGCAGGCGAAGATGTCGCCGGGCAACAGGAGCACCGGCAGTCGGTTGATGGCGGCGACCGCCGCGCCCGTGATCATGTTGGTGGCGCCTGGCCCGATGGAGCTGAGGCATGCGAAAGTCTGCAAGCGGTTCTTGACTTTCGCATAGGCAGCCGCAGCATGCACTGCGGCTTGCTCATTGCGCACCTGAAAATACGGAAAATCAGGGTTGGTCAACAGCGCCTCGCCTACGCCGGCCACACAGCCGTGGCCGAAGATGCCAAAGCAACCGGCAAAGAATGGCGTCTCCACGCTGTCACGCTCGACGTATTGATTCTTGAGAAACCTGACAAGCGCCTGCGCCATCGTCAACCGTTCAGTCTTCATCCCCGCCTCTCCTCTCTATTTTTCTTTTCTACTTGTACTTGTGCTCGATCCACCCTACACCCGCCGCCCCATGCTGATGTCGTAAATCGGAATCCGCGGATCCAATCCTTGATATGATCCTTTCACCCAGGCAAAATCCGGGTCATCCTGCGCCGCCAGACTTTGCGCGCTGCCCGCTAACACATTCAGGTAGTAGGCCGTGTAACCCACCGGACAGGAGACGGGATGATAGCCCTCCGGTATCAATACCACGTCGTCGTTGCGCGCGATGACCGCAGCGTCGAAAGGATACCCGGCGCGCGCCAGCGGCGAGTCAGCGTCGGTGTAGACGCGCTGAATGGCAAAGCCCTCAGGCCGGTCGATCTTGTAATAATAGGTTTCGTCCAGGTCAGCCTGCGCCAGGTTGCCGGCAGCGTCCAGTGTGTGGATGTCGTGTTTGTGGGGAGGGTAGCTCGACCAGTTGCCGCCTGGGGTGTAAACCTCCACCACCACCAACCGTTGGCAGGGGAAGCCGGGCGGGATGATGCGGTTGATCTGGCGGGTAGCATGGTCGCCGCCGCGGATTTCGACCTCCATGCCCTGGGGCGTCGCCAACTGAGGCGCAAATTCCTGATCAGCGGCCACCCAGGCAACGGCAAATTCGCAATCGCTCGCCGCGGTGACGGTCAGCGTCGTGTCGAGGGAGAGATAGAGCGCATGGGGCATGCCAGCAAAGACGTTGGCGCGCTGGCCGACGCCGCGCCACTCGCCGCGGTTGGTCGTTACATCCACCACGCCGCCCAGGATGACCAGCGCCAGTTCGTTGTCGCCAGTCTGAAACGACCAACGCCGGCCGCTGCGCAGGCGGCGCGCCTGAAAGCTGAAGGTTTCCCAGCTGGCAATCTCTGGCGTCACCTCCACGATCACATCGGGGTTGCTTGAGGTCCCAGGGTGAACGACCAGATTTTCGGCGGTGTATTGTCGCATTTGGATGCTTTCTGTTTGTAGCCGGCGGTTTCCATGCCGCCGGAATGGTTGCACAATGGTTGCAGCAGGCGAGACGCCGACGCTCCCAGGCTCTACGCCACGTCCGGGTTGGGCAGCATGAATTCACGCACCACGCCCATGAGATCATGGGCCGCGGCGATGAAGGCGCGCAGCGTGCGCACCGTCGCGCCATACGAATCGAACTCCTCCACGCTCATCCCATCGGGGTCATAGGCGCGGCGGAAATCGGGAATCTTGTCGTGGAGCGTCTCGACGATGCGTGGGTCCACTGGGTTCTGCATACGCTCCAAGACTGGGATGTCCGATGAGTTGATCTTGAGCTGCCACTCGTAGGGGATGGTGAGCACGATGTCGCCGCCGATCAGCTCGGACCAATGTCCCAGATGGCGATAGGCGGCGGCCAGTAGCCGTGTGCGATAGCCCCGCCCCTGCCAGATGCGATAGGCGTTCTTGAACGCAGCGATGCCCGCCCAGTCCAGATATGAAGGTTCGACGTCGATCTTGTCGCGCTTGACCACCATCTTCATCCAGTCGTCGGTGCGCCCGATCATGATGGTGCAGACTGGCGCCATCTGGCTGACATCTTTGCCTTCCGTCTCTCGACGCCTTAGTCCGCGCTCCACTGCTTCGCCCACCGCCAGCGCCTGGGGCACAGTGAAGCTGACCGTGGCGTTGATATTGACGCCGTGATAGGTGGATTCTTCGATGGCGCGCACGCCAGCCTGCGTCACCGGCATCTTGACCTGCATGTTGGGCGCCAACGTGTCGAAGCGACGAGTCTGGGCGACGATGGCTTCCCAGTCGCGATAGAACATGGGATTCGTCTGAATGGAGAGGCGGCCTTTGCGCCCCTCATGCTGCTCCCAGATGGGTTGCAGCAGGCCAGCGCCCCGCGCCGCCATCTCTTCGATGAGCTTCCAGGTCACATCGCCTTCAGACCAGGTGGGATTGTCGGCGATGATCTCGCGAATCCGGCCTTCCCACAGGTGCATTTCTTGCTTAAGGACGTTGAGCACGATGTTGGGATTGGTCGTGGCGCCGACTGCGCCGTGGCCGATGGCGTAGGTCAATTCGCTGATTGCGCAGGAGTCGTTCCAGTAGTCGGTCGCTGTGGTGGAGACAGTTTGCAGCAGTGGGCTGGCGCTTGCCATGTGGTTCCTCCGAAATGGTGAACAAATCTTCTCGCATTGCGTCTCGCTTCCACAGTGCAGGGCAGGCGCGCAGCCATGTTCCACAACGAAAAGGCCAGGCTTGCACCGCCGACGGGAAGCGAATTGTATCGAAAAATCTGGGCTGTCTATGGACTTGCAGCTGTGTGAGTGCACACGTGTGCATAACGCGACGTACATTATCACAAGCCCAGTCATTTGTCAAGAACGAATTTGGAATTCGGCGAGCAGGCTTATCGTGTAGTCGTACTTCCGCGCACCACCAGATCGGTCGGCAGGAGATAGTTTTCCACCGGTCGCCCATCAAGGATATCGAGGAGCATTTGCATAGCAAGCTCGCCCAGGCGCAATTTGGGTTGGTGGACGGTGGTGAGCGGCGGGGTGACATAGCCGGCAAGCTCCACATCGTCGTAGCCGACCACACTGAGTTGTTCGGGCACGGCCAGACCCAGCTCGCGACAGGCAAGTAGCGCGCCGACCGCAACCAGGTCGTTATAGCAAAAGACCGCTGTGATTCCCAACGCTAACAGCTCTGGCAGAAGGGTCTGCCCGGCAACCACGTCGTCCGTGTGGAAGCGTTGCGTGGGCGGAGCAGTGCGCACCCAATCGTCGTTTGCCATGATGCCAGCCGTCGCCAACGCCGCCCGATAGCCGGTCAGCCGTCGCCGATTGGAGTTGACGCGATTGCTCACGCCGATGTAGCCAATCGCCCGATGCCCCAATGACACCAAGTGCTTGACGGCCTGACAGGCGCCGCCGTAGTCGTCGGCGTCCACGGCATGAAACGCGCCCTCGCCGGATTCAGCCTGCTGATTGATCATGACTGTGGGCAGGTTGATCTGGGCCAACTGCTGCACATTTTGACCGCGAATCTGGGCCGTCGCGCTGATGATGCCATCCACCCGGCGACGATGGAAGACCTGGATGACATCTATTTCGCGCTCTGGGTCGTTGTAGGAGACGCTGAGAAAGACGCTCACGTTGGCAGCCTGCGCAACGCTCTCGACCCCACGCACGACGCGCCCGACAAATGGATCGGCGATGGATGTGACCACCAGGCCGATGGTGTTTGTGCGTTTGCCTTTCAGACTTTGCGCCACAGCATTGGGGGTGTAGCCCATCTCCTGGGCCAGTTGTTGAATGCGTTGACGCACATTGGGGCGGATGAGCGAGCTATTGTGGAGCGCGCGCGACACCGTGGAGTGGGAGACGCCTGCCGCCGTGGCAATGTCCTGGATGGAAACCTGCCTGCGCGCTGTGGAGTTGCTTGCTTCTTGCGTCATACATCTTCAGGAAATAGGCTCATAGAAAATAGGAAACTGGAAATAGGAAATAGGAAATAGGAAATAGGAAAATAGTAGGTCACGCATGCAGCGTGACAAACATGGCTGACCTGATGCCGGAATGCAAACGTGTGCATGAGGGCAGTATAAAGGATCGCCAATGGGTTGTCAAGAGGTTGCGTTCAGGCGACCTGCGCATCTGCGACTTTCTCTATTCGTTGCGGAGCCGACATGATGACCACGGAGCAAGGGTCACGCGCATCTTTCTGCCCGGCGCAGCGGTCATCCGCGTCTCCTGGCATCCGTGGCCGTAGAACCCCAACCGATTTGCCACACAGATCACAGAGAGCACAAAGAGTTTTCGAGGCGTTGCGCTTGAACGCGGAGAAGAGTTGAGGGATCTATGGGCGCGGATTTGGGGAAACGCGGATCGAATTCGTATAGGGCGCGATAAATCCGTGTCACCTTTGATCCGCGTCCATACGTCCGATCTCCAACCAAGTTTGAATGCACCCTATTCTTTGTTGGCGTAGGGATGCTTGCGTTCCAGTGCAAAGGGCAGATAGACCGCGCCAGGGCCTGCCCAGAGAGCGCCCTCGCGGATCTGCTTGACAGGACCGCTCGTACCGGAGTACAATAGGCGCCAGTTGCAGCGGCAACATTGTCACCCGGCCCTCGTTCCCTTTCGAATCGCGCAA
>CAZLMM010000091.1:0-27461 GCA_964560495.1 uncultured Caldilineaceae bacterium
CTCCCTAGAAACTCCCCCAGTTTCTCCCTAGAAACTCCCCCAGTTTCTTGCCTGGCGCCGCTGCCGCCCGCGGCATGGATATCTCTGTTTGAGACCAGGAGTTTTCCCAGGCAAGAAAGCTCTTGGTCTCAAAGCAACCGCAGTATGATACGGTGTAGTTGGCGCGCCAGAGATTAATAGACTTCATCAGAAATAACGGGGCGAGTATGATAGCATCCTGTCAGTTCGACGCAAGGAAGTGCTCCAAGTGAGAAAGGCATGAAGCCACGGTATGGTACTTCGATTTCCCTCTCACCGCAAGATCCAACTCCTCCCTCTTTCAATCGCTTCCTTTTCTTATTTCCGATGAGGTTCATTCAATCCGTGTGATTGTACTCTTGCTGCCGTTCAATCCTACAACTTGTAGAGCCTTGCGTCAAACTTCATTTTGACCTCGCCTGATCGCACTGCGCCCCATTTTCGTTTATCCATTCGTCTTCGACGAATGCAGCGAACAGCGCGCAGCCGCGCACTGATTTGCGCCGGCTGCGACTCATCTATGATTGTCACTGCGCGGGCTTGAGCCGCGCCAGCAGCTCGGCGTTGCTGGCCGTCTGCGCCATGAGCTTGAGCAGACCCGACATGGCCGCCTTTGGCGAGCCGCCGGCCAGCCAGCGGCGCAGCGTGGCAAGGCGACGGATTTCGTCCTCGCTGTAGAGTAGTTCTTCCTTGCGCGTTCCGCTCGCCAGCACGTTGATGGCAGGAAATACGCGCGCTTCGGCCAGTGAGCGATCCAACACCAGCTCGCTGTTTCCTGTGCTCTTGAACTCCTGGAAGATCAGGTCGTCCATGCGCGAGCCTGTCTCGATGAGCGCGGTGGCGATGACCGTGACCGAAGCCCCGTGTTCGATCTTGCGCGCCATGCCAAAAAAACGGCGGGGCATCTCCAGGGCTTTGGCGTCTAGCCCGCCCGACAGACTGCGGTTGACGCCGGCTTTGCCCAGGTTGACCGCGCGCACCATGCGCGTCAGGCTGTCCACCAACACAACCACATTTCGTCCACATTCCAATTCACAGCGAATGTGGGCAAGGGTCAGCTCGGCCAGATTGATGTGCGACTGAATCGGCTCGTCGTTGGAGCTGGCCAATACTTCGGCGGGCACGGCGCGGCGAAAGTGGGTCACTTCTTCCGGGCGTTCGTCGATGAGCAGCGCGATGATGCGCGTCTCTGGCTCGCTGGCATGAATAGCGCCAGCAAGCTCCTCCAAGAGCTGGGTCTTGCCGGTCTTGGGCGGCGCGACGATCAGGCCGCGGGTGCCCTTGCCAATGGGCGCAATCAGATCCATGACGCGCATGGAGACGCGCCCCGAGTCGCCCAGGCGAAAGCGCTCGCTGGGGCTGACGGCAGGCAGGTCCTCGAAGCGAGTGCGACCCTTGAACTGTTCGGGCGACAAGCCGCACACCGATTCGATCACGGCAAGTTGTAGGCCGTTTTTTCCCAGTTCAGATTGACCCGCCACCACGGCGCCGCTCACCAAGCCGCAGTCTGCGATCATTTGTTTCGACACCTGAGCATCATCTGGTCCGGGTCGAAATGAACGATCAAGGCTACGCAGCGCCCCGCTGCCATTAGGCAAGCATTCGAGTACACCTTCAACGTGCGAACGGTTGATAAGACTTCTCCCTACATCTTTACATGCCAGATATACCGGGCGAGCGGCCCGGCGCCAAGATACTGCTCACCAGGCAAACAATTCATACATCACCCGCGCATCACCGTGAACATCAGATTGCCCTGCTGGGGCGGCTCGTCCGCTTCCAACACGATGCGCGTAAGCGAATCGCCCCAGACAGGCCTCATGCGCTCGTCGTCGATAACGATTTCTTCGCCGCGCGCCCGGAACAACCGCGCATCGTAATAGACTGCGCCCTCTGCCGACATTCGCCCTTCGCCAAAGCCGCGAGGACTCAGACGAACCTGCCCCGGCGTAGTCAGATCGACCGCGCACGGCGTAAGCAGGCTCATGCGCAGGTTGCCCACCGCTGCGGTCAGCGTATAGGCGTCGCTGATCTGCACCCCTTTGCCCCGCTCCAGCCGCACGGTGCGCCGCCAACTTGCCAGCTTTGCCTCCGACGAATAGGCGCCGGCGATCTCTAGCGAAAAACTGGCGTGCGGCCCGTTGTTTTCCATCGTTGCATCGCGTGCAGCGTAACGCGGCCCAGGGAGCTGTTGTACGTCGTCCACTGTGGGCAACAGATTGTGATAATCCGACTGCATTGTCCAGATTTCGTAACGCTGCTCGCTGAAGGTCTTGGCTGTATAGGTCTCCACTCCCGCATCCACCAGCAACGGTGCGCCATCCAGATAGACTACGAAGGCGCCGATGTCATTGTGGTTGTGACTCTCGTCATTGTGGCCGCCTTTGGCCGCGACGAACCAGCCGCCGCTCGACCCTGCCTGGTCACGTGCAACCATCACTTGAATTTCATCCAGCCAGACCGCTTCCGGCAGAGGCGCAGCGGCTGGCGCCGTCGCCAGTGCGTCCAGCGCGAAAAGCGCAGGCAAAGCCCGCCCCAGGCTGGTGGGTACGTCACCCGCTCCCTGGACGATGCCTCGCTGCAGCACTTCTTGACGCTGGGCGAGCCATGCGCCAAAACTGCTCATGGCTGCGTCGCCGATGCGCTGGCCATAGCGCAGAGTCAGCACCGGGTCAGGCTGGACGATGGCCGAGGCGTCGGCAAAGTTGAGGTAGTAGTCGTCGGCGATGTGCGCCCGGTAGATATAGCGCCCGATCTCCTGGATCAGCGGCTCGCTGTATACGTCGATGACGCCGTTGCTGGCGCTGTAGAGCAGCTCCAGATTGTCGAAGAGCGATGCGCCGGCGCGACCCCAGTAGTTCGGCCCTTCATCGCAGCCGCCATCGCGCGGGTAGGGGTCGATGAAATTGTCCAGCGCGGCCATGATCTTGGCAGTCGCACTCACCCGGCGGCTTTCGTCTGGCTCGAGCAACAAATTGGCCGCCAGCCAGTTGGAGCAGACCCAGGGATTCCAATTGTTGACCCGGCGACCGCGCACGTCGATGAAGCCCATCCACCAGAAATCATCGCGAGCCAGGCACGGGTCGAGGATGCGCCGGGTCACTTCATTGCGGAGTCTTCGCTGCACCAATGGCGAGATTTGATCCAGCCGTTCGCCCAGCAAATAGCTCGTCCACGCCAACAGGCTGCCCGTCTCTGCAGCAAAGAGGTCGACGATAGGTTCATCCACATCGGGCAGAGTATTGCCTGCCTGCTGCACGCGGATGTGGGCCGGCAGACACCAAGACGACTCCTCGCAGATGGCCCAGATTCCATTGGCGATGTCATCCAGAAAACGCCCAGCGCCCTCCATACACTCGGCCAACACCAGCGCGGCCAAACCGCCCCGGCGAGCGAAGTGATTCACCTCAAAATTGCGCCGATTGCCCACCCGCGAAAACTGCAAATAGAGCGTCGCCGGCAGGGACGGCCATTCGTAGCCCAACCGGCTTGCGCCATAACCGATATGCGCGCTGCGCACGCTCTCCGGCAGGCTCTCCCACGCCGCCCGCTCCTCGATGGTGGGATAGGGTCGCCAATCCTCGCGCCGCGCCAACAAACTCTCCAATCGATCAACAGAAAACAATTGTCTCAACATCCTCCATCCCCCTATTTCGTACTTGTACTCGTAATCATACTCGTAATCGCCATCACCCCCGCCTATTCTCCCAGCGCCCGATCGCAACCAACATTCTCCCCGCCCCAGATTTTCTGACTTGTCCACGGCAGCGCCGGCGCTTGCCAGAATTCATCGTCGGGCGGCAGGCCCAGGGGCAGCAACCCCACCGCGCACAGATAGAGACTGCCGGTGGAGATGTAGCTCTCGCCCAGGCCGGGCTGACGGCCGCAAAAGCCAATGGTCAGCCAACCTTTATCGTCAAACGTACCCGGCGCCTCGATCATGCGACGGATGATTGCACTGAGCGCGCCGCGCGCCTGGCCGGGCGCGACGCCATCGGGCAGGCGGTGGAGGAGCGCCATCTGCGCCAACGTTTGGAACGCGCCGAACCGATACGCCAGGGAGCGTCCGATGGGTGGAAACGTTCCTTCCGGCGAGATGAGCCGCTCTTGGATGGCTGCGTAACGCTGCGCCCTGACAAGAACTGGCGGCTGCATCTCGTCCCATTCGGCGTAGCGTCCGTGGAGCGCAGCCAGCACATCCACCAGCATGGGCTGGATCACGAAGCTGTTGTAGTAATCCCAATGGAATTCCGGCCCGTCGCCATAGACGCCGTCGCCCAGATACCACTGCTCATGCTGACGCAGGGCGTAGTCGACGCGCATGGGGTCCCAGAAGACGCCGGCTTTGCACAGGAACGCCTCGATGGTCGCGCCAAAGAGCAACCAATTGCTGAAATAGGGCTTGCGGGTGCGCGTGTCCGCCAGGGCCTGGCAGAGGAGACTCTTGACTTCGTGGGCCAGACCGTCCCACAACACAGTTGGGCTGCGCAAGAGGGCCTGGGCAAGAAACGCGGCGTCGACGATGGGCTGATTGCCCACGCTGAAATTCAGGAAATCCGGCGACGCCGGATCGACCGCGTGGGCGATGGCGCTGTGAGCCAGGGTTGCCAGTTCTGCTCGCAGCGATTCTTCATCGCCCTCCAGTCCGGTGAGTTCAAGCCAGGGCGCAATGCCGCAGAGCAGCCGGCCCAACGCCTCCAGATGGGTATATTGGCTGCGCTCCTCCACAAAGCCTGGGCGCGCCTCCAGCGGCATGCGCACGCGCAACGCGCCGGCTGCGCCTGCTTCCAACACAGGTCGGGCGATGCGTTCCAAAACGGATAGCCAATAGGTGCGCTCGTTCATCTTCGTAGGTGCGCTTCTCGATCCCACATGCCTCATTGTAGAGACTCTTCATTGTCCTTCCTTGCCCAACTGGCGCATTGGGGTGGAAGGCGCCGGGGAATTGGGGCGTGGCTTTATTCATACATGCAGCCTGATGAAAGCGCAAATCTCCTCCATGGCTTGGGTTGCTTCAGGGAAAAATGGCGCGCAGACCGGGTAACAGTGGAACAATCCCTGACCAATCCGCAGCGTAGCATCTACACCCGCATCTTTGGCCCTTTTCACGAAATGCACTGCATCATCCAACAAGATCTCATCTCCCCCCACATAGATGAGCAGAGGAGGGAGGCCGTGCAGGTCGCCATAGAGCGGGGAGATCAACGGCAAGGTGGGATCAGAGTCGCCCACATAATGTTTGCTGAAAGCTGTCCACGTTCCATTGGGCGAGAGACATTTGGCAGCGTTTTCGCGATAGGATGCGCCTGTGCAAGCGAGGTCGACCCAGGGAGAGAGAGCTGTGACCGCGGCCGGCAAGGCGATGCCCCGGTCTTTGAGAGCGAGCAACGTAGCCAGACATAGGCCTCCACCGGCGGAATCACCAACAAAGACAACCGCCGATGGCGAAACGCCCTGATCGAGCAGCCACAGATATGCTGTGACAGAATCATCCAGAGCCGCAGGGAACGTGTGCTCTGGCGCCAGACGATAATCAAAAAGCAGAGCGCCAACGTTTGCACCTTTGACAAACTTGGAAACATGAACGCGATGGTCAGAGCATGATCCAGAGACGTAACCACCACCATGAACAAAGAAGATCGCTTTGTCCTTGGCGGCTTCAGACGGCATGATCCACTCTGCCCGCATCCCGTTTATCGTCACCGGCTCAATCTCGATGCCTGCGGGCAGCTTCCCGAAACGCTCAGCCCCGGCTTCGCACTCCTCGCGGAAGCGGACAATCGACTCATGCGCGTTCCAGTCAATGTTCTCTTTTCTCAAACGGAACTTCAATAGGTGGCGATTCCTCAGCGTGAATACGAACAGACGACTTCTCAGGCTTGACATTGATCATCCTATCCTGGTGAACTACTCACGAGCGTCACGAATCTCTATCTGAATGTGTATTGCTTTCGAGGGCGACCTCATATTTGTAGTTTTTTGCGTTGCTGATGGCCTCAATCTCAAACCTCATCGGTAAGTCAGACTTTTCAAATGCAAAGTCACTTATCCTGACCAGGTCTCGGGTCCTGTTGGCGCCACGAGCAATCTTCCGGAAAATGTGCAAGATGCTTGCGATGGTTGATTTTCCAACTCCGTTTCGTCCAATGAGAAGTGCTGACGACATCCCATTGAGCGAGAGATCAAAGTTCACCAGGCATCGGTAGTTGGTGACCTAGAGTCTTTGCAGCATGCCCAGGATTCTCCTTATAAGTCCGCAGGCTGAGTCGAACGATGAAGCACTATTATACACCTGGCGTCAGGCTCGCCGTGCAGGCAAATGATCTCAGTTGGCTCGTTCTGTTCGCTGCCCGCTTCATGAAAACCAACAATCAGGCAGAGCGTCCCGCTCCGCCTCCAGCAGCTCGCGGATCAGCGCGTCGGCGTCGGCGATAGAGTGGACGAGCGGGTCCACAAGCAACGCGCGGCGCAGCAGGGCGGGGTCGCATGTGATGGCAGCCTCGGCGGTCAGCTCATGCGTGTCCAGGATGCGCTCTTGCAGCCCGCGCAGGCCGCGCGGCATCTCGCCCACCGGACGTGGGCGCGGCCCAGTCATGTCTATGTCGCACAACAGCTCCAGGAATGCGTCGTCGCTCATGTTCGTCACTGCGCCGTTGTTGGCCGTGTTCACATAGAATGGTTTGCCCAGGCCGCCCACCATGCTCTCGATGATGTCCGTTGCATGATCTGGCCCCAACATGGTCATGTAATCGCCGATGGGGATCGCACCGCTGTTGAACGCATCCACCTGCCGCCACATCTCGGCGTGGCGCTCGTAGCGCGCCTCCGTCTCCCAGATGGCAAGAGGCGGCACCTGTTCGGGCAACGTCCCAAGCCCCTGGAAATAGGGAAGATACTCTTTGGTGTGTGCTACACAGACGGGGATATAGCCAAAGATCTCGTAAAGTAGATGGCCGATGGCGCTGTTGAAGATGGCCTTGGCGCCGACATCGCCGCCGTCGCTCTCCGTGGCCGCGTCACGGCGGATCGTCTCGGCGATGGCCGGCATGACATTGCGCCCCTCGTATTCCGCCTTGAGCATCCAGGTGAAATGGTTGACGCCGGCGATGCGCATGTCGAAGCCGGCGTCGAGCTCCGCCGTATATTTCTCTTCGCTGGAACATAGACCGGCGCGCACTGCATATCTGCGCTTGATGTGAGGCATGTGCAGGCTGTCGCACAAGGCGAAGCTCTTGAGCATGGGAGCATAACGACGCAGACCCATGCCGTGCACTGTGGAAGGGTTGATGTAGTTGATCACCCAGGCGTCGGGACAAAGGCGCTGAATGTCTGCGGCGCAGCGCAGGATGACCGGAAATTCCCGCAAGGCGCGAAAGACGCCGCCCGGCCCGATGGTGTCGCCCGAACACATGCGGATGCCATACTTGACCGAGGTATTGCAATCAACGCCGCGATACTTGACAGTCTGATTGGCAAAGCTGAGCACCACGAAATCAGCGCCGGGCAGCACGGCGCGCCAATCGCTGGCAGCCTCCACGGCCAGCTCGACGCCATTGGCCTCCACCACCTTGTGAGCCAGGGTCGCCATCTTCTCCAGGCGCTCGCTGTCACTATCGACCAGCGCCAGCGTCCCCTTGTTGAGGTGGGGCGAGTGCACCATCTGCCAGATGGCCTGGCGGCCAAAGAAGAGGCTGCCTGCGCCGATGACGACAACTTTGGGGCGTTGAGAATAAAGTTGGTTCATCATGGTCTCCGTTCTGCTTTACTCCACCGGCTGCGTAGGAAATGGGCTGCCATCTTGGGCTGGCGGTCGCGCGTAAAGACCCCCTTGTGATTCATCCCACCGGCGCGCATGATGGCTTGCGCGGTCTTGAAATCGGCCAGATTCCAGACATGCAGCCCGGCAACAAAGGGGCGGGTTGCGGCCACATCCAGATAGCGACGTAGAAACTCCACTTGATATTCCTCGCTCCAGAGGGTCGGCGGGTCGCTGTGTACACCCGGCAATGTGTCTGCGCCAAATTCGCTGATAATGATAGGCTTGCCGAATCGGGCGTGGAGGGCATCCAACTCCCGCGCCAGCGCCTCTGCTCCTGCGTCGAGTTGCCCGCTTTGGGAGTACCAGCCATAGTAACGATTGATCATGACCATGTCGCACAGGGCCAGCCATTCCAGCGGACAGCCGCCGATGCCGGCCAACGTGACCGGGCGCGTTGGGTCGAGGCGGTGTGCATCGTCGATGAGCGTCTGGAAGAATACGGTCGTCTCCGGCGCGACGGGCGACCTATCCTGTCCCCGCATACGCTGCATGAGATTGGGCGGCAAGGGTTCATTGGCTACGCTCCAGGCGATGACGCATGGGTGATTCTTATCGCGCTGCACCAGGCCGGCCAATTGCTCACGACTGACGCGCAGGCGCTCGGCAATCGACGCTTCGTCATCCTCGAAGAAAAGACCCACCGCCGGCGTCTCGTCGATGACCAGGATGCCCAGTCGGTCCGCCAGCTGCATCTGCTCTTCGGCGTATGGATAGTGGGACGTGCGGTAGGAATTTGCCCCAACCCACTGGATCAGGTTGTGGTCCTTGACCGCCACTGGCAGGTCGAGACCGCGGCCATGCACGGGAAAATCCTCATGGCGGCCAAAGCCTGTCAAAAAGATAGGCTGACCATTGAGCAGAAGCCGGTCGCCGACCACTTCCACCGTTCGCACGCCAATCTCCAGAAAGTAGCGGTCGATCACCTGTCCATCGTCTTCCAATGTGATGGTCAGCGCATACAAATGGGGGTCGGCAGGTCCCCACAGGCGCGCTTGAGGAACGCGTAGGGTTGCCTGCGCCTTGCCGCCGTTGAAGTCGAGACCGCCAGTCAGCTCTGCGCCGGCGCCAGAGAGCCGTACCCGCCCACGCCCATCTGCTCCGTTTTGCGTCGCCAGCACAGTGACCAGGCCATCAGCGCCATCGATGGCCGTCGTCACCGTGACATCTTCGATATGCCGTTCTGGGAGCGTGTGAAGCACCACAGGACGTTGGATGCCGGCAAAGGGAAAGAAGTCGAAGCTGGATGGCGGAAAATTGTTGAACAAGCCGCCGGCGCTGACATCGCCAGGCGGCACGCGCGTCGGCGTCAGGCGCGCTTCCACCCGCACAGCCAGGGTGTTCTCTTGGCCCCAGCGCAGGGCGTCGGCGACCTCGAAATCAAAGGGCAGGTGCCCACCCTCGTGCTCACCCAGCAATTGTCCGTTCAGCCAGACAGCGGCGGCGTAGTTGACCGAGCCAAAGCGCACAAAGATACGCTGCCCTTGCCAGCCGCCCGGCGCAAAGAAGCGACGCAGATACCAGGCCGGTTCAAGATAGTCATGCGTGTCCTGGAACTGCTCGTTCCAACTGGCCGGCGTGGCGATGGGGCGCGGCGCGGGCAGTCCCTTGATCCAGCCAGCCGTTTCGCCCATCCCTTGCGGGTCGATCTGGAATTCCCATAACCCAGAGAGGTCGAGCATGTTGCGGAAATCATTCTGTTGCGGAGAAAACATTGGTTGTTTCCTTTCATCTGCCGGGATTCACTCCGTCATCCGCCTTACGTGTACTCATCGGGGCGTAGTTCTAGAGCACACACCTGAGAAAAGCCGTCGATCACTTCGGTGTAGTAGAGCCAGCGCCGATCAGGGCCGAGGAAGGGGTGGGCGTGGTAACGCTGCCCGGCCGGAATGGCGGGAAGGCGGCGCAACAGCCGTGTCGTCAGCGCATCGCCATCTGGGAATCCTTCCACTGCCAGCAGTGCATGCTCGTTACCCTGGTTTTCGATGAAGTGGAAACGTCCAGCCGGGTCGCGTCCGGTGTGCACATAACCCACATCCGGCAGGACCATCTCGTGATAAGCGCCATCCTCAAGCCGGTACTGCCCAAACCAGACAGTGCGCTGTCCGTCGCGCCAGTCGTTGGCTTCATAGAAAATACCCTGTTCGGTGATCACCTGGTGGCAGATGGCGCCGTGACCGTTGCGTGGCCGCAGCGTTTGCTGATTTCGACCGTCGATATCGACGCTCCACATGCCATTTTCGCCCCTGACATGATTGACCAGCAACCGGAGATCATCTAAAAAGAAGACATGATGCACATGATAATCGAGACGCATCACCTCGCGGTGCACACCGGTCTCCGTGTTCAACAAACCAATGACGCAGGGGACGCCCTCACGCCACGCTTCATGATCGAAAGGCTGACCCATGTTGCGGATCGCCTCGCGGTCGGCGATGGCCGTCGTGAAATGCTCCCGGTCGGCGTGGATAAACGCAAACCAGCGCCCATCGGGGGAAAAACCGGTCTGTCCAATGAAAATGCGCCCAGGCATGCGGTGGACGATGCGATTTTCCATTGTCTCCACATGGGTGGAGCGCACCTCTTCGTCCTGAAAGTAATAAACCTCATTGCGCACAACGTTGAGGCTGCTCAAGTGGTTGTAGATTCCCCGCAGGCGCGGTTGACACCAGATGGCCCAACCGGCGTCACGCGTGCATCCATCGCTCATCTGGACATTTTCGCCGGTGTTCAGGTCGAGCCGATGAAGCTGCACCCATCCGCTACGCTCGCTGTGAAAGACGAGAAAACGATTGTCCGGCGTGATGGAGGGGATGAAGTAGTAGAGTGGGTAGTTGTTGGCCGGGGCAGAGGTGAGTTGGCGAATGATGCGTCCCGTTTCTGGATCGGTGAAGGTGCGCCACTCTGCGGGCGTTCTGGTTCCAATGGTCATGGTTTGAAGCGGTTCAGGTTGATATGGTCTTGGGGTTGTAGGGTTTTGAGGTTTTGGGGTAGTGAGACGCGGCCCAAAAACCTCATTCCCTCAAAACCTTACATGTGAATGGAATGGCACAGCGCCGTTTTGCCCATTTCACACCGTTGCTGCGCTGCGCAAGGTCAACTCTTCGGCGAAATGACAGGCCGCGAGATGGCCATCGCCCAGGTCGCGCAAGGCAGGCGGCTCGCTGCGGCAGCGGTCTTTGGCATACATGCATCGCGGATGGAAATAGCAGCCGCCGGGCGGGTGCGCCGGGTCTGACACATCGCCTTCCAGGATGATGCGCTGTTTGCGCCGTCGTTGGCGCGGGTCGGGCTTGGGCACCGCTGAGAGCAAGGCTTCGGTGTACGGGTGCTTGGGGTTGGCAAAAAGTTCTTCGGTCGTGGCGACTTCCACCAGCTTGCCCACGTACATCACCGCCACCCGGTCGCACAGGTATTCGATCACGCTCAGATCGTGAGAGACGAACAGGTAGGTGAGCTGCATTTCATCCTGCAAATCTTGAAGCAGGTTGAGGATCTGTGCGCGCACCGAAACATCCAACGCCGACACCGCTTCATCTGCCACGACCAATTCTGGATTGAGGATGAGAGCGCGCGCGATGCCCAGTCGCTGACGTTCGCCGCCACTGAAGGCATGAGGATAGCGCCGCATGTACTCCGGTCGCAATCCCACCCGACGCAGGAGGGCCGCCACTCGATCTTCGATCTCTTTGCCCGCAGCCAACCCGTTGATCTTCAGTGGTTCGCCGACGATATCCAGGACGGTCATGCGCGGGTTCAACGATGAATAAGGGTCCTGGAAGATCATGCGGACCTTCTGGCGATAGGGCTTCATCTCTGCGGGGGAGAGAGGCGCCAGGTCAACAGTGGAGCCGTCAGCTTGCCGGTAGAGAATTCTGCCTCCGGTGGGTTGATAGGCGCGCAGAATACAGCGACCTGCTGTGGTTTTGCCGCAGCCGCTCTCGCCCACCAATCCCAACGTTTCACCTGGCTCGATGTCAAAGCTCACGCCATCGACCGCGCGCACGTGGCCGATCACCTTGTTGAAAAAGCCTTTGCGAATGGGAAAGAGCATCTGCAAGCTCTGCACAGAAAGCAGGGGCGCTGCACCCATTGGCGTTGGCTGAATCGAATCCGACATGAGAGTGTATTCCTATTTGTCCCTCGGTAAATCATTGAGGCGTCGAGGAAGTGAGGTCTTGGGATTGGCCGCCTTACCACCCCAAGACCTCACCGCCCCGACGCTTTCCTATTTGGCTGCCGTCTCTCCATCGTAGAGCAGACAGCGCACCTCGCTGCCGTCCTCAAGCTGGACGCGCAACGGCGTCACCCGGTCGCAGCGGCCAGGCATCTTCCGGTCGCATCGTGTGTGAAATGGGCATCCCTGTGGGCGGTTGTAGGGGTCGGGCACCATACCGCGGATCGAATCCAGGCGTCCTTGATTGCGACGGCTCATGGTGGGGATCGAGCGCAAAAGCGCCTGTGTGTACGGATGCTTGGGCGCATGAAAAACAGTGTCCACATCGCCCTGCTCGGCCACCTGACCGAGATACATGACGACCACATCATCGGCCATTTCGGCGACGACGCCCAGGTCATGGGTGATGAGCATGATCGCCATGCCGAATTCTTCTTGCAACTCGATCATCAACTCCATGATCTGCGCCTGGGTGGTGACATCCACCGCAGTAGTCGGCTCGTCGGCAATGAGCAGGCTGGGGTTGCAGGCCAACGCCATAGCGATCATGGCGCGCTGGCGCATACCGCCGCTCAATTGAAACGGATAATTGTCATATCGCTGCGACGGTTGGGGGATTCCCACGCGACGTAGGAGTTCTACGGCCCTTTCTTTGGCTTCCTGCTTGTTCAAACGCATGTGCAGGCGGATCACTTCAACGATCTGATTGCCAATGGTATGCACAGGGCTGAGCGAAGTCATTGGTTCCTGGAAAATCATGGCGATTTCCTTGCCGCGGATGCTGCGCATTTCATCGCTGTCGGGCTTCAGGCTGGCGAGATCGATGGTCTCGCTCTCTGTGGAGCCATTGTTGCTGGCGCTTTGGCGATGGAAAAAAATTTGTCCCTCGACGATGCGCCCCGGACGGTCAACGATCTGGAGAATGGAGCGCGCAGTCACACTCTTGCCGCAGCCGCTCTCACCCACGATGCAGAGGGTGCGGTTGCGATAGACCGTGAAATCCACGCCATCAACAGCCCGAACAATGCCTTCGGGCAGCACGAATTGCGTCTTGAGTCCCTTGATCTCGATCAATGCGTCGCCTGTCGCCCCCGGCATAGCGCCTCCTTCTCAACGTTCTCAGCTCAGCGGCTATAGGGGTCGGCGGCGTCGCGCAAACCATCGCCCAAAAAATTCAACGCCAATACGGTGATGACCACAGCCAATCCCGGCGACAACAGCCAGGGCGCCGTCGCCACTGCACGCACGTTTTGCGCTTCCTGCAACAACACACCCCAGCTCACAATCGGCGGGCGCAATCCCAGACCAAGAAAACTGAGCGATGTCTCAGCCAGGATCATCCCCGGAATTGCCAGGGTCAACGCGGCGATGATATGGCTGGTGAATGACGGCACCATGTACTTCCAGATGAGCCGCTGCTGGCTGGCGCCATCCAGCCGCGCCGCCATGATGAAGTCATCGGTGCGCAGGGACAAAAAACGCCCGCGCACGACGCGCGCCAGCGTTGTCCAACCGATGAGCGACAGGATGACAGTGATGGAAAAGTAGATGTAGAGTGGGTCCCAGGTAGGCGGCAATGCAGCGGCCAGCGCCAGCCAAAGCGGGATGGTCGGCACCGAACGAATGAAGTCAATGAGGCGTTGGATCAGGTTGTCCCAAACGCCGCCGTAGAGACCCGAAATGCCGCCCAGCAAAATGCCAAGGATGAAGCTCAAGAGGACGCCAATGAGGCCGATGGACATGGAGACGCGCGTGCCGTAGATCAACCGGCTGAGCATATCGCGACCCAGGCGGTCGGCGCCAAAGAGATACATGGGCGCATCCGGATCCAATGGGCCGATCAGGTGGATGTCGGATTCGATGAAACCCAACATGCGGTAGGGCGCTCCCTTGACGAAGAAGGCAACGTCATACTCCACATCTGGGTCCACGACGAAGGTGCGGCGGAGGGCAGTGGGATCGATCTCAACCTTGTAGCCGTTGACATAGGGCGCAAAGCGCAATCCCTCCTCTGTACGGCGATATAGTTGCAAAGGTTGCGGCGGCGCAAAGGTGTACTTTGGATCGAAAGCATTGGGGAGAAAAGGCGCCAGGAACTCGGCAAACAGCACCACCATGTAAATCAAGATCACGATGATCCCGCTGACCAGGGCCACTTTGTGTTTGCGAAAACGCCACCAGGTGAGCTTCCACGGCGACGCAACATAGACGCGCGCTTCCTCTTCCGGCGCCACCTGTGTCTGCCCCAAATCTGGCGCAAGAGCCTCTGCATCAGTCGTCATAGCGACACCTCATCAAATCCATTCACTCCAATCGAATGCGCGGATCAAACACAGCCAGCAAGATATCCGAAAGTAGCGTCCCCAGAATGGTCAGCGTACTCAACATGAGCAAAAAGCTGCCTGCCAGATACATGTCTTGCGACATGAGAGAGCGCAGCAACAGCGGCCCGGTCGTGGGCAGGCTGAGCACGACAGCCACGATAGCCTCGCCGGAGATGAGGGCAGGCAGCACCCAACCGATGGTGCTGATGAAAGGATTCATAGCGACGCGCACGGGATACTTCATGATCACTTTCCATTCGGGCAACCCTTTGGCGCGCGCCGTCACCACATAGGGCTTGTGCAGCTCATCCAGCAGATTGGCGCGCATGACGCGAATCAGGCTGGCCGTGCCCGCGGTGCCGATGATGATCACCGGTATCCACAAGTGCGAGAGCATGTCCAGAAACTTGGCCCAACCCCAGGGAGCATCCTGATATTCCGGTGAGAAAAGACCGCCTACACTCTGACCCAGATATTTGAATGCGACATACATGAGCACCAGCGCCAACAGAAAATTCGGGATTGCCAGCCCGATGAAACCCAGCGCGGTGAAAGCATAGTCGCCAACAGAATACTGGCGCACTGCGGAGTAGATGCCAATGGGCAGCGCCACCGCCCAAACAAACATGAGCGTAGAAAGTGAGAGGATGAAGGTGAACCAGAGCCGACTCCAGATCAAGTCGATGACCGGCTGGTTCCACTCGAAAGACTGCCCGAAATCGCCGCGCAGAAAGATGTTGGACATCCACTTGAAATACTGAACGATGAGCGGCTGCCCCAGGCCATAGCGAATCTTGAGCGCCTCCAGCGCGGCTGGATCGACCTTTTCACCCTGGGAAGCCATGCTGGCCACCAGGGTGGTGAGATAGTCTCCTGGCGGCAACTGGATGATGATGAAGGTGACGATCGACACCGCAATAAAGGTGGGGATCATGTATAGAATGCGTCGGGCGATAAAGCTAAGCATTGATCGCCATCTCCTTCCGATACAGGCGGGGAGTGAATAGCGGGCCGCCATTCACTCCCCAACCACAGGGGAGGTTCTACTGCACGATGTAATATTGCTCCGGGTTGGTGGGCGCCGGATGGGGATAGAGCCAGGCATTGGGGAACGAGGCTGGCACGTTCTTGAAATTGTTCTTCACAATGCCATAACCGGGCGCTGGCAGGCTGATGCCCAGCGCGTAGAATTCGTCCGCGGCGATCTGGAGAATCTCCTTCATCAGCGCTTCTTGCTGGGCTGCATCGCCTGACCCCTTGATCTGGTCGTAAAGCTCCATCTGGCGTTTCGGGCCAGCTGGCGGTTCTTCCGGCGGAACAAGCGACCCGACGCCGCCGGGGTTGTTATACCATTCCTTCCACGCTTCGGCATAGAGCGACTCACCGCTGAAAGGGAAATACCAGCGCGGCTCCAAGACCACATCCAGACCGCCATCGCCGCCCCACGTCGCCGCATCGTGTTCGTTGGAGTCTTTGCGAGTGTACATGAGCGAACGATCCATGACATTCGGCTCCATCTGGATGCCCACTTCAGCCCAATAGCCTTTGATCAGCTCCAATGCGTCGATCCAGTTTTGACTGATGGCCTGGACATCCACCAGGAAAGAGATGCGCTTGCCGTCAGGTCCCAAACGGTAGCCTTCGGCGTCGCGTTCAGTGTAGCCGGCCTTATCCAGATGTTCATTGGCCTTGGCCACGTCATACTCGGTGTACTGTTTGGCGAGCTGCTCATTGTAGTAAGGTGAAGTGGGACGCGGCGCCAACTGCCACGGCTCGCCCTGACCCACATAGATGGTGTCGATGATCTCCTGGCGGTTGATGGCGTAGGAAAGACCAATGCGGAAATCTTTGTTCTGGAAGATTTCGCGCATCACCGGGTTCTTGTGAGTCAGGTTCAGCGCAATGACCTGAGTGTTCATACTCGCTGGCACAGTTTCGAAGAAACCATAGCCGCCTGTCTCAGCGTTGTCCACAAAGACGGCCTTGTTGTCCAGTGTGGCGATGTGGCGATCCTGCATGTCGATCTCGCCGTTGAGCGCCTTGAGCACCAGAACCTGCACGTCCTCGCCAATTTCATAGACGATCTTGTCGATATAGGGGAGCTGACGGCCGGCAGAATCAACCTTGAAGTAGTAGGGGTTGCGCTCGGCCACCACATTGGTCGTGCCCTCGCCATAGGCCGTGGTCAACCGCCATGGCTTGAGGGTGGGCAGCTCGCTGTTCTGCCAGCGCGCGTCATAGGGAGTGCCCGGTACGCCGCCAGCCTTCAAATCCATCAAGTTCACCCAGTCGGTCGCGTTGGCTTCGGCGATGAGTGCATCCAAATTCTCGGTGTTATATTTGGGATGGAACTGCACTGCGTAGTGTTTGGGCCAGCGAGTGAAATCATCGCCGCTGGGCGTGGCCAGGTTCTGGATGAAGAGGCCGTTAGGCGCAGCAAACTTAACCTTGAAGGTTAAATCATCCACCTTCTCCACCACGGGTGGCTCACCGCCAGCCTTGAGCCAGTTGGGTATCGGGTGCACCGCCTGGTACTCCGGATTCATGAGGATGTCTTCATACCAGAAGAGCACGTCATCCACAGTAAACGGCTCGCCGTCGGACCACTTCATCCCTTCACGTAGTTTGAAGGTGTATTCCGTGGCGTCGGCGCTGGCCTCGAAGGATTCTGCTACGTTTGGCTCGATGCCGCTCCAATCGGGCGTCCAGCGCACCAGGTGTTCATAGGCCAGTGTACGGGTCAACAGCGCGTTGTCTTGCCCGCCGCGTAGACCCATACGCCAGACGCCGCCATATTGCCCCTCGCTCTCGGTTGGCTGGACAACCTTGGGGTTGGCTGGCAGTCGCTCATTCAGAGGAGGCAACGTGCCAGCGGCCACCATTTCGGCCAACATGGGCGCTTCCATGGCCGCGGCGTCGGCGGCTGGCTCAGCCGCAGCCTCGCCAGCAGACTCAGCAGCAGGGGGTTCGGGCGCAGTTGGCGCAGCGGGGGCGCAAGCGCTCATCAGCATGGCCGCCAACAGGACGCCTGTCAACAGAATCATCGCCCATGGACGGCGCAACCTTCGAGAAGAAACCGTTTTGCCTTGCATCATTGCATGCTCCTTTCCTACTCAAGAAACGCCTAATTGAGAATTGAAAAACAACGTTGCACCTCTGTCGTTCCGACTTGAACTGAACCGAACTGCAACGAACTACACTCAAAACCGTAGCTGTCCAACCTTCCTGGAAGCCCGGAGCTCCCAGGAAGGTGTCATACGACTTTGCAAATGATCGGCGCTTCCGAAGTGCGGGTCACTGCGGCTTCTTGGCCTTGCCTGCTGTCACGCCAGACGCGCCGCCTTCCCTTCGTCGATGCCCCACAACAGCGGCTCGCCAGCCAGATAGCGCCGCAGCTCGGCGATCATCGCCTGCCCCATGCGTCGGCATTCTGCGCCTATCGCGCCGGCAATGTGGGGCGTGAGCACCACGTTGGGCAGAACATACAGCAGCGACTCCGGCGCGGGTGGTTCTGGATAGGTTACGTCGAGCACTGCTGTGAGATCAGGGCGATTCTGCAACACCTGAATCATCTCGTTTTCGCGCACAACAGCGCCGCGCGCTGTGTTGATGAAGGTCGCCCCTTCTTTCATGCTGTTCAGGTGCGCGCCGGTGATCATGCCCTCGGTCTCGGTCAGCCAGGGCGTGTGGAGCGATACCACATGGGCGCGGCGAAAGATCTCGTCCAGGCTGCATAACTCCACGCCCAACGCTGCGGCATCCGCCTGACTCACAAAGGGGTCGTAGGCCAGCACGTGCAGGTCGAAGCCCTTGAGCAGCTCGACCACACGACGCCCCACCATACCCAGCGACACCAGCCCCACGATGCTGCCATAGGCGCCCGGTATATTGCCTTTCGTTGGATAGCCGCGCAGTTCGCGAACCATGCGCATGGCATGCCAGCCTCGTTTCAGGCTGAAAAAAATGGCTGCCAGCACATACTCCGCGACGGGCACGGCATTGGCCGCATAGGCGCTGGTGATCTGGATGCCGCGCCGCCAAAAGGCTGGCGTGACCATGCGCTTGATGGAGCCTGCGCCGTAAAAGACGACGCGCAGGTCGGGCGCAGCGGCCAGGAACGCCTCATCCATGACAGGCAACCCCCAGCCGGAAAAGATCGCCTCCACCTGAGCCAGCGGCGATGGGTCAGCCTGGATCGAAGCCGCAGTCTGGGGCGGCGCAACGATCTCCACCAGACTGGCGATCTGTTGGCGTTCCTCTGCGCCGTAAATTTGCTCGAAGGCTTCGGCGTTGAGAAGGTAGATGGCGCGCATCATCAGCCCTCACTCATCCATCTTCGCAAGGTGTCAGCGTGCTGCGGCAGCGCGACTTCCGGCTCTTCGATCTCGGGATGCCACTTCTTCTCCCACTCGGCAGAGAGATAGCCATGATAGCCCTCGGCAACGAGCAGGCGCACGATCTCGCGGCCCGGCACTTCTCCCTCGCCTAATAGCACAAGCTGCCAGCTTCCGTCTGGGCGTCGCCGGGCATCTTTGATGTGAACATGGCGCGTGTAAGGTTTGAGCAACGCCCAGGTCTGCGCTACGGATTCGCCCATGCGGAAGGGGTGATGGATGTCCCACACGGCCTGCACCGCCGGGCTGTCCACCTGGCGCAGCACCGGCGCAACCTCTGAGGCGCGACAAAAGGCGTCGTGAGTTTCCAGCAGCACGGTCACGCCCAGCCGCTCCGCCGCCGGCGCAACGCGGCTCAAGCTCTCCGCCACCCACGCCATCGTCTGCTCGATGGTCTGCCCTGGCTCTACATTGCCGCCAAAGGTGCGCACCATAGGCGATTCCAGTTCGTTCGCCAATTCCAGATAGCGGATCAGTTCGGCTTCATTGGCTGCGCGCTCTGCTGAATCGCTGGCGGAAAAACGCGTCGACGCGCCCAACGCCGCAATGACCAGACCTCGCTCCGCCATGATGTGGCGCACGGCCTGACGTCGTTCGCCCGAAAGGTCCGCCGGGATGATCTCGCCATCCAGCACACGTATTTCCAGGCCAACATAACCTGTCGCGACGGCTGCCTCCGCGGCCTGCGTCAACGACCAATTGGGACAACCCAATGTACTGTAGATGAGAGGAAGCATTGCGGCTCCTTTGTTGTGGGATGTGGGTTGGGGGTAGTAAGGTTTTGGGGTTATTGTCTTGTCGCTCGAAAACCCTATCACCTCAAAACCTCACCACCTCAAAACCTCACCGCCATTCATCGCGTGATAGAACGGATCCTCCGGCGTAATCGCCCCGCGCGCCACCGGCTGACCGGTGAAGGCGGCTTTATACATGCTGGCGAGAAACTCGATGGCGCCGCGCACGTCCGGCCCGCTCACGGGTGGTCGCTCGTTGCGATCCATGCTTGCCAGGAAGGCTGCCAGTTGCAAGCCATGAAAGTCCAGCGTATCGTCGCCCTCGATGGCGCGCCAGCGGGCAAGCGTCGCCTCGTCGGTCATGTGGGCCGGCATGGAATAGCGCCAATCCGCGTTGTGGTAGCGATAGAGGTGAGTCACTTCCACCGTGGCGCGCTCGAAATCCAGCCGCACATACGATTCCTCGCGCGGGGAGAGGACGCTGTTGCAGATCGACCCCATTGCGCCGTTGGCGAAGCGCACCATGGCCATGGAGACATCCTCCACCTCGATCTGGTGCACCAGGGTGCCCATCATGGCGCGCACCTCTTGCCACTGGCCATAGAGCCACAGGAAGAAGTCCATGGCGTGGATGCCGTGCCCCATGGTGACGCCGCCCAGCTCTGTCTTCCATTTGCCGCGCCACGGCACAGCGTAATAGGCTGCGCTGCGATACCAGGTCGTCAGACACGTTCCCACCAGGGGACGCCCCAGCTCGCCGGCGTCGATGAGCCGCTTGAGATGCTGACCGCCCGCCCCAAAGCGCCACTGAAAAACGCTGCTGCAATAGCGCCCCGTTTTGGCCTCCGCGGCCTCGATGGCGTCCATCTCGGCCAGAGAAGCGCACAAGGGCTTCTCGCAGAAGACCCACGCGCCAGCTTCCAGCGCCATACAGATGAGAGCGCAGTGAGTCCCCGGCGGTGTGCAGATGAGCGCCAGGTCGGGACGTTCCTGGTTCAGCATCGCCTCTGGGTCGGTGTAGACGCCGGAAATGTTGTGTTTGGCGGCAAATGCGCTGGCCCGATCATGGTCAATGTCGCTGACTGCAACAAGCTCCACGGCCTGGCTGTTGCGCTGCACCGCCTGGATGTGCGCGCCAGCGATGCCGCCGGCGCCGATCAATGCCGCACGCCGTTTCATGCGCCGCCTCCCTGAGCCAGATGTCCCAAACGCTGCGCCTGCGCCTGCGCGCGTAACGTCATCTCCATTGCCAGAAAGCAGTGTTCGTGAGTCATGGCTGTCTCCGTGCGGTTGACAATGTCGCTGATCAACTGACGGGCGTAGGGCAGCTCCAGCTGTTTACAGTCGATATACTGCGTACCCTTGTGGTCGATGAGGAAGAGATGGTCGCCGCCCGGCCGACCGGCAATGTCGATGTACTTGCGCGCTTCGATATAGCCATCTGTACCAATGATAGTCAAGCGACCGTCGCCCCATGCGCCCAGTCCCTCGGGCGTGAACCAATCGACCCGGATGTAGCCCAACCCGCCGCTGCCGCGCACCACAGCATCGCCGAAATCCTCGAAGAGCGGCTGCTGGGGGTGATTGAAGTTGCCGACCTGTGAATGGGCAATCTCCGCCTGGGTGGAGCCTGTGTAGTAGAGCACCTGGTCGAGCTGGTGCGAGCCGATGTCAGTGAGGATGCCGCCGAAGTAGGCCGGGTCGTAGAACCAGGCCGGGCGCGTGTGGGGTCGCTCGTGATGGGGCGCCAGGATCGTCACCTGCACCACCTTTCCGATAGCGCCGGAGTGAACCAGCTCGCCGGCCTTGACCGAGGCGCGCACTCCTAATCGCTCCGAGTAGTAGATGGAATAGATGCGGCCGGTTTCGCGCTGCACCTGGCGCACCTCCTCCAGTTGGGACATGGTCGTGGCGCCGGGTTTGTCCACCATGTAGTCCTTGCCGTGGCGCATGACTTCGATACCCAGGGGCGCCCGATCGCAAGGGATGCCGGCGCTGATGACGAGTTGAACAGTGGGGTCCTCCAGGATGGACTTGGCGCTGGGCGCCGGCTTGGCCTGGGGAAAAAAATGACGATAGGCGGCGAGGAGATCTTCTTCGGGCGCATAGACCCAGACCAGCTCGGCGCCGGCCTCCAGAAGCACACGCGTCTGGTCAAAGATGTGGCCGTGGTTGAGGCCGACAGCGGCAAATCGAATATGAGATTGCATTTGCATAGAGACCTGATCTTTCGGTGCGATAAATGAGGGTCTTGATCAACTTTCCTGGTTCACAGACCTGGCGCCGACATGTTCCAACCAGTTCTCTTGCGAGATCAGCGAATACTCTGCGCCAGGATAGCTTTCCAAAAACGATTGTGGTTGGCGAGCAGTACGCTTCGCCCACTTGTACTCAAAGGCGAACAGCCTTCCATTCCACTCTTCCACAAGATCGATCTCAGCGCCGGAATAGGTTCGCCAGAAGTAGAAACTGCCAACGGTTCCACGATATGAGTGCCATTTGCGCCGTTCGGCGATCATGAGATTTTCCCAAAGCTGTCCCACATCGTTGCGGTCATGTAAAGGATTCAGATTGCCAATGACCGTGTTGCGCACACCTAAATCCCAGAAATAGATTTTGTCTTGTTTGCTCACCTCTTTGCGCAGATTACGGCTGAATCCCTTCAAGCGAAAAATGACGAACGACTGCTCTAACAGATCGATGTAAGAGGCGACGGTGTCTTTGCTCATTCCCAATTGAGCGCCCAATTCCGCCAATGACACTTGCTGCCCAATTTGAAATGCCAGTAGCTTCAACAAGTCGTTCAGCTTCGAAGAGTGGCGAATATTGCCAATTTCGAGAATGTCTTTGTAGAGATAGCTGCCGACAAGGTTGTTGAGATATTTGAACCTGTCGTCTCTGTCTGGAATCGTGAGCAATTCTGGATAGCTGCCATACACCATTCGTTCCGAGAGCATATCGGTCAACTCGAAGGGGTTATAGAGTTCCGCCAACTCGCACAGGGCAATCGGATAGAGGATGTGTGTCCAGGCGCGCCCAGTCAATGGCTCACGCGTCTTGCTTGCCAGGTCGAGGGACGATGAACCAGTTGCGATGATGCGCAGACTTGGGACTTCATCGGCCAGTAATTTCAGATTGACGCCGATCTCCGACACCCGTTGCGCTTCATCGACGAATAGCAAGTCGTACCCGGATGTGAGATCGCGCAATTGGCGCAAATCACGACTGGAGAGTACATTCACATAACGATATTCGTCGGCATTGATGCGCAACACCCGATAGGGCAACCGGGCAAGAATGTGTCGCACCAGGGTTGTCTTGCCAACCTGTCTTGCGCCCAAAAGAAGGATGACCTTCCTTCCTTCCAACAGCTCTCTCTCCAATTGCGCCTGCAAAATTCGTGGTATCATAGGTCAATGATAAGCCATTAGCCGAATTAGTGCCAATTCAGCTAATGAATTAGCCGAATTGGCACTAATTCGGCGAACACACAAGATAGACTGGCATATCAATCGTTTTCAGCAGAATCTCGTTCTCCTTTCAGTTCCATCAACAGTTTGTTTTCCGGCCGGCTCTTGTAAAACTCATCCAACGGATAGCAGCCAGAAACCATGCCGTTGCGCGGCGCAGTGGTGCAGTCGCTAAAGGTGCGGCAGATGCGCTTGCGTTGCAGTGTCCGTCCGGCCAGCACATCTGCCGCCATCTCTGGGTAGGCCAGAATCATGCGCCCGAGGCCCACAGAATCGACCATGCCGGCGCGCACTGCGCGCTGCGCCACGTTTGGCAGCCACTCTTGCAAGTAGGAGTAACCTGTGCCCACATAGAGAAAATCCGGACGCTGCGCCTTGAGGCTGGCCGTCGCATTGATCTGACGCGCCACACCCACCAGGGGGTCTTCGGGCGGCTGGTAGCCATCAGAAGGCGGAAAAAGGGCCGGACGCTGGATGTGGGGATTGTAATATGGACTGCCGGCGGTCAAGCAGATCAGGCGGATATCCAACTCGGCCAACAAATCCATGAAGCGCAGCGGTTCGCTCAAGTCGATGCCCCGACCGCTGCCGTCGCCACCAAAGGCGTAACGATAGCCGCCTTCGTCTGCAACCAGGGAGGGCACACCTCTGCCATCTTCCCCCGGCTGAAAGGGCACAAAATCGAAGAGGCTTAGGCGCACGCCGACCTCCAGCCCAGGCGCGGCCTGGCGGATGCCAGCGACAATCTCGCGCAGAAAGCGAGTGCGATTCTCGAAGCTGCCGCCGTACCTCCCGGGGCGGTCCACTGCGCTGAGAAATTCGTGCCCCAGATAGCCGTGACAGTGCTTGATGTCCACAAAGTCGAAGCCAGCCTGTTGCGCCCGCGCCGCCGCAGCCACGAAGTCAGCGATGAGCTGGTCGATTTCATCGTCGCTCAAGATCACCTCGTCAGAAGTGATGGCAAATTTGGCGTCGAGCACAGGGTGGCGATAGAGCGTGCGCGGATTCAGCCGCTTCTTGTCATAGGGGCGGGCGAAACGGCCCGAATGAGTGAGCTGGAGACCGATGAGAAGATCGTCCGTGCGCTCGAAATGGGCGGCGTGCTCTTTCGCCAGTATGTTGCGCAAATCAGCCAGCTCGTCCAGGGTGCTGTCCAGAATCATCAGTTGGTTGGGATTGGCGCGGCCATCGGGACGCACGGCTGCCGCTTCGCCTCCCCAAATGAGTTTGGCGCCGCTCTGTCCAAAACGCGCCCACCGCCGACGCGTCAGCTCACTCGGACGGCCATCTGTGGTTCCATCCCAACCCTCCATGGGCAGCACCGCAAAACGGTTGCCGATCAATCGCTGGCGATGGCTCAGCGGTTGGGCCAGTGGAGCATCCGGCCCGCTTGCCACCGTTTCGTCGCACTCAAGATGAATGCCCAGGCTTGCTGTATAGTTGCGGAACTGTTGCGCCGTGCGCAGTTGCGCCATGCGTTGAATTTTCATGTTCACAGCCTTCGTAGATGGAAGCCGCCGTCTACGTTGATCACCTCGCCGGTGGAGAAGGGAAGATACCCCTCGGCGATGGCGAGGACAGCGCGCCCCACGTCGTCTGGTTCGCCCCAACGACGGATTGGCGTCAACCCCTCGCCGATGAGCTTGTCGTACTTTTCCTTGACCACGCTCGTCATATCAGTGGCGATGACGCCAGGCCGAATTTCATAAACATTGACGCCGTATTCCGCCAGCCGGTCGGCAAAGAGTGCAGTCATCATAGCCATGCCGGCCTTGGAGATGCAGTATTCGCCGCGATTGGGGCTGCTGGCATAGGCGCTCACCGAGCTGATGTTGATGATGGCGGGCCGGGCTTCCCTCCCTGCTTCGGTCTGACCCGCCATGACGCCGGCGACCATCTGGGTGAGGAAGAAGGGTCCGCGCAGATTCACGTCCATTACTTCGTCGTAGCTGGCTTCGCTCATCTGCAGGATGTCCACGCGCTGGCGCGGCGCCATGCCGGCGTTGTTCACCAGCAGATCGATGCCGCCAAAGCGGGCCAATGTCTTATCCACCAGCCGCCTGCGATCCGCCGCGCTGGAGATGTCGGCCTGCACTGTCAGAGACTCTGCGCCCAATGCGGCCAGCTCTGCAACAGTTTCGTCGGCGGCGCTGCGGTTGCCCCGGTAGTTGATGACCAGGGACCAGCCCTTTGCGCCCAATGCCAAAGCGATGCCCCGCCCGATGCCCCGCCCGGCGCCGGTGACCAACGCAACTTTACTCATGACCAAGCACTTTGCTCACTGCCTCCAGGAAGAAGTACTCGCCCCACATAACGCTCTCGTCCACGCCCAACCCCTTGCGCTCATGGTATGCGCCGTGCTTGAGGATGCCCTCCCAGCCGGGCGTTTCCACAGCCAGGAATTCCGGTTCCGTCAGCGTATCCACGATCTGCAAGGCGTAATCGTGGTAGAAGCGCGCCCGCAGTGGGTCGCCTGTCAAGCGAGAGAGATTGATCAGCCCGCTGGCGGCGATGGCAGCGGCCGAACTTTCGTATGGCCGCTGGGGATCAGGCTCGGCCCAGTCGTTGGGCGGCACGCCGTGATCGGGCGTGTGGCCGATGTAGAAGTCAGCGCACGCCTCGGCGGTCTGCAAAAAGCGCACATCGTTGCTGAAGTCATAGGCCGTGCCAAACCCATAGAGCGCCCAGGTCAACCCGCGCGCCCACGACGAATCACCACGCCAGCCCTGGTGGGTGCTTTGACGCAGGAACTCGCCCGTCTCCAGGTCGAAGATGCCCTCATGGGATGTGCTGCCGTCGCCGCGCACCAGGTAGCGACGCGTGGTCAGACAATGCTGATTGGCAATGCGCAGCAGGTCGTCATCCTCTGTCTCCAACCCGGCGTAGAAGATGATGCCCACGTTCATCATGATGTCAATGAAGAGGCTTTCGTCAGCCACAAAAGAGCGCAGATATTGTCCCTTCTCCATGAAGCGTTTGGCCAGCGTTTGCCCCGCCTCGATGACAACTGCGTTGATCTCCTCATCGCCGGTCAGGTCATACCAGCGCTTCCACGTGGACCAAAAGAGAAAGCCCAGGTCATGGACACTGCGGTCGGTCTTGCGATGCTCGATGAGATGAGCGTAGTGGATGGCCTTCTCCAGCCAATACTGGTCGCCGGTGTGCTGATGAAGCAGCCACATCTGGCCGCCCAGGAAGCCTTCGCACCAATTCGTCCACGCCTCGCCGCTGTGTTTCCATTTGCCCTGCATAGTGTACATGGGGAAATCATCGGGGTGATGCTCGATGAGATTGCGCACCTGGACGGCGGCGAACTCCATTGTTTGACGGCACTTCTGTTGCAGCCGATTTCGGTCGATCATGCGGATTCTTGCCTCATATAGGTCATGTCTGATGGTTGCAGATGTCCCTGTTGGGTCAGATAGGTCAGGTAATCGGCGAGGGCCATGCGGTTGTGGCAACGAATGGCCCTTTCGACGGCGTCGGGGTTGCGAGTGCGCAGGCTGGCATAGATGTTCCAGTGGTCTTGCTGCGCTTGAGCAATGCGGCGAAGGAAGACTTCATGGAGGTAACAGCGGCGAAAGCGTTGCCAGTGATCCAACACAGCCTCCATGCGCGGTGGGAGGAGCGTCAACCCGGCGCATTCAACCAGGAAGCGATGCAGTTGCACATTCGAAATCGACCAGGCTTCCACATCCACCAATTGGGAGTCCATGCGCTGGAGCATCTGCCCCAAGGCCGTGAAATCCTCCTCGCTCATGCGCACGCAGGCCAGGCGACTGCTGATGACTTCGTAGGCCTCCAGCAGTAAAAAGACCTCTTCGATCAGTCCCGCGTGGATGACCGAAACGTGCGCGCCCAGGTATGGCTCGATGGTCACCAGCCCATCGGACTGAAGCTGATGCAGGGCCTCACGCACCGGGATCGGACTGACGCCAAACTGGGTTGCCAGATCGTCGATGACGAGGCGCTCGCCCGATGCCCGCTGGCCGTTCAGAATGTCGGCGCGCAATGACTCGTAGACATAGGCGCGCTTGCTCAGGAGGGGTCGAATGGCAGACATAACGTAACCCGCACACTGTTGTGTGAGATGTATTTGGGAAAGAGGATGATCAATATATGATATATGGCGAATGGCAGTCTACCTTACATTCGGGCGCGTGTCAAAGCATGGGAATCGCAAACGGTCATTCCTTTTGCCGGTGGAACATTCATGTCGCACATCTTCCAGGATGCCGGGAGCTTCCTGAAAGATTGTGGATCGGCATGAATTCATGAGTTCGTCATCCAGAAATCGTCGAGTCTCTACGTGCATGTGTGGCGCCCTGCATCGCATCCTCGATCATCTTGCGCGTCAACCGAGTCTCTACGTGCATGTGTGGCGCCCATGGGCGTGCGCACTAGTACACGTGGACCTAAATGAGCCGGTGGTATTGTCATGCTGAACGCAGTGAAGCATCTGGGTGGCAGCGCGAGATGCTTCGCTGGCGCTCCCTAGAAACTCTCGCCGACACGCAGATGCTTCACT
>CAZLMM010000092.1:0-27385 GCA_964560495.1 uncultured Caldilineaceae bacterium
GGAAATTATGGCTGCGGGCCGCGCCGGCTCTTCCACCAGATGGCGGGCAACATGCGCAATTTTCCCCAGATGGTGACGAAGGCCCGGCGACCAAAGACATCGTATTCGTGGCGTTCGATGTCGGTCAGGATGCCCCGGTAGAGGTCGGCAGCCGCGGCGATGGCGAAACGGCCATCACGGTCGAGCAGGTAGATGCCGGGCGCTGCCTCGTCATAGAGGCGTCGGGTGCGCTCGATCTGAAACGCCATCAGTTGGCGCCAGGCTGCGGTCACCCGACCCTCGGCAATGTCCGCTTCAGTGACGCCAAAGTGTTCCATATCCTCTTGGGGCAGATAGATGCGCCCGCGCTGCCAATCTTCCGCCACATCGCGCAAGATGTTCGTCATCTGGAGGGCCACGCCCAGTTTGATCGCATAGGGGATGGCTTCTGGCCCCTGATAGCCAATGATGTGCATGCTCATCAAGCCCACCGTGGAAGCCACGCCGTAGCTATAGGCAGCCAGATCGTCAAAGGTTTGATAGCGAGTCTGCTCCAGGTCGCGCGCCACGCCGTCGATCAGTTGCTCGGCGTACCGCCACGGTACACGATGACGCTGGCGTGCATCGGACCATGCGACGGCCACCAGATCATCACCTGGTGGGGTCTGGCCGATCAGGCGCCTGCGCCACTCCTCCAGAGCGATGCGACCTGCATTGCCCTCTGCTCGATCCACCAGGTCATCGGTCACCCGACAGAAGGCGTAAAGCGCACGCACAGCGCGACGCTTCTCTGCCGGCAAGAGGCTCGAAGCCATGTGAAAAGAACGACTGTTTAGCGCGGTCATCGTTTCGCAATAGGAGTAGGCGGTTTCCAGGAGGGCATGGTCGACGGCCATGTCGTGGGACTGGGTAACTGCATGGCGGCCTTCATAGGCGAGCGACAACAGAGACCGCTCCCAAGAGTGTTCTGCTTGCATGACTGCGTGTTCCCTTCCTGTTTCTGATGATGGCAGATCAACGAACGTTCACTCTTGGCAAAGTACCACATCCTTCGCGCAGGTGTCAAGGGTGGAATGTTCCATTTGTCCATATTTTGAACATGTTTTGCTTGAATAGGATGTGCAAACACTTTACGGCTTGTCATAACTATGTTATAGTTTTGCCAATGATAATGCTAACACCAGGCAGAGTCGTGATGCAACAGGAGAGCACACGAGACCATGAACCCGACAAAGAGTACACCGATCTACAATTTGAAGGCTGTGGTGCAAGAGACAGGCATCAAGCCGGATACGCTCCGCGCGTGGGAGCGGCGCTACGGCATCCCCACACCCCAACGGGCAGAAAGCGGCCATCGCCTTTATTCGCAAAACGACATCGAAATGCTGCACTGGCTCATGGCGCGCCAGGAAGAAGGGCTGAGCATCAGTCGCGCCATCGAGATGTGGACGCGGCTGCACGAAGGGCCAGACGAAACCGCTGAAGAGCCGTTGGAAGAGTCGTTCTCTCCCCACGGACTACGCTCTCTTCAGCTTGCTGCCTCCAAAGATGGGGCCATGGGCGACCTGCGCCGGGCCTGGGTGGCAGCTTGTATGCGTTTCGACGAACAAGACGCTGAGCAGATTCTCTCTCAGGCGTTTGCTTTCTTCTCACCAGAGACTGTCTGCATCGAGCTCCTGCAGAGGAGTCTGGCCGAAATCGGCGATGGGTGGTATCGCGGCGAGGTGACGGTTCAGCAAGAGCATTTCGCCTCCGCCCTTGCCCTGCGTCGCCTGGAGGCATTGCTCGCATCGACGCCGGCGCCGACGCGTGGACGGCGCATCCTCATTGCCTGTCCGCCAGAGGAAGAGCATACCTTCGTTCCTCTCGTCCTGGCCCTGTTGCTGCGCCGTCGCAGCTGGGATGTCGTCTATCTCGGCGCCAATGTACCTCTCGTGCGGCTTGGCGAGACCGTCGCTGCCGTGCGTCCCAGACTCGCGATCCTTACTGCCCAGCAACTCCACACGGCGGCCAATCTCCTGGAGATGGGGCGTCTGCTTTATCAAGATCGCGTCGCCATGGCCTTCGGCGGCCTAATCTTCAATCGCGTGCCCGATTTGCAGCATGTCATGCCTGGTTACTTCCTGGGGGAGCGCCTCAATGAGGCAGTGGCCCGAATCGAACAGATCTTGACGACAGCGCGACCACAAGAGGCCAGATTGGGTCAATCCCATGAATATCAGGCGGCCGCGGCAACGTTCGCCGCCAGCCAGGCCCGCATCGAGGCGGATGTTTGGATGCAGATGAACCTATCGCACTTTTCCCCGCGGATGCTGGCGACCGCCAACGAGCAGTTCAGCCGCAACATCGCCGCAGCCCTTGCGCTGGGCGATATGCGCTTTCTTGGCCCAGACATCGATTGGGTCGAGGGCTTGCTGACCAACCACATTGGGATGCCGGCCGAGATGCTGGAAATCTACCTGGGCGCCTATCTGAACGCCATGCAGGAAAACCTGGGCGAACCGCGCCACCCGGCGATTCTCTGGCTGTCGGCGTTGCTGGGCGTTCGACTCGATTCGTCGCCCGGCTGGCAGACGACCGAGCAAACATACCTTGCATAACACGTTACAGAAAAGCGCTTTTCTTGGAGGAGAAAGGAGTATCAATGCGAACGATTGTTACAGGAGGTGCAGGGCTGATCGGGCGTGCGCTCTCCAAAGCGTTGGCGGCTGATGGTCATGAAGTTGTTGTGCTGTCGCGCGACCCGGCGAAGGTCAAGGGCATGCCTGATGGGGTGAAGGTGGAGGCGTGGGATGGTAAAAGCGCAGCTGCCTGGGGCAGCCTGGCCGACGGCGCATTCGCCATCATTAACCTGGCTGGCGAAAGCATTGCCAGCGGGCGTTGGTCGGCTGAACGCAAGCAACTCATCCGCTCAAGCCGCGTTGAGGCAGGGCAAGCTGTGGTGGAAGCCATCGCCGCGGCCAGCGTCAAACCCAAGGTGCTGATTCAAGCCTCCGCGGTTGGCTATTATGGGCCGCGCGCCGACGAAATCATCACCGAAGACGCCTCTGTGGGCAATGACTTTCTGGCCCGGGTCTGCTTTGACTGGGAGGCGTCCACGGCGAAGGTGGAGCGCGCCTACGGCGTGCGCCGCGCCGTGATCCGCACAGGGATTGCATTGAGCACAGCCGGCGGCGCATTCCCCCAGATGGTCATGCCTTTCAAGTTATTCGCCGGCGGGCCCTTGGGCAGCGGCGAGCAATACCTGCCGTGGATCCACATGGACGACGAAGTGCGCGCCATCCAGTTCTTGTTGACGAATGAAAACGCATCAGGCGCCTTCAACCTGAGCGCGCCCAATCCCGTCACCAGCAAGGAATTCGGCAAAGTCTTGGGGACAGTCATGGGCAAGCCAGCCATCATGCCGACGCCGGGCTTCGCCCTCAAGACCCTGTTCGGAGAAATGGCGACGCTCCTCCTCGAAGGCCAACGCCAGATGCCCAAACGCCTCCTCGAACTGGGCTTCGCGTTCAAATATCCAGAGCTTGAAGCTGCTCTGCGAAGCCTGTTACAGAAATAAGGGATTGACCGACCATGCGCTTTCATCATCGTTTCACGGTCGCGGCGCCCCTGTCGGTGGTGCGCGACTTTCACAGCCGTTCAGCCAGCATGGGCGCCATCACGCCGCCGCCCGTCATCGTGCAGGTCCATCACGCACCCGAGCAGCTCGCCGAAGGCGACGAAATGGATTTCACCATGTGGCTCGGTCCTCTGCCTATCCGCTGGCGGGCGCGTATCGAACAAGTGACGCCGGTGAGTTTCGTTGACCGCCAGATAGAGGGACCCTTCGCCCAGTGGGTGCATCTCCACAGCTTTGCGCCGCTGGATGAGCGCCGCACCGAAGTTGTTGACGATCTCGAGATCAAAACCAGCTCACACAGGTTCTGGCGACTGGTCGGCTGGGGGATGCAACTCAACCTGCCTGTGCTCTTTGCCTATCGCCAGTGGAAGACCAGACGCCTCTTGGAGCATCCCGGCGCGCAACATTTCCGTCCCATACAGGTTGTAGGCCGCAGCAAATGACTCGACGCGTCGTGGTGGTGGGCGCCGGAATCGGCGGACTGACCACAGCAGCCATGCTGGCGAAAGCTGGCCTGGATGTCACCGTCTTGGAAGCGCACGTTTATGCAGGCGGTTGCGCAGGCTCCTTCTTCCATCAGGGCTATCGCTTCGACGCCGGCGCAACGTTGGCTGGCGGTTTTTATCCAAGCGGCCCCATGGACCTGGTTGCCCAGGTCGTTGGCATCAAAAGCTGGCCGGCCCGTGCGTCTGCTCCTGCCATGGTGGTTCACCTGCCCGGCGGCGTGCAGACGGTGCGTTGGGGAGACGAACGACGTTGGGCGGAGTATCGGCGCGTCTTTGGCGCTGACGGCGACGCCTTCTTTTCGTGGCAGGAACGCACCGCCGACGCCCTGTGGGATCTGGCGATCCAACGTCCCACCTGGCCGCCACAGACCGCCCGCGAAGCCATCGGCCTGGCGGGCAGCGGCCTTTCGTGGTTGCACGCCGACTGGAGCAGGCGGCTCAACCCGCAACTGGCGGCAGATGCTCTGCGCCCTGTTTCCGCTCATCTGCGCTCTGCCAACCCGACGCTGCGCCAATTCGTCGACGCGCAATTGCTCATCTCGGCGCAGACCACCAGCCGCTTTGCCAATGCGCTTTATGGCGCGTCGGCGCTGGATCTGCCGCGCCGCGGGGTTGTCCATCTGGAAGGCGGCATGGGGACGCTCTCCGACGCCCTGGCCCTGGCCGTGAAATCCTACGGCGGACGAGTCCTCTATCGCCAAGAAGTCACTCGCATCTCTGCCCATGGAGGGCGTCCAACCGCTGTCGAGACAAAGCGCGGGGGAGCGTTCCCCGCCGACCTGGTGGTCGCCAACCTGCCGCCCTGGAACGTTGCTTCGCTCCTGGGAGATGACGCCCCGGCGAAACTCAAACGGCTTCCCTGCCGCCCCGACGTCGGGTGGGGCGCGTTCATGGTCTATGTTGGGCTGGAGGAAGGCGTCATTCCAAAGGATTGGCCTTTGCATCATCAGGTGGTTGCGGCAGAGCCCATGGGCGAGGGCAATTCTGTCTTTTTGTCGCTCAGCCCGGCGTGGGATGAGAAACGTGCGCCGGCGGGCAAACGCGCCCTCACCCTCAGCACCCATACCGCGCTGACGCCCTGGTGGACGCTCTACGCCCAAAGCCCACGCGACTACCAGGCGCGCAGGCAAGTCTATACACAGCGCCTCTTGGAACGCGCTGAAATCGCCTTGCCCGGCCTGCGCCGCGCGGCTGAGCTTGTGCTGCCTGGGACGCCGGTCACATTCAACCGTTTCACCCGTCGCGCTTGGGGCTGGGTGGGCGGCTTCCCCCAAACAAGCCTTTTCCGTGCATGGGGACCGCGGCTTGGGCCTGGCTTGTGGATGGTCGGTGACAGCATTTTCCCCGGCCAGTCAACAGCGGCGGTGGCTCTGGGCGGTATGCGGGTTGCGGACGGAGTGTTGAATGAATTGACAATTCGGCGGTCAGAATTGAGAATGGCCGGTGGTGTATTTTGAGGCGGCGAGTTCTTTGGGGTGGTGATGCGTCAAGCCCCCGCCTTCGAGACCTCAAAGCGCCAAGCGGCGTAAATATGGGTCGAGTATCATGGCGAATGCGAAGCGAGAGGGGTGAACGAGATGGTGCGAACTGGAAAAATCGGCGTGGTAGGCAGCGGGTTCGTCGGTTCCGCCGCAGCCTACGCCATGGTGATGAGCGGAGTGGGTCGAGAAATTGTGCTGGTCGATCTCAACAACCAGCGCGCCGCGGCGGAGGCCAATGACATCCGCCATGCCGTGCCCTTCGCCAATCCCATCGATGTCCATTCCGGCGACTACACAGACCTGGCCGGCTGCCGCGTGGTGGTGATCACCGCTGGCGTCAATCAAAAACCGGGCGAGACGCGCTTGCAGCTGCTGGAACGCAACGCAGCGGTTTTTCGCCAGGTGGTGCCCAACGTTCTCCAGGCTGCACCCGAAGCAGTGCTGGTGGTGGCCACGAATCCCGTCGATGTGGCCACCCACATGACAGCCCACTTTGCCCGCGACTTCGGCTTGCCGTCTACACGCATCGTCGGCTCGGGCACGACACTGGATACAGCCCGCTTCCGCACGCTCTTGGGACAGCGCGTGGGGGTAGACGCCCGTCACATTCATGCCTATGTGGTGGGTGAGCATGGCGATTCCGAGGTGCTGACCTGGTCCATTGCCACCATCGGCGGAATGCCTCTGGATCAGTTCTGCCAGGAGCGCAATGTGACGCTGGACGACGCCGAGCGCGCAGAAATCGACGATGCGGTCCGCCGGGCGGCCTACTACATCATCGAGGGCAAGGGCGCAACCTACTACGGCATTGGCGCGGCCCTGGCTCGCATCACCAATGTCATTCTCAGCGATCAACGCTCCATCCTCACTGTCTGTACGCCCAGCCCAGAAGTGGCCGGCGTGCCCGATGTCACTGTAGCGCTGCCGCGGCTGGTGGGCGGCGCCGGCGTCATGGATGAGTTCCCACCTCTGTTGAACGCTGACGAAATGGCCCTCCTGAATAAGAGCGCAACTGTCGTCAGAAATGCCATCGAAAGCCTGCATCTGGAATAGCCATCGCTGAAATGTCAACGACCATTTGGTGGGTGCGCCGCGATCTGCGCCTGACTGACAATCAGGCGCTCTCGGCGGGGCTGAATCACGGCGAACAGATTCTGCCCGTCTTCATCCTGGATGAACGGCTGCTGCGCTCACAATATGCCAGCAAAAAGCGCACCGCTTTTCTTTTTGGCGGCTTGGCAGAGCTTGACCGCAGCCTGCGCGAGCGAGGCAGCCGTCTCATCATCCGCGCCGGCGACCCACTTCAGGAACTGACCCGCCTCCGGTCTGAGGTTGGCGCGGCGGCTATCTTTGCCGAGCGCGACGATTCCCCTTTTGCGGTGCAACGAGATGCCGCCATCGAGCGCGCTCTACCGCTCCACCTGACCGATGGCGTTGTCGTCCATTCTCCCGAGACCCTGCTCAAGGAAAACGGCGAGCCGTACACTGTCTACACGCCCTTCAGCCGCAAATGGAAATCTTGCGCCCCACCCCGGCGCAATGACATCTTGTCCAGGCCCCAGCGCATGACGACGCCCCAGCAGATCGCCAGCCTACCCTTGCCCGAACAGCCTGTTGCGTCATCGAACCTTCCTCTTGCGCCTGGCGAGGAGGAAGCCAAACGACGCCTGAGCGCCTTTGTCAATGGTTTTCAATCGCCGGTCTACTCCTATGGGGAGCTGCGCAATCGCCCGGACATCGAGAGCACCTCCGGGTTGTCGCCCTACCTGCGCTTCGGCATGATCTCCACACGGCTGGTTGTGTTGGCCGCATTCACGGCCATGGAGAATGCACCGTCGCCCGCAGCACGCAAAAGCGCCGAAACCTGGCTGAACGAGCTCATCTGGCGTGAGTTCTACGTGAGCATTCTGCGCCACTTTCCCCATGTACGCCGGAGCGCCTTTCGCCCGGAATACGATGCCGTCGCCTGGGAGAACGACGAGGCCGCTTTCGACGCCTGGCGCAGCGGACGCACGGGCTACCCCATCGTGGATGCAGCTATGCGCCAGTTAGCGGCCCAGGGCTGGCTGCACAACCGCCTGCGCATGATCGTCGCTTCGTTTCTGGTCAAGGACCTCCTTGTCGATTGGCGCTGGGGCGAGCGCTGGTTCATGCAGCAGCTCGTGGATGGCGACCCAGCGGCCAACAACGGCGGCTGGCAGTGGACCGCCGGCGTTGGCACCGACGCTGCGCCCTATTTTCGCGTCTTCAACCCGGTTCTGCAAGGCAAGAAGTTCGACCCAGACGGACTCTATGTGCGCCGCTGGCTGCCTGAGTTGGCAAATGTTCCCCTGTCCACTCTTCACGAGCCGTGGCTGATGGACGCGGCCGACCAGCGCCGGGTCAGGTGCGTCATCGGCGTGGACTATCCAGAACGAATCGTCGATCACGACTGGGCGCGCCAGCGGGTGTTGGCCGCATATCAGGCGGTGAAATCCCCGTGACAGTTGCCTTCTCTCCCATCTTGTGCCACAATTCAGCCATGAAAGCAGTCAACCTGGTTGAATCCAGACATCCACTTGCTGAAGTCTTCGGCCATCCCACGACCGACCAATCACCCAACGCCGACCGTTATCGCACAAGACGACTGTGCCCGTTCAATAACAAAGTGCCGAACTGCACCAAAGACAAGGCGAACGCCCCTCTTGGTGTTTGCAGCATCTTCCATGAAAACAACGTCGCCATCACCTGTCCGATCCGATTTCGTGAGGATTGGATTATTGCCGATGACGCGGCATCATTTTTCTTTGGTGACGGCATCTCATGGAGTTCGCTCACAGAAGTGCGCCTGAATGACGCCACTGGCAAGTCGGCGGGCAATATCGATGTCGTTCTGGCAGCGTACAACGATGATGGCAAGATCGTCGACTTTGGTGCACTGGAAGTCCAGGCTGTATACATCTCTGGGAATGTGCGCGAGCCATTCGAGTTTTACATGCAGGACCCCTACACACGCGGCGAGATGGATTGGAGCGCAAAGTCGAACTATCCCCGTCCCGACTATCTTTCTTCTTCGCGCAAACGGCTTGTGCCTCAATTGCTTTATAAGAGTGGCATTCTGCACTCCTGGCAAAAGAAAACCGCTGTTGCGCTGACCAAGGGTTTTTTCGAGACGCTTCCTCGACTTACGACGGTCTCCAAGTCTAATGCCGACATTGTCTGGCTTCTTTACGAACTGCAACTGATCAATCATGGTGGTCAGACGCGGTTCAAGTTGACCAAAGTTGATGAGGTATTCACAGAGTTTGAACCTGCTCTGCTCTCAATCACAACACCCAAGCCAGGCAGCGTCGATGATTTTTTGCGGCTTTTGCAGGGGAAGTTCGACGATCACGTGGAACATGCCCCGGTCAATCGGACAATTGAAAGGCCGTTTTGAATGGCGCCAAATTACAGCCAGCCGCCCCTTTTGAACGTGCAAGCAGATGAAGCTGCGAACCTAAAGCCAGTCAACGTTGCGTCTGTCCCGCAACGCAGCCCGTTTCGCTACCCAGGCGGCAAGACATGGTTCGTCCCCACCTTTCGCGAGTGGGTGCAAAGGATGCGGTGTAGACCAAGTCTCCTCATCGAGCCGTTCGCTGGCGGTGGTATCATCAGCCTGACAGCCCTGATCGAGAACTTGGTCGAATCAGTCGTCATGGTGGAACTCGATGAAGAGATCGCCGCAGTCTGGCAGGCGGTGGTCGATGGCGACGCGCACTGGCTGGCCCAACGCATTCTTGAATTCGATCTCACTCATGAATCTGCGCTTGCTGAATTGGCTCGAACGCCCACCTCCAATCGGGAACGCGCGTTTCAAACTATCCTTAAGAACCGCACATTACACGGAGGCATCCTTGCCCCGGGTTCGAGTTTTCTGAAACATGGCGAAAACGGCAAGGGAATACGCTCACGCTGGTACCCGCGAACCCTTGCCAGGAGATTCGAGCAGCTCGACCAAGCGCGACAGCGCATCGACTTTCAATGCCGCGACGGATTGGAGGCTATCCATGATTACGCTGCCCTATCTGATACGATTTTCTTTTTCGACCCTCCCTATACAGCCGGCGGCAAACGAGCGGGCAAACGCCTCTATCGTCACTGCGACCTGGACCATGAGCGCCTTTTTTCTCTGTGCGAGTCGATTCATGGAGACTTCCTGTTGACCTACGATAACACTGAAGAAGTGCGTAACCTGGCGCGGCGTCATGGCTTTCAGATGCGGCTGATTCCAATGAAAAATACCCATCACGCCCAGATGGAAGAGCTAGTGATCGGCAGGGATCTTAGTTGGATGAATTGGCTGCCCGCGGTGCGTGAGCCGGCAGTCGAATATCAAGTGAGATGAGTTGTCCAAATGACTGATTGCGACATTCTCATCATCGGCGCAGGACATAATGCCCTGATCTGCGCCGGCTATCTGGCCCAGGCCGGCTACAAGGTCATCGTACTGGAGCGCCGCCACAAGGTAGGCGGCGCAGTGGTGACCGAGGAGATCATCCCCGGCTTCAAGTTTGACCTGGGCGGCTCAGCGCACATCCTCATCCACCACACGCCTATCGTCCAGGAGCTCAATCTTGCGGCCTATGGGCTGGAGTACATCGACCTGGACCCGCTCTTCTTTGCGCCCTTCCCCGATGGCAGCCATTTCTTTATCTGGAAAGATGTCGAACACACCTGTGAGAGCATCGCCCAGATTTCCCCAGCGGACGCAGAGAACTATCGCAACTTCATCAAGACCTGGGAGCCGCTGGCGCGGGGCATGGTGGCGAGCTTTCTCGAACCACCTACCGCCCAGAATCTCTTCAGAAATCTGATATGGAAAACTTCAACGGGCGCAGAGCGTTTCGAGCGACTGAGCGACATCTTGCGCGGCTACGGACAGGTGCTGCGCCAGTCCTTTGTTGACCCGCGCGTCCAGGCTGCCATCGCCTGGATGGCGGGACAATCTGGACCGCCGCCGGGCGAACCCATGTCTGCGCCTTTTGCCTTGTGGCAGCCCATGTATCATCACAGCGGCCTCAAGCGTCCGCGCGGCGGCTCGGGTATGCTGACCCAGGCCCTGGCGACCATGATCCAGGCTCATGGCGGCAGCCTGGTGGCCGGCGCGCCAGTGACGCGCATCCTGACAAAGAATGGCCGCGCGGTTGGCGCAGAGACCGAGGGCGGCATGCGCGTCTCGGCGCGCTCCGTGGTCTCTGGGGCGCACATCCATGCGACGCTCCAGATGCTCGCCGACGCCCCCGTTTCTCAACAGGCCCGCAATCTCCTGGCCGGCGCGCGCGTCGGCAATGGCTTTGGCATGATCGTGCGCTGGGCCATGGATGCGCTGCCCAACTATGCGGCGCTCCCGTCGCCGGCCGACGGCTCGCCCGGGCCACAACACAGGGCGCTCCAGTTCATCTGCCCCGACCTGCGCTACCTGGACGCAGCCTACGGCGACTATCTGGCCGGCGTCCCTTCGCGCAACCCTGCGCTCATTGCCATGACCTTTTCTGCGGCGGACCCAAGCCTGGCCCCGCCCGGCAAACATGTGCTCTTCACCTGGATGCAGTATGCACCCTACGAACTGGCAGGTGGGCGTTCGTGGGATCACATCGGCGGAGAGACAGCGGACAATATCCTGAACAAGCTGGCGGAGTATGCCCCCAATGTGAAGGACGCAGTCATCGACAGGCTCATCGAGACGCCCCTCTACCTGGAACGGGAGCTGGGTCTGTTGCGAGGAAATGTCATGCATCTGGAGATGTCCATTGACCAGATGTTCATGCTGCGCCCAGCTCTCACCATGAGCAACTATCGCGGGCCGATCAAAGGGCTGTATCTCACCGGAGCAAGCACGCACCCAGGCGGCGGCATCATGGGCGCTGCGGGGAGAAATGCGGCGATGGTTGTGTTACGGGATTTGGAGAGAGAACGGCTGCGATAGTTAAATGGCAAATTGTGAATTGTGAATGACGAGCGATCGACGTTCCGTATCAAGTGACGTTTCACACCTTGATGCTGCCACTGCGCGTTGGCTGCTCCATGTATGGTTGATTGCTGCGTGGGTGGGGGTGATGATCCTCATCCCTATTGTGCGTTGGGTGGTGGGCGACCGTGTGCTCCACTGGGGCGTGATGCTCAGCGTCAGCTTGCAAGCGGCGGCGGTGCTGGCAGTGTTGGTTACGCGTTGGGGTGTGCGAGAGACCTTGCGCCTGGCGGCAATCATTATCCCGGCGGCGTGGCTCATCGAATGGGTGGGCAGCCACACAGGCTTCCCTTTTGGCGAGTATGACTACACGGCGCTTCTGCGGCCGCAGTTGGGCGGCGTCCCACTCATCATTCCCACGGCCTGGCTGATGATGTTGCCCCCGGCATGGGCGGTGGCCGATTGGATCAATGGCGAGGATGCAGCGCGGGCAAGCAGGCGGCGCAGTCAATGGCTCTTTGTCACCGTGAGCGCGCTGGCTTTCACTGCCTGGGATCTCTTTCTTGACCCGCAGATGGTGGCGTGGGGCTACTGGGTGTGGGAGCAGCCTGGCGCGTACTTTGGCATTCCTGTGGTGAACTATGCAGGTTGGCTGCTGTCAGCCGCGTTGCTGACGCTCATCGTGCGACCGGCCATTAACCCGAGCTTGTCGCTCCTGGTCATCTACACCATTACCTGGGCGCTGCAAAGCATCGGGTTGGCGCTCTTTTGGGGCATGCCAGGCCCAGCCCTGGCTGGCTTTCTGGGCATGGGCGTATTCGTCCTCCTGGCCTGGCGCGCCCGCATGCGTCGACCATCAACCATCAACCATTAGCCATCAACTATTCACGATTTACGATGCCTGCCCTCTTCTGGCCCCTCATCGCGTTCTTCTCCGGTTCACTTCCGTTCTCCGTGTGGGTGGGAAAACTCTTTCTACGCACGGATATCCGCGCCTACGGCGACGCCAACCCGGGCGCGACGAATGTCTTCCGCGCTGGCGGCAAAGGCGTGGGCCTGCTGGCCGGTCTGCTTGATGGCTTCAAGGGCGCTATTCCCATTTGGGTTGCCATGCTCGGCGCTGGCGTGCAGGGTTGGCTGTTAGTAGCGACAGCCACTGCGCCCGTGCTCGGCCATGCCTTCACTCCGTTCCTCCGTTTTCGTGGCGGCAAGGCAGTGGCCGTCACGATTGGCATATGGGGTGGCCTGACCGTGTGGGAGGGGCCAACAGTGATAGGGCTGGGGCTTTTGCTTGGAACTTTCCTTGTGGGATCAAATGGGTGGGGGGTCATTGTGGCAATGACCTGTCTTCTGGCCTATCTTTTCATTGCGCCCGGCGAGTGGAACGGAGTTATCGCCCGGCCTGACCTCTGGGTGATGACCGCTGTGTGGTTGCTCAACATGAGCGTCCTCATCTACAAGCATCGTACAGATCTCAGACATGCCCCAGCCTTGCGTTTCAGACGGCGCGCCCGGCAGGCTGCGCCATGATCACCCTGTTGCTGGCGACGCTTGTCACTGTTGCCCTGGCTGTGATGATGGCTATCGCCTTCCACAATCATCGCCATTTCCCACGATTGTACGCCGCCCAGACGCGCGTGGATGGAATGCTGGCTTCGGCGCTTGTGCCCGCGCGCAATGAAGTTGGTTCTATTGGCGAGATCGTTGTGAGTTTGTTATGTCAGGACTGTTTATGCCTACACGAATTACTTGTGCTTGACGATCATTCCACCGACGAAACAGCCAGGATCGCCCGTGAAGCCGCCGCAGACGATCCCCGCTTTGTCTTGCTCAGCGGCGCGCCATTGCCGCCGGGCTGGCTTGGCAAGAACTGGGCGTGTCACCAACTGGCGCAGCACGCGCGCGGCGATCTCCTGGTCTTCACCGATGCCGATGTGATCTGGCAACCGGGCGCGTTGGGCGCTGTCTCCGCAGCCATGGAGTCCATGCAGGCAGACCTGCTCACCGTCTGGCCGACACAGATCACCATCACCTGGGCGGAACGTTTAGTTGTCCCAATGATGAGCTTTGCAGTGCTGGCGTATCTTCCAATACGCTGGGCGCACAACCTGCCCTACCCTTCAGCCGCGGCTGCCAACGGTCAGTGCATGGCCTTTCGGCGCGCCGCCTACGAGAGATGCGGTGGACATGCCGCTGTGGCTGCAAAAGTGCTGGAGGATGTGCTACTGGCGCAACGCGTCAAAGCGAGCGGCGGCAAGTTGCGCATGGCCGATGGCGCGGGGTTGATTCAGGCGAGAATGTATCATAACTGGCATGAAGTTTTATCTGGCTATGCGAAAAACATTCTGGCGGGACACGCCAATTCGATTCTGTTCCTGCTCTTCTCCATCGTCTTTCACCTGAGCGTCTTTGTGTGGCCGTGGCTGTGGCTGGCATCGCGGCGGGGAATCGGCTGGCCCGGGTGGCCGCTTTGCCTCATCGCTGCCGGGTTGGGCGTGCGCTGGCTATGCGCATCGACCGCCCAACAACGCAGGCTGGACATTCTCTTCACACCTTTGTCGGTCCTGTTGATGACGCGCATTGCCGCGCAAGCGATCTGGTGGCGGCTGCGGGGAGGGGCGATATGGAAGGGGCGGAAGATGTGAGACAGGGCGCCCCTGTCTGCTATCGTCCGGTCACAGGCTCGATGCATTTTTCGCCTTCGTTGCGGACGTTGTTGACATACTTACTCACGGCATACTCTTTCATGAGTTCGCTCGAATAGGGACGAAGCAGATGCTGAAGCTGGCTCAAGTAAGCTGGCGTCTCGTCACGGCCGCTGCCCAACCACAAGGAATAGTCCTCCGGGGCAATGATCACTGGCATCCGGTTGTGGAGAGGCGTCACCAGTTCGTTGGCGTCGGTGGTGAGAATCGTGCAAGTCTGGAGCTCCACGCCGTCGCCGCCTGTCCACTGCTCCCACAGGCCGGCAAAGGCCAGGGGCTCACCGGCGGCGCTGGTGATGAAGTGAGGTTCTTTGCCATCCCCCGTCTGCTTCCATTCGTAAAAACCGGACGCAGGAATCAGACAACGACGGCGCTTGAATGCAGCGCGAAAGGAGGGCTTTTCAGCCACGCCATCGGAGCGAGCGTTGATCATCTTCTGACCGATGGTGGGGTCTTTCGACCAGGACGGGATCAGCCCCCACAAAGTGTGCGTCCACTCACGCTGTTGGGTCTGGGGATTCACACGAACGATGGCGACTGGCTGTGACGGAGCGATGTTGTAGCGCGGCGCCACCATCGGCTCCTCTTGAAGGTCAAATAGTTCGGCCAGTTGATCCGGCGAAGCTCGCAACACGAATCGTCCGCACATCTGTCTTCTCCAGTCTGGGCATCTCGCCCCAAAGCGCCATTGTCCCGCTCCGGGTCATTCTACGTCACTGCGTCTCATCATAAATTGTACCAGGGTTCGTTCCAGCCACCCAATCAAGTGTTGATTCAGCCAGGGTGTGATATACTGTCGGTCGTTTGATTTGAGTGCATTTACTGCTCGATAGGTAAAGATCAATAAAGTTAGCTTGCCGTAGGGGCTTGAACGGCGGGAAGTCATCGTTTTGTAACAGCAGAGTTTCGCCGCCGCCGTTCAAACTCCTACGGAATGACCGACTATAACTGAGACGACTGCAAAGCACACCCGATTGAGAGATAGTTGAGAGTGCACCCTTCTAACGCCCCATTGCTTACGCCCATTCCCCTTGGAGTGGCCGATTATTTCTGGGACGACGCCCGGCAACGACGCGCCCTGGAGGCTTCGCTGCTGGATCTCTTTCGCAGTTGGGGCTACAGTGATGTGATCACGCCCCTCTTCGAATACGCCGACACGATTGCTCTGCGCTCCACGCCGGAGATGCAGTCTGGTATGGTGCGTTTCGTTGATCGCGATGGCAGCACACTGGCTCTGCGCTCAGACATGACAATCAGCATTGCCCGCCTGGTGGGAACGCGCCTCCATGATTGGCCCATGCCCCAGCGTTTTTGCTACTCTGGCAGTGTCTATCGGCACACAGAAGTGCAGGCAGGACAGCAACGCGAGTTCCATCAGGCTGGCATCGAGTTGATCGGCTCCAACAATCCGTTGGCTGACGCCGAGGTGTTGACGTTGACGATGGAGGCCCTTGCTGCAGCCGGGTTGCGCCATGCTCGCCTTGCAGTGGGGCATCTGGGGTATTTTCATGGTTTGCTCGATGCGCTCCAGTTGCCGCCCGTGTTGCAAGAACAACTGCTCGCTGCCGTCGACCGCAACAGCGCAGCCGGGCTGAACGCCTTCCTCAACGATGCGCCGCTCACCAACGAACAACGACGCACTCTGGCGGAACTGCCCCATCTCAGCGGCGACAACGCGCCCGGAATTCTGGCCCATGCTGGGCGGCTCTGCCTGAACGATGCAATGAGTGCGGCGCTGGCGAATCTGGAAGAGATTCTCGACGCACAAGCCCGGCTTGGCGCGCTGGAAAGCATCTATCTTGATCTGACGGAGATCCACGACTTGGGCTACTACACTGGCGTCACCTTCGAGGCGCTGACGCCGCAGATCGGTTTTCCCATTGCCAGCGGCGGGCGCTACGACAAACTGGTGGGTTCTTTCGGCCATTCTCAGGCAGCGGTGGGTGTCGCCCTGAATCTTGATCGCATGCTGTTGGCGCTTCGACAACTGGGTATGGGTTCAGATTGCCTGATGAATCGCCGCGTTCGTCTTGTCGTGTCTACACGAAAAGACCTGGCCTGCCTCGCGATCCTGGACGCCTGGCGAAAGCACAGACTCTCCATTGAGATCGATGTGTCTGAACGGAACAGCGACGAGCTCGCCCAATATGCCACTCAGACTGGCATGGACTACGCACTCGAGTGGCAGGGCGGCGGTTTCATGGCGTTCGCCACAGGTCGCAACGGACAGCACGGCAGATCTTCTGTCCCGGCAGAGGAAGCCCATGACTGGATTCGCACCATCTGCGCTGAAGAGGCAAGCTCCGATTCATGAGCCATCATCCTCCACCTTCCAGCTTGGAACCGATTAGCATTGCGTTACCCAAAGGTCGATTGGCCGAAGAGACGCTGGCCTTGATGACAAAGGCTGGGTTGGCTACGCCACGAGGCGAGAGCGGGCGGCGTTTGGTCATCAGCGGGAGTGACGGCGCCTTGCGCTTTATCTTGGCCAAGCCCATGGATGTAGCGACCTTTGTGGAATATGGCGCCGCAGACCTGGGCGTGTGCGGCATGGACACCCTGCGTGAAAGCGGGAGGAACGTCTATGAGCCGCTCCTTTTGCCCTTTGGACGCTGTCGCGTCAGCCTGGCTGGCCCCGAGGACAGGCAGGACCTGCCTTTGCGCTATGAGAGCCAGCCGCGCGTTGCCACAAAATATCCGCGCATCGCTACGGATTTCTTTCGCGCGCGAGGCGTCAACGCTGAAATCATCCCCCTTCATGGCTCTGTCGAATTAGGCCCCCTGGTGGGTTTAGCCGATCTGATTGTAGACGTAGTGGAAACGGGCAATACATTGACGGCGAATGGCCTGGCTGAGTATCGCGTCATTATGGAATGCCAGGCGGTGTTGATCGCCAATCGTGCATCCTATCGGCTCAAGTCGGCGCGCATCGGTGCGATCATCGGCCTGCTGCGCGATGCGCTGAGTGAGTCTTCGACAAATTGAGGCGGAAACGTATGGCAGAGATCAACGAGTCTTCCCAAATTCTCGGCGTAAAGATCGTTCAGTTGCGCGCCTACACCGATGAGCGGGGGCGGTTTTGGGAGACCTTTCGCAAAGAGTGGTTTCCCGAACGACGTTGGGAGATTGTCCAGGCCAATCGCAGCGATAGTCGGGCTGGCGTGCTGCGCGGCCTGCATTACCATTTTGAGCAGATCGATTACTGGTATGTAACCTCCGGTCGCATCCGGGTTGGCCTGGCTGACCTGCGCCGCTCGTCTCCCACCTTTGGACAAAACCAGGTATTGGAGATGGGCGGCGAAGAACAGAAAGGCGTCTTCATTCCGTGCGGAGTCGCCCATGGCTTTTTCGCCATCACAGATGCAACCCTGACTTATCTGGTGGACAACTATTACAACGGCGACGATGAATTCGGCGTCGCCTGGAATGACCCGCAGTTGGCGCTGACATGGGGCGTAGAGACGCCCCTGCTCTCGGAGCGCGACCGCAATAACCCGTTTCTGCGCGACATCCCGCACGCTCGTTTGCCGGTGTAGCGCAGCAAAGACCATCTGGATTCTGACAAGAGACTGACTCAACGAACAGGTGAAATGAAATGATGGAGAAAATTCGCTTTGGCGTCATTGGCGGCAGCGGCTTGTATCAAATGGAGGCGCTGACCAATATGGAGGAGATCGTTCTCGACACCCCATTTGGTGAACCATCGGACGCCTACGTGGTGGGACAGATTCACGGCCAGAGTGTGGCTTTCTTGCCTCGTCACGGGCGTGGTCACGTCATCAGCCCGGGTCGTCTGAACCAACGGGCCAACATCTATGGGTTCAAAATGTTAGGGGTCGAATACTTGATTGGCGTGAGCGCGTGCGGCAGCCTGCGCGAGAACTTCAAACCAGGGGAAATCGTCATCCCAGATCAATTAGTCGACCGCACGAATGGCCGCGCCTTATCGTTTTTCGACGATCCTGATGCGGGCACCGATGGCCTGGTGGTTCACATCAGTTTTGCACAACCCTTCTGCCCTTTCCTGCGGGATGTTTGTCATCAAGCCGTAGACCAGACTGGAACGCGCGTCCATAGGGGAGGAGCCTTTGTGACAATCGAAGGCCCGCGCTTCAGCACCAAAGCAGAAAGCGAGCTCTATCGCGCCTGGGGAATGGACATCATTGGCATGACGACGACGCCAGAAGCCCAACTGGCGCGTGAGGCCGAAATGAGCTATGCAGTGATAGCCCATGTCACCGACTATGATTGCTGGCACGAAAGTGAAGAGGCGGTCACGGTGGATCTCGTGCTGCAGATCTTGATGCGCAACGCGGATGTCGCCAAGGAGGCGATTTGCAATGCGGTCGCCCTGCTTGCCCAGGCCGGCCCGTCGCCCCAAAACGACGCGCTGCGCAATGCGCTCATCACCGACCCGCGCCGGGTGCGTCGGCAAGCGGTGCAACAGCTTCAGCACATCGTTGGTCGCTACTTCCCAAGTCTCAAGTAGTAGAAGCGCAATTTGTCGTTTCCCGCCGAATCAGGTAAAATAAGTTGTCTTTGGAATATGGACTAAAGGGTATGAGGGAGTTGAAGCAATGGCAAAAAAGGGACCACGCCAACTGATCAAGTTGCGCAGCACAGAGAGTTCACACATGTATTTGTCGGTAAAGAACCGCCGAAACGATCCCAATCGGCTGGAATTCCGCAAGTATGACCCGACTCTGCGGCGCCACGTCACTTACAGAGAGTCCAAGTAGCAGGCAAACACTGTTCCCCCTGCTGACGGGCGCGTTGACAACTGGCGCCTGTTCAGCTCAAGTAGTCTGCCAAACCTTGCCGGTATTTGCAAGGTTTGGCGCAGCAGCAACAATGAACGAAAGGTACAGCGATGGCGCAAGCGCATTATGCCTTGCGCCATTGTTTTGACCGGAGAGTCTTTTGCAGATGGCGAGACGCCTCCCGTTGAATCACTCCATTGCGTTGCGCTCCCCCTCGCAGTGCAACAGGCGCCCCACAGACTGACTTGTAGCCCCATCGTATCAGAAACGTAGGCCATACGCCTATGGGGAGCAGATGGATTTGTGTATGATTCGTGGGGCGCAATGATGAGCATTCATGGCGCAGTCAGCAGGTCGCCAGGGGCGTAAGCATCGCCAAGACTTTGAGGCTGAAACCGAGAGAAATAGGATGATACAGCGAATCACAATGAAGCTCGCCGTCGTGCTCTTCTCCCTGACAACATTGACAGGCGTGTCGCCCCTGCCAGTGCAGGCGACGATTGAATTTCACAGTGCAGGATTCCGCAGCGTCGATTTGAGGGCCGAATCCAGGCCAGCCCTTCCACACACCAGCCTGGCGCGCCTCAACGTCGAATCACCGATCGGCGCATCCACGGCCCAGACGACCACCGGGCAAGTCATCACCCCGACGGTCGTCGTCACAGAGATCACCCCGCTTGTCCAAGACAGTCCTGCGATCACCCCAACCACCATTCCCAGCAATACGGGCGTCTTCGACGAACCGGCAAGCTCCGCGACGCCCTCGGAAACCGAGATCAATCCGGAGCGCGACGCCGCCTACGCAGGCGCCATCGTTGGCACCGTGATCGCCAATCGGTCTCCATCTTTTGTGCGCTTCTTTGTGGAAGGTGCGACCTACGAACTCGACCCACAGCGTTCAATGGGCCTTGACCTGCCGCGCCCCACTGCGGTGCTCAATCTGTTCAATTGCGACGCCAATGCTCAAAACCAGGCAGGCTGCTTCTGGGATCCTTATCTTGTGACGCAGAATGGATTCTACGAAATTGTCACAGGGCAAGACAGCGGGGCCTTGGTGAGTCTCTCCTTACGCGAGGCGAGCGCGCCGCCGAAAGACCAGATTTGGGTGCAGAATCGAACAGGCCGGCGAGAAGAAATATACTACATCGATCAGATGTTCGATCTAGCTCCGTCAACCGTGAAAGAATTCACCCTCCCTGCTGATGGCGTGGGCGTCTTTTACTTGCGCACTTGTGTGACGGCAAACAATGAAAACGTCTGTGAATGGTCAGCGCAGGCTGTTGAGCCAGGTCGCTACTATGCCCTGGTGGAGGAAGACTGGCGCGGCAATGTGGCGAACAGCACCGTGACGGCCCTGCAACTGCGGGCGATCATCGGCGACGGTATGGCCGTGATCGAGACGCCCCCGCAAATGGCATGTCGCGTCGTCGTGCCCACTCTCAATGTACGCTCTGGCCCAGGCTTGAGCTATGACATTATCAAAAAGGTGCGCAGCACACAGGCCGGGGCTGCCATCGTCACTGTGGTTGGGCGCACCGAAGATAGCCAGTGGCTGGCCGTCGATGAACGCGAGGTGGACAACGGCTGGGTAACCAGCAACTACAATTTCATTCGGTGCGATGGAGACCTGGCTGCACTGCCGGTTGTAGCCGATGTGGAGCCAACGCCGACGCCAACAGCCATCGCGACTCCGACGCCCCCCCAGACAGTGCGCCCGCAGAATGCGCCCGCGGAAAGCGCGGCGCCTACTTCCACTCCCACGCCGTTGGTAGAAGAAGCCACGGCGACGCCCGAACCAGCTATCGCTGGCGTACCAGCCGGCTATGCGCAAATTGTGGTGAACAACGGCTTCGACCAGATCATTCGCTTCACCCTCGATCAACGCCACCGCGTCGACCTGGGACCAAGCGAGTATGACCTGAACCCCGGCGATTCGGTGAGTTTTGTGGTGTATCCAGGACAGGTGGCCTTCAGCGCCAGCACCCCATGGCGGGGTCTATCGGGCCAAACCGAGATCTACCTGGACAAGGATCAGACGCGTGTGCTATGGTTGAGCTTTATCCCCGACCCAGGCGAGCCAGGCGAGTGGATTCTACTCTTTGAGTGACAACTGACGGGCGGCGCGACGCGCCGCCCTTCAGTTGTCACTCGGCGCTGCAAGTGCGTCGCGCCGGAATTTTCCGCGCGCCCTGCCCCCACAGTTGTAAACTCTGGAACGTATCGCCTTCCCCAAGTTGCGATTGACAGGGTCAAAGCCCTTGTGCTAGACTCCTGTAATCGCTGATAGTCTGCGATTCCTCACCCGCATCTTGCAGCAAGTCTCAATCGTCGTTGTCAACTCTTTTACCCGAAAGTAAAGAACCAAAGGAGGCAATTGTATGTCTGACAAGGCCGCTCTCTCCCCCATACAACATGCCCTTTCACGCCGCGCATTTCTCAAGTTTTCGGCCATGGCCAGCGTGGCTGCGGCCCTGGCGGCCTGCGCCCCGCCAGGTGTGGAACAGCCGGGCAGCAGCGCTGCTGCGCCTGCCGGCGAGGCCGACGCAGCAGCGCCAGCGAGCGGGGGCACACTCACGTGGCTGTCGCACCAAGAGATCGCCGGCCTGGGGCCAAGCGACCTGGGCGCGACCATGCAGACAGTCATGATCATGGCGATCCACAGCGCGTTGGTGGGCTATGACACAGACTACAACATGTACAACGATCTGGCTGAATCGGTGGAAGTGCAGCCCGACGGTCTAAAATACACGTTCAAGCTGCGCCCGGGCGTCAAGTTCCACGACGACAGCGAGTTGACCTCCGCCGACGTGAAGTACACCATCGACTACTACCGTGATGAAGCGAACGCCTCTCCCATCCAGAGCGCCTACACCGGCATCGGCAGCGTTGAGACGCCCGATGACTACACGGTGGTCGTCAACATGGACACGGTCAACGCCGCGTCATTGGTCAACTGGGCGACGAATCCCATCGTGCATGCCAAACACCACGCCGAAGTGGGCGACGCCGTCTACTCAACCACACCCATCGGCACAGGGCCATTCAAACTCAAAGAATGGAAGGCGTCGGAGTACACAGAATTGGAGGCTTTCGACGATTATTTCAAAGGCCGCCCCCTGGTGGACTTCATCCGTATGGAGGTCGTCCCCGAAGATGCTGTACGCAAGGCAGCGTTGGACACAGGCGAAGCGGATTCGTCGGCGTGGCCGCTCTTGGTGGAAGACAGCCTGGCATTAGAGCAGGATCCCCAGTTCATGGTCTATCGCACACCCGGCGAATCAATCAAGCACTTTCCCATTGACAACACCCGACCCTATTTTAACGACAAACGGGTGCGCCAGGCGCTCATGTATGCGTTGGATCGCCAGCGTATCATCGACGACCTTTGGAGCGGAGCAGCCCAGGTCGCCCACTCCAACATCCCGCCCAACAGCAAATTCTACAAAGAGGGACTCAAGCAGTACGAGTTCGATCCAGAAAAGGCTAAGGCGCTGCTCGACGAGGCCGGCTGGGTAGTCGGCGCCGACGGCATCCGTGAAAAGGATGGCGTCAGGTTTTCCTTCACGTGCACAGCGAAAGCAGGCGACCAGGCGCGCAAGGCCATCGCCGAATTGACACAGCAGTTGTTCAAGGACGTGGGCGTGGAGATGAACATCGCCGAAGCGCCGGTGGCAGAGATCCTCACAGCCATGCGCGAGGGAACAATGGAGTGCTCGATCTTCAACTGGACTTATAACAGTGGCGTCCTGGAACCAGACGCCACAGACACCCTTAGCACGAGCGGCGGCAACAACTTCCCTCACTTCAGCAACCCTGAAATGGATGAGCTGTTGGCAAAAGGGTTGCAGGAAGTCGACCCAGAGAAGCGCAAGCCGATCTATGATAGGGTGCAGGAGATCTTTGTCGAAGAGGTGCCCGTGCTCTACCTCCAATTCGACACCTGGATGCTGCCCTTCAACACCCGCGTCGAAGGTCTACCTGACGCAACAAGCAACACTTATCCTCTCTATTCTTATGTCATGCCGTTGAAACAACAGCAGGGATAATCCGAGAATGACAGTTTGCGAATTACGGTTTACGGGAACACTAGGGATCCCCAAAGTTTTCGTAAGCCGTAATTCGTAAATCGTGCATCATCAGTAACGGGAAGCCACCGCGTGTCCCATGTTCACCTACACGATTCAACGCCTACTCCAAGGTCTCTTGATCATCTTTCTTGTCAGCGTGATCACCTTTGCCATCATGCGCCTGCTGCCGGGCGATCCGGTGCAGTTGCTGTTGGGCGAGGGCAAGGTGAAGATGACCGATGAACTGCGCGCAGCGATTCACGCCAAGTGGGGCTTCGACAAGCCCTATCACGAACAGTATTGGATCTGGCTGGTAAGCCTGTTGCGCGGCGACTTCGGCGAATCACTGGTGCGTCGCGGCGTGCCCGTGCGCGACATGATTCTGGAAGCAGCGCCGGTGACCGCTTTCCTCAACCTCTCGTCGCTGATCCTGGCCGCGCTGCTGGCGATTCCGGCTGGCATCATTGCTGGCGTCAAACGTAATTCGGCCTTCGACTACAGCACGGCGTTCTTCTCCACCCTGGGCGTCTCGCTGCCCACATTCTGGATTGCCCTGATGGCCATCATCTTGTTTGCCGTCATGCTCCAGTGGGTGCCCACCTATGGGCTAAAGTCCTGGAAGGGCTACATTCTGCCCATCGCAGTGCTGACTATCGAGCAGATGGCCCTGATGGCGCGTGTCATGCGCGGGTCAACCATCGAGACGCTCCACCAGGATTATGTACGCACCGCGCGCGCCAAGGGGTTGAATGAACGCATCGTCGTTATGCGCCACGCAGTGCGCAATGCGCTGCTGCCGGTCATCACCGTCTTCGGCCTGTCAATCGCCACCATTCTCAGTGGCACCATCGTCATCGAGACGATCTTTGCATTGCCCGGTATTGGCCGTCTCTTCATTGACTCATTGGGCCGACTCGACTATCAGGTCGTCCAGTCCCTGGTGGTTGTATTTGCGGCGTTGGTCGTTCTGGCGAACCTTGCGACTGATTTGATCTACGTCGTCGTCGATCCGAGAATTCGCATCCGCTAACGAGATAGCAACTCAAACGTGACGGTCATGCCTGGGGCATGACCTGGGGTTTTCCGTTCACCATCAACAGGTCGATATGGCTGTCACATCTGCTTCATCGCCAAACATCCTCGTGCAGGAAAAAACCACAGCCCAGCGCTCTGAATGGACGCAGGCGTGGCGTCGCTTCAGGGCCAACCGGTTGGCAGTCATCGGTCTGGCAGTTGTGATCTTCATCCTCCTCATTGCTATCTCCGCCGATTGGCTGGCGCCCTATGACCCGGCCTATTCGTTGCGCGGGATGCGCGGCGCGCCGCCGTCGGCCCAACACTGGCTGGGCACGGACACCAACGGGCGCGACCTGCTCAGCCGGGTGATGCACGGCGCACGCATCGCGCTGGTGGTCGCCATTGGAGCGACCGTGCTGCAGGTCATCGTCGGCGTCTCCATTGGCGCAATTTCGGGCTACTTTGGCGGCTGGACCGACACCGTGCTCTCACGCTTTGTCGATACACTCATGGCAATCCCCATCCTGGCGCTGCTCACCCTGCTCTCATCGGTGCTGCGCGACAAGGACATTCCCAGCGTCTGGCTCACGGTGATCGTCATCGGCTTCACAGGCTGGGCGCGCTATGCCCGCGTCGTGCGCGGCGATGTGCTCAGCCTCAAACACATGGAGTTTGTCGTCGCAGCAAACGCCAGCGGCGTCAGCTCCACCCGCATCATCTTTCACCACATGCTGCCGAATGTGATGAGTTCGGTCATTGTCCTGGCGTCCCTGGGCATCGGCGCAATCATTATCCTGGAAGCGGCCCTTTCATTCTTGGGGCTTGGTGTGCGCCCTCCGACGCCCTCCTGGGGTGTGATTCTCTCCGATGGCCGCCAATTCATCACCACCTATCCCCATATCGTCGTGGCGCCAGGCGTCATGATCGTCATCACTGTATTGGCCTTCAACTTCCTGGGCGATGGCCTGCGCGATGCATTGGATCCGAAGCAGACCCGCTGACGCCGGGTGCGTCTCGGCCCGTCGCCCGCCGAGAAGAGGCGCAACAGAAAGTCATCTCCTATGAGCCTTGCCGGTCTCACCCGACGCATTGAGGAAGTCATCGCCGCCAGTGGAGCGACAGCGTTTGGCGCGGCGATCAAACATCTGGAGAGTGGGGAAGAGATCCTTATTCATGCAGAGGACCCATTTCCTCTATGTAGCGTCTTCAAGATTCCCGTTCTGTGCGAGGCTTTTCACCAGATCGAGCAAGGGCGCTTCAGCCTGGATGAGCGGTGGGAGTTGACCCTGGCGGAAAAGAATCTTCCCAGCGGGGTGCTCGTCTTCCTGCAAGACGGGCTGACCCCCACCGTGCGCGACCTCCTGACGCTGATGATCATCATCAGCGACAACACAGCGACAGATATGGTCATGCATCGGCTGGGCATAGATGCAACGACGCGCTTCATGCACGCATTGGGGCTGACCGATATTCATGTCCCCTTGACCGTGCGCGATATTTTCCATGATATGTTTGGCGAGGCTTCTGACCCGCGGCGCGCCTTTACCGACCTGACCGCGCTCCGCCCCGAACCCGCCGTCAATCGCACCGGCAAGAGCTTTCGCCTGACGCCCGACAACAATGTCGGTGCGCCAGCCAGCCTCAATCGCCTCCTGGAGATGATCTGGCGCGGCGAAGTGGTGAGCCGGGCAGCCTGCGATCAGATACTGCACATCCTTCTACAACAGACGCTCGACCAGCGCCTGCCGCGTTTCCTGCCCGCTGGCGCGCCCATTGCCCACAAGACAGGTACGTTGGGAGGCGTGCGCAATGACAGCGGCATCATCTATTGCAGCGCTGCGTCCCATGTGGCAGTGACCACCTTCACCACCTGGGATCTGGCCTCTGCCCACGGCGACCGGGTCGTGGAATGGGCGCGCATGAGCGCCATCGACAGCGCCATGGGTCACATTGGCCGCCTGGTCTTCGATCACTTCAGCAACCGATGAACAACTTTGCTCTGCCATACTGAAGATGACCATCCGTTGTTGTCTTCGTCCGTTCTTGTCACAGCAGGCAATGTAACCAGTTGCCATCACCCACACTCAAGGAGCCACACTATGCAATACACCAATTTGGGCCGCACCGGCCTCAAAGTCAGCCGCCTCTGCCTGGGCACCATGAATTTTGGTCCGTTGACCAGTGAGGCAGACAGCTTTGCCATTATGGACGCTGCGTTGGACGCCGGCGTCAACTTCTTCGACACGGCCAACCGCTACGGCGCGCAAGTACACGTTGGCTACACCGAGGAGATCATCGGGCGCTGGCTGGCGCAGGGGGGCCGTCGCGAGCGCGTCGTGTTGGCGACCAAGGTCTACGGCGCGATGGGCGACGGCGTCAATGACCGCGGTCTGTCAGCCTATCATATCCGCAAAGCCTGTGAGGATAGCCTGCGACGCATGCAAACCGACCACATCGACCTCTATCAGATGCACCACGTGGAGCGCTCGACGCCGTGGGAGGAGATTTGGCAGGCCATGGAGCAACTGGTGCGGGAAGGCAAGGTGCTCTATGTGGGCAGCAGCAACTTCGCCGGCCTGCACATTGCGCTGGCCCAATTCGCCGCCGAGAAGCGCCACTTCTTGGGGCTGGTCTCAGAGCAGAGTCTGTACAATCTGAATGCACGCATGATCGAGCTGGAGGTGATCCCAGCCTGTCGCACTTTTGGCCTGGGCGTCATCCCGTGGAGTCCCTTGGCCGGCGGATTACTGGGTGGCGTATGGGGGAAGCAGGCCGAAGGACGGCGCGCCTCTGAACGCATCCAGAAAGCCATCGAAAAGCATGGAAAACAACTGGAAGCCTACGAAACGCTGTGCGCGGAGTTGGGCGAAACGCCGGCCGATGTGGCGCTGGCATGGCTGCTGCACAATCCGACAATCACCGCGCCTATCATCGGCCCACGCACCATGGAACAGTTCACAGGCAGCCTGCACGTGGTGGACATCCGCCTCGACGCCGAAACGCTGGGCAGACTGGATGCCATCTGGCCTGGACCTGGGGGGCAGGCGCCTGAAGCCTACGCCTGGTAGACTGACTACTCGTCAGATAAACACTTCACAACAAGACCCGCCGCTAACACCGCGGGTCTTGTTCTTCATGGTGTGTATCGGTGCTGCTATTTCAACAGCGGATAGATCGTTGTAATCGTCAGCGCAGAAAAGACCAACAAGGGCAGGTTGCCTGCCAGCCCAATCCCAACAAAGAGCACATCCAACGCCATGACAACCACAACCCCAAGCACCGGCCCGGCGACAACGCCCCTCTTCAGGCAGATCAAGCGCCC
>CAZLMM010000093.1:0-27210 GCA_964560495.1 uncultured Caldilineaceae bacterium
GTGAATCTCTCGATCATCATCGTCAACTGGAATACACAGGATTTGACGCTCCAATGCCTGTCTTCACTTGCCGAGGCTCTGGTCAGCTTTGCGCCAGGCAGCGTCGAAATCATCGTGGTGGACAACAACTCCCAGGACAATAGTACTACAGCCATTTCTGCGCATTTTCCGTGGGTCAGGCTTTTGGTTAACTCGAGCAACCTGGGTTTTGCCCGCGCCAACAACCAGGCGATGACGGTCAGTACCGGTGAATTCGTCCTGCTCCTCAACTCAGACACGATTGTTCATCCGGCTGCGGTAGTCACGCTCATGAATTTCATGACGATGCATCCTCATGCTGGCGCAGCAGGGGCGCGTCTGCTCAACCCTGACGGCTCGTTGCAGCCATCATGCAGCCCTTTTCCTACACTAGGGCGTGAAGCATGGCGTCTCTTTCATCTGGACGCTCTATCGCCGCGCGCCATCTATCCCATGCACGAATGGTCTGGGACTGAGCCGCGGTCGGTTGATGTGGTGCAAGGGGCGTGCATGATCGTCCGTCGCCAGGCGTTGGATCAAACTGGGCTGTTTGACAATGACTATTTCATGTATTCGGAAGAGGTGGATCTCTGCCTGCGCATCAAGCGAATGGGATGGGAGATCTACTGGGTTCCACAGGCGCAGATTGTACATTTGGGTGGGCAGAGCAGCAAACAAGCTGCTACAAAGATGTTCCTGCATTTGTATAGAAGTAAGGTGCTTTTTTTTCGCAAGCACGAAGGCGAAAGCGCTGCGTGCGTCTACAAGGGGATCCTTGCGGCGGCTGCAGTGCTGCGCCTGTTGAGCAGCCCGCTCATTCTGATCGAGTCTGGTGAAAGGCGCTCGTCACGGCTGCTGTTCGTCAACAATTACTGGGCGTTGCTGCGGAGTCTGCCAACTTTCTGAGATCGGGAGTCAACTGGTCGTGCGCATCCTCTTCCTGACTCAGGTCCTGCCTTATCCGCTGGACGCCGGCCCCAAGACCCGCGCCTATTACGTGCTCCGCTATCTCGCCGAGGTGGGTCATGAGGTGACGTTGCTGACGTTCATCCGAGCCAGCGACCGCCCCGAATTCGTTGTCCATCTGGCTGGATTTTGCGCGGCGGTGCACACTGTCCCCATCCAGCGTTCGCGGGTCAAGGATGTCTGGCATCTGGCAAGGAGTCTGCTGAGCGCCACACCCTTCCTCATTGCCCGTGATTGGTCGCCGGAAATGGCCGCCGCCTTGCGGCATGTCATCGAGAAAGAGGGTCCGTTCGACGCCGTGCACGCCGACCAGTTGTGGATGGCGCCCTATGCCTTGCGCGCCGCGGCTGGGACGTCCGGCGGGGCGCTCGCTGACGCTCGCAGCTCTGAGGGGGAGACCGGTCGTCCACTGCTCGTGCTGGATCAGCACAACGCTGTCTTCCAGATTCCCCTGCGCCTGGCCAAAGATGAGATCAACCCAATCAAGCGTGCGCTGTTGCGGCTGGAGGCGCGCAAAATGGCTCGTTACGAGGCCCGCGCCTGCGCCGCCTTCGACCGCGTCGTCTGGGTGACGGATGAAGACCGCGCCGCGCTTGCAGGAACAACTCACACTTCACAATTCACTATTGCCAATTCCCACCTCACCATTCCCATCTGCGTCGATCCAGCCGCCACGCCCGTCATTCATCGGATAGACAACCCGTTCCGCGTCACCTTTCTGGGCGGGTTGCACTGGCCGCCCAACGCCGAGGGCGTGCTCTGGTTTGTCCGTGAGGTATGGCCGCAGGTTGTCGCAGCCGCGCCCCACGCCGTGCTGACTGTCATCGGCAAGGACCCGCCCGCTGACCTCGTCAATGGTAAATTCGAAATCATGAATCTGGAGGCGACGGGCTATGTCGCTGACCCTACCCCTTACTTGACCGAAACCGCTGTCTTCATCGTGCCGCTCCACGCAGGCGGTGGGATGCGCGTCAAGATTCTCGACGCCTGGTGTTGGGGGCTGCCGGTGGTCAGCACAACGATTGGCGCGGAGGGAATTCGCGTGCGGGATGGCGAGAATTTGCTGCTGGCCGACGATCCTGCTGCATTTGGGTGCGCAGTGATGCGCGTGCTTCAGGAGCAAGCTCTGTCTACGGACCTGCGCCGAGGTGGGCGATATGCGGCAGACGTGCATTATGACTGGCGCACGATCTATCGCGCATTCGATTCTATCTATGACTCGACTACCCAACAGAGGACTTGATCAAAATAGCGCATACAGGACGTATCAACTTCTGCTCTCATTCCCCCATATAGCAATGGATTGTCTATACTGAACGCGAGGTCGGTGCAAAACGGGGATGGGTGTAATTCAAGTTCGGGGTATAACGTCCCCGGCGCGGCGCAGATGGCCTACACAGAGAGGGTGATCTTGTGCGCCGTGTCGGGGACGTGGACATTCGCCCCCAACGTGAAGTAGACTCGACGGGGATCATACGATGGCATTTTCAGACAAACTCATTATCAATGTCGCACTCACGGGGATGGTGCCCACCCAGCGGGATACGCCCCACATTCCCATCACCCCGGAAGAGATCGCCGCCGATGTACGGCGTTGTTACGACGCCGGCGCGGCGATCTTCCACCTCCACGCCAGAGACGAGCGCGGCGACCCCACCTATCGTCGTGCCGATTACGAGTGCATCATTGATTGCATCCACGCAGCGTGTCCCGGTGCTGGTTTGATTCTGTGCGTCACCACCAGCGGCCGCAATCACAACACGTGGGAGACGCGCAGCCAGGTGCTCGACCTTGCCGGCGCTCGCAAACCGGATATGGCGTCGCTTACTCTAGGCTCGATGAATTTTCCCAAACAGGCGTCTGTCAATTCGCCCGAGATGATCGCTCGTCTGGCTGAACGCATGAAAGAGCGCGGCGTTACGCCAGAACTGGAAGCGTTCGACCTGGGAATGATCGACTATTCTCACTATCTGATCGAGAAAGGCATCCTGCAACCGCCTTTTTACTATAACGTTCTGCTGGGTTCGTTGGGCACAGTGAGCGCCACACCATTGAATCTTGCCCTGATGGTCAACGCATTGCCAGCCACGGCTATATGGGCAGGTGCAGGCATTGGGCGCTTCCAGTTTCAGGTCAACTCATTGGCGGTTGCAATGGGTGGGCACGTGCGCGTTGGTTTGGAAGACGCGCTCTATATGGACCCGGCGAAGAGTGACCTGGCCGACAATCCTCGCCTGGTTGAGCGGATCGTGCGCATTGGCCGTGCAATGGGTCGTGAACCTGCTTCCCCTGCAGAGGCGCGTCGCATCATTGGGTTGTCATCCACTCGCTCATGAACATCGCCAATACAATAACGTCCAGCCGCTGGCCGCGTCGGGCTTTGCTCTTGTTTGAGGGCTCAAGCGACGGCGGCGATCTTCGGTTCTCTATGCAGGCGGGTTTGGAAGCCTATGGCTGTCAAGTCATCTGTCGCCGCGCCGTCACCAGTTTGCCAGATGATGTCGAACTCATCATGGGCTACGGCCCATTCAATCTGTACAGTGGGAATCTGCTGCCAACAGCGATTGAGCTCGCTCACATGCCAGCCACTGAACGTCCGCGCTTCGTCTGGTGGTTGACCGAAGGCGTCCCCCAGCCGCAGCTTCCTCTGGCTGCCATCAAGCTCGCCGCCACAATGCGCGTCCTGGTTGACCAGGTGCTGATGCGCCGATTGAGATCCTTTTTGCCTGCCCGCCAATTGTTGTTCAAAGGTCACCGACTCCGAATTTTGGGGCAATTGCTCTGGGCGCAGGCGCACCATGTGCTCGATTTGCTTGTTGTCACGTCCAAGCAGCGTGCAGACTATCTGGACAGGCTGGGCGTGCCGTCGCTCGTTACACCGCTTGGCTATCACCCGGTCTACGGCGTCAACTTGGGTTTGGAGCGCACCATTGATGTTGCTTTCTTGGGGGATCTACGTTCGCCGCGGCGCCGGCGTTTGTTGCCACCACTGTTCGATGAGTTGATTGAACGGGGTATGCGTGTGGAGATACGCGATAATCTCTATGGGCCAGAACGGAGTGATTTTCTTAATCGCAGCAAGATTATGCTCAATATCTTGCGGTCGCCTCAAGATTTTACTGGACATCGCTATCTGCTTGGCGCTGCGAACAAAGCCTTGGTCGTTTCTGAATTGGTGGAGGACTACGCACCGTTCATCCCTGACAAGCATCTCATCGTTGCTGCCAGTCACGAGTTGCCCGAAAAAATTGCATTCTACGTGACACATGAGGAGCAGCGCCACGTCATTACCGACGCAGCATATACCTTTGTCACGCAAGAGCTGACCATAGAAAAACAGATCGGCCAGATACTTGCTCGACTGCAATGCCAAGATGACCATGGAGCAGAAACGCAAAGTAATGTGATCAAAAATCACCACGGCAACAGTGAACGGTCTACCTTTCGTCAGAACGCCTGAACAGATTCCTGTCATTTGATTACGCAGAGGTGGCTCATGCACATTCCCTTATTTAGACCGATTATCCGTGAAGAAGCAATTGAGGCAGCCTCTGAGGTGCTGCGTTCTGGTTGGTTAGGGCTGGGGCCCGAGACAACTTTGTTTGAGAACGAGTTCGCGAGATACATAGGTATACCCTTTTGTGTTGGGCTGAACTCCTGCACCTCTGCATTACATTTGGGTCTACGCATATTGAATCTTGCCCCAGGATCGGAAGTCATCACTACGCCAATCACGTTTGTTTCCACCAATCATGTCATTCTCTACGAAAATTGCATCCCCGTATTTGCCGATATTCAGCCGTATACAGGAAACTTGGATGTAAACTCGGTTTCTGAGCGTATCACTGAACGAACCAAAGCTATCATGCTTGTGCATTATGGGGGGTATCCCTGCGATCTAGATGAGTTGTACGCATTGGCCCGTGTACACAACCTGTCAATCATTGAGGATTGCGCTCACGCCTGTGGGGCAACCTACAAAGGCCAACGCATTGGCAGTCACGGTGACATTCATGCATTCTCGTTTCACGCAGTCAAGAATCTACCCATGGGAGATGGTGGGGCATTAACCATTCGTTCGGAGGAATATAACGAACGGCTAAGAAAGCTAAGATGGCTTGGGATCAACTCCGATACATTTCAGCGCACCGGGCGCCAAGGATATCGATGGGAATATGATGTGACCGAAGTCGGCTTCAAATATAACATGAATGACCTGCAAGCTGCCATTGGACGCGCTCAACTCCCCTACCTCGACCAAGACAACGCTCGTCGCGTTGAAATCGCCACGCAATATCGTGAACAGCTGTTAAATGTTCCAGGTATTCAGCTTCTCAAGTATGAGAAGGATCGGACAAGTAGCTATCACCTTTCTTGTATACTGGCGGAAGAGAGAGACGCCCTGGTGGAAAAACTCCGGGCCCATCATGTTGATGTTGGCGTCCATTACCTGCGAAACGACAAGTATCGAATGTACCAAGAGCAAGAATTGCCCCATACAGAATACTTTTGGCGTCACGTGATTTCTTTGCCCATGCACCTATCACTAACAGACGAACAGATTTCATATGTAACCGGGGTGATCAAGGCAGGTTGGTAAATGGAACATTCTCCTCATCGATTGCTCATCTTGGGCACAAGGACCTTTGCTGTTGAAATTGCCGACTTGGCGTCCGATATCGACGACTTCCAAGTCGTTGGTTTTGTCGAGAACATGGAGCCGGATCGTTGTCGGGAAACCCTAGAGAACCTGCCGATCATCTGGAGCGATGAATTGCCAAAACTGATCCACACCCATAAGGCCGTCTGTGGGCTGGCAACAACGTTTCGAAGTCGCTTCACAGATCAGGTCGCTGCCTATGGAATGGAATTTGCGACGTTGATCCATCCGACTGCGCGCATATCAGCGACTAGTTCTCTGGGTGTTGGAACTATCATAAGTGTGGGCGTGATCATTGCATCGCACACCCATCTGGGCTGTCACGTCATTGTCAACCGTGGCGCACTCGTCGGTCACCATACCAGGATTGGCAATTATGTCACCATCCAACCCGGCGCCAACATTGCGGGAGCTTGTCAGATCGGCGATGCCACCTACATCGGGATGGGGGCTATCGTCACTGACCACATTACGATCGGGACGCACTCGATTATCGGCGCGGGTGCGGTTGTGATCAATGATGTGCCGGACAATGTCCTGGTCGTGGGTGTGCCAGCCAGAGTAGCAAAAGAAAATGTTGCAGGAAAGTGAATACCACAACAGTTGCAGTGTTCACTTCAAGCATTTTAGAAAAATTTTCCATGCGCATTTTGTACATCGTTCCCTATACGCCGAATCAGATTCGGGTGCGTCCATATAACCTGATTCGTACTCTGGCGCGGCGCGGCCACCAGATGACGCTGGCGACGCTCTGGGAGAATGAACAGGAACAGGTCGACCTGGAGCGATTGCGCAGCGAAGGAATCACGGTCGTGGCGCATCCACTGAGCAAGGCGCAAGCAGGCTGGAACAGCCTGCTTGCACTGCCGACTCGCGTTCCCATGCAAGCGCGCTATTGCTGGCAGCCGGTCCTGGCGGATGATCTGGTGAAGCTGGCGCACAATGAGCGTTTCGATGTTATCCACGTGGAGCATCTGCGCGGGGCGGCATTTGGGTTGCATCTGATGCACTCATTCGCCAAACGTGAGTTTCCCCGGCCTCCCCTCGTCTGGGACAGCGTGGATTGCATTTCCCACTTGTTTGCCCAGGCCGCATCTCACAGCCGCAGCCTCAAGAGCCGGCTGATGACGCGGCTGGAGCTGCCGCGCACGCGTCGCTACGAAGGCTGGCTGGCCCAGCAATTTGACCACGTGCTGGTCACATCGCCCGTGGACAAGGCTGCGTTGGATGGGTTGCGGAAACCCGCTACATCACCCTTGCCCCCCATTTCTGTCATACCGAATGGCGTTGACACCGATTATTTTGCCCCGGCTGTTGAGCTGCCCGATCCCCATGCGCCGCCGACTGTTGTCGTCAGCGGTAAAATGAGCTATCACGCCAACGTGACCATGGCGTTGCACCTGGCGCAGGAGATCATGCCGTTGGTGTGGCGCGAACGTCCGGATGTGCGCCTGATGATCGTGGGAAAAGATCCGCCTGCGATGCTGCGTGATCTTGACCCCCATTGGAGTGCAGGGTCGCCACAGCCACGATTGCACGACCATCTGCAGCGGATCATCGTCACTGGCGAAGTGCCTGATTTGCGCTTGTATCTCCAAAACGCTACGATGGGGAGCGCGCCTGTGGTGTATGGCGCTGGCATCCAGAACAAAGTCTTGGAAGCAATGGCGTGTGGTCTGCCGATCGTAGTCAGTTCCACGGCAAATTCAGGATTGAAGGCAAGAAATGGCGTTGATCTGGTTGTTGCCGACAGCGCTCAAGCGCATGCTCGGGCAATTCTGGAGCTACTAGCGCAGCCGGCTCGACGTTTGGCAATGGGAGAGCAGGCCAGGCGCTTTGTCCAAGAGAATCATTCCTGGAGCGCAGTCGTAGGTGACCTTGAAAAAATCTATTGAACATCCATCCTATGACCAAATATGAAGCCGAGACGCTCCCCACAATCGGACAGGTGCGCGCGATCTATGATCGGGCATACGCGGCGCCTGGACTGATGGGAACCCATCTCGACCTGGAATACTCACAGTTCACGAAGACGCAATTGTTGCGCATGTGCAAGGCAGACTCATCGAGTCGTCTGCTCGATCTAGGAGCAGGCGATGGCGACCTGTGGCAATTTGCGCCAGAAACCGAAGCTGGTTTCGCCATTGATCTGTCGGGCGTAGGAATCGCACGGACAACCCAGCGATTCCCTTGGGTGCGTGGAACGGTGGCGCTTTCCGAGCGCCTCCCCTTTCCTGATCACTCCTTTGACGCTGTAGTTGCGGCAGACACAATTGAGCATGTCTTTGACATCCATGAAGCTCTGGAGGAAATCAGGCGTGTGCTTGCGCCGGGCGGCAGAATAGCTGTTTCGGTACCCACACCCCAATCACTCCGCACTTGGGCTGTCAATCACTTCATCCGCCAAAGACCATCTCTCCGATTAGCCCTCCTTCTCGTAAAGACGGTCATTCGTCGTCAACTCCTTTTTGGCCGGGCAGCGTTTCAACCAATCGATCGCGATTTCAAGGCTGAGACGTGGCGGGCTTTGCTTGTGCAACACGGATTTTACGTTCGCGAGATTATGGAATGGCCCACGGAGCCACAACAGCCAATCGTGATTCTTATCGGTGCAGGGCTGGCCAATGTGAATGGAATCTCATTGTGAAAAATCTCCTGTATCTTCGCAATTGGCGGTCTTCCTGCCTGACCGTTCCAGAGGCAGGACAAACCAGCCGCGAAGCGGAATGAATATGCGCTTCAATTCATCAAGACCCAATCCACTTTTGCTGATCATTGGCCTAGCGTTGATCCTGCGCTTGGCGGCAGCGCTTATCCTGGGCAACGAGGTGAGCGGGTATTCTGGCGCGCATGACGAGATTTCCTACAGCATGTTGGGTCAGCGTTTTGCCAGCGGCTATGGTATGACCTTTCCCCGTCCCTGGTATCCGTGGATTGAGGCCGACGCGCCCCAATCCTATTACTCGTTCACTATCAGCATCTTCCTGGCGGGAATTTACGCGTTGTTCGGATATACGCCTCTGGCAGCTCGCATCGTCATGGCAGGGATGAGCGTTCTCATCATCCTCATGGTCTATCTGATTGCCAAACGGTTGTTCAATCAGCATGTGGCGTTGTTGGCCAGCGCCATCGGTGCAGTTTATGCCTATCTCATTTTTTATGGCGTGACCCTTGTCACGGAAACCCCTTTCACCTTGGTCCTAATGGTCGCGATCTATCTCAGTCTGGATCTCTATGCGGGCAAAGTCTCTCTTTGGCGTTGGGGCGCGCTGGGTGTTGCACTCGCAGTCGCAATCCTCTTGCGCATGGCCGTTGTATTTTTCATTCCGATTCTACTTATTTGGCTCTTTTGGGGGATACCGCGCCCGCGTCCGTGGGCGCGTCTTGCGCTGCCAATCGGCATAATAATCTTGGCGCTCATCCCGTTTGTGATTCGGAATTACCTATTGTGGGGGCAGTTTGCTTTGCTGGAGACACAGTTTGGGCATGTGTTTTGGAACGGCAATCACCCTGGACACCAGGGAGACTACCATCCGACGTTTGTCTTCCCGATTCCGGATGAAGTTCTTGCGTCGATGAACGATGTCATCATCACGAATACGTTGTTGCGCATGGGGATTCAAAACGTTCTGTCGGATCCAGACCATTTTGCCTTGCTGACGTTTGGTCGTTTGCGTGAGTTTTTCACCTTCTGGCCAACTTGGGACTCTAGCTTTGCGGCAAACCTGTTGCGGGTTTTTTCCTTTGGGATGATTCTGCCTTTTGCACTTGCGGGCATGATCCTGAATATGGGCCGCTTCCGTGAACTGGCGCCGATCTATCTGTTCATCCTCGTGCACACTGGCGTCTATGCCATTACATGGGCGATGATCCGCTATCGCACTCCCATGGATCCTTTCCTAATCATGTTCGCTGCCGACTCGCTCTGGCGGCTATACGGCTGGCTCCGTTCCAGGGCAACCGCTCTGCCAGAGGCAAGTATTGCTCAATCTGAGTTGTAGCGCCTCTTAGGCCGGAGGCTGCCAGCGTCATGTTCCACCAAACCTTGGATCCCTGCGCATGACGGCGACCACAAGTGAGCAATATGGAAACTTGTTACATATGACGCCGATTTTCCGTATCAACCTCCCGTTGGGTAAAATAGCAGGTTGACAGCGTACACAGGACTGACCACGAAGCGCCCATCTGTCGCTGTGATCATGTTCGACCATATGCGCAGAGCAGGATTCAATGACTTCACACGAATTTGCAGTTGGCAGTGCGACCTCCCACATCAGGCGTACTGTGCATCACAAGACTCTCTTCCGCCTGGGACTTGCCATTGTAGATGCCATTGTACTCATCTTGGCATTCACCCTAGCCTTTGTCTTACGTTTCGAGCTGGGTATGACCATTCGCCCTGAAGTCGTACCGTCATTTGATGACTATGTTCGGCTCGTTGCAGTATTGCTTCCAGCCTGGCTGGCACTCTTCTATTTCTTTCGTCTGTACGACTATCGTTACTTGCTGGGGGGGACAGCGGAGTACAGTCGCGTCTTCAATGCCTGCACGGTTGGCATGATGTTCGTTGTTCTTTTCACCTTTGCCAATGAGGCGATTTTCATCTCCCGCGCCTGGGTGCTGATGTCATGGGTTTTCTCCACTTTATTCGTTACAACCGGCCGTATCGTCATGCGCCGCCTGGCTTATAGTTTGCGCCGACAAGGCTATTTTGTTGCGCCAGCAGTCATCGTTGGCATGAATCAAGAGGCTGTGGCTCTGGCCGCGCAACTGCGCGAGACACGTTTCTCTGGCATTCGATTGATCGGGTTCATTGACGACCAGAAAGAGGCCAGAGACTCTGCGCCAACGGACGCAAGTCTTCCTGTCCTCGGCCCCATTGAAGAGTCGATTGAGATCATTCGACGCAACGGCGTCGAAGAAGTGATCGTGGCGACAACTGCACTCCATCGCGACCAACTGTTGCCCCTATTTGAGCATCTTGCCCTCATCAAGGGCGTACAGGTGCGCCTTTCTTCCGGTCTGTATGAGATTATGACCACTGGAGTCCAGGTGCATCCCCTCGGCTCGGTGCCGCTTATGTCGCTCAACAGTCTGCGCTTGGATCCGATTGAGACGTTGATGAAGACTGTGCTCGACTATGGCGTGATTTTGGGCCTGGCGATTTTTTGGCTGCCGATCTTTGGAGTGTTGAGCCTGGCGGTCAAGTTCGATTCACCCGGCCCTGCCATCTATCGGAGACGCGTCCTGGGGGTGGGCGGTAAACAGTTCGACGCTTTCAAGTTCCGTACCATGGTCACCAATGGCGATGAGATTTTGGCTCAATATCCAGAGCTGCAGGCGGAGCTTGAGATCAGTCACAAGCTGAGAGACGATCCCCGTGTCACCCGCGTCGGTAAGTGGCTGCGCAAGACCAGCCTGGATGAGTTGCCCCAACTGCTCAATGTGCTTCTAGGGCAAATGAGCCTCGTGGGCCCGCGTATGATCCACCCGAGCGAAGCGAAGGAATTTGGTAAACATTCCCTCAATCTCCTGACCGTCAAGCCAGGTCTGACCGGTTTGTGGCAGGTATCCGGTCGCTCGGACCTCTCCTACGATGACCGGATTCGTCTTGACATGCACTACATCCGCAACTATTCCATCTGGCTCGACCTGCAGATTCTCTTCTTCCAGACCATTCCTGCGGTCATTGGACGACGCGGCGCATATTGACCGGGCGGCCCCATGAAAGCATTGATCCTGGCTGCTGGGAAAGGCGCCCGTCTGGGCGCTTTGACCGAATCATTGCCCAAACCGATGATTGCAATTGGCGACCGACCGCTTCTGGCGCATATCGTGGAGCAGTTGCGCGCAGCGGGCGTGACGCAGATCGCCATGAACCTACACCACGCGCCGACCGTCATCACCGATTACTTTGGCCATGGGGCGCGCTGGGGCGTTGATTTGACCTATTCATTCGAGGAGCAACTCTTGGGCACGGCGGGCGCAGCAAAGCGACTGCAATCATTCTTGGATGAGTCATTCATCCTGGTCTATGGCGATGTCTATACCAACCTTGCGCTGGATCGCCTGATAGAATTTCACTCCACTGTTCAATTCGATGGCCGGCGGCCCGTCATGACGCTGGCGCTTTACCGTGTGCCCAATCCCAGCCAATGCGGCCTGGTGGATGTGGATGCTCAAGGTCGTATTTGGCGCTTTGTCGAAAAGCCGCCGCCCGAAGAGGTCTTCACCGATTTGGCGAACGCAGGCATCTCGATTGTCGAACCGATCGTGCTCGATTACATTCCGCCTGACACCCTATACGATTTCGGCCATAACGTGATTCCTGGCGTTCTGGGCGCTGGCTTGCCCATCGCCGGCCAGGTGATTGCAGACGATGAGTTTCTGATTGACATTGGCACACCACAAGGTCTGGCGCGCGCCCAGGCTTCCTGGCTCCGTGCGTCGAAACGATCCGCCCCAGTGAACTCAATCCCATGATCATCACACAAACCCCTCTGCGCATCAGTTTCTTTGGCGGCGGCACAGACTTTCGTGAGTATTTTCTTGACGAGGGCGGGTGCGTCCTGAGCACCGCGATTGATAAGTACATCTTCGTCATTGTCAAGGAGCGGTTTGACGAGAAGATACGCGTCGGCTACACTCGCACTGAACTGGTTGATACGCTCGACCAGGTGGAGCACGAGTTGGTGCGCGAGGCGTTGCGCAAAACTGGCGTCGACAGCCGGATTGAGGTTGCCACCATGGGCGACATCCCTGCTCATGGCTCTGGGCTTGGTTCTTCCAGCACCGTGACGGTCGGCCTCCTCAACGCCATGCACACCTTTGTGGGCGCTCCGCAACCACTGGACGTGCTGGCGGCTCAGGCGTGCGAGATCGAGATCGATGTTTTGGGCAAGCCAATCGGTGTGCAAGACCAGTATATTGCCGCTTTTGGCGGCCAGCGGTTCATTACTTTTCGGCAAGACGGAGCAATTACCCTAGAACCGCTACAGGTGGATGCGGCTATCTTGCACCGATTGAACGCATCTCTTATGTTATTTTATACAAATGTGGCGCGCAAGGCCGAGTCGATTCTCACTGAGCAAGTGCAGAATATTGCCGACCGCCGTCCAGTTTTGCGCGCCATGAAAGAGATGGCCGTTTCTGCACGCCGCACACTGGAAGCTGGCAATCTGGATGAATTCGGCGCACTGCTCCACGAGGGGTGGCTGTACAAGCAGCAGCTTGCCAGCCAGGTGGGCAACTCCATGTTGAATGGATTGTACGATGCGGCGCGGCGCGCTGGCGCGTTGGGTGGCAAGATCACCGGCGCTGGCGGCGGCGGCTATCTCCTGCTCTACTGCCCGCCCGAACGACAAGATGCGGTGCGCGCTGCACTGCACCCGCTGCCTGAACTGCCGTTCCGCTTCGAGCGAGATGGTACAAAGGTAATCTTCAACTATCGTAGATGAGTCTCTTCTGTGACCCCGAAAGCGAGGCAATAATGAATCTCTATCAACACTATGCATCTGAAATCCAGAGCACCCTCGACCATCTGCCATGGGGAGCGCTCGACGCCATGGTGCGTGAACTACACGATGCGCGGCTGAGCGATCGTCAGGTCTTTGTCATGGGAAACGGCGGCAGCGCAGCCACTGCCTCCCATATGGCCTGCGATCTAGGGAAAAACACGGCAGTGGCCGGCCTGCCGCGCTTTCGCATCATGTCTTTGACGGACAACATGCCCACCTTCTCCGCCCTGGCCAATGACCTGGGCTATGAGAATGTCTTCATGGAGCAGTTGGCAAATTTCGTGCGTCACGGCGATGTGGTCGTCGCTATCTCTGCCAGCGGCAACTCTCCCAATGTGCTGAAGGCCGTCGAGTTTGCTCACGCCTGCGGCGCCATCACCATTGGCTGGTCCGGCCATAAAGGTGGGCGCTTGGCGCAAATAGTGGATATTCCTATCGTCATTCCTAACGAGTCCACTGAGCAGATCGAAGACATCCATCTGATGCTGGAACACATGACGGTCATTGCGGTGCGAGCTGCGTTGGAACAACACGTTGAGCAACAGAACGGCGCGTTCCCGTCCCGTCACGTCTATGCGGGCTCTCTTTCTTGACCGCGACGGCGTGATCAATCGCCAGCTTGCTGGTTATGTCACGACATGGCAGGAGTTCGAAGTGTTGCCCGGCGTGTTGGCCGCCATGCAGATGCTGGCGCGCTTTGACGGGCCAATCCTGGTGCTCACCAACCAGTCGGCGATTGCCAGGCGCCTGGTGACGCAAGCCGGCGTCGATGAAATTCATAGGAAACTCTTGGCCTTGGTGACAGCCCACGGAGGACGCATTGATGGCTTCTATGTCTGTCCACATCATCCCAACGATGGCTGCGCCTGCCGCAAGCCCAAGCCGGGATTACTGTTGCAGGCCGCAGAGGAGCATGCACTCCATTTAGCGGAATGCATCTTTGTGGGAGACGCTTTCACTGATTATCTGGCGGCGCGGGCGGTGGGCTGCGCTTCGATCCTGGTCAAGACCGGTCGCGCCGGGCGCGAACTGCCCGGTCTGCTCACTACCTTCTGCGCTCAGACCGGCGTCGATCTGGCAGAAGAAGATGTTCTGATTGCGCCTGACCTGACTGCTGCGGCAGAGGCGCTTCAATGCCGTGGTTTGCTGACAAGATAACATCTCGATGACCGAATCAACGAAATTGCAGCCCTGTGGACACCTCGGACTCTTCGACGACCCGACGATCATTCGTTCGGCGCCGACGCTTTCCCATCGCTGCTATGCGCGGCGCCCACCGGGGTCGCCAGACATCGAACACCAAGCCCATTACTGTTTGAGCAGCGACCATGAGCGGTGTCCTTTCTATAAAGGTCACATGAGCACAGGGGTCGGCAGTTCATCGGCGCAAAGTCAGCGTCGTCGGCAGGGTTTCCCCCAGGGATGGTTCATTACCGGCCTGGCAATGGTTCTGGTCTTTCTGTTTGCTGTGGTTGCCTTTACTTTTGGCCGTGACTTGTTGTGGCCGCCGGCCGAGGAATCTCCGGTCGTTCAGCAGGGGACGCCCACGGTTGGCCCTCCCACTCCCACGCCTCCCCCTCCATCGCCCACGCCTGAGGCGACGACACTGGTTGTTGCAGCGCCGTCGACGCCCGAGGCGATGCAGACTGCTGGCGCGCCGGGTCGCTTTGTTACACCCACAGCTCTGCCGGGTGGCCAGGTCTACACTCTCGAGCCGCAAGAAATTGATGCTGGTTGGTGGTCTAGCGACGAGGGCCGCCGCAATCATTTGGGCGATTCCTTCCTCTACGCGGGCAATTATGAGGGGCAGCAGTACATCTCTGCGGCGCGCTTTGACTTGAGTCGCGCCCCGCGCGGCGCGACGCTCGATCAGGCGATAGTGCGACTTACTGGTTTGCGCGATGACCGCTTTGTCGCTGACCCACTTACCACCTGGATGGTGCAGCTCATCAATGGCGATGCATTGCCCGATATGGCGCAAGCCGACTTTCTAACGGCGTTCAGCGCGCCCTCGTCGTTTACTTTACCCATGCTGCGCAGCGACGAGCTGGCGGCCGGCGAGGTGAATCAGTGGGAGCTGGATCAGGTCGTGCGCGCCTGGCTGGAGGAACAGCTCATCAATGGCGTCACATCACTGATCGTACGCATGCAGCCATCGCCCGGCAACGCTGAGTCGCTCTTCGCCTGGGACAGCGGGCTTGGCCCCCAGACAAGCGGAAATCCACCACAACTTGTGTTGAGTTTTGGTCCGCCGCCTCCCACGCCCCCGCCTCTGCCCACGAAGCCTTTCCTGGTCGCCACGTTGACGCCTGTGCCGGAAAATGTGCTCACGGTCGTGGCCCAGGCTGCCACTGCCACGACAATCGCCGGAACCACGGGCACCTACACCCCCATCCCTTTCCAGGTTCATACGCCGACGCCTTTCCCCGAAAACCTGGCGACGGTGCAAGCAGGGGCTCAGATACGCGGGGAAAGGCCCGTGTTGCTTCTAACGCCAACGCCCGCCAATGGAGCAACTGCCACAGCCAACGCCGGGTATGCTACTGCAGTGGCCTTGACTACGGGCACGTTCACGCCTGTTCCCACGGATTTTGTCACGCCAATTCTGGTCTTGCCTTCACCGCCCGCAGAAAACGTCGCAACGGCGGCCGCGCGGGTGATCGCCCAAACCGCAACAGCCGAAGCGGCAAGCAGTCTGATTCTGCCCACGCCAACCCACACGCCGCTGCCCTATAACGCCGTAATTGCCGTCTACATCTACGCTACGGCCACGCCTGGAAACGCCGCAACTGCGGCCGCGATGGCTGCACAGTCGGCCGCCGAGGCGCGGGTCAACGGTACGCCCACGCCCCTGCCGTGGAATGCAGTCATTATCACGGCTGTGCCATTGCCCGTTACGCCGCCAGATACTCCTTTGCCATTGATCGTGTCGGCCAGCGACTTCACACCCACACCCACACCCACGCCCACCATCAAGGCGCCCGATGTCTTGCCGCCGGAGCTGCGCAACAAGATCGTTTTCCTGTCGGATCGCAGCGGCGCCACAGAGACCTACATCATCGACCCGGCCACAGGTCAGGTGTCGTTGATTACCCAGAGTTGGGTCTATCCTTTGGCGCGCCGCCAATTGGCCGACTCGCCAGACGGCCGGCAGCGGGTGGTCGTGGAGGGTGACGCCAATGGCGTCTTGCAGATCAAGGTCTATTCATCTGAATATGGTACAACGAGACAGATCACGGCGCTTGGGGGAACGAGCTATGATCCCACCTGGTCGCCGGCGGGCGACAAGATTGCATTCGTGAGCACCGACAGCGGTGGCGATGAAATATACACCGTCGATCCTGAGGGGCAGAATGTGCAGCGACTCACTTTCAACGGTTGGGAGTGGGACAAGCATCCCACCTGGTCGCCTAACGGCAGCCAGATTGCCTTCTTTTCCAATCGCGACACGGGGCGCCGCCAGATCTGGATCATGAACGCTGATGGCTCGAATCAACGCAACCTGAGCAACAATGACTACAACGACTGGGACCCCGTTTGGACACGATAGGACAAAATTCATGGACTTTTCCTTTGCGGCGCGCATCAACGTGCCAGAGGCGGTTTTGATGCGTGAGATTGGCGGCGAAGCTGTAATCCTCAATCTGGACAGCGAAAAGTACTTTGGGCTCAACGAAGTTGGCGCACGCGTCTGGACGGCGTTGACATCAGCCCCATCAATTCAAGTTGCCTATGAGGAGCTTCTCGCTGAATTTGCGGTCCAGCCCGACCAGCTGCGTCGGGATATGCAGTCCCTCATTGCGGAACTGATGGAGCACGGACTTGTCACTGTGGCGCAACCGCTTGAGGCGCTGGCTTGAGTTGCCGACCAGCGAAAAAGTAATCTTGGCTGACGCCTGGGTGTCGCTCAACTGCCTCTCACTCCTTTTGCGCGGGGTCGGTTTCCGCCGTGCGCAAAGCTTCCTGGCGGTTTTCACCCCTGGTCTGACAGGAGCGCGGCAACCTTCGCCTCAATCCCTTGCCGTGCTCATGGAGCAGGCGGCAGCCGTTGCGCCGTTTCACTATAGTTGCCTGACGCGCTCTTTGACTCTCTGGTGGCTTCTGCTGCGTTGCAAGGTGGTCGGCGAATTGTGTATCGGCGTGCGCAAGAACCAGGGGCGGTTGGAAGCCCACGCCTGGGTCGAGCAGCAAGGCGTCGTGCTCAATGACGCGCCCGACATCGCTTCTCACTATGCTACTTTCGACAGCGCAGTCATCAACCGCGCGTGGGAGTGGAAGTGAGCGGCATCGTCGGTATCGTCAACCTGGATGGCGCGCCGGTTGACCAGGCGTTGCTCTGGGCGATGACAAGGCGCCTGACCTATCGCGGCCCCGACGCCCAACATGTTTGGTTTGAAGGCAGTGCAGGGTTTGGCCACACTCTCCTGCGCACAGCGGTTGGGCAGAAACAACAGCCGTACACCTTTGACGGGAGGAAAACGATCATCTGTGCAGATGCCCGGTTGGATAGTCGGGCAGACCTGCGGCAGAGCCTGACGGCCGCTGGTTGCGCTGTGATGCCTGCCGCGAGCGATGCGGAGCTGATTTTGTACGCCTACCAGGTGTGGGGCGAAGCGTGCAGCGAACACTTGCTTGGTGACTTCGCTTTCGCCATTTGGGATGCTCCTGTCCGTCGACTCTTCTGCGCCAGAGATCAGCTCGGAGTTCGCCCCTTCTTCTATGCCCACGTCGCTGGCGCGCTGATTTTTAGCAACGATCTTCGCTGCATCCGCCTGCACCCAGGCGTCTCCTCTGAGCTAAATGAGACCGCCATCGCCGATTTCTTGCTTTTTGAGCAGAATCTTGACACCGACGCTACTGCATTTGCGGCAATCCGGCGACTGCCTCCCGCCTCTGTCCTTACGGCGCAGCAGGATGATGTTCGCTTGCGTCGTTACTGGACTCTTGCACCCACTGAGACGCTTCGCTATCGCAACCCTGCCGACTACTTGGAACAATTTATGACGTTGTTTCGGCAAGCGATCTCCGATCGTATTGACGACCAGACTGTCGGCGTCATGATGAGCGGTGGCCTGGATTCCACAAGCATCGCCGCTGTTGCCAAAGAACTGCTTGCCGGGCATGGCGGCGTTTCCTTATTGACGGCGTACACGTTGGTCTACGACCGCCTGATTCCCGACCAGGAGCGCCATTTTGCTGAAATTGCTGCGCACGCTATCGGCATTCCCATCCGTTATCAAGCCCTCGATGACTATGCGCTTTTTGACGGGTGGCAAGACCCTGATCTCAGTGGCATGTGTTTACCGGAACCCGCGGATATCTCGTTGCGTTGCCGTTCCCTGGATTTCGTGGAGCGCATCTGGCAAGGCGAACGGGTGATGTTGAGCGGCTTTGGCGGTGACCCGCTGCTCTATCCAGAGCCAACGCACCTGGCGCGGCGTCTTCGTCGCGGTGAGATTGTGCGCGTTGGCCGGGAAATGATCCAGTATGTGCGCCGCTTTCGTCGTCCACCCCCTCTGTATCTTCGCTCCTGGCTGCGCGATCGCGCCTTTGGTGCGAGTCGAAAAGAAGGCGAACCATTTCCAGCATGGATTCAGCCAGCGTGGGCCAGACGGCTCAACCTGCACGATCGCTGGAAGCGATTCAATGCTGAAATGGAGTTGCCGCCAGATGTCGGTCCAACTGAACGGCCAACCGCCTATCGTCAGTTGTCAATCACCCTTTGGCCCACGGTCTTTGAGACTTATGACTGTGCACAACTTGGCGGCGCATACGAAGTGCGTCACCCGTTTTTCGACCTGCGGCTGGCTCGCTTCCTGCTGGCCCTTCCACCGCTGCCCTGGTGCGTAGATAAGTCATTGCTGCGCGAGGCCATGAAGGGCTATCTGCCGCCAGAGGTGCGTCTGCGCCCAAAGGCGCCGCTCGCTGGCGCTCCCTTGCACCAACCAGCCACTTTTGTGAATAGGCAATGGGTCAAGAGTCAACTTACAGACTTGGCAAAGTTGGAGGAGTGTGTTATCATTGAAAATGTTCTGAAGTATGACGTGACGTCCAGCGCACAGCACTTCGAGCAACATCTGAGCTATCTCCGCATTTTCGGATTGGCCTATTGGCTGCGGTGTTGTCAATGTTGACAATCTTGAAAACTGTTGCGAAGAATTTTTTCAGGACTTCACAAACAGGAAAAGATGTGGTATTCTTTGCGGGAAGATAGTAAGTCAAGATGGTGTATTGGCAGTGTGAAACACAACTTGCCCAGCGCAGTGCGAGTTGAGTGATGGACCAGCGAATTTCTATGATCCAGGCCACAGAAGACTAACCGGGGGGAACACATGGAACAGACTCACGAAGTGACAACCGCCGAGCTTAACTCGAAGCGCAAATATGAGACGCCCAGCTTGGTCGTTTTTGGCGACCTGCGCGAACTCACCCAGACCAGCGGTTTCCGCACAAACTACGACAGCCCGTTGCGCCGCTTTCGCACGTCTTAACGGCGTAGCATGAGTGGCGTCACCGGCGGGGGTGTGTGTGCCAATCTACGATGTCTTTGGTTTGCGCTTGTGGATTGATCGACCCGTCGCTGAGCTTTCATCTGTACACTCGACTTCGACCTCACAATCGAAATCGAGCGTTGACGTCATCGTTGATTGCGAACCTGAGTGGCAGGAGATTCACCATCGCTCGACGCCTCGAGAGGTCATCTATGTCAGCCAGGAGTGTGTAGAAGCAGAAAAACCAGCGCTTCAGGTTTGGCGCGTTGGCAGTGGTGCTTTTTATCATCTTGCATACAGCGACGGCGTTCAGTTTTTGGTTCGAGAAGATGGGGAGTGCATTGGTGTGACGTGGCCTCAAGAGGCCGTGTTTGCCAATGTGCTCCCCTATCTTTTGGGGCCAGTGTTGGGGCTTGTCATTCGCCTGCGAGGTGGCGTCTGTCTACACGCCAGTGCAGTTGCTGCTGGCGGGCATGCAGCGCTTCTCGTTGGGCCAATGGGTGCGGGAAAGTCTTCGACTGCTCTTGCTTTTGCCCAACTTGGCTGTGCGGTTCTCTCTGATGATGTTTCAGTGTTGACGCACGTGGGAGGTTCTTTTTCTGTACAGCCTGGCTATCCAGGATTGCGCGTGTGGCCGGACATGGCCCAGGCGCTGCTCGGCGGGCAGATCGAATTGCCTCGGGTGATGCCCGCCTGGGAGAAGCGGAGGGTTGACGTGGTTGCTAATGGATTTTGTTTCAGATCCACGCCGACCCCTATCGCAGCCATCTATCTGCTCAACGAACGCGTTGAAGATGCTTCTGCGCCAGAGCTGAGTGACATCGCACCTTCAACTGCGCTTCTGCGACTGATTGCCAATGGCTATGTGCGTTATCTCCTAGACCGCCCGATGCTGATATCGGAATTCCACATGCTCGGTCAGCTCGTTCAGCATGTTCCTATTCGTCAAGCAACTCCCCATGCAGACCCGTCTCGTTTGCCATCTCTTTGTGAAGCGATTCTGGACGATCTGTCCTCTCTCTAGACGCTATATTCACTGCGAGCAACAGCGTCTTGACGAGTGATTGAAAACCCTGCCTCGAGCCAGCGCGCCGTAGTGCACGCTACAGAGTTGCACAGACGCCCCACCGCAGCTACACTCTTCAGTTATGGTTTCTGCCCTTCACGTGAGGATGCGGCGCGCAGCTGCACAGTTTCCTCTTCTCATCCGTACTATTGGGCTGGTGTGGCATGCTGCGCCGGGATGGATGATAGTATGGCTGGTTTTGCTCCTTGTGCAAGGATTGCTGCCAGTCGCCAATGTGCGATTGATTCAAGTCTTGGTTGATCAGCTCGTGGCGGGCTTGGAGCCGGCCGGCGATCTTTACAGCGCAGTCCAGGTCGCCCTGCCCACGTTAGTACTTCTGTTGACGGTGATGTTTCTCAACGTGCTTGCTGGCAGCGTAAACAGCTTCGTGCGCTCTACCCAATCTGAACTTGTGCAAGATTACGTCACTGATCTGATCCAGCGTCAATCGAGCGCGATAGACTTGGCTTTTTATGATTCGCCAGACTATTACGATCGTCTTCACCGCGCCCGTTTTGAGGCAACGACTCGACCGTTGCGTCTGCTGGAGAATCTGGGTTCGCTCTTTCAGAACACGTTGACCCTGTTGGCCATGCTCCTGATCCTGCTCCCTTTTGGTCTCTGGTTGCCATTCGTGTTGGCATTGAGCAACCTGCCAGCGTTCTATGTTGTGCTGCGCCAACGAGTACGTCTTCATCGTTGGCGTCTGCAAACAACCGCCGATGACCGCCGCGCCTGGTACTATTTCTGGTTGCTGACCGAACGAGAGAATGCCGCCGAGTTGCGTCTCTTTGGTCTTGGAAGCCACTTCCGTACAGCCTATCAAGCCGTGCGGTCTCGACTGCGGGTCGGGCTCAAGCGGCTGGCAGCGCAGGAGAGCCTGGCTGATTTGGCGGCTAGTTCGATTGCCCTGCTGATGACCGGCGGCGTCATGCTGATCATGTTCGGCCAATATGCCCAGGGAATCGTCACACTGGGCAGTTTGACGTTGATCTACCAAGCGTTTCAGAATGGGCAGAGTCTGACGCGCACGCTGCTCAATAACCTGGGGGAGATCTATGCTAACAGCCTTTTTCTGAACGACCTCTTTGCTTTTCTTGCATTGCCCGCCCAGATCAGCGAGCCGCCAAATCCTGTCGCCATGCCCGCCACCATCACAACAGGAATCCGCTTCGAGCGCGTTGCATTTCGTTATCCTGGCAGCAGTCGTTGGGTGCTCCACGACCTTTCTCTCGACTTTGCGCCGGGGCGAGTCACAGCAATCGTCGGGCCGAATGGCGTGGGCAAGAGTACGCTCATTAAGCTTCTGTGCCGGCTGTACGATCCAGACGAAGGATGCATTACCCTGGAAGGCATCGATTTGCGAACATTCTCTCTCAAAGAGCTACGTCAAAATACGAGTGTACTGTTTCAAGACCCTATCCGCTATAGCGATACAGCGGCGGCCAATATCGCTGCGGCTGAACCAGAGTGGGTTCATGATAGGGCGGCCATCGAGACTGCTGCCATAGCCTCAGGCGCAATCCAATCCATCGAGAAGTTGCCCCTACGCTATGACACCCTACTGGGCGCATGGTTCGAAGGCGGCGTTGACCTGAGTGTGGGCGAGTGGCAGCGCATTGCCTTGGGGCGCGCTTATCTGCGCCCGACGCCCATTCTACTGCTTGACGAGCCGACCAGCGCCCTCGATTCGTGGAGCGAGATCGATTGGTGGACGCGTTTTCGCACACTCGCACAAGGACGCACCGTTGTGATCATCACCCACCGCTTTACCACGGCCATGTACGCAGACAGGATTCATGTGATGGAGGCTGGCTGCGTTGTCGAGTCTGGTTCGCATAGCGATCTCGTGGCTTTAGGTGGTCGCTACGCCGCTTCCTGGCGCAGGCAGGTGGACGCATGGCGTCAATCAGAGCTATGAGTCGGCCCGTTGCAGAGACTCATCCATACAACCTCGAGTCACACGCGATGCAATTTGTAATGGCGTGTCTGCGCTCTATGTGGGAGGCAAATAGCCTCTCCGAAGCGTTCCGGATCACCCAGATCGATGGCTTTTCCTGGGCCGAAGTGAGCGCTCAGGCTCAGGCAGAGCGCATTGCGCCCTTGCTGTATCGCGCCGTACGCAAGGAGCGTTGGTTTCCCGCGGGTTTGCTTCAGGAACTTCGACGAGATTACATTTTGACGGCTGGCCGCAACACACTGATCTTCCAAGAATTGGAACGGATCGTTGTGCTATTGACAAGCGCCGGGCTTTCGGTGATCCCGCTCAAAGGTGCAGCGCTGATCGATTCGGTCTATGGAACTGTTGCCCTGCGTCCCATGTTCGATCTCGACATTCTTGTCCGAGCACAACAGGCCAGCGCAGCCGTAATGTTGCTCGAGCGGCATGGCTATGCGCGCGCGGTCGCCGAGCCGCGCATGGGCACGCTGCTCGATTATGAAAATGAAGTCACCCTGGTCAAGACAGACGATATAGAAGTTCCCGTCGAGCTGCATTGGAGCCTCATCGACTCGCCCTATTATCAGCGTGTTCTTGACATGGATTGGTTCTGGCAGACAGCCGTTCCCGCGCGCATTGGCCAGGCCGCCGCCTATTCATTGAGCGTGGAAGCCACTTTGCTACATCTATGCGCACATTTGGTGCTGCACCATCGCGGAGTCGGGCTTCTGTGGCTACACGATGTGGCTGCTTTGCTCCACCAGAGTCAGCACTGCATCGATTGGGAGGTTGTCGTCCAGCGGGCGGACTCCTTCGGCCTGAAATCGGCCTTGCGCTCGGTGCTGGAGTTGGTCCATACCCATTGGCGGACGCCGCTGCCAGAAGGGCTATTGGCGCGGCTTGCGGCGCTGCCCATTGACGAGCACGAGGAGCGCGCGCTTGCATTGGCCGAAACGCCCCCAGAGGCCGTGGCGCAACGATTTGTTCAAGACGTCGTCGGCCTGCCCACCTGGCGTCAGCGCGGCGACTTCATCCTCGCCAATCTTTTTCCGTCGCCAGAATACATGCGTTGGCGTTACGCCATCTCCAGACATTGGTTGACGCCCTTCTACTATCCATATCGTTGGTTTCTTGGACTCATCAGCGCCCTGCGAATTCACGACCAGTCGCCGCAAGAATGAAGCCGCACCGCGATGCATCATCCACCTGCAACTGACATTGGGCGCACTGGTTAGTTTACAGATCACCTGAGATTCTTTTAGAATGTGCCTATGCAAACTATCGACCTGAATGAATACTTGATGCCTTTGCGACGCTGGTGGTGGTTGGTTTTGGCCTCCACGCTTCTGGCCGGCCTCTCCAGCGCTTTCCTCACGCTGGCCCAGCCAGACCGCTATCAATCCCGCGCCACGGTGATGGTGGGCGCTGCCATTCAAGACCCGAACCCAGATTCCATGCAGTTTTACATGAGCCAGCAGTTGGCTACTACGTACGCCGACCTCGCCCAGCGCCCCACGGTGCAAGAAGCGACCATGAACGCGCTCGATCTGTCATGGCTACCCGGGTACAATGTCGTCACTGTTCCAAATACGCAGCTTCTGGAAATCATCGTCACAGACACTGACCCAACACGCGCCAAAGCTGTGGCAGATGAGCTGGTCAATCAGTTGATTCTGCGCAGCCCGGCCGGGCGTGAAGAACAGGCCCGGCAAGACTTTGTTGCGCAAGAACTGGCCGAGATGGAGCGAGGCATTCGCACAACAAAAGACGAGATCTCTCAGCGGCAAAACGAACTGGCAAACATGTTCAGCGCACGGCAGATTGCCGACGCGCAGAGCCAGATCGCTGCTCTGGAGAATAAGCTTACCTCGCTCCAACTGAATTATACGTCCCTATTGGCAACGACCCAGCGCGGCGCTGTCAACACCATCAATGTGGTGGAACCTGCAAACATGCCGTTTGGGCCGCTCAACTCTGGCCTTTTGTGGAATGTGCTATTGGCTGCTGCGGTTGGTTTCATGTTGGGTGCAGGGGGCGCTTATTTCATTGAGTATCTGGACGACTCCGTCAAGAACTCGACCATGGTCGAACGGGATTTGGGTTGCGCCACTCTGGGCGCTATCCCAGAAATGACCAGCGAAGAACGAGCCAGCGAGCTGGTCATGTTGGGGCGCTCACATTCGCCCACTTCCGAGGCTTATCGCGTCTTACGCACAAACTTGCAGTTCGCTGCTGTGGCGCGCCAGATCAGCCGGCTGTTGGTTACCAGCCCTTCTCCCGGCGAAGGAAAGTCGACGACCGCGGCCAATCTCGCCATCGCGATTGCCCAATCTGGAAGGCGAGTCGTCCTCATCGACGCAGACCTGCATCGCCCCCGCCAGCACCGGGTCTTCAAGCTGGTCAACAATGTGGGCGTGACCACGGCGCTCCTGGCTGATTCAGCCGATCTGGAGCACTTTTTGCAGCGAACATCTCAGATACCCAACCTGGCGGTGTTGACTAGCGGTCCTTTGCCGCCCAACCCGGCCGAATTGCTCGGCTCTCAACGCATGCACAGCCTGCTGACCAATCTGGAGACCATTGTCGACGTAGTGATCATCGATAGCCCGCCCACAACGGCAGTGGCAGACACGGCTGTGCTGGCGACCGCAGTAGATGGCGTGCTGTTGGTGGTGGAAACAGGCAAGACCGGACGTGAGCCTGCCCGTCGAGCGATCGCCGCTCTGCGTCAGGTGCAGGCGCACGTAGTGGGGATTGTGCTCAATCGCATGCCCACTCGCGGTTCAGGCTACTATTACTATCACTACAACTACGACCGCAAATACTATCGACGCGACGATGTCCTTGCGACTGCGGGTCACGCTGTGACGCCCGCGCCGGTTCCTGCCGCCGTCCCGCCCACTGTCGCTCCCGTCGGTAATCCACTTTTGCGGACGCGCGGCCATGAGGTCAACGGTAACGGCGCCAGTGATGGGGCTCCAATTGCGCCTTTGCCTGAGCGCAAGTCTTCAAACGTATGAAACGTCTGCTTGTCGTTTGCACTGGCAATATCTGTCGTTCGCCCATGACGGAAGGGTTGCTCCGCGAACGTTTTCGTCAAGTGGGCGCGGCAGATGAAATTGTTGTCGCGTCGCGCGGCGTCTTTGCCCTGGATGGACGACCTGCCAGTCACACAGCAGTAGAAGTCATGTCCAGTCGCAACATTGACATTTCCGGGCATGTTGCGGCCACCATCACCCCGCAAGACATCCGCCAGTCCGATCTCATCCTGGTGATGGAAGAAGCCCATCGCCGCAGCATCTTCCACATGGCCCCAGAGCAAATCTACAAGGTGCTCCTCCTCAGCGAGCTGGCCGGCGAGCACTTCGACGTGCCCGACCCCTACACCCAGCCCCGCTCAGTCTATGAGCAGTCGCTTGCCACGATCACATGGTGCATCGACAACGGCTGGGAAACGCTGCGCCGGCGGTTGGGGTTGGGACAGTCGAAGTTGGGGTTGGTCGCAATGCGCTGACGCTGGAAAGGGGGCAAAGCGTGGATACGACTGTTGAGTCCGTTCAGCCGCCAATCCTGCGCCATAAACGCTACGATGAACCATCGCTCTTTGCGCCGGAAAACCTGCTGCGGGAAGCAAGGCGGCAAAAGACGATCCCCGACGGGCGCATCCCCCGGATTTGCATCCTCGACCCGGATGGCGACATGGTGCGTCACCTGACGGCAAGCGGAGAGACGCGCCTCAACCCATATTGGGCGTGCTATCATACGTCGCTCTATGACTTCGTCTGGGGCGGGCTGGAGTTCGGCATCGTGGGTTGCGCTGTGGGCGCTGCCTTTGCCGTATTAGTGGCCGAGGAGATGTTTGTCTCTGGCTGCGAGCTGCTCATCAGCGTGACTTCTTCGGGGCTGATTTCGCCCCTGGGGCGCACTACGCCCTATTTCGTGCTCATCGAGAAGGCCCTGCGCGATGAGGGCGCCAGTCATCATTACCTGCCGCCGTCGGACTACGCCCATCTGGACGAGCAGCTTGGTCGCCTGCTCGCCGGCGCTTTTGCTCATGTCGGCCAACCTGTCTATCGCGGCGCGACCTGGACCACAGACGCACCCTTTCGCGAAACAGCCTTCGCTGTAGCTCAGGCGCAGGGAGCCGGCGTCGCCGCGGTCGAGATGGAAGCCTCTGCGCTCTACGCCTTCGCCCAGGCGCGCCGGAAACCGGTCATCTGCTTCGCCCATGTCACCAACCAGATGGGCACGGTCGACAACGATTTCGAGAAGGGTCAGGCCGACGGCGCTCATGATGCGCTGACGCTGATCCATGCTGCGGCTTGCCGCTGGTTGTCGCAACAAGGGTGACGCATGAAAGAATGCTTTGGATTGCGCCGTGGTATACTTCTGGTGTAGCCGTGCACTATCGTAATGAGCTACGTTGTGAATATCCTGAACTTGAGGATGAGGACATCCGCCAGTCACTGACCTTTGCCGCTTCAGACTTGGAAGAGCGTAGTACACGTGGGCCTAAATAAGCCGGTGGTATTGTCATGCTGAACGCAGTGAAG